>NZ_KQ034055.1:0-3533 GCF_000970855.1 Lactobacillus helsingborgensis
TATAGCTAATGGTTGCGATAATAATAAGGTAAAAGTGTTTTAAGTTTTTATATTTAATTAAGGGCAACGTGAGAGGAAAACTACCAAACACTGATTTGACAAGCTTTATAGCTAATGGCTGCGATAAAAGTAAAGCAAGATTCTTTTGGCTTTTATATTTTGTTAAAGGTAACACTTGAGGAAAAACGAAAGATACTGGTTTGACAAGTTTTAGACTAAATAGTTGCGATAAAATAAATATGATGAAAAATTGCAATAATTTGTTTTTTATTCAATTGAAGTAACTTGAGAATATAGCCTAAAGGACCAATTTAATAGATTTCTTAAAATTTTGGTAGTAAAAGTATGTGATCATGAATTAGCAAAACTGAATAGAAGCAACTTAAAAGGAAAGATATATGTAAAACAAAATTTAAAAGTATGATCAAGCTTTTAAATAAAAGTAACGCAGGGGGAAAGTCTAACTCTTAACCAAGTTATCTTAAATGTAGACGTAGCAAAAACATAATCAGTCATTACTTGTAACATCTATACAACACATGTTACAATAAATAGTATTAAAAAGCCGTTCTACGAGAGGATTAAAATTATGTCTAAATCCAAGGATGAAAAAAAAGTTGAAAATATTGAACTTCTTTCTGAAAAAGATCTTGTTACCAATGCAAAAGACCCTATTGTTGAAAAAAAGCAATTATCTAATATGGTAAAGTTTGGAAATCGAGTAAATGAAGTTGACTTATTTGGTGTGGTTGATACCTTTACTGAGTTTGAAAATAATTTGTTTTATGCTTGTATTAGTCAGATTTATGGAGAGAGCGGCAATATTATCAAATTTAGTAGTCGCAAGGTTAAAACATTAATAGGCTATAGGCAGAATACATCCATGAAGCAACTGGTTAACAAAATTACCAAAGCTTTTAATAAATTTACAAAGATTACGGAAACTATTGAAAAAGAAGATGCAAAAACAGGTCGCAGATACAAAGAAGTAGGAAGTATTTTTGATAAATGTATAGTATTTGAAGATGATTTAGAGTGTTATGTTCAAATTAAAGAAGAGTTTAGGCATTTATTCAATGACGTTGACAGTTGGACTCGTTTTTCACTGTCACAATATGTGCGTCTAAAGGCCAGATATTCAAAAGCACTTTTCCGTCAGCTAAAGCAGTTTAGGACTACAGGTATTAGAAAATTCACCTATGAAAATTTTAGACAGATAATGAAAATACCTGAAACATATCAGACGAACAATATCAAGCAGCGGGTTTTGATTCCTTGTATGGAGGAACTATCACCGTATTTCCAAAATCTAAATCTTACTGTAATCTATAGAAAAGGGCAGCGTGGTAGAAAAACGGCAGCGTATCAATTTACATGGAGACCCGAAGCTAGACTTTCAAAAGATTTCAGGAAAAATACTGTTTTAGAAGAAAGTGTTGCTATTTATAATATTCGTACTAATCCTTGGTTAAATGTGAAACAAAAATGTGATGCTATCGATCGCTACAGAGAGTTAAAATTAGGAACCACTTATAAAAAATATAGATCTGCTCATCGGGGAACTTATTTTTTGGATAATTTTAAGGATCTTCGCAAAAAGACAAGACCAATTCTTATAAGTAGTCACCTTGATTCGGTCTGGAATTATAGCTCAAATAAAGTTCTTGACGTAATTAATTTTTATAGCAAATTGCTTAAAGAGGGAGCGCTGACTGAAGGAGATATTGATGATTTCGTGGCTTTAGAAGAACTTTACTTGCGTAAAAGGCAAAAAGAACTTGAAAAAGCAAAGCAGCAGAGGTTAAAGCCTAGTGTATCTGAGCCTGCTAAAGATACTGTTTTAAGCGCAGTAATTGATTTTACAACTCCAAATAATCGTGATTTTGATGAGGACAGAGTTCACAAGGTTTTAAAAGAGGATGCAGTTAATGTATTTGCGGAAAATAAACGTGGGCAAGATAATCGAAATGAAGAAATAAAAAGTCTATTTGATGATTAACTGAAAAAAATATTTGTTGAATATAATATAGTTTCGTGACTTTATAAGCCATAATCATTTTCTATTTTAAAATTATCTTGAGATGTGAAGTATAAGTTATATTATAACAATAGAAAACTTAAACTTTTATATAGTAGAGTTTTCTATTATTTTTTCTACAAATTATACAAAAATATTTTTCGCACCTCTAATAAACTATTTATAGTTTCAAATGCTATGTTAGTAATAAATTTCATCGGTAAATTATAAACTTTTTTGATATAGAATTTGTATAAAGAAATGCGAAAGAATTTAAAGAATAAATTATTAAAAGATAACAAAGTCAAGAAATACAAGGCGGTATTTGATCGAGTCGGTTATTTCACTCACAAAGATGCAATGCCATCGCCAACAATTTGTTTAAAAAATATAGTTGATGAAAGCTATAACCTAATTGCAGATCACATGTGGTTCAGATACAGCATTAATTTTAGAAAAGTTGGCGAGTTAGAAAAAGGAGATCAACTGACTTTTACAGCACAAACTCGAAGTTATTATAAAGGTCAAGCTCACTCGAAAAAGGAAGATTATAAATTAACAGAGCCCAAAAATGTAAGATTAATTAGTCGTCAACAACTAAAACCACTTCCACATACAAAAAGATTAATTTTAGGTTATGTGCTAAATAAAAACAATGTGAATTCGGAAATCTTTTCAGAGGACTATGTTAGTGAATATCTAGAATGGCTTAAATCTAGAATTTAAGAACAAAGTTAGTGAACAAGTATTATTTAACATAGCTTGACTAATTTGCCGACTGATGCGTCAATTAATATTGATACCCCTAAAAAAGACACTTTGATGATGTGAACCCTAAAATTAGGACACTTTATATTAGCTATTAACTGAGGACTAACTGCCGATATTCAAGCGGAGTTAGTCCTTTTAGTTTGATTTTGATTCTTTTCTGATTGTAATACTCAATGTAGTCTCTGATTGCGTCTTCCAGTTCAGTGAGATTCTTAAACTGCTTTTCAAAGCCATAAAACATTTCTCGCTTGAGTATCCCGAAGAAGCCTGCCATTAACCCATCATCAAGCGAATTGCCCTTGCGTGACATTGACTGGCTAATGCCATGGTTTTTCAGCCACGCTTGAAACTGGGCATTTTGGTATTGCCAGCCTTGATCAGTGTGGAAGATCAAGCCATTCAGTGCCGGATGCTTGTCCCAGGCCTTTCTTAACATATCCATGGTCTGCTTAAGATTAGGGCTGCGGGAAATAGTATAGGAAACAATCTCTTGGGTGCAGCCGTCAATGATCGGTGATAAGTAGGTCTTTTGCCCCTTGAGCTTGAACTCAGTTATATCTGAATACCATTTGTGATTGGGATAAACCGCACTGAAGCTGCGTTTAATCAGGTCAGGCTTAATCGGACCCTGAGTGCCGCGATAGCTGCTGTATTTGTGCCAGCGTTTACTGACTATGCCAAACAATTTCAGCTTGTTCATTAAGTGCTGCACCTTTTTATGATTGACTAATAAACCGCGACGCCT
>NZ_KQ034055.1:4748-103930 GCF_000970855.1 Lactobacillus helsingborgensis
GGCAGATTGGGATTGGCATTAATGGCATCAAGAATAAAAGTTACGCTGACTTTAAGCTCGCGCCTTAGTTGGGTAACTGCCTGGGCTATTTCCGCGGCTTGCGGTTCTTGGTCCGCTGGTCGACTAAGACGCTCAATTTTTTTACGAATTCGTTCTCGATTTTCAGCTTCAAGTTCTGCTGGCGTAAGCGTTCGTTCTCTTGCTTGAGTCGATGATTTTCCTGTTTGATCAGCTGTTCTCTTTTGGTCATGGGGCGGTCGTCCTCTCTGCTTGTTAACGATATTATACCCATTTTTACGGTATTCGCGCAGCCAGTTGTACAACATGCCACTACTTTTTAAGCCCAAGTCAATAGACACTCGACGGGCAGGCTCATGTTCAACTATGATTCGCCTAAGGGCCTGCTCCTTAAAATTACTTGTATAAGCAGTGAAAGGCTGATCTAAAACAGCTAGACCGTGACGGCTAATTAAAGCTAACAAGTAATTAATATTAGTCTTGCCAACCCGATAACGCTGACTTAGCTCAGCAGGGCTGATTTGATAATCGTGCCAAAGATGATAGATTTCAACTTTATCTTGTTTAGATAATTTAGACATAAAAATGACCCCCAAATTTGTCCTAAATTTGGGGGTCATATCATGACAAGTGCCTTTTTATTTTTTTGGAATTTATAAGTAGTATTTGAAATGGGAAAAGAAGTAAATTTTTATCTTATATTTTTTTCTTAAATTCTGACAAATAGCCTATAGCAGCAGTGAAAAGCAGAGCTAGTCCAGATCCTAATAAAGAAGTTGAAAATTTTGTATTACCTGTTTGTGGTAATACATTTTCTGAATTATCATCCAATCCAGTATTGGTTGAAGAAGTATTGTCGTAATTATTAGTGCTATTGTTTTTAGCATCCCTGGAAGAACTGCCGTCATTTGACTTGTTTTCTGAATCGTTGCTATTATTTTTATCTGTCTTATCATTACCGGTTATAGCTGAAGAATTTTGACTATTTTCTTTGCCGTTAGTTTCTTTTCCTGGTACATATACAACATCGACTATTTCATCCTGAACCATGTATTGAGGCAGTCCATTATCTAGTATTGCATGTACGTATGGTTTATCAGATAACCACATATATTGACCGGACAGAGTTTTAAAATTTCTATTTTGTAATTTGTAGCCATTAATTTTTGGAGATGCTACATCTTTAAGTCTATATGCTGGTGTACTTAAGATATGTGTGTTTTGAGTGGTAATATTTCCAGCAGTGTCACGTATTACATTAACAATGGCGACTTTTTGATTCTTAGTTTCATTTTGTTCTTTTGGTGTAAGACTTGAGGATGCTACAGTTTCATATTTAACTGACTCAACAACAGAAGTGGCCAATTTGTTTCCAATTCCGTCTACATAGTTAATAGTTCTTGTCAAGGTCTTTACGTTTAATACGGTATAGCCGGCTACAGGAACAGCATTTTGTAATGAATTGTCTGTTTGACTGTTATCTTTTGTATAAACAACATTGATAACTTCATCTTGTGCTAAGTTTGTATAGAATCCCGTTTTAGGATCCGTTGTCTGTGTTCCATCTAAAGACCAGCCTTGTTCAGGTATATTTTTAAATTTGTTATCTTTAAGTTGGAATCCTCGAATAGTAGGAGATGTTACAGCAGTGAATTTAGGTATAACATTTATAGGACTGCCATTAACAATTGCGAAAGCTCTTTTGTCAGAACCGTTTTTAGCAGAAAAAATTTCCCCAGTGTGTCTTTCGATAACGTCAGGCGCTACTAATTTACCATTTTCATCAATAAAATGAATAGTACGTGTTATAGTTTTAGCCTTATCAACAGCAGTCCAATTTCCAGTGTCGATACCATTTTGCTGAGAGGTGACAGTTTCATCAGCGTGCATTACTTGTGTATAGTTATTAATAGTGCCGGCACAAATTAGGGTCACTCCCATAGCGGTGCTGGTGCGTAAAAAAATTTTTCTTGTTTTTGATTGCATATTGTTGTTTCCTCTCAAAAATTATAAATTATAGTTTTTACAAATTAATGATAAAAGGAAATTGAAAATAAGAATTGATAATTCATAATTACCAAAAACCTAAAAAGTTTTGCAAGATTAAGGTTTGTATTTATGTTAATAGAGGTAGCAGCAAGTATAATAATCAATGAATTTAAAAATATATTTCAATGTTAAAAATAATACAATAATATATAAAGATACCATTGTATACTTGACAAAAAGGCCGTAATTTTAAAGCTTATTTAAGTTTTTTAAGATTAGATAAAATGAAATAACTTCGAACTTTTTTGATGAATAAAATAATAATTGAATGATATAATACGCGAGTAGATTGTAGAAATACTATAAATTAACTAGTGTAAATTAAGCAAGATATACTCCAGTTATTTATTAGTATAAAAATTAATGTGTGAAAGATAATTCTACAATCTTCAGCCCTAGGCTTTGCCTAGGGTTTTTCTTTTATTCTTTTAAATTTCTAACTTAGGTAAAGTTAACTTAGTTCTAGCATTAGGAGTAATTGCATTTAGTCCATATACATGATTAAAAATATTTTCCGATAAAATAGGGCGGTTATTTATACATTGGGTATTATCCCAATAGTCTAAATGAGAAATTAAAGGCAACGAATATTGTCCTTTCGGCCAGCGACTAAGTAATAATTTGAATAAACCGAGCGGCACTTCTGATAGTCGTAGTTGATCTATGAATTCTTTTTTATTTAATCTAATTGCTAATTTATGTAAATTAGCATAACTCCGAGGCTTACTGCCAATAGACCACTTTAAAGGCTTAACAAAATTATGACCATAGTCAGGATATTGCTTCAACGCTGCCTTGTTGACAGCGCCAATTTTAAAATAGTTATATATATCAAGATCAAACTGTAATGTGAGCCATCTTAGTTCACGATGAAGTTGTACATTGTTGTTTATTGACGTTCTTGGTTGAACAAGGACCGGAATAGTTGGATTCCATGTTGATGTCCATTTATATAATTTTCTGTATTGATTAAGAGTGATAGCTGTTACGGGTCGCTCACGTGTTGGATAAAGAATCATTGGAGGACAGACATTTGAATCCTTTTTGGTGCTGTAAATTTGTTCATATGTCTTGATAATGGTGTCTAAGCTATGTTCATCCCCAGCAATAATTGGCTGATAGAATTCCTTACGTTCTAACTTATGTTTTATTTTTAATCGTCCCAAAAAAGGAGAAAAAGAAGAAGTGTTAATGTAGCGCCAAATACCATTTCCTTGAGAATTTTTCTTGTACTCAATTTTTAAATCGTTAAGAGAGCTATTCAATAGTTCTTGGTTTTGCAAGATTGTCTTAAACTCATTAGAGGGCTTGAAAGAGACATTCCATTCGGTATTTTCACTAAGTTGACAAATGTACTGGTTAATTGAATTTAAGTAGTCCAGGGAGTAGTTGCTACCCAAAATAAACTGACTAATGTCTATATGTGCTTCGGAAACACCTGTTAGAGCTATTTTTAAGTTATTTGCTTGTTTGTACATTTGATAAAGAAAAAATTTTTTTTCTTTTGTATCCTTTAAAAATGACATTAGGAATTTACTACTAAGTGATCCTAATTTACGTCCAATATTAGTGTATTTAGGCATCCTTTTTGAATACAAAGAGCCATCTGTAATTGCCATAACCAATAAAACATCCCTCTGGGGATGATCTAGCGCATAACTAATATAGTTCAGTATTTTCTGTATTTGAGTATCATTACCTTCTGTTCTATTATCCAGTTCAATAAAAATTTCTTGGCGTCGATCATGTCTTGTAAAGCTAATTACTTGATCTGCAACAAAAGTGTATTGGTGATAATTATACTGGTTTTTAAAACTACTAAAATCGAACTTATTTATATTTATTTGAGGATTACTAATTAAATTAAGATTTCGCCCAATATTATCTATTTTTGCTAATGGGTATCGATAGCTATTTTGTTGGACACTGCAGGATTGGCCAGCTGAATATAGCAAATTATAACTACTAATCGAGGTAATCAATTTATACCTTGTTTTTTTATTTTTTGAGAGTTTAGAAATATTTTCATTACTACTAATTTGGCTCTTATTTTGTAATGTGTGGTTATTAGTATGACATTTACATACTTCAACATAGTTCAGCTTAGTTTCATTTTGATTTATTTGTGTCTCTTTTCCGTTATTGTCATACATTTTCCGATTATTTTCGGCTTTTGATATACAGTTTTGTTTTGGTTCATTTGAAGAAAGAATAAAATCTAGAAACTTTTGCCCATTATTTTCGTATTTTAACTTGTAGGTGTTACTAATTTGTTTTTTACTTTTTTCGGTTTTATCTTTAATTGCTATATTTGCATTTATAGTATTTCGATCAAAATTATTTTTGAGTAAATCATTAGCTTCTTCATGGGACAAATTAATATTGTTTTTTAGCTTTGATAGAAGAGTATTATTTATACCTCCATCTATTAAAGAGTCGAGCAAGATTTTCATTGATAAAGAAATTAAAGTATTCGTATCAGTAACATCTATATTTGATAAAATCTCATAATACTTTGTTAACCATTCTTGTTCTCTAAATGTCAGTGTGCTGTTCATTTTGTTTCTGGTTTGTATCTCTGGTTCTCTTTTCTGGATTAAAGAATGGGCTCGATCATTCTGAATATAGTTCTCTGAAATTTGTTGTTTTAAAAGCTTCTGGTAGCGTGTCTGGTAATTAATTTCTGGATTAATTACTTTGATGGAGCTATCTGGATCAATTAATAGAGCGGATATATCATCAAAAAGAAAATAATTATTAGGAGTAGCATATAAAGAGCATTTAAAAGTCGCTGCATAAATGGCTTGAACTACAACTTCAATAGATTGCAAATTATGACTATTAACACTCACATTAGAATCTGAACTTAAAGAGATGCCTTGTGTTTTTAGAAAGGAGCGGCAACCCTTGGTTGGTATGTAAACTGGTATTGTAATTGCTGATAATGAATTAGTCTTAGGCATTCTATGTTTAAGGAGTAATCCAGAAAATTGGCACCATTTAGCTAAAATAGAACGTGATAATTGTGCAGGATAACGCCGTATTACTGAATAGAGCATATTCAGCTGTTGCAATGATACAAAACCTAAATCACAAATCATGTGTAGCAGAGTTAAGTCATTTTGGTTTAAAGATATAGATCCTTTGTATCTTTGAGAATTGTAAATATACGTAATAATCGCCTTGTCTAATTTGAAATATATATAAAAGTATCACTTAGAGAAAATAATTTGGAGGTTTTTCCAAAAGGCCAGTAATACAAGAGATTATGACTTAAATAAAGAAGATAAAAATTAATTACCAGCAGTTAGTTACTGCAATTAATTTTTGTAATTAAGAAAGAAAAGTAAATGGACAAAAAGAGTGTAAGACAAACATTAATAGATATAGCTTATAAAATGACGCATTACAAAAACTACCATGCTTTTAGAAGAACTTGTACGATCGCACAAATAATATTGAAAGTAGGAATAATATTTGGAATTTTAGGGATGTTCCCGGAACTCACGATTAAGATATTGTCTTTAAACATTTCAAGTATGTGTTTGTTTTTGTATATAATTTGTAATTATTGGAATAATGCTAAAAGTCATCAAATGAAAAAAGATTCTGATGAGGCTGTACAAAAGTTTTACTTTTTTTCTGATGCTAAATGCGGATCTGAAACTTGGCATTTATATGATGGAGATTATGATGTAAACAAAAAGTCTCTTGAAGTAAGTTTTGTGAAAGAAAGAAGTTTTATTAATAACTTTTTTAGGTTAATTCGAAAAAAGCAAGGACTGCTACCTTTGCGCTTTGACGACCTAAAAGCTTTAAGGTATTTGTTGCTTCAACAAAAAAGCAAGAACGGCTATTTAGTCTATGCAACTTTATCTAGTAATGAGGTTATCAATCTATCTAAAGGTGGCATACATTTAAAGGAAATACCGATAAAAAAAAGAAACAAGCCAGGTAGATGGGATTATGCAGTTGCTACAGCAAAATTAAGTAATGCTTTATGGAATTATCCGAGAAATTTCAAGGCTTATTTGATGGAGTACGGTCATAAAGAAAATAAGGGCAATTCAACTATGATAAAAGAATCCAAAAAATTATGATTTTACAGGAATAATTCTGAAAACTAAAAGGATCGTTGATAAAATTAATAGTGTCAATAAAAGAAAATGAAAAGGAGTTTAATATGAGAATTACGTTCTTTGTTAATGATGGGATTTTTACTACAGAAAAGTTTTCTAGTACAAAAGAAGCATTAGACTATTTAACTACTGATATTTCGGAAGTGCTGGTACATGATCTTCCATCAGACGATATTAAAAGTGCAGCAATTATTATTCCAAATGCTGAGGTTTCTATAATTCCAACTGATGGAGAAAATAGATCAAAACTAAATATTGATCCTAAAACTAATTGGAACGAAAAAGATAATCATATGCGTTCATCATGGTTTAATGAAGCCTTAGCTAGACAATATGATTTAGATTCACCAGACAGACTTGTTGAGAATATTGATGGAGAAAAAATATGTCAGGGGTTTATGTCACCCGAAGAAATTCTGCATAGTTTGTTTAAAGAGTCTGATGAGTTGGATAGAGAGAAGCAGTTAATCAAAGACCATCGTGCAAGAATAAAAGGTGGCAAATCTGCACAAGCTTATTTTGAAAAAAATATTGAAAGATTGTATGGTGATCCTGATTGGAAGGACTTTCGAAAAAATTATGACAAGAAAGATAATAGCCATCAAATAGAAGATGTATAATGATAAAGTAAACTATATCAAATTTCATGATGCACAGATTAAAACTGTGGAATTTCTAAATAGAAATTAAAGATAGTTTATTTCAGATAGCTTCAAATGAGGCATGAATAATTAGCAAATGTTGATCTTAAAGGTCAAACGAAATGAGCAAAATAGTAAGTAAAAAGGGAACATTGAGCAATTTCAATGTTCCCTTTTTTATACGGGAAGGTTGTGATTACAAGGAAAACGACAGAAGAAAAATTAATTAGGGAAATAGAAAATGAGGAAAGGTATTATGCAAAACAAGGTAAAAATACTTGCAGTAAATTTAGAAAATGAAAATTTAGCTGATGTACTAAAAAGATGCAGTAACTCAGTTTATGAAATTGATTCAGATCTATTAGAAAAAAGAACAGAGAGCTATACTACTAAAGGACTATCTAGTATTACTTTAATTGGAAATTTATCAAAAAATCCAAAGCCAATGGTTGACCCAATCAAGGTCAAAGAAGAAAAGGTTGATAGCAAAAAAGAAGATTATGTAAATAATAAGAATTACATTTATTTATCAGAGTTTTGCTATGAAACCAATGTATACTGGGACAAACAAGAAGGGCAGCGTCATGCTATTAACAACTATATAAATTTGATTTTTTGTACTCGAGGAGCTAAGTATGCGATTAAACATTATCGGCAAGGGGATGGATTGATAGTTAATGGCTATCTAAGAAGTAATTTAGAGGTTAATCCTCTTGATAAAACCAGAAAAATTAATGTTCAATATATGGTTGTTACCAGCTTTTCAGCTAATCCCGGAACACATATACGAAAACAAATTGAAGATAAGTTTTTTAATGAAAAGTTTGAAACTAAGTATCAAACAGTTAAGGAAGTTTTAAATGACAGGAGCATATCAAGAGAACAACAAGACAAATTGCTTATTGCGTTAGCAAGAAAAGAATATTGTTTGAGTGATGAGCAAAAAAATAATTCTGAAGTTAAAAATAATAATAGTGAAAAGAAAAAGAATCAAAATACAATTGAAGAAGAAGTTAATTCGGACAAAAATGTTGAAACAAGCAAAATTACTGTTGTAAATGATAGTTTACTAAGTAGAGCATTTGAAGATGAATTTTGAAAAAATGTGAATAGAAAGTAAAAAGGCAAGTCACTTTTTTGTGGCTTGCTTTTTTTGTATATGGATTAACTTCAATTTTATAGTTTCTGGAAGAAATAAATAAAAAAAACAAATTGAAATTATGATTGGTTTGTCAATCAGTAGGAGAAAGTAGGTCTAATGTTGATTAGAGGACAAAAATTTGATATTGCTTCTATACATAAAAAAGAGAGTGAAAGCCTTGTAAATTATTATGCCAGTGATAATCCATTCTTAAGTGAAGGAATAGAATATTATGCAATAGTTTTTAAAGAGTTTTTATATAATCACGCTGATCCTCAATTCTTTTTAATGAATTTAGACAAGCAAAATAACATTTTAAAAAAAGAAATGGATAAATTTCAAATGGCAATGCAGTTCTCTTTTAACAAAGGCCATAAAACTGGATTCCTTATCTTATTAAAGAATACAAAAGATAATCATGTATATGATGCAGATTATTTTTCGAACCCTAATTCACTTAGTAATTTTTTATATTCAATTGATAAAAGCTTTGGAGATACGGTTATAAGTAAAAATCTTAATAGAGATGCAAATACAAGCTTGATTAACTTTACTTTGCAGAATTTTGTTGAAGGTCGTAAGGAAGTCGAGAAATTAAGTAGAATTTTTTTTAAAAAAGGGATAGCAGTAGCCTTTGAGCAAATTAGAGACAATATTATGCATACCGATTATCAGATCACTGGCTACTCTAGAATGCTTTCTGTTCCTTATAATCAAGATTTTATTGTTACACCAGCATTTAAAGGAACTTTCTGTTTTGAAACTCCTAATTTTGAAGAATGGGATATTTTTTGGGACGCAACCTATGATATTAGTTATTCAAATACATTGGTTGCAAAAGTTCTTGTTCATAGTTTAACGATGGCCCAAATAAAAAAATATTCACAAATTAATGCAAGTGCTTATAAAATGCTTCAATCCGTTTTAAGAATAAATAATTATAGAGAAGAAGATTTAATTTTTGTAGTTGAAATCAATTTTGCACTCATTAATCCAGCTGATACATCTAGACTTTTAAGAAAAGCTGAATACCAAGCTCTGAGGGTAGCTATTGCTAATACAATTAGCCGTAAATTACAAAAATATCATGTAGATGAACAGCACATTCTTCTAGTTCATTCATAACACGAAAAAGAAAGGAATGTTTGAATGAGTTTTACTATATTGTTAGGAATGGATGATGAAACTGCAGATATATTTAGACCAGGTTTAATAAAATATTCAAGTTCACTAGAAGTCATAGAAAAAAACGTTTCAATTTTTCATAATGCTAAGCAAGCTATTAAATTAATTAATCCTTTACCTGACATATTTTTAGTTTCGGCTAATCATATTAGGTTTGATTCAAATAAATACCAAGAAGAGCTTTTAAAAGGGTTGTTAGATATTAAGATGGACGAAATTACTAGTGAGGTCCGTTTGGCTGTCCAAATTGATGCTGAACCTAAAGATCCATTTTTAAGTTCATTAGCACTAATTCAAATTCAAGACATTTTTTGTGGCACTGATCAAAATCCGGCTGGTTTTAATATGGCTAAATTGGCAAAGCAGCTATCAGTCAAAGCAAATATTAGAAATATCCAAAGTTTTTTGACTTTTGGAGGTTTAAAGATCGGTAGTCAATTACCTCAAGACGATATTCTAATGGGGCGTATTAAACAACTAGAAAAAATAGTTAAAATTTTGACAAAAGAAAAAAATTTTTTACAGTCAAAGTTGGATATAAATAGTATTCCCCAAAAAAACTATGATGAAATACTAGCTAAATTAAGAGAAATCAAAAACTGTAAAATAACAGATCAAGCAATAAAAGATTTATTCGAAAAACTCGTAAAAATAAGTCAAAATAAGCAGGATGATTTGGATCATATATCCGCTCTGAATACAAAGTTAAATAATTCTATTATTGACCTAAATTCAGAAATAGAACAGTTAGAAACTAATATGCAGGAAAAGCAGGGACAAGAAAAAAAAATACTTAACAATCAAAGAATTTCTAAAACAATGGTAATTCCGCAAAGAAAGAAAATCAAAAAAAGTAAGTGGTTTCTACTTATACCCGCTGTATTAATTTTGACACCCGGTCCAGTCTTATTAAATAAAATTTATAGTGACTTAAATCAAAGACAGCAAAAGAGTGAAAAGCCGATATTTTCAAGACTAATAAGTTTAGGTAACTATGAAAAAGCGGCTCAATATTATCCAAAAAAAATTATCAAAATTGAAGATCTAATGCTAAAAGATAAAAGAATTCAAGACAAGTATAAAATGATCCAAAAAATACTCAAGTACTCGAAAAATGATGTAATTAGATTGGACTATGAATATTTCCAGGGAAATTATCGAGGAGCAGTACATATTTATGAAAAGTCGTCAATTCCCCAGCTAACTAAATTGACTAATACAAGAAGGATAATGGTCGCTTATTCCTTAATGAAAACAGGATCAATTAAAGAGGCTAAAGATATAGCTGAACCATTAAATAATCAACAATTAAACAAACGAATTATAGCGTATTCAAAATTTTTAAACGCAAATAAAATTTTAAATAATAAAATTCAAAATGGGGACTTAACACAAAAAGAAAGAACAAAGGCTAAACAGCAAATCAAAAAAAATCAAAAAGCAATGGAAAAAATTTAAAGGAGCTATAAATGAGACCAAGAAATAAAGAAAAAGAACTAAGAAAAGATGATGCTAGGATAAAGCTAAATAAAATTCATAAACCAACCGCTAAGCCAATTTTAGACACAAAAAAGCGTGCTTTTAGCCAACCAAAGGCTCATATTCCGGATAGAAAGATTAAAAACAAAAAAGATAAATCAAGTTCATCAAAAAGTGCCAAAATAAGCTTGGGCATAGGAGCCACTACAATTATAGGGGGCACGGCATTTGCCATTGTTCACAATGCAGAATCAGATCCAAGTACTCATCCAACAACAAAAAATGTAAATGACAGCAGTTTAAACTTCAAAGCTGAGAAGGACAGTGAACGCAAGAATAACAGTCATTTACCTGAACGAAAAAGTAAAAAAAAGGAGGCCCAAAATACCCTAGAAACATTTTTGGGGAGTAATAATAAAAAAACAAATTCCTCAAATAGTAAAGGCCAGACTATAGATTCTGTAACCAAAAGTTTTAGCAAAGCGACGCCTAAAAGTAATAAAGAATTAGATAAGCTTTCTCATGAAGCAAATGCGAGCATGAAAAGCGCAGCGGAATTGGGAAAAAATATGGATTTGAAAAATAAAAAAAATGGAAGGAAAAAACAAACTAATTTGTCAGATAATCTACAGAAGAATACACCACAAAAATTAGAAAGCCTAAACAGTAAGTCTAATGTTAATGGCAATAAATTAAATGAAGCTACTATGGGAAACAATCTAATAGGCACAAGCTTGGATGGAAATAATGAAAAAAATAAGTTGGTAGGTCCAAAACCTAATAAAACAACAAATATCTCACATCAAGGAGCAGGCCAACTAGTGAAGCCAAATAAGCCAGCTAAACCAGATACAGATAAGCCGACTAAACCAGGAATAAGCAAGCCAGATACAGATAAGCCGGCTAAACCAGGAACAAGCAAGCCAGAAGAACCGAGCGCCGATACACCAGCAACGCCAACAGATAATCCAACTGAACCAGGTATGGATACACCAGCAACGCCAACAGATAATCCAACTGAACCAGGTATGGATACACCGGCAACGCCAACAGATGATAGTCCAAATGAGCCAGGTACGGATACGCCAGCAACGCCGACAGATAGTCCAACTGAGCTAAACAAAGATCCCTCCATACCACCATCCGATAATCAAATTGGTTCTAATTCCAATATTATCGCTGAATATCCTTTTCAAGAAATACCAAATGGTAGTACTAAAACAGTTCCCTGCACCACAGGTGATGGAAAAATTGAAGGATATGCACTGCTAGAGAAAAATAATAATATAGTTACCGTCAAAAATATACCTGAAGGATTCAAGCTGGCAGATTTAGATGAGGAAGGAAAGTCAAAACAATTATTACAATGGCCAGATCAGATAATGGTAGTAAGAGATGAAAATGCCATGAGTTTTCCAATATTTGGTATTCCAGATGGCACAAAAAAGTTTGTGACGTTTGAAGATGGTTATGGAAGAGACCTGGGCAAAGGTATATTATCAAAAAGTAATGGAAAAGTTCTAATTGATGGCATTCCTGATGGGTATGAGCTGTCAGATTTGGTTAATGGGCAATCGCAGCAACTATGGCAATGGCCAGATACTGTGTATCTTATTTCATATAACTAAACATTGTAAAAACGTAGTAGGTCTATCTACTACGTTTTTTTACATCATAAGGAATTAACTTGTAATTGGCAACGCACCATTTATAATAGGCTAAAGATTTTTGGTTGATATTCAAAATATTTAAAAGATCGGTGTCCGTTAAAGTTTTCTTTGAAACTATTGATAAAATATAGCTCTGACGTAATTGTCGTAATGTTAACGGTATATCTAACTTTTTCTTATCCTTTCTAACTTGAAACATGATAGTTTCAATATTTTTAATTTTATTGTGTTTTTTCCCATTCAATATTTGGGGACTTTCGGTTTTTTCGAAATTTAAATGGTGAACAAAAAAATTATGCAAGTCCTTATTATTAATTTTATCAGCAATGTCATGCCAAGAAACTAGCAATAACTCTTCTGGAGTATAGTTTAAAGAAATCAACGTTAAAACCTTTATAGTCTCAGGTTTTAAATCATATTTCAAAAAAGTAGGAATATATCTCATCCAATTTATAATAACGGTCTTTGTTTTATTTATACTTTTACCTTTGAAACTATATAAAGGATATGCATCAATGTAACGTTCAGCCGTCAAGTATCTAAAATATTTTCTCATATAGCTTAATAGCCTATTAAAAGTACTAGCGCTAAACCTTTTTGAACACTTAATTCGCTGAAGATATTTAGAAATATCATAAGAAGTTACTTTCTTTATGTCTGGATTATTACTAGACATTTCTTCTTTGTAAAAAGACCAGAAAGAAGTAATAGTTGAATTGATTTGGCTTACAGATTTTTTGTTTAAAGCTTGCTGATTACAATAATTAATAAAAATATCTTGATAGGGAAATAAATTAGTAGTCATAAATATTACCTTAAAAATGAAAAGAGTTGATTAATATGGCACAGATCGTAATTTTTTCAGGAAAAATTCTTGAAAAAAGTAAACTATGCAGATCTAAAAAAGGAAGTATATATATTAAGATTATCTTACAAGAAGTAAGTAATAATAACAATAATAAAATTCCAATTATTCTATATAAAGAAGAAGCATTAAAGGCTGATAGCGAATTTAATACTGAAGAGTATGTAATTATTGAATGCGTAATAGTGGCACATAACAATATACAGAAAAATAAAAATTGGTACAATCTAACAATTTATGGTACTAAAATTTTAAATTTTAATAATAATAAAATTGATATTGATAATTTATCAAATCAAGAAAAAGTCGTATGCATAAGAAAAAGAATTCAAAATATTCTCCAAAGTACTCAAAATAACAAAAAGGGAACAACAAATACTATACTGAATAATGCTGATATGAATGAAATTAAGAAACAAAAAAAGCACCCAAATAAGACCTAACAACTTGAAAAAAACTTCGTCTCCAAAAAATAATTCAGGGTTGGATTTTAGTTTTTTTGATGACGATGATAGTACTTTTAGGTACATTTAATGATTGGAGAGTAAGCATATGCTTGCAAAAAACGTAGGAATGACAATTAATGACTTGGCAAGAAAGTTAGGGCTAGATTTTTTAAAACTAAAATTACCGATAAATCGACTTAAGACGAGAAATATAGGGGTAGATTTAGATCAAAAACAAGTTAATATCCTAATTCGCTATTTTAGTAAAGAGGCTATAGTACCGGAACCTGTTTGTAAATTTATCATAAACCAATTTGAACAGTATCATAAAGTTGTATCGTCAGAAGAAGTTGCAAAAGAAAATTTATTGAGTAAAAGAGATTTTAGAGATTTTGTTAAAGGATTAAATAAAAACGAAAAATTTATTTTCCTAAAAGATAATATTTTTGCAAAGACAGAGTTTGATGCAATCAAGAAAACAAAAATCAAAAAACTCGTATCACTATTTTTAAAAAGTAAAATCAGTAAAAATATTTATACTTCAGCATTTGTGCATACTTTCGATTCCAAAACAAAGCAGAAAGTAAGAGCTAAAATAAATATTCACTTACTTGAAGGTATTAGAACTAAAACATGGATGCAAGGGCAAGTAGTAGGTTTTTATAATTTAAAACATCAAGATACACTGCCAATTGTTGCACTTTATAATGGCAATATTGAGGTAGTCGATGCAGTAAAACATGATCCTCGAAATAGAAAACCTTTTACGTTTATTCCACGACAAAAAGGAAAAAAGCAGCCTGTAATATGGGCTTTTAATATAAACAAATTAGTTAATTCAGCAAGTGATCATAAAAAGAAAGAATGTTCAAGCCAAGACCATCGGTTGTTCCACTTTATTAATATGTTAATGGAGACGTTAAATGACAACAAAATATCTTGCGAGTTTACAAATGGCGGAAGTCCTAGGGATCCTTATATAAAAATAGTGAGTGATAGCGTAACTTTTGACATAAATAAGTTTAATGTAAGTGAAACTGACACAAAAAAAGAAAAAGAATCAAAGATTAAAACATATGGCATCCCGAACTTAGTAAATACAGAAGAGGATATATATTTTTTTACTTCCAAAAAATATATATTTGTCAAAAAGAATTTTCGTGAAAATAAAGCAATAGTGGTATCAAATAGTGTAAAAATACAAGCTGGTTGGTTACCAAAAAAAGATATAAAAATAATGAAGGGATTACAAGAAATAGAGGGTTTGACAGGGATACCTGTTGATATTTTAGTTGGGGAACTATTGACGCAATGGTATGAAGCTATATCAGCTTCATATAAATTAGAGGTCGGTTGCAGTGGTTCTAACCAGGAGATATTGTCTTATTGGCTACGACAGGGAGAAGAGGAAGAAAAGTAAATATATTTTTTGCCTTAATGTGTTCAAAATAAGGAACGGTTTTGTTCATTTAATTAACACAAGTGTATAATTATCAATAAGTGAGGTGTGAAATGAAGAGTGATATGGATAAGGCTAAAAAATTTCTGAAAAATAGAAAAATAACATACAAGCAAATAGCCTTAAAAACAGAAATCAGCGAAAGTACAATAAGAAAATATGGAATGAAAAAAAGCTCATTACAAGATGGTAAATGGGAGAATATTAACAAGTTAGCTCGTCTATATGACGATAGCGTTATTGCTAATAATCTTGGAAGCCTAAATAATTGGAATTATTTTAAAAAATGGGTAAATGAAAACATTCCAGATGATAGAATCGGGAAAACTATAAAGGAAATTATTCTAAAAGATAAAAAAGTTATAGTTGAAATCATAGCGAATTTAACGAATGAGGCGTAACTAATGACAACTGATGTTAAAAATATTAAATCTGATTCGCAAGAAATAATAGCAGGAGACAGAAACTTAGACAGATGGATTGTGTATTTATCTGATTTCTTACAAACAGAAAAAAGTCAATTAATTGCTCTGCATAAATTGCAAAATGATAAGAATGATGGAAAAACAAAATGGCAGCTAAGTGATACAGGGATTGATGTAGCCAAAGAGAAAAAAATAGATGATATTATTTATGAATTGTTTAGGAGTTCCATTTCTTTAGAGCAATTAAAGCAACATGGCTTAAGTTTTAAACGTCAAGATTTTGATGCATTATTATATATGCCTCCAGATAATTTGATGTTGCTTGAATATATGGATGATAAATACTTAAAATGCTGTAGTTTTGACGCATAAAGAGGATATCTGTGGATCAATATATTATTTTAAATAAAAGCATGTTAGACGATGTAACTATAGCTATAAATGATTATCTTGCATTACTATCAAATTTAAATGATATCATTCTATATTCTAATTTCATTTTGACCTTAAAAGAGAAGCTAGAAAAAGGTGCAATGTTTAAAGTTCACGCTATAAATAGTGACGTTGAATGTATAATAGGTAACCAGAAATATATAATTGAATATGAAAGCGATAAGAAAATTATACTAAGTATTTTTGTATTCATAGAGAAAACCTTTGAAAGCGTTAGGAAAAATCTAGCTCTTAATTATAACGATAGTGTTAAACCTGAAAATTATTTACTCAGTATTTTGAATAAATTAGAGATTTGAAAAGCTTGTTTAATTAAGTTCCTCATCTAAGATTATCATTGAGAAACCAATATTCAAAAGGAAGTTAACGAATTAAGTATAAGAAGAGATGAATAAATATGAACCAATTAAACCCAAAAATTCAGAAATTAATTGAAAAAAAGCAGAAAAAAATTTATCAGATAAGTAATCTGTTAATACAGACTGCAACTATAACGACTTTCTTGTATGGTATCTTTAACAATTTTTGCCCAATAACTCGTGCTTTTGCTCAACCTGAAGCATCAATTTCCATTACTCATCCGATTCTTATAATATTCATAACATTTTTATTAATTACGGGAATTACAGGAACATTAATTTCATGTAAAGCGCCGAAAGAAATTTTATGTAAATTCAAGGACGAAATTTATTTAGCATTAAAAGAAAATTCAGGAAATATCAAAAGTAAAACCCCAATTCCTTATTTTGATAATATTATGATTCGTGCTAAACAACTTTACGATAAGAAACATTATTTAAAATGTAAAAAAGTTTCTTATATTGTGTTTGAAGTCTTATTTTTTATTTGTTTTGTTTACTCAAACCCCAATCTTTCTGAAAAGTTTATTATTCTGGTAGTAATTTACTTGATAACTTTAATGCTTTTGTGTTGTAAGGTAAATACTATTGTAATGAGTTGGATATTAAAGACAGAAGATTCCCCCCAAAAAAAACATCAAATGATAGAAATTATAAGGAGAGTTGCTATGAACGGAAATGACTCAGAAGAAATAAATCAAAAGTTAATGAAAAAGCAAAAAGAATATGGGTTATTAGGTGAACTGATAGAGAGATTCACTACTATTTTCGCATTATCTCTAAATACGTTTCTTATTTTAGCAAATTCCTCATTAATTAAAGAGCAATATAGATACTTTATTACTTTTATTTTATCGTTCATTTTATTGTTTATATCTACTTTCCTATATACTTATGGAATGGCGTTTAAGGAGATTTCAAACTATAGTTTTGATGATTTGCTGAAAATTACAGAGCAAGGGGCGGTACAAAAAGCTTTTTATAGGTTCGTTATTATTTTTATTGGTGCGCTTCTTTTAAGTTGGGTTATCTCATGTATTTTTGTAAACCATCCCAATTTTCTTACCTTTTCTCTTTTTATTTTAGCTTTTTCTTTTCTTATGGCTATTGTGCCAATATCTACATTAAAATCTGTAAAACTAAGTTTAGTAGATCAACTACTAAAAGGAGACAGGTGCTTTCTTAAGATTTTAAAAAAATGTTTTGATATTGAAGAAAATAAAGGAGTATTAGAAAATACTTATTTTTTATATCCAGCTATAATCACTGAAAAGCAAGACAAGATAAATAAGTATTATATAACCTTTCCAGACATTCCAGATAAGAACGTAAGTGGACACGGAAATAGTGAAACAGAGGCGTTTATGAATGCTAAAGGAAATTTAGAAAAATATTTAATTTCCGCTAATAATAAACCAAAGCCTAGCTCTTTAAAACAGATTAAAAATCAAAATCCAGGGAAAAGTGTGATTTTTGTATTTGCTCAATTAACTAAATAACAAAAAAGAAGATAAATCCAATTTGTAAAATTAATGATCTATCTTCTTTTTTGATGTTACTTCGAAAGTAAATGATTATTGAGTATTTAATTTTCCAATAAATGAAGGTTTAAAATAATTGGAGACATTTTCAATTTCAACATTTGCTCCAGGATGAGACGCTGCGACAAATTGTCCATTTCCGATATAAATAGCTACATGGTAGGTGTTGCCGTGATCTCCCCAAAATAATAGGTCACCAGGATTTGCTTTATTGATTACATCTGAAATATCATAAACATTGCTAGTAGAAACGTAATTTTCTTGTTCGGTTGTAGTGCGCCCTAATGTAATACCACAACTATTGTATACATTTTGAATTAATCCGGAGCAATCAAAACCCTCAGTGGAATTACCACCCCAAACATAAGGAATACCTAGTTGGGCATATTTAATGGCTAGATTAACAGCTTGAGTAGCTTGTGAGTGAACTGTAGAAACAGTATTTTTGTTCTTGTCTATTAAGTTAGAATTTGAAATCTGTTCAGAAGGTTGTTGTAAATTTAATTCTTGGCCAATTAATATGATACTTTGCCAGTTTAGATTATTCCATTTTAAAACTTCTTCAGTTTTTAAGCCATATTTATTAGCTATTTCTGAAACATTATCACCCGGTTTAACTGTGTATTTTTCTGATTTTGGTACGCTGATTTTTGAACTAACATGTAATGTAGTATCTTCATTTAAGTTATCAGATTTTTTTAATTGTTTAACCGATGGATACTTTTGAACCCCTTCGCTGGGCGATTCACTCTTTTTAACTGTCACAGTGGCAGCCTGTACTACAGGGGAAGTAAGTAATTGCGAAACTAAACCACCACTGGTCAGAGCAAAAGCTAGATTAAAAGAACTATGCGCTTTTCTATATGATTTCATTTATTATTCCTTTCTGATTATCTATAAATTATTAAACAGCTTTGTAGAAAAGCAACAGTCATCAAGAACGCTTTTGATAACTGTTGCTTTTTCATCTAAAAAAGAGAATGGATAGTATTTGATTTAAGAAAACAGTTTGATAATTAACATAATCATTAATGTTAGAGCGACACTTTTGGACTCACCTTGATTATTGTCTGTTTATAGCAGTTATTGCAAATAGCAGTCTCAAACAGAAATAGTAGAAGTCGGTATTAGTCATACTAAAAATAAAATATTGTCGATTAAATTTTTTAAAACCGTGATGTAAGCCGGGCTATTTTGACTTTTAAAAGACTGTACCATAGTATTTCTATATACCACAGTGTATGAGTAAAGTATGTCAGAAATTAGTTTGAATAGATTATGACAATAATTACAGACAGTTTAATTTTTCATCTTGCTAATACGGAGAAAATCATAGGTACTTTTGTTATTTTTAAATAAAGAACAAACAATTTAGATGAAAGGTACTAAAAATTTAAAAATCAAGCAGACCTACTTTCTTTTTGTATCCGCTAATCATTATGGAACAATACAAAATAAATATAATGAATTCTTAAATAACACGAAAATGAATGAATTTTGTTTAAAAATAAAAAATCCCCACAGTTTTTATAAATATTTATAGGATATTAAAGACAATTTAACTGGAAGATTAATTTTGAAGTTAAGTGCTAAAGAATGTGAGAAAGTTGACCATGTCGGGAGATAAACAAGATTCAATACAAAATAGCGTGTTTGTGCTAAAAAATGAATTACTTAGATATTCAGAAAAATTAATTAATAGTGATTCTGATAATAAAAGTAATATAGCCGATGTTATATATGACGTGATGTTGAAGATGGGCCAACAAGAAAACAATGAAGATGATATAAAAGAACTACGAAAAGTATTTCAAGCTGTACCTTTGAGGTACCATGTGCAGGTGCTTAGATCGTTCATAGATAGTTACTATATCAAAAATCAGCTTGGAACAACCGTTATAGCTGGTAATGCCAAAAGTGATGAAATAGTAAATGAGTTAATGGCCACAACCAACAATTTTTATTTAGAGAAAAACAAAATCTTATCGCCATTTGAAGTCCTATACCTGACAATTCAGGCATATCTTGAACCTAACACCTTAAAAAATGTCAAACGTAGGGAACAGGCTTCCCTTTTATTCGGTGATATAAAATTTCAAAAACGAATTTTAAATGACTATCTTGAAGAATATGAGAGTAAATTTGACAGTAAATTTGGAGAGGAAAGTACTGCTAATGAAGAAATCTAGATTAATCCTCATATTGATAGTCACTACTTTTTTCTTGTCAGCATGTGATTTAAATTTAGCAAAGCCTCTGTCTAATAAAAAAGCAACTCAAGAATTCAATAAAAACACTATTTGCTTAATGAATGTTCATCGATACAATCTAGCAAAAAAAGGCTTGAAAACGAAGGAGTCTAAAGGCTTTACCAAATATTTTGATAAGAAGGTTGTTTTCGAAAAAGGAAAAGTTGAAAAATCAAGTAACTTTCTAAAAAAATCTAACAAATATAGTTCATATTCCAAAGATATTTATAGATTCAATAGAGCAGTTTTAGCCTATATTAAATCAGTACAGCTTGATAAGTTGAATGAAGTAGATAAAAAAAAGCAAAAAAGCCTTTATCACAATGCAACATTGGCTGCTATTAAAGCAAAGCGTGATTTAGAATATTCGTCAGAAAATCAGAAGCTAAATGAAGAAATTAAAGGGTACGTATCATCAATTGCAAGCTATGACAATTTTGTAAAAAAAAGCAAAGTTTATAAAATGAATAAGCCAAACCATAGTATCGCTTCTAAAACTAAAAATACTCAAACTAGACAAGTAGACATTAGTTTAGGTCCAGGAATAATCCTCTTGATAATAACAGTTCTGTTAATTACCACTATATTTTTGCAACCAAATAAATCAGAAGATAATGGGTATGCTTTGATTGATAATTCGCAGCATCCCAGTCTTAGAGGGTACGATCTATTAGTTAACCGTAGTACAGCAATATTAATAGTTATGTTGGTAATAATTTTGCTGATTTTAAATAGGAAATAGGGAGGGTAATGAATGAGTTATCTATCTAGAGTTTTTAAAACACTCAAAATAGCAATTTGGGAGAAATTAACAATTGCGGTAAAAGTTGCAGTGATACAAATTGGCGTTTTAGTAGTTTTAGCATTCCTATATATATTATTGGATTTAATAGTTATGAGATTTATAGTGAGATAAGAGCGTTGACTAAAATGAGGGATGAAATATAACTAGAAATGAGTTTACGAGCATTAATAGAAAATAATAGGTCAAAGATAAAGAAACTGCAGAAATTAGTTGAAAAAATCGAAATATTATCTGGCCAGTACTCGCAACTGAGTGATAATCAATTACAAACAGAAACGGATAGGTTTAAAACACTTTATGCTAACGGAACAAGTCTTGATCAATTATTACCTGAAGCCTTTGCAGCTATAAGAGAAGCTGATAAGCGCGTCTTAGGTATTTATCCTTACCCTGTGCAGTTAATGGGAGGTATAGTTCTTCATCAGGGAAACCTAGCAGAAATGAAAACTGGAGAAGGCAAGACGATAACTGAGACTATGCCTACTTATTTAAATGCACTTGCTGGAAAGGGAGTTCACGTAGTAACTGTGAACGATTATTTATCAAAAAGAGACTTTGAAGAAATGAGTTCAGTTTTCACTTTTATGGGATTAACTGTTGGGCAAAATGGAAATGATATGTCAATTGAATTAAAGCAGAAAGCCTATAACTGTGACATAACATATTCTACTAATGATGCTTTGGCTTTTGATTATTTGAGAGACAATATGGCTCTATTTAAAGCCAATCAAGTCCAAAGACATTTAAATTATGTAATTGTTGATGAAATAGATTCAATCTTAATAGACGAAGCAAGGACACCGTTAATCATAGCTGGTGATGCAAAAAGCTATAAAACTATGTATAAACAGGCTGACGAGTTGGCCAAACGAATGACAAAAGAAGATTATGAAATTGATCGAGAAACTAAGACTGTCACTCTAAAGCGTTCAGGTATTTTAAAAGCAAATAATGCTTTAGGATTAAAAAATGTCTACGGTAAAGATTCTTATGTATTAGCTCACTATCTTGATGTAGCTATGAAAGCTAATTATACAATGGATAAAGATAAGGACTATATCGTTAAAGATGGTCAAGTATTAATTGTAGATACATTCACTGGTCGCGTAATGGAAGGTAGGCGGTTTTCCGATGGACTCCATCAGGCACTAGAAGCGAAAGAAAATTTAACAATCAATGATGCTAATAAAACAGAAGCAACAATAACTTATCAGAATTATTTTAAATTATATAAAAAATTAGCTGGAATGACAGGGACTGCTGCAACTGAAAGCCAGGAATTTTATGAAACATTTGGGATGCAAGTAATTTCTATACCAACAAATAGACCAAATATTAGAAAAGATATGAATGATGAGCTTTATCCAACCGAAAAATCAAAGTTTAGAGCTGTGGTTAAAAAAATAGAAAAGGTACACGCAAGCGGTCAACCAATTCTAGTAGGAACGGCATCAGTTGAACATTCAGAGTTGATTTCAAATTTGTTATCTAGTAAAAACATTCCACATACAATGCTTAATGCTAAAAATAATGAAAAAGAAGCCGAGGTTATAGCAATGGCTGGACAGCTTGGCGCTGTGACTATAGCTACTAATATGGCTGGTAGAGGTACAGATATTAAATTGGGACCTGGGGTAGAACAACTCGGAGGGTTATTTGTCTTGGGAACCGAAAAACATGAGTCAAGAAGAATTGATGAGCAGCTGAGAGGAAGAGCAGCAAGACAAGGCAATCCAGGAATTACTGTTTTCTATATGTCGTTAGAAGATGAGGTGGTAACTAGATTTGGTGGAAAACAAGCAGAAAAAATCAAAAAAAAATGCATTAGCAATAATACAGAAATGCAGTCAATAAAAAGTAATAGGATAATTGATAGAACAATAGAAGAGGCTCAGAAACGAGTTGAAGGAAATAATTTTGATCAGCGTAAAGAAACATTAAGATACGATGATGTATTGAATGAGCAAAGAAAAGATTTTTATAACGAACGTCAGAAAATTATTGACTACAAAGGCGATCTGACTTCTTTCATTATAGGAATGCTAGCTAGAACAATAATAAGAGTAGTTGATAAATTCTACCTAGATTTTGAACATGCTAATTATAGAGGCCTAGTTACATACGTAAGAGAAAGCTTAAATTTAGACCTTGATCCTGAGGGGACCCTTGAAGAATTCAAATTAGCAGATAAACGGGGCGAAAAAATTAAGCGCAATCTTAAAGAAAAAATTGAAAAAAACAAGAGGTTCCATCGAATAAGTTTAAGCAGACTTAAAACATTTAGTAAAAAAGAGTTGAGAGAATATATTTTTTCACAAGTCAAAAAAGAAGTTAATGATAAAAAATCATTATTAGTTGATGAGAGAAGCTTAAATGATTTTGAGCGAATAATAATGTTAAGACAATTTGACTACAATTGGAAAAGTCATATTTATGAAATAGAGCAATTGCGTGAAGCAGTGACTCTACGTGGATATGGCCAATATAATCCATTAGTTGAATATCAAAAAATGGCTCATACTTTGTATCAGCAAATGGTTAATAACATAGAAAAAGACGTTAGCGAGTTTTTCTTAACGGCTGAAATAAGAGAAAGTGTTCAATAAGAGATGGTTACTCCAAAAAAAGAAAGTCGCCAAAATTTGATAAGGAGATTTGCGATTACCATATTTGTGTTAATTATATACGATCTTTTAACATATGTGACAATTCCTGGCGTAAATCCTAGACAGCTAGTTCTACTAAGCAATAATGCAACTCTTACCATGATTAGTTTGTTATCTGGAGGTGGTTTTCAAAACTTTTCACTAATGTCAATGGGGGTCAGTTCTTATGTATCATCACAAATTATAGTCCAGCTTTTACAGTCAAACGTAGTGTCAACGTTTACTGATTGGAGTAAACAAGGAGAAATAGGAAGAAGAAAATTAGGCCAACTAGTAAGAAGTTTTACAGTTATTTTAGGCTTAGTGCAATCTGTTGGCATAATTTCCGGGATTAATACTTTAACCAACTATGGTTTTGTTTTAATAAATAGTTGGTGGAACTACTTAGTAATTGGTTTCTTGTTAACGGCTGGCACATTTATTGCAATGTGGCTAGGGGATCAAATTACACAATATGGATTAGGAAATGGGATATCAGTAATTATTGCAGCAGGTATTGTCAAGCAATTGCCGAAAAGCGTTAAATCATTCATATTAAATGTGTCTGATACAGCTGGCACAAGCTGGGACAAGATTTTTTTTGTGTGTTTCTTATTAATTAGTTTGGTTGTTTTTATTACTTGGTTTAATCGATCTGAATATAGAGTTCCTATACAGTACACCAGAAGGATAAGTCAAACTTCTCCCTACAGTTACTTACCATTGAAAATAATTGTGCCGTCGGTTGTCCCGGTTATTTTTAGCAACAGTATTTTAATGATTCCGCAAACATTTTTAATGTTTTTTCAGAATGACCAAAAAAATAATTGGTTTAGAGTAGTCAATAATATTTTTTCTTTAAGTACAACTACTGGCATTGTTTTATATATTATTTTAATAATATTTTTTACTTATCTTTATTCTCTGATTCAAGTTGACCCAAATATTCTAGCAGACAATCTTTCTCGTCAAGGAGCTTATATACCAGGTGTGTGGCCTGGGGAACCCACAGCTATCTATATTCGTAATCTCTTATATGATTTAGACTTGCCAGGATCAATTTTTTTAACAACAATTTCTGTAATTCCAATAATATTATCAAATAGTATTTCACCAAACCTAAGAACCGGTTTAAGTGGCTCAAGTTTATTAATTGTTATTGGGGTTTTAACAGATATTGGCAGGCAAATAGAGGGATTAAAGTTTAAAGAAAATAATCCAAAGATATTAAATGCAGAATATGAAATTTAAAAATAATGTAAAAATCTTTAGAAAAGTAAAAAATATGCACCATTTTATTGAAATAGCATTGCTTGTAATAGGAACTAGATATATTTTTTTGCCTTATACAAGATATGTAATTTGGGAGCAAAATACTACTTTTAATAAAATTAGTTCTAATTCGAATAAATTAGCAATCATTTACCGTAAAGATTGTATTCGGTGTAAAAAAACTTTACCTAGGCTAATGATAAAACATGCTTTAGACAAAAAGTATGTATACATAATTAATGTCAATAATTTAACTAAAAGGCAATTAAAGAGACTAGATGTCAATAGTACGCCGGTATTTAGACTGAAAAACCTAAGTTATAACACTGTAGACCAAAGGAAAATACAGGATCTTTGGTTGAATTCAAAGTAAACGAGATTTAAGTCTTTGGTTAATTTTAAAAGAAGAAAAAGTTACACTCAATTTATAAAAAAACAAAGGAGCGCGTCTTATTTCTAAGACGCGCCAGTTACAGCGAGGTCTGTACACAATAGTTAAGTTATTAAATAATAAACAAAAGGCAAATTTTACTTTTAATTTGAATTAGAAAGCTTGAACCAGAGTGTAATGAGATAAAAAAGAAGTGCATTGTGAGCAATGCACTTCTCAATATAGATAGATTATTCTATTTTATTTATATTTAATTTGTCACACTTTCTACGGGGACCCAATCCCAGTTTAATTCGTAAATCACGTTTAATACTGTCGTGTTTTTACCTTTTACTAAAGCATGGTAAGCAACAGTTACATAAGCATGATCTTCATCAATTATTTGAATACCTTCAACTTCACTATGCTTACCGGCGATGTCGATTTTTTTCCATTTACTTAGGTTGACTGCAAACCAATTAGACATATCAGCTCTTTCTTCTTCTGATAATTTTTCCCCATTTTCACTTCTTGAAGGAATTTTTATAATTTGTTTGTGATATGTTGTAAATTTCTTTTTAACTTTATCGTAAAATGGGGATTTTTGACTGGTAATATAAATGTTACCGTCATTGTCTAAATCGTATCCCTGAACAGACTCAATATTTCCTTGATAGCGTATTACATCGATAGGTTGCTTAGTTTTTTTGTCTTTACCCTTCTTATACATGTTTAAAAAGGGTTTGACAGTAAAACTTTCTATCTCACTTTTATCTGGATCTTTTAATTTATCCGTCAAATCACCTATATTAATAAGACCATGTTCACCTTCTTTTTTATCAAGTTCCTCGTTAATACAATGAGTAGGATAAATTGCAAAATGTCCAGTACCATTTTTCTCTACACTGGCAATTAAAAACTTTTTATAATCAGGTGAAAGGGCAATTTCAACTCGATGCATATATTTGCCAGCAAATCTATCTTTTTCATTTCCTGCTCTGTTTAAATATCCTAATCGTGTAAGCTGAGCATTAGAACTATATACAGGCTTGGAATTTTTGATATCAATTCTAGCTATTTGAGTATCCCATTTACTTGAACCTTTACTACTCTTTGTTCCAACAAACCATTTATTTGTAATACCAGAATATTCCCATGTCTCTGAATGTCCTCCAGCCTTACTTTTAAGAATTAATAAAGGTGAGGATTCATTCATTGGTATTTTAAAGTTTGTTCCTTCTTCATTTGATTTTGGCCGTTTGCCTCGTAAAATATAAATGTTTTTACTTTGACCTCTCAATTGAAGAGCATAGATAAAAGATGTACCAATATTACCTTTCTGTACAACAGAATGATGTTTTATATCTAGTTCAAACTTTTTAATTTTATTTATGTGCGTTGCATATGACTTAAACTTAAATTCTACCATTTTAAATATCTCCTTCTAAAATATACGAACACGTGTTCCTATATGTGAATATATCATTTTTCTGGGTTAAAAGCAAATCTAAATTTGGGGAAATATAAAAGTGTGAAAATACTTATTTATTAAAAAATGAGACCCGAAAGTTAGACAACTTCCGAGCCTCATTTCACTTTTACATAACTTCACTAATTTTTATTTTTTATGAAAATTTTTAATTGCTTCTTCAGGAGTATTACTTGGACTTAATTTTAGGCCATCAATAAATTTGACATCTTTTTTCTTAACATAACCTTGACCTACATTTATTACATCAGATCCACTGCTTCCGTTTGGCAAATCTGTAGCATAAAATTGATGACCTGCTAAATGATAAAACAGCTCTACTTTGTTATCATTTTGCACCCATATATAAAGCAATTTGTTTACTTTTATAAAACCTCCTTGTTTGATAATTTTTTGCCCATGATGATCTTGCTTTGTACCGTCAGCATTATAAACATCAGTATCTTTATAAAACATAATATAAGTATAATGTTCAAATTTATAATCATGTATTGGTATTTTCTTATCCGCTTTGACATCGCGGTACCATATCCAAAAGTCTGTACCTTTAATATGATATTCATATCCATCAGGATCGTCTATATCCATGGAAGAATATTGAGCATAATCAACTTTGAATTTGGTTCCTTTCTTGACTCTCTTTACAATGTCTTCATCGTCACTATCAATATAAGCATAATCAGTAATATCAGCACCTTTTTTTGCAGTTACTGTCACAGTTGTTTCTTCTGTATTAGAGCCAATAATTTTACCCAAGTTAGCAGCTTTGACGTATTGTTTTTTAGGTCCACCAATACGGTAATATCTTAGACCGTTCTTAAATTTGAAGGAATTGCCATAAGTTGTAATCGTCTTACCTTTTTTAAGTAAGCGAGAATCGGCTCTACGTGAACTCGTAGCGTAAACAAAGGAATTATGTTTGATTTTACGTTTAACGCCATCTATGTTGCTGGCCTTGATATATTTATTTTTACCGCTAATTTCGTAACCTGGTGCAAACGGTTTAAATCTAAAAGAAATTGGATCGTCGTCCACCGTAACTTGAGTATAAGCCGTATATTTTCCTTTGACTTTATCACCGTATAAGTCGCAAGCTTGAGCATTATGCATTATAGTCTTAACAATACTTTTGGCGTCTACAGTATTAACATGTTGGTTTAATATCAAACTTACAGACGCGCTTAAGATAGCAACTAGTAAGTAGCGAAAAAGTTTTTTATACATATAACTTTTACTTCTTTCTTTAAGGCACTAACCAAACTAATTATAACGCTTTTATTTGAGTAAAATTAAGAGTAAAAGATTTTATCTAAAGTATCAAGCTAGTTAATCATAAGATATCACAGTTAGATAATGTCTGGATCAGAGCACCATCTGACTTCAAAGACCCGGTTACAAACTGGTACGATTGATCTAATAAAGTGCTTGTCAATTTTGAGGCTGTAATAAGAAACAGTTAAAAAAATATGATCTTCACTAATTACTTGGATACTTTTAAATTCAGTTGTGCAGTGCTCATGATCCAAAATAGTGTCATCTAGCATATCTAAGATTCTCCATTCAGAAGGATCCGTGCTGTTCCAAGCTATTTTGATAATTTTACGGTCATGCGAAAAATAATTACTTACGGTTGGAGGATATTCGCTAGCGATATATATATTAAATCTATTATCAATTCCAAAACCTTGGAAAGAGCCAACTAAACTACTAAAGTTTTTAATCATAAATTTACTAAAATAATCTACATTTTCAAGGTTAAGAACATCATCCTCATTATCATCAATAAGTGATGCTATATTATTTAAATCGTAAGAAACGAAATAAGCAGTGCCACATTTGTCAATTACCATCAAAACAAAAGAGCCATAGTCTGGTGTGATTGTAATACGTGAAGAAAGTATGTCAGACTTTTCAATATTAAAGTTACCAGCCTTATTTAAACCTGATAGATGCTTTAAAACAATACTCGAATCGTACTCGATATAATTTGTAGGAGTAGTTTTATCTGTTAACAACTTACTATATAAAGACTTACTTATTTTATATTTAGGTATAATTAGTGCTTTACTCATAAATATCACGTCCTTTAACATAAAAAACATTAATATTAACATATCTTTCCAATACCAATATAGCATAATTTTATATAAAAAGCAAACGTACGTTTGCTTTTTGCGGAATTTAGTGCTATATTATCCATTAGTATAGATTTATTATTTAAATATTTGTGGAAATTATAAAAACCAAAAAAGGAGGTAATTGCTCAAACTAAGATGATAATGATAGATTCGAAGTTTAAAACGTAAGCCTCTTGGTTCTTCTACCAATAGGCTTTTTGTTTAGAAGAAGGGGAAGTGAGAAATATGACAAACAATATAATTATATTGTTAACTTCTACTGCTTTTGGAATACTTATATCAATGTTTATTGGTTTATACCAATGGCATGTTAAAACTAAACTGGAAAGTTACGAAAAGGAGAGGGAACGCTTATATGGTGATATAAAATTCTATCACCAAAAATATCAAGAAGATGAAGATGAAATAGACCTATTAAAAAATGAAATAAGAGAATTAAAAATGTCTCATGGTAACGAAGAAGAAGGAAGATGGAAAAATGATTAATTTCAAAAATCTACTAGATATAATAGGCATATTAATAGTTGTATTGGCTTTTTTATTTGTAGGAATTTATCCTTATATCCAAATTCATAACAGAAATTTGGCTGATAAATTAAAAGTTTGGTATATTATTGCTAAAGAAATAGTTAAGGATGAATCTAGCAAAAACAAAACAGGAGCAGAAAAAAAAGCTTCTGCCACAAAAAAGTTAGTTAAACATGCAGCAAATTTGAAAGTACCTGTTAACAAAGATTTTGCGAATGATTTGATTCAGCATGTTTATAATGAAACAAAAAAATAAAAGCTATTAAATTTAGCTTTGTAAATGTTGAAATGATAAAAAGCAAAAAATTACATGTTTATTCAAGTTAGAAATATGGACAATAATTAATGTTTTAAAGCTAATTATAAAGAGTCTTTTATCTCTCGGCTTAAACTTTTAGCTAATGCATCTGCACCAATCTTATGTAGTAAGTTAATTTGGTCTAGTGCTTCTTTCCTATTATTTTGACAAATTGCCAATCTAGCATTAACTACAAGCAACTTATCGTATTGTTTCAAATCTTTAAGAAGTGGCTTTAAGCTAGTTAGGGTAGTTATAGCCAATTTAAATTTATGCTTTGTTATTTCCATAATTGCTTGATTAATAAGTGTATCGGCTTTTAATGACCTCAAAAATGGGTAGTATTGATTTATATCTGAAATAATTTTTGAAATAATCTCCTTTGCTGTTTGATAATCAAACGCAAATAAGATTGAGTTCAAAATTGTAATGTCAGTGGCTGTAAGAACTTTGACATTTCTAAGTGAACTAAACCAAATCGGTTGAACGAGTTCTCGAGCTTTATTAAGGCCGTTAGGCTTATCCACCATCAATAAGGATCTAAGAATAATTGAAATATTTTTAATATCGTTATCGTTTTTCACTAGCAGACAGTCATTTAATAAATTATTGATTTTATTTTTATCAATGCTGCCAGCAAGGTTTAAAAAACGATGTAATAATTGACTCTTAGTACTAATATGATAGCCATTACAAATATATTCAAACTCATTCGGCGTTAATCCAAGACGTTTAATTAATTTGATTTCATTTTCATAAGTAGTGGAAAGTTCAGCATTTTCAATCTTAGAAATTTCACTACGGTCAAATAAATCTTTTGCTAATTCTTGTTGAGATATTTTTTGAGCTAATCTCATATTATGTATAGTTTTTCCAAAATTACTCATAGTTTCACTCTTTTGTAAAAAGAAAAGTCTTAAAATAATGTGCAAAAATTGCACACAATTAATTGTAAACTAATGATATCCTAATGCTAGGAATAAATCAAATGTGCGCACTGGATTAATTCCTAGAAAAACAAAAATATATTTTCTAATTTATTTTTTAATAGAAAAGTTTGGGTTCTTTAAATCAAAAGGGCTGAAAAATATATGAGGTAAACAAAATGAAAAAGTCAATTAATATTTTAACTGAAGTTGTTACTGCAGTAAGTATGGTTGCTCCATTTGCTATTTCAAATGTAAGCCAGACCTTTGCTGACACAGTAGAAACTTCACAACCAAGTAAGAGTACTGTTCAAAATCAAGTTAATGGAGAACTTGGAACCACCGCAAATTTATCTCCAGAAACTGTAGATGTAGCTAAAAAATATATTAGTGTAAAAGATAACCAATATGTTTTGGACCCATCTATTAAAAATGTATTGAACCCACAGCAATATCAAGCATTACAGGATAAGGTTAGTGAATCTAATTCAAATGTAAAACTGAGTAATGCTGTAATAGGTAAAGATCTATCTTATACTTCTACTCCGTTATTAAGAAGCTCTAATAGGCATTATACATGGAAGAGCTTTGCATGGGGCACACGTTACTACTTTAGAAGTAATGCAGCAGTTTATGAAATGGATCATGACCTTGAAACTATGCAAGTAGTTGGTGGTGTTCTTTCACTAGGCTTATTTTCTGCATATTATGCAAAAATTGAAAGTGATTTAAATTACATGAACAACACTCATCCTCACAATTATCTTTACATGGATATTAATCAATGGGTAGGAAATTATACCATTGGTGTTTTGTAATTATAGGTGAGGTTAATAAGATGTTATGGATTATTTTTCTATTAGCTATATTATTTGCAGGTATGGAATATGGGGGACATGTAATAAGTAAAATATTTGTTCCAGCAGCAATTGTAATTATTGCTGTACCACCGATCATATATTACTTGATATTCAAGAACTTTACGGCTTTAACTACCGTAAGTATAACTCTGGGAATAGTTCAAGTGATTGTACTATTAGGTCTGTATTTTGTAATGAGAAAAATTGTTGTAAATAGTAAATAGTTAATCATATAAAGGAAAGTAGCACTAAATTAAGTGCTACTTTTTTATCTAAGCAGAAAGAGTTATATGAGTAAGGGCAAAAGTTGAGTTTACAAAATGTAGAAAAAAATTAAACTGGTATAGAAGTTAAGAAATAATATAAAATTCAAGTAATAAGATGACTCTTTAATTAAAGTAAAAACTTTAATTAAAGAGTTTTTTATATATAAGGAAAATAATTATCTAAATCAAAAGAGTAGTGAATTGCTTTTAGGCCTAAGTTTATTTTAAATTAATTTTTTACCTATACAGAAGAGACAGATACTGGTCTATAAGTCCCAGTGAATGATATTTACTGATTTATGACTTCTTTTTTTGCATGTTTTACTGGCTATAAAGCTAATTAATTTGTCTTTGTAGGCAAACAAATAAATAATTAAGGTCTATAATTGGTAAATTTATTAGATCAACAAACTTTCATATCAAATAAACTGAAACTTAAGTTCAAAATCTCAAATCTCAAACTCTTTTATTAAAACACTAATTTTAATAAAAGAGTTTGAGACTTACCTATTAGAATTTTGCTTACTTTTTATTAATTACAAAGTGGTATAAAAACTATTGTTACTAGGAAATTAGACTATAGCTTTATCTTCTATATATTTTCACAATATTTTTTTTATGAATGATATCCAGTCGGGATCATTTTGAACTTGACTTAATAAATCTTGTAAGTGCATCAACTTATATGAATCCAATAATTGAGCTAACTTATTTAATATCACCTTTTGGGAAAAATTATTTCGCACATTGTATTGATGTGTAATAGCGGCAATTCTTAAGAAAAAGGCGAACCATTCACGAGAATTAAGCATTTTTTCAAGTTCAGAACCTTTATTTGACTTAAGTAAGTTACAAGCAGTTTGTTTAATTTCTTTATATCTGTTATATACATAATCACCATATATTTTATTTTTGTATTCAAAATTGAGAATTCTTTCACCTTTTGCTCTTGTTCCAAGTCCAAGATAGCAATCCCAAAAAGCCACATATTCAAAATCTGCAAGTTGCTCTATTTTTTCAACCTTTTTTTCTATTGGTTGGATGTTTAGGTTGTCATATGCTTCGTCTGAAATATCTGGACTTGGTGATTTAAAACATAATTGAACGAGCAAAGCTTCTGCATCATATAGCTTTTTACCAAAATTTTTTTGATTTTCTATTTCATATGCTCTTTTAGAATAGTACCTAGTAAGTGAGTATCTATTAATATTGTTAAGCTGTATATCTGAAATAGATCTATCGGCATTGTTAAAACTGTGCGTAACAGTTCCATAAATTGGTAAACAGGCTCTGTAAATATAAAGTAGTTCTGTTAATAAGGCTTCGTTATTTGGTTTTTTAGCCATTTCAGTTATTGCTTTACTCATTTTAGAAAAAACGATCTTATTTCGCTCTAACGGTGATTTCATAGGATTTGTGTTAAACTCGGTTTTTTCAAGTTTAATTTCGTAATTAAGAAATATTTTTTTGATCAGCAAGTTGGGCTTATGCCGTGGCTCAGCATACATTGCAGAAATAGCAGCTATCAATAACTTATTCGAATAACTTTCATTGTTTATTGAAACAGAATATAATGAAAGCTCATCAATAAGACTTGCTTTATCAGTATCATGGCCAAAAGCCAGTTGACGAATTTCTTTCGAGTTATTAATAATTTTATTTAATTCTCTAACTGAATGAGTATAAGTTAAATCATTAATAAAATAATTTACAGGTAAACTTACAAAAGGTTCAGGAAATGATATGTTATCACTATCTTCTTTAAAAATATTGTTAACATATTGCTTTATTTCTTTTTGGGCTTGATCATCATTACTTGATATTTCAAATGCTTTTAAAGTTTCTATACTTTTCTTTTCCTGAATCTTTTGCCAATTATTAATTAAAATCTCATACATATTTCTATGGAATAAAAATAAGTAAATGATAAAAAGTTGTTGATTTACTTGTACTCTACCTATCTTTTCTTGTCTAAAGAATTCATTTTTTACATAAGATAAAAAATGATTTGCTTGACGTAACGTAAGGTTTTCAAGTTCGAAGAGCTTGAAAATTTCCATATCATCTATTTCTTCTTTTAAGTTTTCAGAAATAATTAGCATTATTTCCTCTCCAAAAAATTCAGGCTTTAATATGATTGGTAGCGATACTGTTTGATCAATTATTTTTTCTAAATAATTATGTTTTACTTTGACTATGTTTTTCCAATCCCCTACGAATACTATTCTTGCTTTCCTATTTTCACTAAATTCAACAATTTTTTTACATAGAAAAATTATCGGTCTAAATAATTTTTTTGGTTTTTTATCGTACCACTTAATAATCTTTTGAGGGTATTTTAGACCTTCTTCATGGATAGCATTAAAAAGCTTATAGAGTTCTTTTTGTGTAACTTCATCTAACCGATCAAAATCATCGATTATCAAAACTCTACTTTTTCTGTAAAATGGCCAACGTAATTTAAAAAGGCTCAAATTCATTAGAATAGTATCAACATTTATTAATTTGTTCTTAGATAAGTTAAACAAAGTAGTCACAATTACAGTAATTACAGTAACTAATAAAAACCATGCGTCAAAATTAACATAATTAAAAATACCTATACCTGTTAGCCAAGCGCTACCAAATATCATCCAACCGACTAGTGCAGAAGTGAAAAGCCCTTTGAAGAAATTTAATATAGGATTGACCTTAGAAAATACTTGTTTTGCTAAGCTTTTTTCATTTTTAGGATGCCATAAACTTAAATAAATAAATTTTAGTGTATCCTTTGATAAAGTTTCTGTTTTTTGCAAATATCTAGTTTTTCCACTACCCCATTTGCCCTGTAAAAAATAAGTTTTATTACCGTTATTTACTAATAAATCGGCAAACTTTTTTGCCCAATCAGATGTATCAATCTCCTTGATTTTCCATTCGGTATCTTTCATTTAATTTGCTCCTTTACTTCTAACCAAAGTAAAACCTTTTTTCAAAGAATTTTTAAAAAATATAGTGGCTTAGATTTTATTTAATCTTTTTTGTCCAATAAGGATCATTAGCCACATTGACCAGTAATTTTTGCATAATTTCTTTTAGTCTTTCATTACTTATTGAATTTTTTCTGTGTTTAATTATAGCTTCAGCTTTAGTGCTTTTATACGAACTTAGCAACTGATTTATATGTATAAATATTGTTTGCTGTGAAGAAATATTTTGTAAATCATATTGATGGGTAATGGCAGCAATTCTTAAGATGAAATGGAACCATTCTTTTGAATCAAATAAATCAACAAGTTCTGAACTTTTATTCGATTGGATCAAGTTGCAAACAGCTTGTTTAATTTTTTTATATCGGTCATATACATAATCACCATATATCTCATTTTTGTATTCAAAATTGAGAATTCTTTCACCTTTTGCTCTTGTTCCAAGTCCAAGATAGCAATCCCAAAAAGCCACATATTCAAAATCTGCAAGTTGTTCTATTTTTGCAACCTTTGTTTTTATTGGTGGAATCTTCAAACTGTAGTATGATACATCTAAAATATTTGAAGATGTCGGTTTAAAAAAACATAATTGGACAAGTAAAGCCTCAGCATCATATAGCTTTTTACCAAAATCTTTTTGATTTTCTATTTCATCTGCTTTTTTAGAGAAATACTTTGTAAGTGCATACTTACTGATTAAGCGATTATTTTTACTATTAAAAATACGAGTGACACTATAATCAGATTCGGGAGAACGAAAATTTAATAAGCAGGATCTGTAAATATAAAATTGCTCTGTTAGGGACATTTCGATATCCAAATTTTTTGTAATATTAGAAATTATTGTATGCATTTCGGAAAGAATATCCTTAATAGGTTTTGAATCCCTTTTATCATAAGAAGATTCCGGTAATGAATTTTCAATTCTTATTTCACAGTTCTCAAGTATTTTCATAACTAGTGAATTAGGCTCATGACGTGGCTCAGAATGCATTGCAAAAATTGCTGCCTTTGCTAGCTGAGGAATTATTTCCGCAATATAATCTTCCAAGTTTACAGAGCTTAAAAATTCAAAAATCTCTTGATATAAAGCTTGATCACTATCTTTAGAATATGCTAGTGGCTTAATTATTTCATCATTTTGTATGGAAATAATTAGATTGTTGACAGTTGGAATATAAGATTTTTCGTTTAAAAAATAAGCAACTTGATGTCTTTGAAACTCTGGTGGATATTTCACAGTATCAGCAAGGATTTTATTAATATATTGTTCTAATTCATCTTCATCATCCTGCTTAGTAGCAGTTTTAGTTAGATTATTAGAGTCCATACAGTAAGCAATAGTACTTAATTCTTTTTTATTTTTTTCTTTTTGCCAATCTTCATAAAGTTTTTGGTATCTATCTTTATGAAAGAGATAAAGATAGATAATAAGTAGTTCTTGGTCGGTTTGTACTCTTCCTTTTTTCTTTTGTCTACAAAATTCGTCTTCAACATACGATAGAAAATGATTAGCTTCACGTAGAGTCCTGTGTTCGTATATGAATAACTTTCCTATTTCAACTCTGCTCAAATCTTCATTTAAATTACTTGAAATTATTTCTACAAGTCTATTACTAAAACTTTGAGGATTTAAAACAAACGGTAGGGCAATCACTTGGTCAATAATCTTGTCTAAAAAATTATTTTTATTGTCCTTTATATTGTTCAAATTACCCACAAAAATAATTCGACATGAGCTCCTACCTTGTTGAATAGCATTGAAAAGTCTATAAAGTTCCCCTTGCGTTTTTTGACTTAAACGATCAAAATCGTCAATAATTAGGACGTTAGGACAGATTTTGGGGTTTCCTTTCAACATTTTTATGCTTGATGACATAAGGATTTTATCTACATTTATCACTTTGTTCTTTGTGAGACTGAATAAATTAATTACTACAGTTGCTATTATAGTTGTGATTGTAAATGCATAATTGGGTAAATTTATGGAAATAACTCCTTTTATAGCTAAAATAAGACTGCAAACTATTGTCAAGGCAACCAATGTATGACCTACTATTGTAGCTCTCTTAGCCAATTTTGGATGGGTTGCATCAAAAAGTTGCTTACTCAAGTTTTCGTTAAAGTTTGGCTTCCATAATTCTAAATAAATAAAATTTAAATTGTCTTTTGCTTTTTTTTCTACGTTTTTTAAATATTCTGTCTTTCCACTCCCCCACTTACCTTGTAAGAAAAAAGTCTTATTACTTTCGTCCCTAAGTAAATTTGCAAATTCTTCAGCATACATATCAGTTGAAATAGTAGGGATACGCCATTTATTTTTTGTCATTTTTCCCTTTAACACCTTATACTAACCATATAATATAACCTAAATTATAGAACTAAATATAAGTTTAGCAAAATGAATTTTGGAAAAATAATATGAATAAGTTTAGTATAAAGATTTTTAAAAAAATCGAACTGTAATAACAAAAAAGTGGATACTTTTATGTAGTATCCACCTTTTTGTTTGATAATTTATTAATAAGTCTAAGTTTAGAAAAACTTATGCGGAAAGAAATTATTCTGAATAAATATGCATTATCTGTTTAGTGCTTTATTACGAAGAATTAAATTAGTCCAAATTGTTTTGAATTTTAAATGGTCTATTTAGGTATTTTAGATAAATCAATTCTATCATAGGCGCCATTTTTGTTGTTTTCAGGATGTGGATCTAATCCAATAATGGTTATATCTCCTACATTAGGTGCGTAAACCCAAAACATCCTTCTTGCATTGCTAGTCTTATTTTCTAAATAAGACTGCCACACTTTCATTCCATATCTATTTGTTAGTGATGAAATTTCATGTGTATGAAGACCAGGATGTTTTGGATTTTCGGATAAAAATTTTAAAGCTTTACCCCATTTTTTATATAAGTTTGCGTCAGCTTTACTAATTGATTTACTACGATAAGATGTCTGTAACTTTTGCCATAACTCATCCATGTATGGCACTCCCATTATAATGTTAAACCGCATTTAAAAGTCCGATAAGTCTACTGGTGCAGACACTCTTCCTTTTTTTAAATTAGCAACAGATTCATCCATTACTTTTAATGCTTTATCGGAAATATTTTTTGGTTTAACTAATTCTCTAGGCTCCAGAACTAAGCAGCCGTTGTCATATTCTTTTACGTGGTAATAGTCATATTTAGATTTACGAAGTGTAATCCGTTTTTTACTATCTGTATGAGCATTGTAATTGTTGATAACTTGCATAATATATCTTCTCCTTTTCTGTGGGATTTCCCACAGAAAGTATATCATATTAAAACAAGTAAAAAAAGAAAATTATACTCAATTGCAAGAATGGAATACGAGCAAATATATATTTAGATAGTATTGCATGCAAAAATCTACAGACGTTTGGTTTAAATTTTAGCTACTACCCAAAATCAATTGTGTCTAATATATGTTCACGTGTTTCTTGGTCTAACCCCAGGTATCGAAATGTTACTTTTTCCGATGAATGATTTAATAATTCAGACACTAGGGCAACATTGTAATGAGATTGTACATATACCCGATAAGCACCAGTTTTTCTCATGGTGTGTGTGCCAAGGTAATCAATTTGTAGTATTTCACCAACTTTATGCATTATCATGTAGAATCTACGTTCATCGATGTGCTTGTTAGGATGCGTCATTGAAGGAAATAACCACTCACTCGTGAAAATAGTTTGCTTAGGATGTTCAGATTCGTATTTCTCAAGCCAATCATAATAATCTTCTAAATCTCGTTCAATTGGACGTAGATATAAGATATTCCTTTTCTGAGTTTTTTTATCAATAGTATACGCATTTCTCTTAACACGACCATGATGATCGAAAACATCTTCTTTTTTAAGCCTAAGAACATCGCTCACTCTAAGTAAAGTTGCCTTACCTACCTGAAAAATAGTGTAATTTCTTCTGCCTGTGTCAAATTTATGAAGAAGACAATCTTTTACTTGTTCTAATACATTCGAGTCTTTAATTGGCTTAACTATCTGCTTCATAAGTTACTCTTTCTTTCTAAAATCCTAATAGTGTTATTTTTATAAATATCTATATTATAGCACTAGTTGTTTTTGCTAACTTATAAAAGTACTGATATAATAGCTTTTTTCACTTAATCAGCTAGTGTTATTTTTACAAAATAACACTAGTAAGATTCGAAGAAAAGTAAATTAAGAGCAAAAACGCAAATTAGCATTTAAACAATTTAAATTAATAATTATCTATAACTCAAGTTGAACTTGGCCTTAGAATTGCGATCTCAGCATAAAAATAGTATAAAAAAACTTCAATGCTTTTAGATTCATTGAAGTTTAATATCAATAACTGACTTATAGAAATAATTTGGGTAAATTTAATTATTGATCTAATTCTATAATTGCATTCGCGAAATTGATCAAAGTTTCTAAATATTCCCTTTTAACGCAATTTACAACTTTTCCATGTCGGTGAACAAAATCAAAATTTTGAATTTGCCACAAGCAAACAAAGCCCTTTATTCCGTTTTGTTTGTCTGGGATCAAAATAGGATAAAATCTTTTATCATTTTTTAGCCTAGATACAGTAGAAATCGGCATGGCCACAATCATACCTGTCTTTTTGTTATATGAAGAGTTACTGATTACTACCATATACCTTCTAATATTATTTTTTTGTGGATCATGTCCTCCGTATTCTCTACCAGCGTGTGGTTCAGCATCTATGATTATTACGTCTCCTTGACTTGGAAAATCAAATTCTTTACTCATTTATAAAAGAACTCACCTTATTTTATTCAAATCCCCAACCTTCATTTCCTACTGATTTAACTTCCGAAAGCTCAGGATTATTTACTAGTTCAGATTGAAAATCATAGTTACCAAAATCAGTATCATAAAGATTTACTTTTTTTGAGATCTTGAAGTTACTATGTTTTTGATCCTTTTCAATAGTCAATAAAGTACCTGGATTCCAATCTTCCTTCTTTCTTAGCTCTGCTGGCAAAGTAATTTGCCCTTTCTGGCTTACTTTCATGACATAACCTTGCTTTTGCATGGCAACAAACCTCCTCTTGGTAAACCGCCTTATCTTAAGAAGTAAACGGTAAACCTGCTTACATGATACTATAAAACATTGTAAAGATAAAGTTTTTTGTTGCAAGTATAACTACTGAATAGATTTATGCTTTTTATTACTGCATGGTAATCTATAGTGGTCATAAATAGCACTACTAATAGTTTAGCTAAAAAATTAACTAATAAGTCTTAAGTAAGCATGATAAGGCATTTCTATGCTGTTTACCACCTTCTTAGATTTTCTTCAAGTTTAAGTGAGTCCTAAAAGTTGAGTTAACTGATTTTTCTACGTTAAATTTTTAGGAAACATTCATTTTCATAAAGATGGAGTATTACCAATAATTTTTTAAATTTACGATAAAGTATTATTTATAACATTAATGGAACACTTTTTTTGAGAAAGGTAAACAAGTATGGAAATAAAGTTTAGTAAAAAGGGCAGAACTCTTCTTTTTTTAGGAGGTTCAGCAATGCTTATGGTTGGCGAAACTCAAAGTCATGATACCGCAATTGCTACTACTCAAAAATCAAATCTAAATAAAACTTATGAAAAAACTAATTTTAACAAGAATAAGAAAAAAAAAGTCAAACTAGTTAGAGTTAAGTACGGAGATACAACTTGGGACATAGCTCAAAAATACGACTCTTCTGTTCAGCAAATAGTTAATGATAATAAGCTTGAGAATGGTGGAAATTTAATTCATGTTAATGATGAATTGAAAGTACGTCCACATTCTGGCAAAAGTGTTCCAAATTCGATACAACAAAAATACGACTCTTCAAGAAGTAATTATGATAGTAGTCAGACTGCTAATGTGAATGATTCAACTTCAATAAACATTAATAAAGAAACAAAGAGTATTTTTTTAAGTAATGAAAAAGAAGCTAAAGAATGGATCGCTCAACGAGAGTCTGGCGGTAGTTACACAGCACGCAATCCATCATCAGGCGCCTACGGCCGTTATCAGTTGACGCCAGATAAATTACAAGGTGACTATTCAGCTGCAAATCAGGAAAGAACAGCTGATACATATGTAAAAGCGAGATATGGTTCATGGCAAAATGCCAAACAATTTTGGATGGTTCACAATTGGTATTAGATTTCGAAAATAGGTTGCTGTTGCAAAATCGCTAGCCTAGCAGTAATTTTAGTTTAAAATTACTGCTAGGCTTTGGTTTATGTTTTTTGAGTGTAACTTTTTCTTCCCACTTTTTAAATAATGCTAAAATATTGTATAATTAGAAGTAAGTTCTTATGCAAAGAGGTTTTGATTCAATGGATAGAGCTCATTATGTCAAATTAATAAATGTAGAATTGAGACAACTTCCCTTTTATGTTCAAGAATTTTATCTAGAAAAAAATCTATCAATAACTACTAAATATCAGTATTTAACTGAAATTAGACGTTTTTTTACTTGGCTAAGACAAGAAGGAATTAGTTCGGCATCGGCAAACAAAAATGTTGAGCTTACAACGCTTGAACATCTTAAAAGAGACGATATTAAACTATATATAGATTTTTTACGTAATAGTAGGAATAAACAAGGAAAATTTAATTCCCCTACTACGGTGAACAGGTCTATAGTTGCATTACGTTCATTGTTTCACTATTTAACTGTCATTGCTGATAATAACAAAGGAGAACCTTATTTTTATCGAAACCCTATGGCCAAAATAGAGGCACTTCCTGCATCTAAGACATTGAATTTCCGCGCGCATGAACTACGTTCACATATGTATCGTGGAAAGGAAAAACACGATTTTCTTAACTTCTTAGAAAACGAGTATGAAAACCACGTAAATAATTATGTTAAAGGTCATTTTATTAAAAATAAGAAAAGAGACATTGCAATAATTGCTTTGATGTTAGGAACAGGAATTCGAGTTCAAGAAGCTGCTAATACGGATACAAGCGATTTAGATTTAAAAAACGCAATGATAAAAGTAACCCGAAAAGGTGGTCAGAAAGACGCTGTTCCAATATCGGAATGGGTTATACCCTATGTTTCAAACTATTATAAGTCAAGAAAGGTAATATATTCTCCAGCAGCTGATAATAAGGCTCTATTTCTAGTCCGTTACAAAGATAAAGCAAAAAGAATTACTTCAAATGCTATAGAATCCTTTGTAAGTAAATATTCTGCTGCATTTGGAAAAAGGCTTACGCCACATAAACTAAGACATACTTTAGCTTCAGAATTATACGAGCAAACTAAAGATAAGGTTCTAGTTTCTCAACAATTAGGGCAACGAGGAACTACAGCAACAGATTTATATACTCATGTAGATCAGACAAAACAGAAAGAAGCATTAAATCGGACAAAATAGTATCTTATTTCTATTACTTAATGCCGTAAAACCGACTAAAATGCCATAACTATTATTACTACTAAATTATCTTAACAAAAAATATTTTATGTCTTTGAAAAGCAGTTCTAAAATCTAACTAAACTAAAATACAAGATACTGATTAAAAATCGGAACCGTGTACTAAAAGCTAAAAAAGCTAAGAGGGTACATTTTTATATTCTTTAATAAAAATACTTTCTGTTCACCATAGATTTGTAAAAAAACTGTTAAAACTTTTAAGTATATCATAATATTTTATGTTGTTAAACGATATGATATGAAGAAGGAACTTAATGTACTGAGCCCCAAAAGTTGGACAAACTTTTGGTTTTTTATGACTAAACTATCTAAACCGAAAAAATTGAACTTTAACAAGATTGGAAAATTAAGGGTATTTCGGTACTAACTATTGCTAGAAGAGAAAATCTAAATCCTACAGCTTTAAATTATAAAATTAAACTAATTGATCGTAACGGCCCAGTTATTTTAGATTGTTCTCACCAAACTTATACCTAAGAATTCAAGGAAAATGCAATTAAGCATGCACTATTTGGCGCTAAATCTATTATTCAAGTATCACTATATTTGAGCTTGAGAATCTACGGTATGTTAAACTATTGGCTACGCGAATACAAAGAAAACGGGTACGATATCATTATCAAACCCAAAGGACGAACTGCTCATAAACAAGAAAAAAGGAACTATTGCGACAGCAACTGCAACAGAAGATTCAGCATCTAGAAGAAGAGAGCTTGCAATTGTGTATCGTCAATGCCTACAAAAAAAATAAATGCCTTGGAGCATAAAACACCCAAGAAATAATTTAGACGAATACTAAGCTAAGGTGCATCTTTAAAGTCAGCTTAGATTATATTTTTAAGACTTACCCTTATTTGCCCGCAGCATCTACTATTATGCTATTTCTCACTTGTTAAACAAAATAAGCAACCCAAATTAACCGCTGGAATTAAAGAAGTTTATGACTATCATCAAAAACGTTATGGCTACCGACGGATTGCTCTGCAACAGATTAAAGAAGGCTAGCAAGCTAAATTAAAGTGGTCAGAAGGATTATGAATAAACTGGGTTTAAAAGCTAATAAATGAAATCGACATAAATATTCTAGTTATCGCGATACAGTGGGCAAGATTACACCCATTTTAATTAAACCCAGCCTTCTTGCTTTAAGACCAAATATGAAGTGGTACGCCGATATTACTAAATTTTATCTTAAGGGGCAAAAGCTTTATTTGTTACCTGTCACCGATTCTAGATGGCTGAGCTGAGGAGATTGTTTTCTACTCAATTACATGGCATTACTCAAAGCGTGTCATGCAAGGAAAATTCAATGGACAACAGCTTAATAGAAAACTTCTTTGGCTTGCTTAAAATGGAAATGTTTTACGGTCAAGAATATAAGTGCCATAATCTGCAAAAACTAACTAAAGCATTCACAAAATGCATTCGCTACTAAAACGAAGAAAGTATTAAAGAAAGACCAAAAGGCCCGATCTCGAAAGAACATCGAGCACAAGCCTTAAAGAAATGATATTAACTTTTTGTCTAAGTTTTTGGGTCCAGTATATAAACTAGATAGTAATTAAATCCAAAATAGGTCAATTTTTCTTTCTGTTTTCAAGGTGTATTTCATCGTCAAACATATTTTTTAACCTTTGTTCAACTTTATGAGCAATAAAAACGATAGTTATATTTTGTTTTGTTAAATATTGCATAATGCTGTACATAGCATTAGAATCAATGGCACTAGTACCCTCATCAATCAATAGAAAAGTAGAATGGTTAAATAAGCTTCTTGCTAAAACAATCTTTTGACGCTGACCACCTGAAATTTTTTCTGAGCTAATTACCGTTTCAAGTCCCATAGGTAAATCATCAATATCCTGATTTAGTTTTACATGATTACATATATGCTTAATATTGTGGTCAGATTGAGGTGAAAACATTGTAATGTTTTCACCTATAGTTGCTGGAAAAATAACCGGTTCTTGTGGTAAATAATCAATACTACTCAAATCTGGTTTTATTATTTTACCTTCGTGATTAATATAACTTATTTTTCCGCTTGTTGGATGTGTTAGCCCTTTAATAACTCTCAATAAAGTTGATTTTCCAGTACCATTGTCTCCAGTCAACAAAACTTTTGTTCCAGGTTTAACTGTAAAATTCGGATAATTAATTACTTGCCCGTTCGAAAAAGTAACTTTCAAATTTGTCACTTGCACTCCCGTTACTACTTTACCAGTTTGATTTTTAGTAACAACCTTTTTACATGAATCTTCCATCTTTTCTCTGAGTGGGCGAACGGATTTAATTAAACCCCAGCAGGTAGCTATATTCTTAATTGATCCAAAAAGATAAGAATCAAAATTACTTATACTAAAAATTACACCAAAGCGAATTATATTTTGTGTTACCAAAACGCTTGTTAGAATTAGCATAATTGCATCCCCTACTAGATAAAGCAAACTACTAACATAATCAAAAATTTGGTTAACCTTATCATTACTTATATATGCTTGCTCCATATTTTGACTAGTATCAGATAAAACTTTGAAAAATTTTTGACCAGAAAAATACTGGCGAATTTCGTTTAATCCAATTAACCATTGTCCCAAAGTTTTTAAATAATGTTCGTTTTCTTTCGACAAATTATTCATCGCTTTACTCAATGGTCTTTCAAAAAAATAAGGAGCCAAAATCTGTATGGCAACGATTAATAAGGACGTCAATAATAACAACCAGTGATATGATAAAAGCAGACCAATGCTGAAAAAAAGCAGAGCAAAATTATAAGCTAATAATCTAATCTGATAAAATAGATTTTTTTCTAATAAATTTAAATCCGTAGTCATTCGATTCTGGATATTACTTGTCTCATTATTGCCAGCTTTCAAAAAATAATGGTCGGCAAGTTTCTGACGTATTTGGTGAAAATATTTCAGAACAGCATACTTCCAAAAATATTTGCTAAACTGTAAAAAACCATATCCAGCCAGAATCCATAAAAATTGGATACCAGCCAAAATACCAAAGTTAATCAAATTTTTTTCTTTAATAGCATCAAATAGCAAAGATTGGACTTGATTAGCATTAGTAAACAAGCCTGCACTTGCAATAGCTAAAAGTAGAGACATCCAAAAATATATTGGATGTAGTTTGCATATATCTTTAACTTTCATTGTTAATTCCTTTTCCCAAATAAATTTTTTTATTAAATTGGCTTTTCTCCTTTTCAGTTAAATTATGGCTTATCATAATCAAAGTTTTATTACTTGCCAGCAACTCAGATAAAATTTTATTACTTGATATTTTATCTATAGCACTGATTGGTTCGTCTAGTAACATAATAGATTTGTTATGAGCTAAGGCTCTTGCTAATACTACTTTTTGTTGCTGTCCTCCTGAAAGGATAGATTTCGAAACTTTAATATTTTTAAACAGAAATTCATTTGGCAGTGCCACTAAATTCGCAGCTTCTTGTACTACTTTTAAAGGCATTTTTTTAAACATAGTGATATTTTCTATAACACTACCTGGAAATAAGACTAGATCTTGAGGAAGATATGCAAATTCAGCAAAATCGGGTTTAACTTTTTCACCTTTAGTATTAAAGAAAGATACAGTACCTGTTAATGGTTTTTTAAGCCCCATTATTAGTTCTATGAGCGTTGTCTTTCCTGAACCACTCTCGCCATAAAGAAGTATTTTTTCACCTCTTGTAATTGTTAAATCAGGATAATGCAGTATACTTTCTCCATTATACGAATAGGATAAATTATACAATTTGATTTTTTCTATGCTTTGCATTTTGGCATTTGAAGATTGCGAAGATGGTAATGATACTTGTTTTTTCAAAGTTTGGTCTCTAATGCTTTTCGTGGACTTAATATAATTAATATCTTCAACAATATCTAATAAAGTCGAAAAAATACCATCTGCGAATACACTAGCCGTGACAATTACACCGAAGCCAACACGATTACCGAAATATAAGAGACCAGCTATTACTGTAATACCAACACGCCCTATAGCATCAGCAATGCTTTGGATAAACTCGGCCCAGGTCAAAACTTTTTTCCGAGCAATTTGACTATTTTCAAGTTTCTGACTTCCCTTCCCCAGAGCCAACTTAAAAGCTCGACCAATTTTATATTGTCTTGCCACTTCTAAACCTGACGTCCATTCCTTTATTAAATTTAAAAATATATTATTGTTATCAGAAACATTTTTAGTTTGAGTAACTGTATATTTTTGACAGATTTTCGGTATCAATAAAGAAATCAAAGCCATTACTATTGTGAAAAATACAAGAACCCAATCAAATTTTAACAGTGTATTAATAGCTAAAAACTGGTATATAATGCTAGCTATTAAGTCAAAAATTCTAACAAAATAATCGTCATTTAATATATTGAGATCATTACCTAAAGAATTCTGCATTGAGCTGACCGATTTATTTTGATTTTGTAAAAAAACGTGAGATTCTTTGTTGCGCACGTCATGGAAATACTCCTGAGTTTGCTTTTTCCATTGATAACTAGATAAGTTATACATAAAATCATTAATTGTGAATAGTAATAATTGAATTATTGTAATTATAATAAAGGCATTAATACGGCCTTTAATAATGAAATTCATCTGTATATCTGTAACGTAAGTAGCTACAGTATTCAAAATTTGTGATATCGTAAGAACAATAATAATAATAATAAATCTTACTCGACTAATATTAACAAACTGTTTAAACATATTTCTCCATTGAATTTCTTCAGATTAATAATAAATCTTAGCTTTAACAATAAAACACAAACTAATCGTGATTTAGTGTTTTCTCTAATTCCGATATTCGTTTAGACACTTTTTGCACTTGAGATATAGGAATCGAAGTATCAGCAATTAATTCATCCAGTTTATGTTTTAATAGATCCAATTCATTATTTGAACTTTTACTTGTCGTATTAGACAATAACAGTCTTTTTTTATTTATACTCCACTTTTGAAAATTTAATTCATTAATTATTTTTTTGTCATGAGTAACAATAATTATGGAAAAAGGATAATTTTTAAGAAATTCTATTAATGCGTTTACAGAAGTTATGTCTAAAAAATTATCAGGCTCATCAAGTACAAGAATATTATGCTCTCCTAGCAAAATTCTTGCTAGTTTATAACAAACCAATTGCCCGCCACTTAAAGTTGATATTGAATTATTTAAGCAACTACCTAAATGTAAATCCCCTAAAAGTTGTCTAGTAGTAGTAGTGTTAAAAACACTTAACTTTTTAATTTCTTCTCCTACTTTTTTTGTGTTTGTTATCTCTTTCGAAATATCCTGTGAGAAAAAGCCTATTTTAGTCTTTGGATTAATCCATCCGTTTAGATTTTTATCTACTAATTTAGATAAAAATACAGATTTCCCACAACCATTTTTTCCAGTCAAAATAATCTTATTGGTATTTTTTATTTTTATAGTTTCTGCTATTTCAAATAACATTTTATTAGATTTGCAAATATTTTGAGCATTGATTCTTATTAAACTATCTTTTGCTTTCATTTCCAAATTGGAAACTCTAAAATTGTTTAATGTTATTGGATGTCGGGTAAGAGGCTTTTTTAGTTGATTTGACTCTTTATCTATCCTTTTATTTAAAACTTTGCTAGAGTGTGATAATTTCTTTTCGATTTTATTTGAGTCTTTTATTTTCCAATCAGACCAAGAAATTCCCTGTTTCTTTTTAATAGCATTATGTCCTTTATTTTCCAATTGTTTTTGTACACGTCTTAATTTGTTAATTTTCTTTTTCTTTAGTTGATAATCTTTTCTTGTTCGTTGCAAATCAGCCGTTTTTTTTCTTTCATAATCGGTATATGTTCCTTTAAATTCAATAACTCTTTTATTCTCTATGTACCAAACGGTATTTATTACTTTGCTAAGGAATGCTTGATCATGACTTACTACTAACAGTGGATGATTGAAACTATTCAACGTATTTACCAGCCAGTTTTGCTGATCAAAGTCCAAATTTGAAGTAGGTTCATCAAGTAATAAAATAGCTTTTTTACTTTGATTTGCTCTTTTTATTGCAGATAAAATAGCTTCTTTTTCTTTTTCTCCACCACTTTGGTGATCATGGCTCATAACTTGGGTTACCATAAAAGTTTTACAGTTGTTAATTATATTAGCATTTATTTCCATATTGACAGGTTTATTATTAATTATTTTTAGTAATGTAGTCTTACCAGAACCATTAATACCTATTAGTCCAATTTTTTGTTGCTGATTAATTGTCAGATTTGAAGCGTCGATAACTAAAGTGCCTTTGTTATTTACCTGTAAACTAGCAATTTTTAGATATTCCACAATATAATTCCTCACTTTTTTAATATAAAGAAAGAATTTTAAGCCAGTTAAATTCTATATCACTTGATACTGCCATTAAAGTCATAATTACACCAGTTGATCCCGTTAAAAAACTTATATCATTTTGATAAGTTTTACGACTATTAGGTTTGAAAGGTGTTAAATAGTCATAATTATGGTACATATACTTATAGTCACTCTCAGCATTTTTTAATAAAAGATCAACGTAAAAATCTTGTTTTTCTTTTAGTTCATTGCTTTTAAGCTTTTTGTTTATATTCTGAATGCATAAAATTAGACCTGATAATCCGTGACATATGGTCATAGAATCTATATACAAATCAGAAACAGATTTCTTGCATAGAGTAAAAATACTCTTCATGGCTATTTTTTTTAAATCAGTATCACCTGTCACAATTGATGCATTATATAAAACATTAGCTATTCCTGGTGTTCCATAACACCAACTTGCTCTTGGAAATTCACAAGTTCTCTTAATTTTTGCAGCTTTTCTGGTTGGCCACCATATATTTGAATTATTTTTGATAATATTTTCTTTGTAGAGATTAATCAATTTATTTACAATCGATGTTTCATTTGAAAAATTTAGCCCATTTAATTGTAATAAATCTAATACAGACAACGGCCCAGCCATACCATGAGATAAGCTAAAATTTGTCGCACCGTAGGGAAATTCTTTAGCCAAATATGGAAGTATCATATTCGATGGTGGTATAACCCAAGAACTAATACTAAGCATAGATATAAAATCCATTGTTATGCTTTTGAAAAGTTTAAAGTCTTTATTATAAATTCCACTATTAAACAGAAAGGATATTATAGCGGCATATCCATCTATTAAATCGTAATTTGATTCACACAAGCCAAATTTATCTATCGTATCACTTAATTCTTTTTTATAGTTCTTTAATATTTTGAAATATATACTATCGAATTGGTTTTCTATCGAAATACCCCACTTCTCATCTTCCAATCTTGAAAAATGAAATGCATACCCTATTCCACATAGACCATTAAATGTATTCATTGACAAAGTTGCATGTTTCATTAAAAATATGAGCTTTTTAAGATAATATTTTTTTGTAGCAGCAAAGCTTTGTTTACTATATTTCTCATAACTGGCTAAAAATAGTAAAACACTAATGTAAAATTCTATTTTTTTGTTTTCATCTGCATATATTTTAGTATCGTTCAAAAAGAATTCTACAAAGTCTTTGCAATCCAAAACTAAATTAGCATAATTTTTAACTATATGATTAATTTTACTATTTGCCATTTTTAATTACCCAGATAATACTGTGCTTCTTTAGCGAATTGTGTCCACAAGCACATGATTCGTTGCTCAGATTTTCCATGTTCTATGCCAAGTCTATTGCAATGCATATGAAATAGGCTAAATAATAATTGTTGATTATATTTATTAAGAACTTTATCGTCTGTTTGAAGTAAAGCTTTATAAAAAGAAACTTTATTGGAATTAAGTGACTTTTCTTTTACAAAATTTATAAAAGATTGTTTATGCATTTGTACATATGACTGGCTATTTTTAAAAACTTCCTTATGTAAGTGTGTGTTATAAAACATTTTTTCTAATGTCGCAGAAAGGATCGTTTGCGGAACTCCTAATTGAAGCGAAAAGTTTTCTAAAGACTCAACTATATTTAAATCTGTGTATTCGTTTTTGGGCAGAGAATAGAACTCAATAGCTGCCAAGCTGTCTTTATAAAAAATATTTTCAATTTTATTGATAGAATATAATCCACCATATCTTTCTAATTCTCTATCATAACTATCAAATACTATATTAGAAATCATATGTTCCTCTAGTAAATAGTGTGCCCATGAATTAATTGCATTAATTAAGTATATTAATTTATCCTTATCTACTAACTTGAACCTTACTCGTATATGAAAGTCGTCATCTGTATATAATAAATAGTGAAAACTACTTATGGTCCTATTTGCCTTTAGCTGCTTATATAAGCTAAACAAATCATTTTTTATTATTTTTGATGCAGCACTTTTTAAGCAATATAATTTCATATACACCCATTCATCACCTAAAATATATTTTCTGTTTCTTGCATTAGGTGATACTATCTGTTCACTAGAAATGTTTAAACTTGTTTGTTTCCGACTTCTAGTGTTAGCAAAAAAAGATAAAACGTATTCATTTAAATCAGAGCTTTTATTAGCTAAGCATTCATAAATCGAAATATTATTCCTAGCTTTTTTCAACTCTTTTACCAGCATTTGCTTGTGATCATTTAATTTTAAATTTAATAATATTCTATTATCTCCTTTTTCTAAATAAACCATATTGGGGACTTCCCATTTTGCCATAAAAACTTCTAGCTCTTTAAGCAAAGCTTGTGCTGTCTGATTTAAATCTATTGTGTTTGCGTTTAAGTTCCACCGTCTAGGAGTTAGCAATACGTTTTTATAAAAAAAGCCAGGTATAAATGGAAAATTTTCATAAGATTCAAGTAACCGAATTATGTAGAATGGATTTTTTTCTTTCTCATGCGATGCTTCTATTAAAAAACTGGAAATATATGATAAAATTTCACCGTTTCTATAATTAACCATAGATGTAGAAGAAAATCTTACCTTTTGCGCACGTTTTTTTAGTTTAAAATAAAAAAAGTAGTGATCATTTACACTTTCAAGTCCAACTAATATATTTTTCAGATTTACAATATTTGTATCTTTATAACTATCTATTAGAGTTCCAACACTGACAGCTCTACTTCGCATATTGTAGTTTGCCAATATATTTAAATTTCTTTTATTCTTAGGATTATCCAAAATTTCAATTTCATTTGGTTCCATCAAATAATTTTTTTCATTAAACATGTAACTAAACCGGCCAAAACTTTTACCACTCATATCACTGCCAGAATTAGGAACAAAAAAAGCGTCTATTTTCGAATTATTTATTTGTTTACTTGTTAATGTTTGAATAAATACTTCGAGGCTTGAAGGAAAATACATATCTTCTTTTGGTTCTTTATATTCTGGCAAACTACATTTCTCAATGTCGCAATAATTTCTACCTTCCTTTATTGTATTTAATATATTTTCTTTAAGTTTTATACTAGTTTGTGTTTCATCATCTGATAAATTAGACAGAATTTTAGTTGAATATGGGAAGCCACATCCAATAGAAGGATTCAACAATTCAAGCAGATCAACTTCTGTATACAGCCCGTATTTCTTCAAAAATTTTATTTTATATTGTTCTAAATAGTAAGACTTAATATAACTAGGTGTTATTTTCTCTAAGTAGTCAATTGTTTCCGTTAAGTTTTTTATTTTTTCTGTTAACTTTGGCGCATTTTCATTGCTTTTTAAATCAACCTGTAAATAATTATCTGTTTTGGCTATACTTTCCATTATACTTATTATTTTATTGTACTCATCAATACCCTCTCCAATCTTCATAAGAGAATATTTATTGATTTCATTTTTCAAAAAAACTAGTTTATTCTTCAAATCTGCTTCAATATCTAAAAAAGACAGTTTCTTAATCAAACTACTAAATGGATTATTATTCAAAGTGTCAATGGATAGATTTGTCAACAAAAATTCGTTAGATATCAATTTACTAATATATATTATTACTTTTTGACTGTCTGAGATCTTATAGAAATCACATAAATCATCTACTAAACTTTTTACTAAAACAGTATCTTGGGAAGCTTCGTAAATATACTTAACAATAGGTGTTTCTTTTATTCGTTTCAATAAATCGTTTTTGGATGAATTGGCAACATATAGCAATTTATAAAATGAACCATCTTTAACTGCTAATTCGTTCCATTTCACATATAGCTTTGTTATATTTTCTGGATTAGACTGGATTTTCTTAATTACTCTACTTAGCCATTCTAAATCAGGTCTAACATATTTATATTTTTTACAGTCATTCCGTTTAGAACTATCGTTTATCTTATTTAGTGATATGCTGGCATTTAGCCCATAGGGTGTTGCACGGGCACACAATCTATTAAAATAGTTAAAAATTGACTTTGTTATGTGTCGATATTTTTTACTTCCCGATTTCAAAAATTTAATTTTTGACGCTTCATTAAAAAGTTTTCTATTGTTTACTAATAAAATTTCCATAAATTGCTTATTTTTCAACAAATCCATTAATTGAAAATTATGCTGGGCTTGGTCAGTAAAAAAGTCTTTATATTCTTCCATGCCATAAAAAGGCGCTCTAATTGTATAATATTCTTCTAAAATATATTTGCTCAATATAATTTTCCTCATAAAATAAAAAGATCAATATGTTGTAAACATATTGATCTTTAACTTATTACATAAAACAATAAATTTAACGCATGCAACAACCAGAAGAAGTAACACCTGTGTTTCTACGAGGTCCAAATAAAGATGATGCGTCTTCCATCTCAATATCTTCAACATTCAAATTTAAATCTAAATCTAAATTTTCGTTAGTCATTTTTATCATCTCCTTTTTATTATTTTTAATTTATTATACATTTGTTTTAAAATTAATCAAATTTTTTAATTTTCATTTCAAAAATTTAGATTATTTTTTATAGAAAATCTAAAACCACATCAGCAATTATCCCAGTAGTAAACTCTAAAAGTTCTATCGAATCAGTATAAATGACCTTAAACGTGCACAATTAATTATATTTAATAAATCTACCTTTAAACGTCATAGAATAAATAGAGTTCATTCAGCAATAAAGGATTGCATTAAATTATTTTCCAAGAAATTTAATATTTTCTCTGAAGTAGCTGAATTTTAGTTATTATTGAAAAATAGAAAAAGACAATTTATTTTCGATTCGGGGATGCACATAAATATCGCAGATTTCAATTTTATCTTGTTTACATAATTTAGCCATAAAAATACCTCCAAATTTAGAATAAATTTGGAGGTCACATTAATATTACTTCTTAATGCTTTTCTAAAAATGAAAAATCATTCTAGTTAATTTATTAACTCACTTTAAAACAGCGTCAAGTTCTTTATAATCAAGCTTTGGATCATTTAACTTCACGCCGTCTGGCGTATCAAAAATTCCAAACAACCTAAAAAATTCCACAACTTCTGCATAGGAACTAAATAGATGTTTAACTTGCTGAATTAACAGAGAATTATCTAAATAAATTGCTACATTCCATGTTTCATAATTATTAAAGCCGTTATATCCTTTACTTTTAAGCATATCTTACCTTTCTATTTAAATTAGCAAAACACTCCAGTTTTTGAATAAACATATTGGCCATTAGTTATATTGGCTTTATAAACGAAAGTATACTGACCAATAGTTCGAAAAATCCTAATATCTTTATCCGGTATTCCAATAGTTTTAATGTTCAAATTTTTTTATAAATGGGAAAAGTATTTGTTGCTGATACTAAAAGTAATGGTTTATCTGTATCAATGGCCATAATCCACTGGTTTTTACCAATTTTGTACCAGACTAATTTGTTTTTCTTTTTTACTACAAAAACTTTATAAAGTTTTGTAGATAAAGACATTTCAGCCTTTTTATATAAATAAGTTGGTTTGGCATAAACAGAAACTCTATTACCGACACCAGCTAAAACTTTGAAAAGATATTTCTTCCGAATATTTTTATCAGACTTCAAACCTACTGCTTGAATAGTTTGTAAATTTATCTCTTCCATAGTCTTTATTGATGGTAATAAAAATATAATAATTATTAATAATTTAGTAATTTTACTACATAAACTTTTTATGTTTTGCATTTTTCCCTTTAAATTAAATTTTCTTCTTTTGGCTTACTTTAATAATTATATTAGTACGCCCGGTTTTATTATCTAGATGAAACTTTATACGACTTTTTAATATTTTGATGTCTTCATTTGATAAACTGATCTGATAATCACTTTTTCTAGGATTTGTACTTCTAGAAAAGATAAATCTCGATCCATATAAAAGTTCTTTACCCTTTGAATTAATTAAACTAACTTTCGGGTGGGCAACAAAAATACTTTTATTCTCATCTCTATAAATAACGTCATAGTTTTGTCCGCAAACTGAAAAAGTATCAATATAAAAATATTTGTCTTCAATTTCTTCCGCAATGAATTTATAGCTATTAAGTAAATACTTTGTTTCAATTCCAGTCTCTGAATCAATTTCTAAAACTTTTACTCTATCTTCCTTTTTCATGACTATTTTTCCTTAACTTAAAAAATTAACTGATCTACCTGAATTACTTTGTAATTAAAATAGTTTTCAAGATGCTTTTTAATTTTCTTGATATCTTTGTCAGTTAAACTAGTCTGCAAGCCTTCACAGTTCCTAGTTAAAATTATTCTTCCAAAAAATATAGGCTTATTGTTTAAACTAATTACACTTACCATAGGGTTAGGCTTTAAAAGCCCTTCATCATCGATGATAAAATCATAATCTTGACCAGTAATTGACCAAGAACTAATGTCGATATAATTACAGTTGATTTCCCTATAAAAGCTCCTCAAATTATTATCGATTACTTTTTCAGTAATACCTTTTTCAGGATCAATTATTAATACTTTAATCTTTGAAATTTGTTTCATTTTGATTTTCCTAAATAAAAATATTAAGGTAAATACTTTAGAATCACTAAATGTGGATATTTAGCAACCATTCAGCTCTGACGATAATATTGTTCAAAGAGTATAAATAAAATAAAAATACACATACATATAGCTTTAATTGGTGTTAAACCTGTTGTATTGCCCTCTTCATCATTAAAAAATTTAATCATTATAAATCCTCTCCTAATAAAAAAGAGCAGCCTTTAAAAATGCTGCTTTTCCCTATTACTAATTTCTATTTATTTATCTCCATAAACAAGTGCTGTTGTTTTCCCATTAAGTGTTGTTTCAATTTTTAAAAATGTCTCAATATGTTTTGGATATCTTTCTTTACTCCAGTCAGACACTGAAAAATATTCTTTAACTTCTTTAGTATAGGGCATTATATTAACATCGCTAAAACTGTGAGCGTCATCTAAGCAATTCTCAATAAAGAACACACCTTTACACTTACGTGTTAATGAATCTCCATGCCAAACAACAGCATTCATACCTCTAATCGCAAGATTAAAAATCAAGAAAGGAATTGCTTGGTCTGATTTTTCTTCACAAAAATATAAATAATTGTGTGGCTTATAGACAAAATTATCATGTTTAACTTGATCCTCTACCCACTTAGCTATTGTTAAAGTACCAGCTCCTGCACCAACATCAAGCCTTATGCCACTATTATTCCATTTACGATCATTGTGGGATAATTGTGCTAATAGTTTGCTCAAATTATAAGGTGTTAAGTCCTGTTTTTGCCTGTTCATTTCAGCTTGTTCAGTCTGAAAGTAATCGAAAAACCAGTCTTTTGTAAGATCATCAGAAACACTTAAAAATTTTTCAAACACTCTCACACGTTCACTTTTGTTTAACAAAATTTGGAATAATTTCCTGGGAACTTTATAAGGTTCTATGTCCTTTATATCAAGAAGTTTATAAATTGCTTCCTTTGTAATTTTATCTTTCATACCTGTCATTTCATTCAATTTCTAATAATCTATAAGTTTGCTAACAAAAAGAAAGTCATTCCTTTAAATAGCTATTTCTTTTTACCTATTAATTTTTTTATTTTCTTTCACCTCCTTCAATCTGTACATAACTTGTTGAACCAGGTCGTCGGGAAATGAATTTTTTAAGCTTTCAAATTTTTGCTTTTCCTTAAACGAATACTTATTACTTGAAGAATGAGATTGATCAACATTAGCTGATGATAGGTCATACATACTATGTATCTCTCCATCTGTATCAACCAAAATACTATCTGAATTTAAATTAATAGTATCTGTTTCTTCAAACCTTTTTTTATCATTACCCGCAGAATAGTCAGTAAATGTATTAATAGACTGCTTAGTCTGAATCACACGTAAATATTGCCGGTTTATTATATCCTTTCGAATGTTGCTAGGGATGGAGCTAGAAATTTCATCAATATCACTACTATCCAACACATCACCTTTTAATTCTTTTGAAATAGATTTTTCTGAAAAAGCTGCTCTTATCTTTTTCAAAACCTTTAAACCTTTTTTCTTAAAAAGCAAAAATAACAATATCATTAAAATAAATAAATATTTCATCTTTTCCCTCAAAATAAAAAGGGAAATAACAATAATGTTACTTCCCTCATTAACTAATATTTTTCCGTTGTTTCGTTGCTGAAACCACCTTCTTTCCTTCACGCAAAAAGGAACATTGAAATTATTCAATGTTCCTTCTTTTAATCTTTTTTCTTAGTTCCTTTGACCTTTATGATCAATTTTTTCAAGTTTCGTCCTTCATTCGAAGAATTTCTGAAGTAAACTACCTACAACTTCCAATTGGAAATTATCACAGAAATATACCCGTGTTACATCTCAATACTTATATAGCTTACAAATTAATTATAGCATAAATTTTTATAAAAACTTTCACTTGTTTCTCTTATTAAATTTTTATAACTAATATAATTCTTTCTCTGTTTTGATATGACCTCCAAAATTAAGCCTGTTTCACATTTAATACTGTATAAGTTTTAAAATTTAATAACTTGATCTGCTTTAGCTATCAAGTCATTATTATAAGTATGGGTTACGTATAATAATGTAATAGGTAAACTTAAAAGTTTGCTTTCAATTTTTTGCAAAGTTGTTTTATCGATTCCAGAAGAGAACTCGTCCAATATTAACACATTTTTTTCTCGAAGTAGTAATCTTGCTAATTCAATTCTTTTAGCCTCTCCACCAGATACTTTTGTGTCTGAATTTCCTAGTTTCATGCTCAACGATTCAGCATTGGCCCACTTATCCAATTCTACAAATCTTAAAGCTTTAATTATAATCTCGTCCGGATAACTTTTATATAAAGTCAGATTATTACGTAATGTGGTTGCAAAAACATGGCCATCTTGTGGTAAGTAACTGAAATTTTGATAAATTTGATTATCTGTAAGTTTTGTAATGTTTATTCCATTTAACAAAATCTCTCCTCGATAATTATCTAATTGTTTGGTAATAAGTTTAATGAAAGTTGATTTACCACTACCACTTTTACCAACAATTAAATATTTTTTCCCAGCTTTAATTTTAAGATTCAGTGAATCAATAACTTTTTTTTCTTTAAAAGAAACACTTACATCCTTTAACTCTATACTAGAAAAAGTATCAATATTTTTTTCATTGTTAATTGTAATTGTTTCTTTATTTGTTTCATTTTCAATTGAATCAAATACTTTTTTTCCACCAATCCATTGAGAAAAAAGATCAGAAAAACTATAAATAGGAAAAGAAATATTCGTAACTAGTTGAGTAAACGCCACAATTTGACCAATTGATAAGTTGCTCTTTATGATAAAAAAAGTTCCAATTAACCAGGTACCAAAATATAAAAAGTCAGAAAAAGTTTTATTGAAAACCGTCACTGTATTTTCAGTCTTTAGCTCTTCTTTTTCACAATGTAACAACTTTTTGTTAATCATTTTTTCTTCTGAAACCACTGCAGCTTCAGAACGATTCACTTTCCAATCTGTCAAACCAGAAAATAAGTCATTTGCTTCATTGACATAATTATTAGTTGCCTCTATTGTTTTACTTTTTTTAATTTGTAGTTTTGTCTTAAAAATTACTGGGATAAGTATATTAGGAATACTTAAAATAATGGCAAAAATTGCCATAACAGGATTTATTATCCAAGATAGCAAACTAGCAGCAAGAAATTGTAGTAGTAAATATAAACCCCAAAAAAATGTATAAAAGTAGTTTTGTCCTAAATTGTCCATTTGGCTAGTTAATAATGAAATGTATTGACCAGATTCATTTGAATTAAGTGTTAGCAGCCTTTGCTTTGACAAACGTTCAAAAACCACATTACGATAGACCGAAACAGCTTCTTTTGCTAAAAATTGTGAATTTAGCTGCTGCAAATAATATGCCAGAGACTGAACCAAAATAAATAACAATACATTTATAACCAAAGACACATATTTATTCAAACCCTTGGTTGAAGCTACATCCATAATGTACTTTAATACAAGCGAGTTCGAAACCATTAATAGCGCCAAAATAATGGTTAAAATGAAGTAAACTATTACCCTTTTGGAGTCTTTTTTAAAAATATATTTCACTCACATGCCCCTATATATATATTCACTGATATTAGGAATATTCGAATAAAGTAAGCTTAAGCTCTTTCCTATTCCTTTATTATCAACCTTATTTATTAAACTATATCCTAGTTTCCTATTCTCTGGAGTATCAGACAATATTATAAGCCTGATTAAAGCAGATTGCATATCACGGGTTAAAACAATATTCTTGTATAAAGGTAAATCACTATAACCGTTATCAATCATATCTAAAGATTTTCTTTGTATCTCTATTTTAGAAGCAAAGTGCTTAAACCAAAGTTTCCAAAGATCAACATCTTGAGGTGTTTGTTCTAAACATTTAATTAAAATTTTTCTTTTGATTGGTTCATCATCATTCAGTATTGTAGCAAAATTTTTCATAGCAAGTGATTCACTATAATCAATTTTTTCCGAAATCAAAAAGTTATGTATATCAAGCCTATCTTTTAAATAATCAATTGCCTTTTCTCTTGATTCAAAAACTAATATGTAAAAGCTTTTGCTATTAATGTAATCAAATTCATTTACTTTTACTATTTTTAGCTTTTGTATAAATTCTTTTGCTATGGTCTTATCCTTTTCTCTTATTGATCTATTTATTACGGCTTTAATTAGTAGCCAGTTTATATACTTATCCGATTTATTACTCAATTCTTTATATTTTTGGATTAAATCTTCTAAAGAATAATTATTCGTCAAAAAAATTGACTTAAAATACCTATATATATATTCTAGGGGATAACTTTGGTAAGTAAATTCATCATACAATCCACGCTTAACAGCAGTTCTCATTATTGAAGGCGTCAGAATATTTGCCTGTACACCGCAAACTTCTTTTTCTTCAATTTTAATATTAGTAGTCAGCTCAACTAATTTCAGAAGTCTATAACTATAATCATCTAAAGAATATTCTTTTGCTTTTTTTATAATAATTTTATTTAAGTCGTTACTTGAATTTTCAAATAATATTGAACAAAAAATATTCACAAAATATCTTTCGATAATTTTACCAGTTGGCGAAGATATGTTTTTTTCCGTATTCATATACTTAGCACTACGCCAATTTTTATCAGAAAGCGCTGTTAACAAATTTTTATGTGCCGAAATAAACTTTTCATTTTCTCTAAATCCTTGAAATACTTTTGTGCTATTATAATTGAGTTCAATTTCTTTAATCAATTTTTTGTACTCTCCATTCATATTTTTTCATATCGAAAAATCCACGTTCTCGATATTTTATAGGTTCCTTCCCTAGGCTATAGTCTACTACCTGCTGCGCAACTATATGCCCCACATTAGCAGCAATACGGAAGGGTACTTTCTTATTAGACTGAAGAAATATTTCTCTTTCATTATTAGTTTCATGTTTATAATTAAAATCATAATCATTATTAGGATAATAAAACTCAGGTAGTGATACTACATCACTTACATAGCCAGAATTTATTATGTATGGAATATCAATTATGTTAGCAGCTTTTTCAGTTATCTTTCCTAATTCCCTTGTAGATGGAATATCTCCTGCCTGAATTATTAAATTTATGAAGTACTTTTTACAAATTTCCGTTATGTCTTTATAATTTTTTATATCCTTATCTATTCCTATAATTTTATTAGATTTATTTCCTCTATCTTTAATTACATCTATCTTTTTTTTATTTACATCTTTTTCTAAGTAATCTTGCCTATAAATATTTGAATAATCAACTATATCGGGATCAACAACAATAAGTTGATCAATGCAACTCAAGTTTTTTAAATCATTTGCTATATGACTGCCTGTTGTTCCTAGACCAATCAGCATAACATTTATTGTTTTACTTATTTCCTTACTACTTGTTAAAATTCCATATTTTTTTAAAGTATTTAATACTTTTTCTAGCTCTTGATTGTCCATCTGAGAAAACTTAGTACAAATTTCTTTAAAACTATGTTGCTTTTTTAAGTAAATCAATAATTGCATTAATAATTGTTGATTATTAATTTCAATTTTTGTTCCACAAGGATAATTTCTAATTATTATTTTTTTACCATCTAATGATTCAAATACATGAATCCCATCACATATAACAAATATTATACTCACCACTTTCAAATTAAAAAAGTGAGCCTTATCCCTAAGACTCACTTTAAATTAAAGGTTACTTAGTTCCAAAGTGTCCAGCAAGTACCTGCTTGTCCAATAGCGGAACTAACTTCTAAAGATGATAAGTCAATAGCTTCCATGGGTTCTTACCTCCCTATAATTATTTAACAATTAAATAGTTATTAATTGTTATATGGTATTTTAAAATATTATTTTAATTAATGCAAGCGCTTTAATACTTCATCAAAATATTTATAATAAATTATTTTTAATTTCTGTGAGACAGTATTACTGATTTTTAAATAAAGAATTATATCAAAATAAAAGGACTAACTCCGATTGAATATCGAAAGTTAGTCCTCACTTAGTAGCTAATAAGGTGTCCCATCAAAATTGTAATTTGTCCTCTTTTTAGTAAGATCAATTACTAGTTTTTCTCACACTAACCTCATGTCTAAATTAAAGTATTTTGCTTATAATAAAGAAAACATAAAATTTAGCTTATTAAAAGTTATGTTTGGCTCCTTTTAAAAGAATTAAGTAATTCTAATTCTTTTTTTGATAAAAAATTAAGTCTTTTTGTGTAATACTTGCTAAAGAAAAAATTCAAACCTACGCTATTGTAGTAATCAAGAGATATTAGACTAATATCAAAAATTGCAATATCGTCGAAATCAGACTCATTTTCCTTATATAAAATGAATGCATTTTTTACAAAATTATCTGCTAAATTTATTTCAATTTTTAATCGTTCGGCCTCCGCATGATACAACTTAAACCAAAATATCTCATCAATGTATTGATTAATTTCTAGTTCAGCATTCTTATCATAGTTTATATCGTATAGATAATCATTAATTAAGCTTCTAATAAATCTCCCAACTTTTATTTCTGTAGAAATAGAATTCCTAATTTCAAAAAATAAATTAAGATGCTTTCCTTTTATTAATTTTAAAAATTTCATTTGTTCTTCTATAGATCCATAAATCTTACTTTTTTCTTTTCTCTCCATTTAATCAGGTACCTTATATTTATTTGAACCAAGAAGTTTTCTGTAATCACTTGATTCGTTCTTCTAGTTCACTTACCGAAAACATCTTAATTCCATAAGAGTTAATAATCTTCTTATATCCTTCAATAAAAGTTTTATCTATGCTGCCACAATTTCCTTTTCTAGTAATATAGTCTGTGAACGTAACAGGAGTAATGAAATCTGCAAAAAGACCTTCACCATAATCTGAACCCAAAATAAAGCCAAGTTTTATCTCACTGCTTAAAGAAAAGTCATAGTAGCTTCTATTTATAGACTCTGGAGAAGTTATATTTACAATTATAAAATTTTCACCAATTCTCCATTGATGATTAAAGTTTGAAAAATTTGCTGCATAAGCATCTTTTAAGCTCTCAATAGAAAATAAACGATTATGTTCACAAAGCTTCTTATGTATTCCCTCATCCTTTTTAAGGATAGCTGTTTCCAAATATGAAGTGTCAACATTCATTTCTCCTTCAGTAAAAAAATTGTTAATAATATTTGTTCTAATTTCAACAGCAGTAGTGGGAGATGGCAAATTACATTCATTTCGAAGAATTGAATAAAAATCTTCTAATCCTCTTGCATTAAACATTTCATTTCCATATTGAATGTCACTATAAGATTCGAAATCAGTTAAATTCAATACTATTCTCAAAACATTCATTAACAATTTTCGTTCGTCTATCCAATCGTAGTTAACCACTGTACCAAAAATTTGTTGACCCTTTTCGTCTTCAAAATTAATAAATAATTGTGTTTGTAATTCCATTTTTTAGCCTTTTACTTAGTTTTAAATTTTATAAAGAAGACTTTTAATAAGCTTCAATTTTTCATTAGAAATCGTCGGTTGCTTAACCTTTTGTAGAATACTATTAAGTTGATCCACTTCTTCTTCTGACAAATAATAATCATTTGAAATATCATTAATTTTTTCGTTGTTGTTTAATATTTTTTCTTTAATGCAAGTGTAAACAATAAAAGTATTAATAATAAAATCCCTAGCTAACAGTTCTTCCTTAGCTAGTTCATTAACATATTGATCGGCACTATTGTCCCAAAGATCTTTAATATCATTCTCAGGGTATTCCAGACTTCTAACCACAGTAAGATTAACATCCCACAAATAATCATTTATTATACAAATAATAAATTCTTCAGCCTCTACTCCGTTAGACATTGAATCAATTATCCTATTAAAAAAAGAATAATGTTCATTAGCCTTATTTTTTACTTTTTGTATATCTTCCTTAGACAATTCCATTATTACTTAATCTCCCTGTATAGTATTTTTTATAAACAAAAGGGAACATAAAATTATAGCTTTTATGTTCCCACTAATTGAATGTATTAAAATATTTGCTTTTTACCTTTTTCTTTTATTTCATAAGTTAGTAACCATTAATAATAAAATTTCTTATGCAGCATTATTCTCTTGTATTCATTTAACTCTTCCTTTCTGATAACACAACTAAATAGCTAACTCCCTATTAGCTTATCCTCAACTTCTCCGATGTCTTCTTATTAAAACCATCTCCCTTCCATACAAAAAGAAACATTGAAATTGCTCAATGTTCCTTCTTTAAAAATCTTTTTCTTAATTCATATGATCTTTATGATCAATTTTTTCGGTGTTCGTTCTTCATTAGAAGTAATTCTGAAATAAACTACATTTTTCACAAACGTGAGACTCTTACAAGAATTATCTTGCATTGTATTTTATAGAATATAGTTTGCTTGTATATTATAACGCCCAATTAACTTATTCACCATAACTGGTATAAATTACTTTAGATATTATTGGTCAAACGTCAATTTGTTCATTCTCTACTAAACATTTTCTATCTATGACAGTATTACCTACTTCATTATTTTTAAAATAAAATGTCGGATGATTCAGATATCTTTGAATTGGAAAATCCCATATATTTAAGTAATCATAATTTCTTGTTTGCTCCCAAGAAATTTTTAAGTGAGCAATTGCCTTTTCGTCCATATCTGACAAATCAATTTTTCTATCATTTTCAACAAACTCAAATCTTTCTTTTATAGTATCTTTACAATCTAAAGGATTACCAAAAGAATCATTTTTTATTTGATAAAAAAAAGTAAAAGTATCAAATAGCAATAATGCATAACCGTTTACTATTGCTCTACAACAGGCAAGAAAAAGACCAACTAAGCTAGCCAAAAAATTTCCTTGTGGTAAAGGAAATTTGAGTTTTAAATATCTAACAAAAATAGTTAAAGGTATTATTCTGTCTAATGATGGAGGTCGTTTTTGCATTTTTTCACGAGTAATATCAAAAAGAAAATATCTGAGAGGTGTATATAAACTGAATAAAATAGTTAAGCCCAAGTTATTAGACCTAGCAAAATAACTAATATCAAGTATAATTGCCAGCCAACATGACATTGTGGTTATACGGCTTACCCATCGAACTATAAATGAAAAAAGTGTGTCTTTTAGATATAATTGGTTTCTTTTCATTGTAACTTTCCCTAATTATAAATTGGTCATGTCCAAGTCATCTATAGAAAGATGAGCAGGATTAGCAGCAATATAATTATGCAGATTTTTTTCTGTTGGACTTAGAATACCATTTAAATATTGATTAAACTCTAACCGACTTTTAGTCGTATTAGTATGTATCTTTATGTTATCGATAACCTGTTTTTCACTTTGTTTAGTAATTGGACTTTTAGAATAAACTATCGGCTCTTTAACATCATCGGGAATGAGTCCGTTACCTGTATCTTTAAGTGGGATGCTATACTGTTGACCGATAACATGCGTATCTAAAATATCGTCATCCACAATATTAGATACTTGCTTATATAAATCATCACTTTTATCTTTACCAACAATGACACCATGATTTCCATCAGAATAATAATGATAATCACTATAATTAGATAATTTGTCTAAAGTAATTGGGCTCCCATCAAATTTTGATTTTATCAATTCTGGAGCTTGTTGCATTGTTCTATAATCAGAAATGTCAAAAGAGGTAGATGGAACTTTAGAAGCATAGTTTCCAACCATATCGTGCAGATCTGGTCCTCCATTCGTGTATGAACGAGTAATTTTCAAATTATCAGAAATACTGTATGGTTCTTCGATTCTATGAGTAGCTGGATCATATCTCGGACCTATACTACCATCAGGATAAAAATCAAGGTTTTGAAAGACAGTTTCATCCCCAGCAAGGCTCGGATCACCTAATCCATAATTACCTACTAGATGGTACTCACCATCCTTTATTTTTGCTCTAACATATGACCCTGTGTTATTGGTAACAACTTGTAAATCCCCAGCTTTAATTCCTGAGCCATCTTTAAAGTTAGCACTTGTTGAATTTTGGACATTATAAGATAACTCCTCTATGGCTTTCTGTGGAGATATTCCAGACGGGCCAAAATTTTTATTATAATTAGCAATTTTTGAAGATGCAATATAATCATTAGGAGTTAATGACGTGCCATCATTTATATCAGCACCTTTTGATATTGTTGACTTATCTACGTTAAGCCAATTTTTTATACCAGAAACTTCTGCACCTTTATCAAACTCATTATTAAGTGTAGCTTGGGATTTTTGGTAGTCTGCATAGCCTTCTGCCAAATCTTTCTGGATTTTCTGATATTTTTTTCTCGAATTATTTCGACTTAAATAGTCTTGAAAACTTTTTGCGGTAAAAATATCACTAGAATGCCCACCGATAATTGTTGAGGGATTAGTGTCATCATTAAAAGCTTTTTCAAGTTCATATGCTGAAATGGGTATGGCCCCTTTTGCGGAGTTTGCTTCGTTATTGATTGAAAAAGTCCGTTGTTTAATAAGTCTGTTGTTTAGCCCATAATCTAGTGTTTCAAGTGGAGTATTTGAACCATGTATCTTTGTATTTGATATTAATGCTTGTCCTGAAACCCCATCTATAGCATTAAGAGTATCTTGTTGAACATCTTTAGAAACTCCAGCCTTTTGCATTTGTTCACTAAGGCTCTGCTTAAAAAGAGTCTTATTTACCATCGAATTGCCAAAAGCTGGATTATCCGTTTGATCAGGCATTGAAAAGATTTTACCATTGGTTTCAATAGCCCTATGCTCTCGAGCTGCTTTCATTGCTTCAGACTCACCTTGACGATATTGATTAGAATCCATCCATGATTTTCTATTTACAAAACCATTTTCAGAAAATTTATCACCATTAATTTCTGCATATTTTTGTTTAGCGTTTTTTGCTGCCGTATTAATTGCATCACCATCGATTCTTGATCTATTAGATCCATTGGTAGCAGCACCTGCTATAGCCAATGATTTTTGTATTTGGTCTGACTCTCCTTTACGATTTGACGATAATTTTGTAGCTTCTTTTCCTAGCGCTTTTCGGGATGCTCGAGCTAATTTATTAGCATTACAATAGGAACCATTTATCTGTTTGTTGGCATCCGCTTGAGCCATCCTATTAGCTAGGTCTTCATCATTTAACACTTTATCTACAATGTCAGTTTTAGCATTCAATTCTGCAATCTGACCATCTCTATCATCTGCAGTAATATTTCCATTATTAAAGGCTTCTTCAATTGCCTTTTTTTGTTTCTGGATATTTGCTATATTTTGGTCTACTGCTTCATGTCCACTATCTGCATCCCATACAGCTTTATTCTGTCTAGATAAGGTCTTATTTGTTTTTGCATTCGCTTGCTTTATCTTTGAATCTGTGAAGCCAGAATTGTTATTTCTCCTAAAATCTTCTTTTATTTTATTTAAGCTTCCCAACCCCAAAGCAGCCAAGGGCTTATTAGCCAATCGAGCAGCTCTTTTTCCAATAATTCCTCCAGCCGCACTCCCAGCTAACATAGCCTGCACATCACTTGCTCCTGCACCAGGGGCCATACCTATTAAGCGACCCGCCCCTGGGCCAACTATTCCATTTAGTTTTGCAATTGAAGAACGAAAAGGCATGCGCTTGGCCATACTATTTTTAAAGTCTTCATGAAAGCCATTCTTTAAGTTGCTTTTAAACTCCTTAAGATTATCTGAATCCTTAGCAGCATTCTTAACTCCGTCTTTTGCTGCACCCAATATACCCTTACCAGTACCTAAGGCTAGGCCTGCAGGGGCTAAAGCAGTTGCACCAATAGCAGCGCCTCCTGCCAAGGCTCCAGCTTTAACTGTTCTTGAAGTACTTTGATGAATATTGTCCAGCATATTTGTACTAATACCAAATAAATTTGCAAGTGAATTTGATAATGGCTGGAACAGAATCATAACGATAAAGCCAACAACCAAAACTTCAAAGACAGAGGCACCACTGGTAGTTTGAGCAGGACCTTGATTAGCTAAGCCTAAAGTAATTGCATTAAGAAATTGCTTCCCTGGATTAGATTTTTGCCAGTTAATCATCGCCGCAATCTGCTGTGCTGTTTGTCCTGTTATTCTTCCATTATTCCAATCCATAAACATTGCCATAAAGGTTAAAGTCAATGCATGAATACATTGTATGAAGACAGTTCCAATAAAATCTTTAATCCAATTTATTGATTTACTTTTGCCCCAATTCAGTGACCAAAGAGCTACAAAAATTGGACCAATTGAAATAATAATTGTGAAAGCTACTGCTCGTATAAAATAGAAATATTTAATATAAATTGCTAATCCTACATAAGCCAACAAATATATAATCTCAAATATTACTCCAGAAAAGTCTGATCCACCCAGTAACATCCCAGTTGATATTGCATTAACTGTTGTTTTATCAAAACCTAGTTTTAATGCCGTATTAAAAATTGTTTCACTCGCTCCTGAAGGAGTGACAGAAGTCATAAATTTTGCAAAAGCCAATAAAATACTTCCATCAAGTTGTAAAATCATTGTTACAAATGTTGGAAATGCAGCAACCCCTATAACAGAAATTACTGTATCTACTACATTCCTATACCAATTAATCCTAGAACGCACAGGATCGATGGCTTGTCCTACGCCCATTCTCATAGTAGTAATAACCAATGCCAAAGTTATTAAAGCTCCACCTAATGCAATCATTGCGGGTTGAAGCCAGGAGGAAATTTCTTTCATAGAACTATAGTTACCAGAAACGGGATAAATTAAAGTTAGAGGTTGTGACTGAATATCAGACGCTAAATGGTTTATATTCGTTTCACCTGCAAAAATTGAAGCACCAGCTCCGTTTTTTTCTAGCCAACTACCTACTGATGAAGACCAGAATAGATTCATTATCGCTCTTCCTATTTTCCCCCAAAAGGTGGTAGGCTCAGGCATTTCTCCTTTAGATAACATCTTTTCAACTTCATCTGCCGATACCTTTTCATCGCCTTGAGCGGAATTGGCATATTCTTTGGCATATTTTTTATTGGCGGAACCTAATTCTTTTTTCGCCTTACCGGTAGCATATTTTTGCATTGCATTTTTTAAAGCCTCATACCATTTCTCTGAGCCTCTAGTCCCACCATACTTTTTAAGATAGCCGCTAACTTGCTCTTTTGCACTGCCTGATAAATCGTTGTATGCCTTAAGCAGATTATTGGTGTATTTATTCCACGCATTTTTTTCCGCAGTTGCTTGCTTTCCCATGCTTCCAAATTTGCTAATTCGTCGATTACCCGCACCGTCAGTTGCTAAAGATTTGTTATTAACGTATTTTGTAAGTACTTTAAGCAAGGATTTGTTACTTTTAAATGCTTTCGGATCAATCCCGAGTGATTTCGCATAATTATATAATCCTTGACTTTCAACAGAAGTTGCATTAATCCCTGTGCCCCGTAAGCCATGTAACTGTTGCGAAGTTAGCTTACCTTTTCGTTTAGACCAAGCATTTAGAACGTCTGCATTTTTTCCCCAAGAATTAGCCCAGGAATGATTACCAAATTTTGCAAAGTTACCTTTAATTCCATTAATACCTTCCTTCCAACCCTCAACAATTAAGTTAGCTCCCCACTGTATGTTGCCATGGCCGTCAGTAACATTGAGGTGGTTTCTATTATTAGAAGCTAAGGTTACAATACCTGAAATTGTAATTGTCACAACAAGAATTACTACTATTGAAGTTAGCCAAGCTGTAATTCTTAATAATAACCTCCCCTTCGATTTCTTTTTTACCTTATTTTTAGTCATTTTAGCATCCCCTAGCCAATGGCTTTATTTATAGCGTCAATTTCCATTCTATGTTTTCGTGCTTGGCCAATAGCACGATTCGACTCAACAAATTGCATTTCCTTAAGACTTGGATTAGTTCTAATCCATATACTCTCCCCTTCTTGTCTTAGAATTCCTTCACCAGGCTCAGGGTTACCTGTTAAAATGTCTAGAGCTCCATCAGTTAAATCAACAGTTTCTTTCATTAGTCTTCTATGCTCAGGCTTTGTAGCCAAAACAAACATAAACTCTGAATTAGTCACTAATGCTTTAGCTTGCGGGTTCCCTTGAAAACGTTCAATATCCTGTGTAAGCCAAGTAATAGAGCCATTCCTTTTTCTATCTCGTCTAACAATAGTTTCAAAGAAAGATGACATTTCCGGATCATCAATAAATTGAAGTATCTCGTCTGCATCAAGAACTTTTTTAACCATTGCTTTGGCTGGATTTTTCATCCATCGTTCCCACAGATATTGCGTAATAACATAGTAGGCAACCCTTTTAATTGAGCCATCCAGTTGGGAAATATTAAAATTTACATACTTATAATCATTGAGTAACTGAGATCGTCCTTTACCAAAATATGTTTGACCGTCAAATATAGGACGCTTTCCATCACGCAAATAGAGTTTAAGCGCATCCATCAGACGTTCAACCTTAGGATCAATTTCTCCATTTTCATCTGTATTTTGAATTTCTAACTCTTTATAAATGTCAGTTAAAGTTGGCTCAAGCTTAGGTAATCTATCATGATATACGTCGTCAACCATGCCTGCTTTATTTGAAAAAAGGCTATTAGGGTCCGTAGTTATTCCCATGCTATTGACAACTGAATTAACAGCATCTTCTAGTCTTTTCTCCTCACCAACGCTCATTTTTGATTCACTTTCATTACTTGTAAGAATTACATTTACAAAGCCTTTAATGTTTGCAAGCATTTGAGAAATATTCACTTGTTGTATATATCTTCCACCGTCCTTGTGAGTTGTAACTATGCGATGATCATTGTCGTCTAGACGTATTCTTTCTTCCATTTCATCAATACTTAATTGTTGTCCATTTTCGTCTGTCATAGTTTCTTCTTCTAGTGGAGTTTCAAACAAAGACAGAGCACATGGATTAATAACAAACTGAGCATTGGCAGTTATTGTCAGATTCAGCTGTCCTAATCGCTTAGCTAAAAGTATATATTCGCCGTCTGGATCTATTGATCTGTGTTCCAAGCCCAAAATAGATATTTCTCTGGCCATTTTTATTTTGTTTGCAGCAGATTTACCACTACCTGCTTCTCCAACTATACCCATGTTGTAGTTAATGGGGCGATGAGTATCTGTACCAAAAATATTTAAAAATTCTGTGTTTTGTGATGGTGTTGCCTGGTTGTTGCCGAAAGGGATGCCGCCATTAAATCTGCCTGATGCATTTCTAGCTACATCCATAACTGCTAAAGCTTTTCTATCAACATTTCTATATGTATCATTTAAATAGCTAATCCTTGCGCCGATTGGAATGGTTGTTAAATAACCACTTTTTTGTCTTTTAGCATAAGGAGTAATTGACAAATTTTCATTGGCCAATAAATCAGCTACAATTCCAAAATTTTGGTTTACTTCTCGATCGCTTGATCCATATACTATTACGCTAATTGCCACATCATACATTCTATTTTCATCAAATTGTACTTGGTCAAGAAAATTATCAATATCGCTATACTTAGCAATATTGTCCCTCTCTTGAAATGTTTGTCCTTTTTCTTTTTGATACTCGGCATTAGCTTCGATAATATTAAGCATATTTGATAAATTTCTCATGGTAAACCTACGTGACTGAGGCACTATGTCCAGAGTCACATCTACATTACCTTGTGCTAATAAGTCTTGGAAAACTGTTGTATCTAGGGTTCGTGGATAGCCAGATGGAGGCACATAGGCTGCAATACCATACGTCTTTGACCTCATATTTTCTCGCATAACGAATTCATCTTGCATAAAGTCATCTGTCGACCAATAAGATGGACCAATTATATTAAATAATGATGGCTGACCCAGAATAGAACTTGGAGTTTTATGTTTTTTATCATATTCATTTTGTTCAATTTCCTCATCAGAATTCTCTTCGTTGCTTAGATCAACATAAGAGTAATCCATATCTTCATTGTCAGTTTCACCTGCGGTTTCATTAACTTCTGATTCGCTATTATCTACTTCATCTTTAGTAAACTTATTTTTTCGTAAAAATGAACTTAAGCTCATACTAACCCTACCTCTTTTATTAATTTAAATCTTTAAAATCAAAAGTCTCTAATACATTATCCTTATTCGTGCTATTTTCATTATTTTCTTCACTATAATAATCTTTACCTTTCGCCAATAATTCGTCATTTTTCTCTTTCTGTTCCTTCAAAAGTATATCTCGGGCATGATTTATCGCCTTTTCTTCAATATGTATTCGCTGCTGCACTTCTTTGTAGAACTTATCTGGTTGCTTGGCACTAGTGAATATTTGGTATTTTTGCTGTTTTATAATATTTTCTAGACGAATTTTTACAGAAGACTTTCGATTAAAAGTTTTGTACAGAACTTCAATTAATCCAAAAGATGCTAAGGGTGCTAACGCATGATCTGCTCTGCGCAACAAACCATTTGCTCGTTCAATTTGTCGAGATAATTTTTCAAAAGCTTTCTCATGGATTTGTTCCTCTAATGTCTCAACAGAATCACCATAAACCTCTTCTGGCTTAATAACTGCCATGAACTGCAAATAAGCTTTATTTTCAAATCGCTCTGCCTGTTGCTGATAATTAAGGGTATCTTCAATTACCTCAGTCGCATAATTCTTCATTTGAGTATTTGAACCAATAATTTTTTGTGAATTTTCCTTAAGTTGATTTAAAAAATTAGTCATCTCAACTCGTTGACTTTGAGATGTAATTTTTAAAGGCTCACGAATACTATTAAAAAAAACCTCTTGAATAGCATTTTGCTGTAGTAATTCTTCTGGAGTCTTTAAATACGGATTAGATTGTTGCATTTCTGCTAAGGCAATAAACATCCTAGAATTATCACCAGTTTCGTATTCAATCATTCCATCTCGTATATCAATTATTCCTGCTTCTTGTAATAAATTTTCCCAATTTACCCAGTCATCATATGTAATTTCCTCTTCATAAACAGGTGATTCGGCAGGATTGTTTTCCACATCTTCTTCACTGTTACCTAAGCTATCTCCAGCTTTATCTCTAGGCGTCATATCAAAATCTTGTTGCTGGGAATGATGGTAAATAATTATTCCTCCTACAATAAGAGCTACCATAATAACAAGTAAAGATATAAGTAATAAAATATTAAACACCTCTCTTAAAATACGTTAAAGCAAACAGCCAACCTATAAAGGTTGGCTGCTAAATTTAGCGTTTTTAACGTCTCCTACGTTGTCCTAGTCTACTTTGGCTTGAGCCCTGACCTAATAAGGTTTTCCAAAATCCATTTTCTTGAAAACTAACAGCAATCTGGCCAGGCTTTGCAATGGTTAAACCAACAGCCCATATTCCTATAGAAACTATAATAATTAAAAAAATATTGTCGTGTGCCACAAAAACCATATCTAAAATAGCAATAATCCAAAAAGCTAAAGTCAATCCAAAAACCATTCCTGCCTTGTTCTGCTTAGTATTCTTGCCATTTAATCGTTGTATTTTCTTGTTTGACATGCTATTTTCCTTTCTTTCAATCAATAGGATGCTGTTTAAAATATGGCAACCGCTCGTTAACAAAATGACGGTTAGGTTGAATATTAATATAAGTTCCTACTTCCCGTCTTAGAAAGCGGTAATTAATAAGTAGCTGAGTGTCTTCGTAATACAGTAGATCCCCTTGCTTGTCCCTAATTGGTTTAAAAGCAATAACGGCAAAAGGTACAACTGTAGCTACAAAGAACATTGCAGAAAATACAATTGCAGTTCCAGAACTTACTCCTATAGCAGTCAAAATATTATTCAAAATTGTATAAATGATACTTCCAATAATTAAGCCTGCAGCTGAAATACTTACTTGTAGCCAAGTTGCAAAACCTAATACTTTTTTTTGCGGTCCAGAAAGATTAACTATTAGCTCTTGTCTAGTAACTCCCACCTGTACACTTCCTTTCTAATTAGAAAATCTATAATCATAGCTAAGAATTATTAACAGAAATGTGTGTAGCCATACCAACTAACGCTTGTGCATGAAGAACAACTACTTCTCCGACTATGATAAAAAACAAACCAACAATAGAGTTAGTACGACTTCTTGGATCACTGGTCACAGCAGAAGCTCCAATTTTCATCCCACAAATAACTGCAGCTATAATTAAGATCACCGTTGCAAAATCTTGTGTTGGCGCTAAAAAGCCAAAAAATATATCAGCAAAAGTATTGGCACCTGCGGCATCGCCGGAAGTGCGTGGGTCTGGATTATATTTTGTAGCAGCCAGGGTAATTAATGTAGAAGCTTTCATTCCAAAATAAGTAGCAAATAGGCCTGCCCAGTATCTAATTGATTTGGCATGAGTTTCTATAAATTTAGCATATGAGGTTTTAATTGTATCTGACATATTTATTCCTCCTTCCTATCTTTCAACCATATAAACAAAAAGAAAAGCCACAAATCCTTTTTCTCTTTATGTTTCAAAAGAAAAATTGAATTGCAGCTCTCTATAAGCCTTATATTTTTGTCAATAAAAGAATTGATGGACATTTTCTTTTTATAAATAGGCTACCTATAATAATACCTAGTTAAAGACTTCTAACATTGATAAGTTCATTTTTTGGAAAATGCTAACTAAAAAACTTTATATTCTTTCTTCAATCGAAAAAGGTATCCCAGAGTAAATTTTTTGTAATAAATCATGGTCGGATAAAAGAATCATCCCTATTGATTTATCCTTATTTAGAAATACTGAGCCATCTGGTTTAAGTCTTAAATAAACTTTGAGATCTTTATCTGTTGGAAAATTAAATCTTTGATTAACTTTACGTGTGCGATCAAGTAGTTCTTCTTCTATTACCTTCGGTGCTCGTCTCAAATAAGCCATACTTATCTTATCTTTCCTTCTTTCTTTGCATTGTCAAATAAAAGTCTACGATAATTTATTTGATTACATTTGAATAATTTCATTTCACTCAAAATAGAACATGGTTTTGTTCGATAATAATTTTTATTAATTCTACAGTCTCACTAAAAACTCTTAGTATTGTTACAAATACTAATGTTTGAGAGAATAAAACAAAATCACTTCTTCCAAGGATATATTTTGTTAAAAACACATGTTATTTATAGATTTTTTTAAATAAAAATTATCTATTATTTTAACGAATTAGGCGTAAAAATATTCAATATATGCAAATATTTAAATTTTTTATAGTAAAATATTTATTAGTTTTTTCTTCCACTATTATCTATTAAATGTTATACTATCTTCATACCATTAATTCGGTATATACAAGACAGATTGTGGATATGAACGATAGCTATTTTTTCAAATTTACCAACCTTCTTGTGAAACTATATATTTAATTAACTATCTATTTTTATATATACTCATGTTTAATACACATCTATATTCCGTCTAATAAAACTTTATTATACAAAAAAAGCTTAGTTTAAAAACTTAGCTTTTTTATTTTATTACATTTTTCGTTATTGACAAAATCGGCTATGCATACACCAATAGTCGTGGTTCTTGATAATTAAACTTAATCATTTCTATTCATTGAAAGCCTAATCAGCAACAAATTCTTATAGTCAGTATTATTTGCATCTACTTTAGTTATATTATGTATCTTAACTTACGTATAATAGCCAATATCCAGTTATCATTGAAGTAAACCATTTGCCCACTGTTAAAAATTTTTTCAAAAATTAATCAGATTAATATGCAAAGTCAATTAATAAATAATATAATATATTTGTAAAATAAAAAAAGAAGTTCTGTAAAAACAAAACTTCAATGAATATCGAGCTTCCGCTTTAAAGGCGGTCGGCTCCATTATTGGACTTTTTTAAAAGCTATCCTAATAACTCGCCAAAGTAATGAAGGACGGCTCTTTTTATTTCTTGTTGTTGCCTATATAGGTTAGCAAAACAATAATAAACGTTGCAAATTCTAGCGCTAATTTCAGTGCTTCGTAAACGCTCAACAGCTATACAACCCTTTAAAGAATTTCTTGCCATAAGCAACCTCTCCTTTTTCGTGTGTAAACAGCCAGTCGCCCTCAAAACTATTCGCTTTCAATTCGTTTTTATTATAACAGATTTTTATTTCCCATTGAATAATATAAAAATGAATTAAACAAGTCAGATTTACAGATTTAAAAATATAATATATAATTTCAGCCAAGTATCTAGGCAAAGCTAACCTAGACATGATATAATAAGTTTATAAAAGAATCTTTGAAAAAAGACTCTTCTAAATGTTAAACAACCGCTTTAAAGCTGGTTAGTTTCATTATTGGACTATTTTTAGACTGATTCCATAACTCGCCAAAGTTATTCGTGGGACAGTCTTTTTTATATCTATCAATTAAAATCAAAAATATTTACAAACCTCTAAGTATTTTTCTGGACAAATATCAAATATTTTTTTAAGTTTTAATAGTAGACAGCAAGCAAATCTGTCGTGTGTCAAAATTTTTTAATAACATACTCATTGTTCAAATAGAATAAAAAGGGTCCTCAAAAAGTAAGGCTAATGGCCTCCTTTCTAAGGACTCTTTTTGTGATTAATTTTCTTAACCACGATATTAAATAAACTTTTTATCTTTTATAATAAAAGATAAATCTTCATTTTAACAACTTAAAAGAATGCTCTTTCTTTTGGTTTTGGTATTAAGCTACGTTTAGTAGGAACAACTATAAAGTTGCTGTCCAAAAAGTTATGGATGTAATCAATCAATTGCTTATAACTTACAAGTCCATTCCATCTAACCAACTTATTTTCTTTACCTATTGAAAGATATAGCTCCTGCATTAATTTATAATCCCTTACAATCTCCTGCTGTCGCTTATCAGCAATATTAAGATGTGCCAATACATAATCATAGTAAGCATAATTTTTAGATCTTGTCCCCGCAATCAATCCTTTAAATACATCTTTAAGTTCAAAATTTATAAGACTTATCCAATGGGCGTCTTTACCATATATTTTTGCTTTAATATTCGAAATTAAATAAGCATAACCTAGTAAATATTCTTTTGAGATATAGGAGTAACGCACAAAAGGCTTATTACATCGATAATAAGTGTCAGTATAATGTGCGACAAGTTCTTTAGCATCAGATAAGATTAAAAAGCGTTTGTAATATTGATTCCTCTCTAATTTATAATAAATAGAACGACAATAAGTTTGATCGCTTTTTCCAAATAATTTTAATTTCATTTGGGTCTTATCTGAAACAAATCGTGTTTCTATTACTTTCCTATTTTCCTGGGATGCACACGTTTTAAAGCCGATATATGGGTATAAAATTCTAGCCGCTTTAAGTATCTGTTCATCATCCCACAAATAAGAGTGATATATAACTCGAGCCAATTGCTTAAACTTATGAAAAAGGGTTGGGGATTTATCAAACTGATTTTGATCAACCAACAATTTTTTTCTCTGCTTTGTCTTGGCCATTAACGAACTAAAAAGTTCCAGCTGTTCAATATGATTTTTAGTTTCCATGTTCTATGCCCCATTTAATAAGTCATACATAACCGAGCCATAGACACATTCATTAATTTAGTTCATTAGTTCGAAAAAATTATTCGGAAAATTATTTGCAATTTTTATCAATACATTACTTTCTTCTTTTTCTTTACATTCTCGATTAGCTAGTGGAGTAGTATCGAGATTCAAAACCCTCTGTTTAAAAAAATTTTTAATAATAAAATAAATTGCCTGATCTTCATCCATTTCATAATTTCTAACAAGTTTCTGTATTTGATTTCTAAATATATTAATGTTTATAGAATTAATTCCATTTTTAAACTGCAAACTAAGTGTAGCCATTTGATACTTTTGTAATTGCATTTCTTTATAAAAAGATCCTAATATTAGATCTTTAACTACAAAATTAAATTTTTCAGCAATTCTTCTATATATTTCTTTAATCAAAAAAAGTTGATGATTATTAAAGGGCTCCAATAGCTTAAACCTTGCATCGACATTTTGATCATATTCAGAAAATTTTGCTCCAACCGCCATTGCTTGGGCAATCTCAAGTATAAAATCCTCATCAGTATGTAAACAGTTCAATTCAAAACTACCATAATGATTTATTTGGCAAAATTTTGGATCAATAGCTTCATCGATCTGATAATTTCCAATTTGATAGATAATACTTTTTGCAACTTCTAATAAGATAATTCTATGCAAAGAGTATTTACGTTGACACGTCAATAACTTCCTCTGAGTAATTTTAACATTAATAAAAAAATGATGAATGTGGCTATTTGGCAATGTAAATTCAATGCCGAACCCCTCACTAACGTCAGTAAAGGAAAAAACTTCTGAATTAAAATTTATAGGAAAATATTTGGCTTGAATAATTTTCCAGTTTTCTTTGACATCTTGAAATAAGCTTATGCTAGTTTTCATCGGCAATGAATAGTCCTTTTTCTCGAAAAGAAAAATATTCGCCTTCACCAATAATTAAGTTATCCAAAAAAGTAACATTAATTTTATCAAAAATGCTTATCAAAAGATTACAGACTTCCATATCTGCATGTGAAGGTGTTAAATCACCCGATGGATGATTATGTGCTAGAAAAACGCCAGAAGCATTACTTAGTACTGTTTTTTTTATTACCTCTCCAATATCGACCTGGCTAGCGTTTTTTTTACCTATATTAATCAGAAAATCAGCAGTAGGTTTATATCGGTTATTTACTGAGATAATGTGTAATTCTTCTTGTTTAAGCACACTATACTTATTTGCTAAGTATTTTCCTACTACCTCGCTTGTAGAAAGCATCGGCAAATTTCCTGAGTTTTTTGAGAGCTCTTCTCGTAAAAATTCAAGAAAAAGTTGCTGCATATTTAACGAAGCCTTCCTAAACAAGTCCCCTTTTTTTATTTCTTCAAACAATGTATCAACACTTGTTATATTCTTTTTTTTCAGATCCTTTTGTATAATAGTTGCCTTATTCTCAACAAAGTTCATATTTTCTTCCTTTTCTTTTATTTAACCTAATTCAACTTTCTACCACATATAGGGCAGAAATTAATATTTATAGAAGCTTCAATTGCAGCTTCTGTGAACTTAGTTATTGATTTATCCACAATATTTAACCAATTTTTATTATCATTTTGATATTTAAAAATTTGTATTCTGTATGGGTCATTTTCATCTCCTGATAAGTCAGCAAATATATCAGGATCACAATATTTACAATAATTTTTCATATTTCCTCTAATCTTCACTTATCAGCTAATTGTATTTTAGTTTGTGAAACATCTTTAAAAATGGTATTCAATCTTTCGAAAAGCTCTTTGTAAGTTAAATTATTATAAGTAAAGCTTTCATCGTTAAAAATACCTTCAAGATTATATTTTTGAGTTTCAGGGTCTCTATTGTCTTCACAAGCAATTAAATCCCAACTATCAATGTTATCCAAATCCATATCGTTTAAAAACAGTTCACGATAGTTAATAGAATATATGTGTCTAGCTACCTCATTCGTCCAAATTTCAAAATGATAATGGTAAGCCAAAATTAGTACATCTTTTTTTGTCATTTTTTAAGTTCCTTTAAAAATTCGTTCTTATTACACATTTATTGTTCTTGTTAGGCATAGCTTCATCACACTCAACTATGCAGGCTTTGGCATTATTATTGCAAATAGACATAATCCTTTTGCAATAGTCTTTTGCAGAAGTGTCATTTTCAAAATTACTGTTCTTAATAAACAAGTCTAATTGAGTAGTTGTTATGGTAAGTAAAAAGCATGAAGGCTCCATTTCACTTACTTTATTGCAACTTATTAAAAGTCCATATTCGGAGTTAAAATCTAGCATATTATGAAGCACTTCTTCAGGATCACAAATTCTAAATTCGTAATCTAAATCATACTTATTCCAACTGTCTATATTCTTTTTCTGCAGCCTAGTGTCATGCCTTAGTTCATCAATAAAAACCCTTGTCTTTATAATGTAAAAGCAGAAGTTTTCTGTGTCACACGGAAAAGGTATGGCCAAAAGATTGTTCAAATCTACAGTTTTTTTATATTTAATTCCTTTATCTTTTTTTGCTTTACAGTTCTTCTTATCCATTTTTCTCCAAACAAAAAGAGAAATACTAAAAAGTAAATCCCTCATTAAATATTATTTTATTTTCTATAAACAAAGTAGTCTAGGCAAGTTCTTGATCTAACAATACATTCCAATCTTTTCTTACGCTATCTTTGCTACTTGTTTCTGGTTGTTCGTGTTCCGCAATACAGCTAGCCAGATAATCATTAATTCCATCTTTAAAGTCATTTTCAAGTTCTTGAAATGATTTTCCTTCATATGAAATTATTGAGTTTTTAAGGCCTAAAACTCTACCATACATGATATTGTCCTCAGCAGAAAACTCAATCGAGCCTGTATAACCTTTGTACGATAATAAACTCATAATTTACCTGCTTTCTTTAAGCTCTCTTCAATATCCTCAAGCTGATATTTCTTTAAATAGTTCTTAGGATGTGGTCTATGTAAATCAATTTTAACATTATCGCATCTAAACTGTACACGTGAACCACTTGAATGTCCCTTCATAACCAGTTTAAAATCAGAATATGATAATAACTTTTTGGCTTCTTCAAAAGTGAAATCATTTGGTTTGCTATTAAATCTTTCCAATAATTTTTTATATTTATTCATTCATAACCTACGATTTCAATATCAACACCGTTAACTAAAGCGTCATCAATACCTTTTGCTAGATCTGGGCCCCATACAGCCAAATTGACTCCAAACTTATTTTCAATTAAAAAGTCTAAGAGGTCAACATAATTTTGAGCTACCTGGTCATTGGTCAACATATCCATGTCATATGCTATAGTAACTGAATTAACGTGAAGCTTTTTAAGCATTGGTAAAAATTTATGATATGAATTAACGCCAGCTACCGCTAGAACATCACGACCAAAAATATCTAGTTCTTTTTCAGAAAATACTTTAGGTAAATAATTTGCGGCAATATAGCCTTTTAATCCTCCTTCAGTGACCCAAATAGCTTTTGGCTTATTAATATATTTTTCAAGTTCTTTTCTCTCGTCAGGATTATCAGGGTTCAGCTTCGCAACGCGAGGATTGTATGCTACTTGAACCGGTAATTTACCGTATGTATCCGCACCATTACACGCACTACTAGACGAAACCCAATAATATTTTGGCTGAGTTAAAACTTTGAAAGTATATTTCTCCTTCATTACATCTTCACCGTAATGAAGTGTAATTTCTTTCTCACCATTAAGTTTTCCATTTGCTATCACTTTGCCTGAGGGCTCAAAGGACGAGTATAAGTTAACTTTATAATTATCACTCTTAATATAAACTTCTAAGTGGCCTTGGTTACGTTCTAAAGGCTTAGTAATTCTTCCATATTTCTTTGGTTCATCAATTCTTATCTGAAATGCTACTAACTGATTATATTCATTATAGTATGGAATAAGCATCCCTTGAACACCAAAATTTTTGCCATTAGCAGTAGAAAACACAGGAAACTTAATTATTTCGTCCTTCACTCTTGCTTGACCATTATAAAAACCTGGTACACCATGCCATAAATCTTTTGGCAAATTCAGCTTTTCTAAGGCCTTTGTCCATCTAGAAATAACGACGCTTTTACCGTCTTTATTTTTTGTACCTTTAACTTGAACAAATATACTTTTTCCATCTTCATCAGCATAATAAAAGGAGCCAAAACCACGACTTCCATGAAGTTCAATTTCTTGATCAGTTAAACCACGATTAATTAAATTTTGCCTATGCTTATCCTGTAAAGGATAAGCTGCTAAAACTAATCGATACATAGTATCTAAATTAAACGTAGGAGCTAATTCAAAAACTGAATTTCTTTTAAAAATTGTTTTATCAAGTTTTATTGCTTTGCTGTCATCTACCAGTTGATAAACATATCCTTCAATTTTCTTGATGGTATATTTATATTTAAAACCGTTAATGACATCCGTCTCGTTTTTTACCCGTTGACAAACAACCTTTGTGCCTGTCACATTGATTTGGCACCAATGATCCGAACCACAAATTGGACATTGTCCACCAGCAAATCGAAGAAATCTAACGCAATTTTCATTAGGATAGTCACTATCTTTCATTCCATTTGGCGTGAGATGCCCATATTTGCTTTCTAAATCAGTAATTTTCGACTCTGTTTTTTTACTCGACAACATTTCTTCCCTTTCTAATAAAACTCACCAATCAATTCTTCCCGTTGTTATCTTATATTCATCACCTTCTTTCCTACACAAAAAAGGAACATTGAAATTGTTCAATGTTTCCCTTTATAATCCGTATTTTTATTATTTCGCATGACTCTTAGGTCAAAATTCGTTATACTTTCATGCTTTATTAAAAGCTCTTTGAAATAAACTATCTATACTTCAATTTTGAAGTTCACACAGAATTATATCTGTGTAGCATGTCAATACCTATATAGCTTACAAATTAATTATATCATTTAGTTTGATATAAGCTATAAAAATTAAACTTCTAAAACTATTACCCACTCTAATTTAATGGTAACCATATTTTTATTAAAAAAGCTATCATTATCAATAGAAAAGCTCCCGTATAAAAAGCTGCTATATGTTTAAAAGAAATATTTTGATAAAGTTTCGTTCTAGCAGGTTTTCTTACCAAAACTACCTTTTTAGTAGCAGGATCAATTGTTTTAGCTTGATTCGCTCTTATTTTATTAGCCTGGTTATCCCGATCTGTTAATTCGCACCTTACCATATTGTTTTTAGTTGCGGGTACAGAGCCAATAAGTTGGCCTTGTACAACTGTTCTATGCTTTCCATAACCATATTTTGGGATGTTAAAATCAGAACAAGTAATCAAAGTAATTAAACTATTCCCAGGTTGATTATTTTCAACTTCAATTTGATTAGGGTTCACGGTAAAGGATATCACTTTTGCCTGATATGCATAGATTCTGTGCATATCAGTAACATAGATTATATCATCTGTTTTCATATAATGAAGATTATCTAAGATTGCTGGCCCGTAATTACCCATGTAATGGCCTGCAAGAACATAATTATTTTTAGCTCCTAATGTCCTACCATTAACAGCAGTAACAACACCATAGCTCAAATTTTGATTATGTGAGCCAAATCCTTGAAATAATGGATTATGAATATTTACAACAGGGATAGACATCCTGCCAATTGGATTAGCAGGATATTTTTTTGCTCGCCATAATTCGGTAATATTGATCGACTTTGTTTTTGAAGCATCATATGATGTAACTTCTCTTCTATTTTTATCTGCGCTCTTAATTGTTAACCTCTTACTCGCCTGTTGAGCATTCTCTCTTACAATATACGATTGACCTATTCCAGAGCCAAGAAACATTAAAGTAATTCCCACATATAACATTATCCCAAAAACTAACGTTTTAATAGTTCTATATAACTTATAAGTTTTCAAACTCATTATTTGCCCTTCGCTCATCTTTCTTTCCCTTTTTCTGTTCTCTTTCCTTTTCTCTAGCTTCAAATATCAACGGATAAGCATGATCTTTAAAATCTTTGAAATCTCTTAATTTCCATAGTAAAAAAATACTAAACCCGATTATTCCCGCGATTAGAAAAATAAAAACAATTAATAATTTAAATTTTGGAAAGAAGTGGACAATAGGAAAAAATACTAAAACACAAAAAATCATTATGCCAAACGCAGTTCCCTCAACGTTTAGCAATAGCTTGTCATATGATTTGTTCGTTAATAAATTTTTAAACAATATCTCCTCCATAAGTTAATTAAATTCATCGTAATAGATTACAATATAAATTTCTATATTACTTCACGGTACTAACTGAATAAAACTTTAAAAAAAATTGTTAAATCAAATATTGAAAATCACCATAATTATTCCTACAAGTAAAACAAAAATAAATAAAATTAGGCCATATTCAGTAAATAAATCAATCAAGTTATGAGTTTTTTTCATCATTTTATTTTCCTTAGAACATTCCAGCTACAAAATAAGACGATGCACCTATAAGCATTACTACAATCATAAAATGATAAGCTGAAGTTGCATTTCTTCGATTAGACGATTGTGAAGACATTTCATAAAGTTCCGCTTGATGTGAACCTATTGCATATAACACAGCTGAAACCACATAGAACAGTATTTGTCCAATAAGCATTAGGGCAAAACTTATGATTCTCATATTTCCAAAGTTTCCCATTGCTGGCACACTAATTATTATAAAGTGAGCGCCTATTATCCAAATATAACCAGCAATTATTAAACCGCGTCCCTTTTTTCGCCATTTACCATTATTCCCAATTAAACTAGTAGAAACTATAATTACTCCAGCTAGAATACTAAATAGACTTATCCAGTCAACATACCTAGCTATATTTCCTAACGTTTTAACAAGCGCTAAAGTTGGCTTTAAACTAAAATGGTTTTTTTCAACTGTGTGGTGAATTATTCGATCTGTATTTGAATTAAATTTATGGCTAAAATAACCTGGTAGTTTGTTAGTACCGTTAACTAAAAACATAAACAGTCTTTTCATAGTTTAGACCAACCCAAATACCTTTCTGATAGTAAATAATATCCATTGGGGCTTAATCTAAATCGATAATAAACTTTGGGCTCTATAGTTAGTAAAGCATTTAAGGGCAATTTCATGGGCTTAAATGGCCGATAATTCAGTTTATTAATATCACTTACTAGCAGTTCTAGTTCTGTTAACATTCCGTGATGTGTAACCACGTCAAAGTCACAAATTTTACCATAATTTTTTATTTCCTTGTTTGCTATATTTACCAAATGTTTTGCATGGTCCACAGCATTCTCATCTTTATCAAATTGATGCTGCAACTTATAATATTTGAAAGTATCTATCCATTTACCAGATTTAACAGATATATTAACAGCAACTGTATTTATCCATTCTCTGTATAACTTAGGTAAAGAATATTTATCTAATACCCTTTGAAATGTTTGTGCTATCTCACAACTGGTAAAATAATCTACACAAAACATATTTGAATATTTTTTTGAGAGATGCTCATCATTAATTACTTCAAAATTTGATCCATATGTTCCATCTCTTTGCCTAGATAATTCAAAACTTGATATCTTTGCGTTGGAAACTAACGACATCATTTGGTTAACCTGAGAAATAATAAACTTAGTTTCTGGTATTGATAATTCTCGAATTTTACGAGATGGATATAATCTACCTTTTTTAATTTGAAGTGTATTGCGCTGCAAAAGATCAAATTGCAAATACAAACTGACTTCATGTGTGCCTTTAAAATTACAATACCTCTCTATTAACCCCCTTAAAGCATCAGTCAAAGTTGTTGAAAAAGGCAATTGAAAAACATTCGAATCTTTTGCAAAATCATAAATAATAGTAAAATTACGCAATTTCTTACGTTTTAAATTTAAAATTAGCAATGTTGCCGGTCTTTCAATAATTTCTGCTCTTTCGGCTTGTATACTCTTTTCAAGAGCATTCTTCAGTATCTGCCAACTTGTTACTGAAACTGGCAGGTTATTTGTTTTTATAAAACAAGAGACTTTAACGGTGTCATAAACAACTCCCAGCACATCCAAATCAGTTTCAAAAATCATTTTCGTTAAAAAATTTTTTTTGTAGATCATTAAACAATCATCTAACATTCTTTTGATCAAATAGGCTAATTGATTAATCAGTTTAGGCGATACTTCGGTGAGCAAAATTTTATTTGATAGCTTTGCATCAATAAGACAATTATTTTTTTTAAGGTCATAAATGACCTTAACATGTTCTATTGAGTGTTGAGTGTTGACACTGTAACTGACTAAATCTGTGAGACCAAGATCAATAGGGTTCTCATTTGTTTCATTATTAGTAAAGTAAAAATCCATATCTTCTATATTTTCTGAATAAAAAACCACTACTTATTTCTAAGTAGTGATTCAAGTTTTTTTACTGATGTCACTTATTACTTTTGCTATGATACTTAATTTTTGTAGCAAAATGTCCACCATGTTGTTCTTTATATTTATTAATTGCTTTAAGTCCTTGACCGTTAATGTAATCTTCTTTTGGTTCTTTAATACCGTCAAAAAGCTTTGATTTAAACTTCTGAGCTTCTGATTTATTAATATTAAAATAATCCCAAATTTGCTGATCTGTAAAGCCTCTGCCGTCATATCCATCAACGTTTTTCAGATAAAAATACACATCAGGATCCAAATCTCCATTTGATAAGCGGATTTCATCACCATTAGGATAAAAATAATGTATAGGATGTACAGCCCTTAATTCTTCTGCTTGTGCAACGCTTATACCAGCTGCTACTTCAGTAGCATTTAAAAGTATTTCCCTTTTTTTTATTAACGGTCGATACATCAAGCAGTCTCTACATCCTGAGCAAGTTTTAACATGTTGCATTAGAGGTTCTCTACTTGGCCCAAGTTTTATCCTGTGCAGATTCTTTAGGAAAGTTATAGCTCTCCGTTTATACAAAGTATCCATAGCATTGCTCCACATCTTATAACTTAATTATTTTTAACTTAAACTTTCACAGAAATTATAAGCAATACTATACGGGATGTCAATTATATAAATATAAGTAACTACTTCTACTTAGTAAAAAGTTTATTTGATTGTACATAGCGTTTTATTATTGTATCTAAGCGCTATTTTCTTATACGTTTTTACAACTGTTAAATCACTAAATTTAAATTCAACATCACTTCCAGTATTAGTAATTTTAGTTGGTGTCACTTTATAGGGCTTAACATTTTCTCCTACCGTTCCATCATTATTTAATCCCACCAGTTCAAATCTAGATTTTGTATATGTTACATAAAAATAGTCATAGAGTTTTACACGAATCTTTAAACTGTTTTTATCTAATTTTGGTAAAAGCCATTTTATACCACTTTTGGGATATTGATCAGGCGTTGTTGATAATACAGAGGAAAAGTCTTTACTATTGTTATATGAAAATTCAGCAGGATTAAAACTATTCTGTGTTGAATTGAATTCGTTGTCCTCAGACGATCTTAAATAAATTTGATATGGTTTATTCTTAGCTTTTAATTTGCTTTCCATTGGAACAATAATATTAATTGCTTTTCCATGAGAAATTAAAGCATTGTAATCACGGTACGTAGGATGAACTAAAAAATCATTCTTATTTTTATCTCGAAGTTCGATATCTGAAAAAGAAAAAATAAGATTCGAATTAGTATTATTTATTGCTTTTATAATAATGTATTCGGGAAATTTACTTGATACAACTATCCATAATCGGAATTGGTCAAACTTTGAATCTTGAAATTGTGACATTAGAGAGTTAGCATTTCCGCCACTTTTTACAATGTCTTTAGTTTGTTTGATATAGTTTTTAGCATTTAAATAGTAGTCTCCAACAGATAGATATTGGCTATTATTTATATTTTGAGTTTTTTGTTGGGCATTTGCACTATCAATAAATTTAGCTTTTACATAAATGCCATTGTCATTACGATAGACCAAAGAAACTTTTTTTAAATCTTTATTTAATAATTCGGTTCCTATATAAAATGAAATTGTATTTCCCCAAGTTTGATTACTTCCCAGAGCATAATGAAAATCACTTGGCTCATTTGGTACTTGTAAACTTTTAAAGGTATGGTTCTCAATTTTGAGAAAAAAATTTTGAGAACTAATAACGGTTCTATCAGTTCCGGAGTTAGTCAAAATTACTGGTATTGATAAAACTCCTTCTGCTTGAGCTATATCACCCATATAGAAATCTAAACTAATGCTTTTTAGCTTTTCATTCGTATTAACTTTTTGCTGCGCAACCGGAGTAGTTGCATTACTACCACCACATGCAGTTAAAAATAGAACCATTGATCCAAACATAGTCAAAGTGCTGAGAAGTTTTAGAAAGTTAACCATCATTTTCTTTCTTTCTTTTAGTATCAATTAAATTAGGTAAAATTATTTGCTTCAACCCAGATGAACTATCGTCACTGGAAAGATAGAATGCATTAACAATCCCATCCTTTTGAATAACCGAGCCTACTAATAGTAATATCGGAAATCTAAATTTTGCTAAACTTAGTTGAACATTTAATTGTGAAGCTAGTTTCACTGTAGGAGTATAAAAGACCAAGATATTTTGGTTTCCACTTAGTTTATTTATTGGCTTAGTCAGATCACTACCATTTTCAGTAAACTTATTCCAACGAATTATTACGTCTTTGTAGTAATCAATACTGTCGCTTTGCAAAGCTGGAAAAAAAACCAAATTTTCAATCTGATTAGGAACAAGTTCAATTGCAATTTGCAACGGGGATGTCATATTTTTTTTCATATTTTCATCAACCCTACCTAAGTTAAAAAAAGTTTCAAAACCTTTGTATATCGGTAAGCTTAATAACAGCTGATATATGTCAACTGTTTCCCAAAAACGAATATGATAAATAGATTTTATTGTAAAATAGTTTTGCGGTTGAAAATAACGTCTTTCGCTGCTAAAAAAGTACTCTAAAAAGCGAAAGCCGTTCACTGATAACGTAAACACCTTTACTGTTTTTTTCAAAAAATCTCTATTAAAGTCCCATTGCCAAATTAGACCGTATCTAAATAGTTTTTTTAGTGACTTTTCAACTTTGGAACGAGTAAATATATCTGGATATAAAATAGTTTGACGATAGATTTGCAGTTTTTGAACGCTTTTAAATCGACCAATAAATTTCAACCAGTATAAATCCTCGTCATTTAATTGGCATATTACATAATTAAAATCGTCAGCAATTTCATAACTATAAATATGTGCTACTGAATCTTGAATTCGAACGAAGCCTTCTTGCATGAAATTTCGATGAATTTCAAATTGTTCTTCTTCCTCCTTTGTAAATAATGACGGTAAAAATAACTTTCCATTATTAATATCAATAAACGGATTTTCATTAAGATTTGTGGTTGGAATACTATCTTCTGGTGGTTTAAAATAATTGTTTTTAGAAAATTTATTCATTTTCATTTGTTACATCATCTTACTAATATCCGTTCTTGCAACGCCTTGTGGAAATTTAATTATTGTACAACGACCACTTCGTGTCTTAAAGTTTATGCCAGTCAATATAACTGTTACCGGGGTGTGCTTAGCTGCATCTAAAGAGGTGGGTTTGAAAGGAGATCTACCCGATAAGTCGCCCTTTATTGACCAACCTGGAGCTACCTCTACTAAAATTCCTTTAACTGGATCAACGCCAATAATATAAGCCTTAAAGACTGTCCTACTATTTAATTTATTTCTTATTTCATCTGCTGGGTCAGGAATAAAAGGTAATCGTGTTGTATTAATGATATATCTTATACCACGTGGAACAGACAAACCTGTTTCCACATCATCTTTTGCACGTTGAGATTCCCGATAGTCAGATTTTATTACTCTTGTTATAGAAAATTTTATTTTTTGACCGATAAAAGCTCTTTTACTTAACGGTTCTACTCTACTCAAGTAACAAAAATCATTCCCACGCATACTTAACGATATCCCGTGATAATCAAAGAAAACTATGTCACGAGGTGGTACCACTTTACGCTCACCATTAGAGTCAATAATTTTTTCTGGAATTTCAACAATTCGTGTTATAACACCTTCTCGGACTTTTGAGGTAACTTGCTTAGGTTCCTTAATGTATTGATTATAAAGAGGATTGCCCACAGTGAACTCAGCTTGTTGAATTGATCCAAGTAAAATATATTCGGAGTCAGCCTCTCCTTCATTAGTTTGAACAAATTGATCAATCGCTACTTTTTTTCGTTGTCCAACTAAATCATCTAGATGTCTATAATACGTCCCAGCATGGTTCATAGGTATATATATAGGAGCATTATTCTCGTAGATTCTCATCTTCAACATTGTTAGATTTTTAGTTCCAATTTTAAATGTATTAACAGATTCACCCTCAGCTTCAACTAAGTCTTCTTCACTTAAGGAACTCTGTGAATTCATTCGACGACGGTGTTCAGCAACTTCTTCTTGCATATAACTTGGTATTTTTTCTGCTTTACTTAAAAAGTCTGGGATAGTGTTGTCACCACTTTCATATGCTATCTTCCCTTTAACTTTATTTTCTTCACTTTTTTTACCATCTCCATCAGATGGAATATCTTGAATATTGTCTCCTAATCTTTCCCTACCTAACTCATCAGATAAATTATCTATGCTCATATGCTTCCACTTTCCTTCTAACAAATACAAAAATTGTTCTTTTAGATTATCAAAGTTTTTCAAAATACATTTTTTTCTTCCAAAAACGATAAAATCAACTTTGGGGAAATTATATATTTAAATCTGGTCTAAAAATTTTAAACAAGTAAAAAGAATGCCACTACAGATAATTATATATTTAATTACTTATATTTATAAATGTTAATATAAGCATAAATATAAATATATTTATACTAGCCAGAATTATATGGCTTCTTTTCTAATTTTTCACTGTATAAAAAAAGCATCCAGAAATAATGTACAAAATGCTTACTTAATTGTTATCCAAAAGAGTTTCAAAGTTTACTTGTCAAAAAGTTTTTAGCCTAGACTTAACATAATAAGTAAAAAATCTTTGTAATCATAAAATTATAAATTTTATATATTGATTCAATTACAATTTAGATTCCTAATAGCATAAAAAAACCAAGTTATTGACTTACCTGGTTTTCAAAAAATATAGTATATAATATAGATTTTTTTATATGTTATCGCTTTTTATGCTACAGTTTGTTTTCGTCTTGCGTCATATACTAAGCTACTCATAGCGGTAACAAACATAGCTATTCCTACCCCTTGCAGAGGCCTATCCTCTCCTATTCCTGTTTGTGGCAGGATTTCTTTCTGCGTCTGTAGCGGCTGTGCTTTATTTGTGGCTACTTGCTTTCGCATTACTGGCAATATGGTATGGATATCCATTTGGGATTTGCTCTCCTCTATTGGTACCCGTTTATCACGATTTAGTTCGTCGGTCTCACTTTGTTTGGATAGATCTTCTCCAATTGAGCTCTTTTGACAATTTTTCCCCACCGTTCCTTCACTACAACTTGAAACTTTATTTGTGTCAAAACATTTGCTTTCTATGTCTGCAATGCTATCAGTTTGCCTGCAGGCAGTATTACCCGTGTCATCTATGATGTTATTACTATTTTCATTCGTAATATTGTTATTGTTATTATTGTTGTTATTGTTGTTAACAATAACTTGAGCACTATTGTGACTGGTATCCGGGCGAGGCTGTGGCAATGGGATCACTGTGCCACTTGTATGATCTACTGCAACAGTCTGTGCTGCGTCGCTCAAATCTTCATGAGCCGCGACAATTCTACCATTGGTATATATACTCTCAAAAGCTGTAATATTGTGTCCCTTGTATTGCGTCCCGTCAAATACAAAGGTCAGCGTTATTGTCCCGTTAGCAAGGTTGGGCTTGAACGTGGCTGTTGCCATGACTGGTACTCCCTGCTTAACCACAGGCATACCTGTTACTTGATCTATCAGTTTTCCGCGCACGCTGTATGTCACGCCTGGAATTAAGTCTGTGTAACGAACAATATCTTCCACTGTGTTTTCTTTCTTCGGTGCTAGAACTTTCTGTGTATTATCGCTTAGTGTCGTATGTAGCTGTGGATTGGTCGTATCCAGTGACTGACCAATATCATTTAAATCGCGGTGGTCTGTAAGCAGATAGTCGTTGTAATACAGACTTTCATAGACTACAAGCCTGTGGTTCCGATAATGATGCGCATCAAATCTAACCTTGACACTAGTTCGACCATTAGAGGCCGCTGGAGTGAATTTGTGTATGAATTTTACCATTTTACCATCATTCATCACTGCATTTCCACTATCCTTATCCATAATTATACCTTTCAGGGTATACTGCTTACCTGGAATTAGTTCCCGATAACTGACTACATCAGTAATAGTTTCGCCGTCTGTTGGCTGTAGCTGCTTACCTAAAGTCTCCTTGTTAACAGCATTGGTATGGATATTTGGATTAGAAAAATGCACTGTCTCGTTTTTGTCATTTAAGTCTTCATGGACAGCTGTCCAATGTTCGGGCTTATCACTGCGTGCTATTTCTGAAAAAGCTACTAGGTCTTTCCCAGCTAAGCAGGAGGCGTTGGGTATTCTTAATTGAAGGTCAGTTACAGCTTCTATTCCACCGTCGTTACTGTCATTATTAGGAGAACCGATCGTCTTATGAGCTTCAATTTTCTGCCCATTAATTACCAGCGGTTGACCAGTCGCTTTGTCTACCAGCCATGCATGCACGTTATAGCTAACAGTGCCGACTAAGTGACTAAAATACAAATGCTCGTTTAAGATCTGAGGCCCATGAATCGGCTGACTATATTTCGTATTGTCTTCTAAATTGGTCAAAAGCGAGGTCAAAAGCGGCTTTTTGTGATTGTTAATCGGACCCTGCACGGTCAAGTGATAGACGATTATTTCTTCGCCATCTATCACTTCCTTAGTAATTTTGGCATTATTAGTTAAGTTTTCCTCAGTTAGATCAATTTCTACTGGAGTCGCATCTACATCTAGATTCTTTCCCGTTGATTTTTCTATAGCGATATAATGTCCTGGATCTATGATACCCGAACGAGCAACCCCATTTTTATCAGTGGTAATAGTGCCAATTAATCGATCCATCGACCAACCTTCATCTGCTGTATACACATCAAATTTAGCCTCATTGACAGGATTCCCTTCATCGTCTTTTTTTACCAGATCAAATTGTGCTTTGATTTTTTTAACTTCTGGCGGCGTTGGCGGTGTATTAGGTTCAAAAATTTTACTAAAAGACCATGTGTCTTGTGCATTCCCCGATTTACATCCTACAATTCCTACGGTGTTCTGGGTATTAGCAGAAGATGACTTATATACTGGCGTTATTAAAACGAAACGTGGTGTAGTTGCAGTAATTGAAGCTTTAGGTATATCATCCGAATTTTCACCATTTTCTTTTAGTTTAACATTGATTGGTTTATTAGACTTAATTGATTTGGGAATCGGTTTCAAATCAGCTGTCGTTAAATTTGCAGCTTCTAATGTAACATCCACAGATATGGGAGAACCATTTTCGCTGACAATTGGTGTCAGTGTTGCTGTACCTTTTTCTTTATTAACATTAGTTGCTTTAATCTTTAAGGTTGTTTTACCTGATGTATTGTATTTTTTATCGTTCTTATGCTTCTGAATCCAGTTATAAATTTCATGGACTTTTTTACCATGGGCATCGTTGTGCCAGGTAATATGGGTTGTTGCACCACAAGCCACCCAAACAGCTAATTGTGTCGCATATTCAGCTTCAGAACTATATCCCTTAAATCCCATTTCTTCTGCACTATTTACACCAAACCCTGCTCGTAAAACTTTTTTTACACCAACAGAAGCTTGGGTAGCTATTTTCTTTGATGTTCCATAAGGTGTATATTTTCCCGGGTTAATGCAATAAAAACGAAACCCTTTGCTTGAATGCATTGCTTCATGTCGGTCATCAAATCCTCCTGGTCCATTAACATCAGCAAAATATCTTGTACCAAAAGAATCTTTAACTATCTGTACAGAAGATGGTGGCTTTTTTGCATCAAGCCTCATATAATGATGTCCAGCTGCAAAAGCTTGTTCACTTGATCCTAAAAAAACAGATAAAGCTAAACCAATAGCCGAAGAAAGTTTTATTTTTTTGTGAGGTTTTACGTTATTCTCACTAATTACTTTGCTTAATTTCATCAACAATTCCCTTCACTTTTATTCAATATACAGAAAAAACTTACTAGTCTGTATAGAAACATAATAGGAGGGAATTTAAATTTATGCTTTACTTTTTAAATTTACAGAAATTCATTCATATTTTTATAAAATTCATTACATGAAAACTTCTGAATAAAAATTTTACTTTTATTATGATAGTCATGTAAACAATATTCTTAACTATCACAAGGAGGAAAAATGAATTTCAAAAGGAAAGTGATTAAATTAAACAGTAGTATTGCTTTATCCCTGGCATTATTTAGTTGTGTTGATGTGGAAACAAACAGTTTTCATAATGTTGTCCAAGCTTCTAGCTATCAGAAAGCAAAGATTACTCATAATGCCTTTATTTACAATAACAAAGGAAAAAGAAAAATTGACTTTACTTTAAAAAAGGGCAAATTAATAAAAGTCTATAATAGGAAAAAAATAAAAGGAAAAAAGTTTATTAGAATCGGTAAAAATAAGTACATAAAAAAGTCCAATGTTAGAAAAATAAAAAAGTATCTGTTTACTATTAACCTCGAAAATTATGTTAGTGCGCACGTTATACCGCAAAAAGACAGTGCGTTTGGAAATGATTTTATTGGTAAACAGAAAATATATGAAAAACAAAGGGACTCAAACGGTAATGAATGGCTAGCAGTAAATAAAGATAATTGGCTATTAAAAACTGATGTTGAAAACTCAAGTAAAAAAGATAAGGATGATGCAGACCAAGAAAATAGATCTATATTGTCTAGTAGCCCTAAAAAAACTATCACTGAAATTAAAAATGATAGTTACACAAAGGCTATTGAAGACAGCTTTCTTAGCCAATTAAATGCTTTACGAAATAATAAGGGAATGAGGCCTTTTATTTACAATGAGGCTTTACACTCATACGCCAAATTGCGTGCTAAGGAAACTCTTCGAAACTATAGCCATGTTCGACCTAACGGTGAAAAAACAAAGTTTGGTGAAGTTTTAGCTGGTGGCACAGCGAGTGCTTATGGTTCACCTGAAATAACTGCAAAAGAAATTTTAGATTGTTTTATTTATTATGATGCTGCTTCTAACTGGCAACACCGTGATTTATTGCTTAATCCCAATTATACAAAAATGGGAGTAGGCATAGCGTGGGATAAGAACACAGATTATGCTGATGCAGCTGTGGGCTTTAATCTTATCGCAAATTTCTATTAGTTAAATAATCTAAAATCTGTTAAACTGCTTTTAAAAACCATAAAACATTTCTCGTTTGAGCATGCCGAAGGAGCCTTCCATTAACCCTTCATTAAGGGAATTGCTCTTGCGTGTCATTGATTGGTCAATGCCATGGCTTTTCAGCCACGCTTGAAACTGTCCATTTTGGTATTGCCAGCCTTGATCAGTATGGAATATCAAGCCATTCAAGGCTGGATATTTTTGCCAGGCCTTTTTAACATATCCATAGTCTGTTAAGATTAGGACTGCGGGAAATGGTATAAGAAACAATCTCTTGGGTGCAGCCGTCAATGATCGGTGATAAATAGGTCTTTTGACCCTTAAACTTAAACTAAGTTATATCTGAATACCTTTTGTGATTGGAATAAACCGCACTGAAGCTGCGTTTAATCAGGTCAGGCTTAATCGGACCCTGGGTGCTGCGATAGCTGCTGTATTTGTGCTAGCGTTTACTGACTATGTCAAATAATTTCAGCTTATTCATTAAGCTCTGCAGTAATGCGGCGATAGCCATAGCGGTGCTTGTGTTCTTCATAAATAGCTTTGATTTCAGCCATTATTTCTCGATTATCCCGCTCTTGGTCCTTCTTCTCTAAAATTATAGTAGTAATTACTGCGGGATAAGTGCAGCAGATTGGAATTGGCATTAATGGTATCAAGAATAAAAGGTACGCTGACTTTAAGCTCACGTCTTAGTTGGGTAACTGCCTGGGCTCTTTAAAACATAAAGAAAAAATATTGCTAATGGCCTAAAAGAGCCAGTTCGAAAAAATGAACACTGGTGGCAAAAAATTTTTAAGTAATTGGGCATAAGACCTTGAGACATATTAAGTTCACTTCTAACTGGCTTATAATTATTCACTAACAATAGGGAACTTAACGTTTAAAAGTAACGTATTTAAAGTTATTTTGGCAATATTTGCACCCACTATAATATTAATTTCCACTGTCTTTTTTAAATAAGTAATCAATATTTCAAATGACTCGTAAGAGTCATTTTTTATTTTATCTTCTAGTTATTAATCTTTGAAAAATTTGATAAGTTCATATTATCAAGCACAAATTAACTGGATATTTAATGAACTATATGTTTATATATACATAAATATTTTTTAATATTATTTGTTGACAAATTTTTATACTGAATTATAGTTTTAATATCAATGTCGACATTGATCTAAAATTTTATGAAAGGCGTACTATTATGAAAAGTACCATTAAAAAATTGGGAATTTCTCTTGCGGCAGCAAGTTTTATAGGAACGACTATGGCAACAACTGTAGTAAATACATTTGCTGCTACGGATAACTCCGTAAGTAATTCCAATGAAAATCAAAACGACAGTTCATATGAGGCATTGTACGGTTCATTAACTAAAGATCAACAAGATGAGTTTGATCAAATTGTTAATGGTGCTGGACTTAATGAGGAGCAACAGAATACTCTCTTACAAGACAAAATTACTGAACAAAACAATAACCTGACGCGTGGTTTAAAGTTAGAAACAATTAAAGAAATTGCCAAATATGTTGCTAAAATCACTGGTAACAGTTTAAAAGCTAAATCACTAAAAGCTTTTGTAAACTTTCTAACTGATTATGAAGGTAAAGCTGAAGATGGTATACGATATGCACTAATTCATTATCTTCACTTTAACAGCACAGTCGCTTACTGGACGGCACGAACAATCGTATTTATTTATCTATAAATAATCTAAAGGTGTGACTACAACATGAATACTACTTTAATAATAATCATTATCTTGGCTCTAGAGCTTCTGCCAATCGATACTTGGCTTGCCAGATATAATATGACGCTTGCTATACCTATCTTTTTTACTTTAGCGTTGATTGCCGTGTTTCTCCTCTCTCTAGTGGGCTTTGCAAAAGCTTTTCATTGGTATGATTATCTAATAACAGTTATTACATGTGTTTATGAGTGGATGATATTCTTCAGAAATAACAAAAAATAAGCAACCCAAATACGCAAATTAATTACAAATTAAGCAAATTAAATACCCAATCAAAAAATAATTCCATATATACCAAAGCAACTTCGCTTAACATAGTGTACATTTAGCGAAGTTACTACGAAACTTAGAGCTGTACGGCTTAAAACTGCAGCAAATAATTGTTTGTGAATTTGAAGCCGTATAGCAAAAGGGAAGACTGATTTAACAGCCTTCCCTTTTTTCGTTTAACCCCGCCAAAGAATTTTGGCGTGCTAGATAGTTACAAACAACTTCAATTTTCAAAGCAGTCGAATATCTACTCATAAAAAAGTGCTCCTAATAGTCAGATTATTGTCTAACTTTTATGGGACATTTCATAGTGGCAAAGTGTTTGTATATACTGATTGCTTACTTTTAATTATAAGTTCTCAATGAGATCAGAAAGAAATTTAGAATCAGATCTATAATTCCTCATACTTGCAACTTCTTTTAGTTTTTTTCTTACACTTGGCTTAAGACTGAAAGTATAATTTTTTGTATTTTCTATCTTTACTGAGTTAATCGGTGGAATAACTGAAAATTGACTATTCTTATCTTTTTTTAGTTGTTCAGCTTTTTTACTGCCCTCTTTTAAAGTTTCTTGTATTTGCTTATTTTTTGGATCGAAGCCCATAATTTTCCCCCTTATATGTACTACTATAAAGATATTTATAAATATAAGGTTATTTATACTTGTACTTATAAATAAATTTATATTTATAAATTATAATTTTTATTACCAAACAAAGATCTTTAGCTTAATTATAGCTAAATCATATTATAATATTTATAAGTATCTTTATACTTATAAATGTAAGTATATTTGATATTTTATAACAAAGCAAATTATGTGTGACTTATTTTATCTGTTAGTTTCGTAAAGGTTGAATTTATCTCATCAAAAAATTTTCTATTTCTAATATAGGTCTTATGGTCCTTACTCATCGATGTAATTGAAATTTTATCTAAAGTAGATCGATTAAATAATTCTTTTTGGGGTATAACCGCGAGTACATCTTTTTCCTTTTCAATGACATTCAATAATTCATGAGATGACTTTGTATTGTGCCTTACCATATTAGCAATATAAAATAGATTAGCTGTTACATATGATTTTCTAGTACTAAAATCGATAGCCTCCTTCTTTAATTCCTTTATCCGTTCTTCCAAATTGAACTTTGCATTATACCCGTGTTCACTAGGGGTGATCGGACTTAAAATAATATCACTTACAATAATTGCATTTTTAATTGCAGTATCAAAATCCGGACGAGTGTCAAAAATCACGTAATCAAATTTATCTAAATGCAGAGCATCATAATTATCGGCCAGCCACATATACAAAAGCATGTTTTTATTGGTCTTATTTTCAATTGATGTTTCAATCTGATCTAAATGCATATCTCCTGTGATTAAGCTAATATTATCTTTAACCTTTCTAATTACTGCGGTACTATTTTCCAAAAAGATACCACCAACTGTTCCGTCAGTTTCATAATGATCATATATCTGAGAAAGATTGCATTGATGATCTAAATCGATTAGTAAAACATTACTATTATTTTCTTGAGCAAGCCATTCTGCATAGTTGAACGCTAGTGTTGTTTTTCCTACACCACCTTTGATAGCTGAAAATGTAATAAATTTCATTCTTCTTATCCTTTCATTTGCTTCTAAATAAAATTAACAGTGATTAAAGTTATAATATAACTTTAAAATCTTAAGAACATTTTAGCACTCATACTTAAATTGTTTCCAGTTTTTATTTATATTTATACGTATGAATAACTTTATGAATATAAGTGGCTACAAATTTAAAAAATAAACGTTCCTTTATATTTTCAAATGATGCAGGATACGCTAATAATCTGTAAAAAATTATCTCACTTACACGTATAATTATACTTACATTTATACTTACACAGATGTTTACAATTATACTTATTTAGTACTGGGATAAACTATCAATGTTAATAAATTTTCGTAATCTATATTATCTTACTCATTAGTATTCTTCAGTGTTGTTTTCATCCCAAATTTCTTTTGCATGCGTGTTTTCTTTTTTAGTATGACTTTTGGAAATTATTTTCTCTCTTTTTTCACTATATAATTTATTAGTTTTTGTTATTTCTTCTGCAAACATAGTCGATAAAAGAAGATCTTTATTCCCATAATCCTTTATAAAATATCTAATAACTAGTTTTATAACTTGAGTTATATTTAAGCTTCTTTGTTTATTTAGAAAGTCTATGATATCTTTATCTCTTCTTGAATCTAATCTAATATCTACTCTTGTTCTTTCCTTCATATGCTTTTCTTTCTATAGTTTGAATAACAAAATTATATTATTTCTAGTATGTAATTTTTTAAATTTCTAGAAAACAAAAATTTAAAGTGTAAAATTGTTACACTGTATTAAATCCAAAAATTTAGGGAGAGATACTGTGAACTTAGTCAGCAAGTCTACTTTAGCAAGCTATTATGAATGTTACCTCTATAAGTTATTAAGAGAACATCATGAAGATAACAACAAATTTCATTATGTAATCACAAAATATTTAGCCAACACGGAAAAAGGGGATGAATTAAAAAACGAAAATATTATTTCTCGTGATAATAACCATTCTAAAAAGCAAAGCAATAGAGTAGGGGAGCCAAAACCAGAATTTAAAAAACAGGACAAGCAAAAAAAAGACGAAAAAGTAAAACAGAAAAATATGAATTCGACTTTTGTAGATCTAAAAAAGTCTTTTGAGACAGCAGAATGGCTTAGAAAATTAAATAGCTTAAAAGTTGACATTTCAAACAATTTAACCAAAATGAAAATAAAAAAAATTGATATTATTAATTTAAATAATAATTCAGAAAATTATCTTCCACTAAATAGCCGATCGCTAAATTTGTTGTATTCTGTAATCATTGGAATAAACTTAGACATCATTTTAATTTTTAATGACCAAACTATAATTAGTCTTGCT
>NZ_KQ034055.1:104531-125722 GCF_000970855.1 Lactobacillus helsingborgensis
CCGAAAAATTGGCTGGAGACTGCTACACCTGAAACTTTGATTAAAAACAATTACAGTTTTGTTTATCACGACCTGGATATAAGAGCATTTGAGCAAGATTTAAAGTCTATATGTGTCGATGAAATAACTGCACCACAGTATATCCAAATGTGGTTAAAGTATATACCCATAGTTTTTGCTAAGGATAAATAAAAGGAGCGAATGCCATTGAAACAATGGAATTTACTCCTTTTTGCTATTTCAAAATTAGTTATTATCCTGACTATCTAATGCTTTTTGAAATTCTTCATTTATTTTATCACCTTCAAATATATTTTCTTTATATTCTAGTGTCTTCAGCATGTCATTAATTAAGTTAATCTTATTATAAAGAGGTTCAAGCTTTTGCTCAAAAACTTTTTTAACAACATCTGTTAGAATTGCTTTATCTGAACTCTTATGTAATTTATCTTTTTGAATACTATCTAAAATTAGTTTAATATCAAATTTTTGGTGAGTTACAGTATTATCGCTTTCAATGCGAATCAAACTAAGTTGTCCATCGTTCACCCCTATAAAACTGTTAAGAAAACCTGAATATTGAAATTTATAAATGGCATCTTGAAAATCAACTATAGAATAATTTTCCAAGAACGAAGGATAATGAGAGGCCAACCAGTTTAATAACAGATCAGAATCATAAGATTGTAAAGATATATATAAATTTCTTGCCTGATATGCTAAGTTACCCTTCACAGAGCCGTCGGAATCTTTGTCAAGTGAGATATACATGTCGTTTTTAAATTTAGTAATCTGTGACAAAAAAAGGCATTTAGGAGTTGACGTATCTAAAAGCAGAATAACTTCTTTATCATTAAAACCAAACTGAAGAAGGAGTTGAGCATATGTCTTTGTACGTAGCCATGATGCCGGAATTATTATTAGTCCTTTGTTATGTAGCCAATTTGAAGATTCTCTCATTTTACCTTTAATCATAAGGTGAGAATGTATTGACCATACTGTTTTTAATAGCTGATGAAACGCAGCAATCCTACTTGTCTTTAAAGATTCAACGAATATTTTCAGAAAGGATATTTGAGATTTTGAAATATATGTAAATTTAATATTTTCAATTTCTGAAAAAATTTCTTCATCACTTAATCGTCTTAAGCGCTCTAGCGCATCTAACATACTCTCATCATTTAAACTAGCTATCTGGTCTAATAACAATAACATTCCCGTAATAACTTTGGTATTTAATCTGAGTTTACGTATTGGCTCTAGAGAGCGATAGGCCCTGGCCAAAGCATCACAAAGTTTAGGTTCTTGCACATAATCATGACGTAGAAGTAATTCGTTCTTTGAGCAATCTAAGAAAATTACTCCTATGGCTTCTTTTAAAAAATCTTTTGCACTTTTTAAGTAGGCATCATTTAAGATTAAAATTCTTGCTGTTTTCTTGTTATCTAGAGCTTGTCGAAAGAGCAATCGTTTATTAACATTTTGACTAATAGTTGCTTCAATATTTAACGATAAATTTCCCATAATTATTATTTCTCATCCATTCCGTGTTGATGCATAAATCGGTCGTTTGTATTGACAAAGCCATCATCATCAATAAAACTCTCTGAATTGTCTAATGTGCCAATCATCTCAGATAAACTTTCTGCTAAGTTACGCCCATAATTCTTTTGTTTAATTGCATCATTTTCTGCTTTCTGTTTAGCAATAAAAGAATCATGCTTAGCTAGAATCTTATCGTGGTCTCCCGGTAGCAATCGTGATATCTCATCGTATTCTTTCTCAGGTATGCCATTTAACTTTTCAAGCTTTTCAAAATTGTTTAGTTTTTTAGAGTTTGCGACTTGGACAAGTAAACGAGATATTTCTTGTAAAAGTAAAGTTTGCTTTTCTTTGTCTACATTAGACCTTTTTCTCTTCTCCGTTTCAAGATCAACAGATATATGCTTTTCTACTAAGGCTGAACTTTCTGACGTATAGGGCGCTATTTTGTGCTTTGTCACGCCCTGGTCATTATCTCTACTCGTTGATTCCAATATTTTTGCAAGGTCTGAACTATTTAATTTCTTATTGGGCGATGGTTCTGGCAATTTTGTTAAAGTTTGTATGTTATTATTCAAACGGTTATTACCCCCATGGGCTTTACCAGAATGCACAGCGTTACGTGCTATTTCAGCAAACTCAAGCTTTTCCTTTGACTTTTCTTTGACTTTTCTAGAGCTAACATGATTAGAATTAAGATCGCTGTCCGCATCTAATCCTGACACATTTAGTTCTCCTTTCGATCTTGTTTTTTTTATGTTTAGTTTATCTTTTTTAATATCTTCTACAATTTCTAAGTCAACGGCATCTAAATCTGAGTTAATGTGGATCGTATTTTTCATCATATTAGCAAAAGCATCATGATCTCTTGCGTCATTAATATCAAAAACATTTGGATTGTTTCTAATGTCTTCATCCGTTAAAAACTTTGTTTTTATTATTTCGAACATTTCTGAGCCGTGCTGTGCAGGGTGTCGTATTGCTATATTAAATCTAGCCAATGATTGTAGTTCTGAAGCAGTTATATTTGGTACTGTTGAGCGTCTAGCAGAAATCATCTTGTGGCTACTATCCAAATCAGCTGTTAAATCTATTTGCTGGTCATTAATAGTTTCAGTTATCTCTGACTTTTCCCCAAAATATGGTTCTAAAATTTTAGCGTCCTCAGCTCCTAAATCTCCAAAGGTACCTCGAGTTAACATATTACTCATCAAGGTGTTAAAAAAATCTTTTCCAAATGTATAAGAAAGCTGAGAAGGGCTTTGAGCTGCAACAATTATAGGGACATTATATTTTCTGGCTTGTGCAACAAAGCTTTTAAATGCTTCTGAAACAAAATCAGGAAATTCATCAGCGTAAAGTGGGAACATAGGTACTTTATCTGGCTTCCTGCGAATTGTCGCGTTTTGAAATGACATTAAATAGATTTGTCCCAAACGATTAGCTAATTGATCCTGTAACTCTGCTTTAGCAGTATTACACAACAAAATACCACCGTTTTTAAGTAAATCATCTAAATTGAATTCACCGGAATCTCTAAATAACACCCTCCTAAGATACTTATTTTTAGAAAGATCATCTAAAGTATTTTTAAGACCTCTAATATTTTCTTCCTGTTTATCAATCCACATAGGCTCACCTTCATGAGGACCTGTTTTTTGAGTAATAATTCCTTTACCAAACATAGCAGGAGTAATTTCACTGTGAAACCACTTAGACGTTCCTAGTGCTACTTCATATTTATCATATAATTCTTGATATCTTGTTTTTTTATCTGTTGAACTTTTTTCACTTTCATATTCCTTTTTTGCCTTTTCAACTTTAGAGTTCAGGGCATAGACATATTTATCTAAAATTTTAATTTTATCTACTACAAGATAAAGATCGTTGTATAAAGCCACCAAATCTGTGAACGTTACGATTTTATTTTCAATAATTCCTGAAAATCTCAAAAGATAAATAAAGTTTTTTAAGTGTGTTCGCTCTGACTGCTGAAAGAAATCATTATTATCAGCTTTTACGCCAGCTATAATATTAGTTACCGTTTCAACCACAGTATCAACTGGTCCTCTTAGTAAATTTAAAGACGGAGTTTTAGGATTAGTAGGATCAAGCCAGATAATCTTTTCCTTAGGGACCCCCATATTTAAACATAGTTGATAAACACTACTACATAAGTCGTTTGAAGTTTCAATTACAGCAAAGCCATTGAGGTATTTAGTCGCAATATTACGCTTTGTTTTAAGATAATCTGGATTTTTGGAAATTTTAGGAAAATCTCGTATGTAGCGCAAGTAGTACCCAACATCTTGTAAAATTTGTGGTATAAAAATTGTAGAAGTTTTTCCTGCACCAACTGGACCAAAATAGACACTGTTTTCTTTCCTATGAATAGGTGTAAGCTCAACAATATCACCAGTTTCAATTGAAGTACCCAAAATCATGTATGGTTCAGATGCACATATTTGTTTCTCACTTTTAATAGGAATTCCTGTTAAAAGTGAATGTAGTTGCGGATCGTGATAGTGGAAGTTAACCATCCACTTGTCTATATCCGTTTTTTGAATTGTTTCTTCCGAAAAAAAGCGTTGGTATAAAAGAAACGTAACAATAACTGGTATTGACATAATAAATACACGTAAAATATAAGTATTACCATTAATAGCATCAGTCATTCTAACCGTCCAACCAGTAACAGTAGGGTGGAGGTATAGAAACTGTATGTATGGAAGAACTGTAAATGTTAACGGTAACCCTAATATAGATCCTATAGTTACGGATACTTGGATATTTGAAGTTTTCTGCACTGACCAAAGTTTATCTTTTTTTGTTTTAGAATCTAATTGCAACTGATTCGAATAAAAGTAAAACAAATAGCGGTTTACCACAAAAATGGCAATCATATTGCAAATACATATCAGTGTTAACAATAAAATTGAAAATTGAAAATTGAAAGTTCTAATAATTGGAAAAACTGTAAAAAATATATGCATCCCACAAATAGTGAATGGAATGAGCCAACAAAAGCTTTGGAGCTTTTTAAATATATCAATGGCTTCATCTAAGTTTTTCAAACTTAATAATAAAAGAAATTTATTTTTTCTCTTAATTACGTTCTGAATCCATCTTTGTAAGCTATTTATCATAATGTCTCCTTTCATAAATAGCTTACCTAGTGACAAAATACATGGGTTGTTTACTCAAGTTTTATAAAAATTGATTATAAAAGATTTTTTCCCAGTTAAATACTCTCAAAATTTACCACTGCAATAATGGTTTATATGTTCTATAATGACTAGTAGAAAGTTCGATTGTTTTTTGAGGTGATTAAATGAAATTAAATAAAAAGTTTGTTTATGGTTCCATAGCAAGCATTCTTGCTATTAGTCCTATGATACCCGCAGTAATGCCAAGCAATACAGAAGTATTAGCTGCTAAGACTGATACTCTCACGTTGAATCATAATTCTTATGTTTATACGGCTCAGGGCAAGCGCACCTATTATAACAGTAAAGGGACATTGCGTATGGGCACCACCGTAAACGGTAATGCCAAAACAACTTCGATTAATGGTAAAAGCTACTATCCTTTAACCGGTGGTGCCTACGTTAAGGCGGCTAATGTTGGTGTTGTCAACAAACAGGTACAAGATGGCAACTTGGAGCTCAATTACAATTCTTATGTTTACGATAAGAATGGTAAACGGCTATACAAATTCCGTGGCAGTAAAAAGAATACGCATTTGCGCAAAGGAACCCCTTTGAAATACTCTGGCTCTGTAGAAAAAATTGACCGGAATAGCAAACAGTATTTCCTAGTCAATGATGACAACTATAATCAGTCATGGCTCCCTTATAAAAAAATCGGTGGTAAATATTACTACAATATTGGAGCCGGTGGCTATGTTAATGCGGCCAATATTGGCAACATTGATAACAAGCCCCTTTATGTCGCAGAAGCAACCGTGACAATTAGTCCAAAGGATATTGACTCCAAAGGAGTTCAGATTGGCTTGGGCAAAGAACAAATCACGGTTAAGCCTTTGCAAAAAATAAAAGTTAACCGTGAAACCCTATTTAGGTATGATCCAACCAGTTCACCAAGTTACATTATTAGTGGGACAAAAACTGGCTGGTTTCCTAAATCGTACGTACAAAAAGAGCCAAGACAAAGGCTGCTGACTTTTACCGCTGACACCTATGTTTTAATTACTGCTGGAACTGATATTTTTGATGCTAATGGAGACTTACGACCAAATCAGGTTGATAAAGCCGGTCTAACGACCTTTATTGAGGGCGAAAAAATTCCGGTTGATGAATTGTTATACATTTGGTCGAATAAGGACAACAAAGCTGAACTCTACTATCATTTAGGTGACGTAAATGGCTTTACGCACACGAACTTTGAAGAAAACAATGAAGAACATATGTCATTCATCAAAGCTGCTGACAGTAAATATATTTCTGGTCCATTTTTGAAACCTCTTAATACGGTTGATGAAGCTAAAGCAGATGCGAAAATAGCAACTGCAGCAGATAAAAAAGACCTCCAAAAGGAAATTGATCAGGAAAATGCAGTTCACAATACTGATGGATATAAAGCTTCTGGTTTCAAACTTTATGATGATGCACTAAAAAAGGCCAAAGAAATTAATAGCTCAGATAAGGCAACAATTTCCGAGGTCAAAGAAGCCACGAGACGTTTACAAATGCAAGGAAAACTAGCATACCTAACTAATTATGAATATTCTGTGTATGGTATTTCAAGAAAAACAATGCCAGAAGAATATTAGAAACTTACAAAGTTAATAAAAAAGCAAGAAATTATTAAATTTCTTGCTTTTTTATACGCTTGATTTTATGCGTATACTTTAGCCTTTCTATAAGGCTTAATGTAACTTAAATATAAACAATCATTAAAGTCAAAATACAATTTTAGCAAACATACGTTTGCTTTATTCATATACTTGTGATATATTAAAAGTGACTTCGAAGTCATATTAACTTGTTTTCAATAATTTTTTGATTTTCAGAAAAGGGGAATTATTATGAGTAAGATATATAATCCATATATATCACTGTTACATGATTTAAATACGGGTACTCAGACAATTCAAAAAACTGGTCTGTACCACAATGTTGTTCAAAAAGGTAATGTTGGTTCTGGATTTGTTTATGCTTTACAGCACCACAAATCTGACAATTACGTTTTTCGCGCACGTCCTCAGACTAACATAACTTTTGGTAGTCCAATTGTAAAGTTTGTTGGCAATTCAGCTGGCGGACATTCTCAGACTTGGGAATATGCAAATAAGCCTGGTTGTTGGTTCGTAGGCACCAAAGGTAAATTAACTGGTAAATATTACTGGGATACGCAAATTGCTAGGGTTAAAATTCCAGGCATTGCCAGTTACACTTCTAACACCCAAATGCCACGACTATCCTATTTAAATAGAGCTGGCGGCTTTGGTCTTGCTGGAACAGACTTACTTCGTTCAGAAGCTGCAGTTTCACCAAACTATAGATATTTCTTACTTGCAGTCATTGACAAATTAGGAAATGGTTACTTTACATTGTATTACTTAGATGACGTAAATAGCGCTTTAGACGCGGCAGGAACTTCAGACTTTAACATTGAAGGACTAGTCCCTGTCCAAGCTTACCCACCGTTTATGATTCCACACTTAACCGATGATAAAGTTATTGGCTCAATCCAAGGATATGATATTGATAATGACCTTAATATTTACATTTCTAGTGAACATGCACCTGCTAAATATTCAATCTCCAGTGAACCTCGTCATATTTACAAGATACCATGGGGAGCTTCTCGCAACGAAGAGTGGGATGACGTTGATCTAGATGGCAACAGAAATATCGACAATAGCAATGATCCTACTGAACTAGAAAGTGTCCAAGTCATTGGTACAAACCATCTCTATCTAACAGTAAGTTACCACGGATATATCAATTATAGCGATTGGGGTACAGTTGCTAATAGAATTTTTGAAGTTAGTTGGTAATTTCATAGTTGAAACTGCTCTTAGTGTCTTTCCTTAATTAAAAGAGTAGTACCAAATTAAACTTTATATACGAGGAAAAAGGCTGAATTTTCAGCCTTTTTTTTAGCTTTTAAGAAAAGCTAAAAATTATTTGCTAAATAAATTAATATTGTAGTCCTAAAATAGAATTTTTGAATTATAATTAAGACGTTAGCTGTTTTATTAATCCCTAATATTATTTTTAACAAAATCTATATGGACATGAATAAAGTAAAAAAAATAATATGTGAAATAATAATATATTTAATTTTGTCATCAGCATGTATTTTACTTTTTAATTTATTTTTAGATTTAGTTTTAGCTTTATTTTTAGCTAAACACCCAAAAGAAAGTACAATCTGTCTACTTCTTTTTTACTTCTCAGTTCTTATTATTATACCTAGTATTTTGGCTAAAAATATAAATAATTTATATAAAGAAATAATAAATGGACAGTTTGGTAAAAGACTAGCAAATAGACTAAAAAAGCATGATGAGTTTAATTTTACAACAGGATTTTATTTGTCATTCCTGATTCTTTTTCATTTTTTTATATGGATAGTTATTACAAGTAAAAACAAAAGTATAAATAAATTTGACTTAATGGTTATATGTACAACTTTCATTGTTGTTACCTTACCTTTTTGGTTTAGATATTTTCAGTTCTGCGCAAAAAAAATTAAAAAAAATCAAAACAATTTTTTTGACTTTTTTGTTAAGACTATCCGTTCCATAATGATTTCAATAGCAGCAGTTTTTCTTATTGTTGCTAATATTTATAGTATAGGTTATCATGATTCCTTTAAATGGATTTTATATGCTGTTGCTTATATAACAGGATGTATTGGTTCTTTGACCTATCCTTTATTTGATATGTATGACTATACACATAAAGCTATCGGTAAAAAGCCATAAATACCAGCAGGCAAATAAAATTAGATTAACTAAACATAGATTTTCGTATTACTTCGCAAATTCTATGTTTTTTATATTTCTGAATTACTACTTTGTTTGTAAACAATTATTAATAATTAGTCACAGCGTTTGTAAAAATCCAAAAAATTATAGATGAAAAAATAGTTAATAACACTAAACACTCACCAAAACAAACTATACCCCAATGCCAAGATCTGTATACATGTAAGGTGAGTACTTTGCGATAGTCATTTATAAAATAAAACTCTGTGCAGTAGCAAGCAATAGGTATGATAACAGTAGACAATCCTAAGCCCCCTGAAATCCAAAGCGGGGTGTAGTAAACCAGCAATGCGCTTACTGATAGAACGAACAAAGTAATAATAGGTACTTTCCAGTTAGCAGGATTTTCTTTATCCTGAGTTACATACTCATTCAAATCCTCATGCTGAAAAAAGGCTTGTATTATTATTAACAAACACCAAACAATATTTGTAATCGCTAGAAGGCCTGTAATTCGATTAGTTAAATTATAAAGACTAATTATATTGCTATTCATATGCATTGAATTAGCTCCTTGTTTTAATAATTTGATTAAGCTGTGCGTTTATAACCCATCACTTTTTACAAATAAAAAAGGTGACAACTCCATAAAAGAAAAAGGTGACTTTCTTAATCACCTTTTAAATTATTTATCTTTGTTAGTCCCATACTAAATAAAGTAGTAGCAATCAACCCAGCTCCTAAAACAGAGCTTTTTTGTACTTTTTCAATATTACCTGTTTGAGGCAAGCTATTATTAGTACTTCCAAGACTTTTGTCTGTCAGACCACTTGTATTAGGTAGGTTATTATTAGATTCTTCTTTCTTGTAATCTTCATCAGTGTAAGTTTCACTATTATTATGACTATTTATCTGTTCTGACAATGATCTATTATCCTTACATGACTTATGTATTAGTTCTTCATTTCTATCAGTGACAATTCCTAAATTTTTAAAAATTCTATTTTTGCTATTGTCGCTTTTTGTATCCTCAATCCTTTTGCCATAGGCTCCCAAAACAGAATTTTCACTAGGCAATTGTCCTCCTGATGAATTAATGCTTTTACTTTTATCTTCGAAAGAAGATGACAACTGTGAGAAATTTAAAGTCAATTCTTTATGATGACTAAGATTACTTGAATTAGTTCCATTTTGGTAACAATAATTACTCGTCTTATCTTTTTTTGTTTTTTCTCTACTAAAAACAGCATTATTTATTACATTGTCATTATTGCTGTTGTCATTATTGTTATTGTTGTTATTATCAATAATAGTAGTACCAAGAGTTGAGGAGTTAGGATAATATCCTCCACAATACCATGACCAATATATAGGTCCCCAATACGGCCCGTATCCATTAATGAAATCATCATATACCTGGTTATTTTTTTCAATTTGCACCCAATTTTCTCTTACAGAGCTTGATTTGTCACCTAAATAATTTATTCGATTTCCTGGATTAAATTTATTTTCTGATGAATCTCCTGTTACATTTGCAGAAGTATCAGACGCTGCATGACCATTAGTCCCTGTAGCTATGTTCCAATCAGTCTGTGTGTTTTCTGTACCAGGTTCAATCTCTGTATCTTTACGATGCTCCCAAGATTGTGCTGCATGAGCAGGAGTATCATATTCAAAAGGTATACTGATATGTTGAGAAGGGTTAGTATCATATTCCATATCTCCCTTAATATCATTGTATGCATCATCAATTGTTGATACCTGCGTTGAATCTTGCACATTATTATCTCCAACGGATGGATCTTTTTCTGTATCTTGAGCATGTGTTTCATCCGCATGGGCAATGATACCAAATGAAGGCGTATGTGCAATTACAGTTATGCCTCCAAGAGCTGCCAAAGTAGAACTAGTAACAGAAACATTTTTAGAAATATTCATGTTTTACCTCTTTCTATAAAACGTGTTGATAAACACAGTTCTAACTATAAAGGTGATATAGAAATAACGGGGGGTTTTTTAACAAAGGGAAAAATGTGGTACATGTTAGTTCATGCTCACTACTACAATTATTATGACAGCAAATTGGAAAAGTAAGATTAACCTTAAAATACATTTTTAATCCTTTTTAAGAAGGTTATATGGTTATTCAAGTAAAGTAGTATTTAAATTGCTTTGATAAAGGTTATTTAAGCGTCTAAGCCCCGTAATTTTCTTTTTAGCATAATTGTAAGTACCAAAGTAAATATCGTCTGTAACAGCCTTATTTTGGCCAAAAAACCAGCTAATAAATGTGACATTAACTAAAAACGGCAAATTGGTACCGTTGATGACTCCGCTTGCAAACTTAAGACTTCTATATTGCGACTTGAGCTCTGAACTATCAACATAATGCGAACCTTGAATATAATCTGATCCAAAAAGACTCTTATTACGTATCACATCTTTAGTAACAAGATTTTGTGCTAAAGCGGCTCTTTTGTTATATTCATCCGAGTTATTGTAATTAAGAAGAATAGGAAAGAGCCTCTTTGCTGCCTTTTCAGCTTGGGATGCCGCCTGCATTTGAATTATATTTTTTCTAACTTTTAAATTGGGACTACTTAGTGCCTGCTGGAAAGCAAATTTGTTCAAATAAGCTTTTCTATGCTTAATTTTTTTGGTTAAGTAGATTTGCTCATTTTCACTTTTTCTATATCTTTCAGCACTTTTATTTTTTTGTGTCGAAAAATAAAATAAAAAGAATGACATGAGCAAAATTAACAAAGCAAGCAACCCAAAAATATGTTTTTTATCACTTTTTTTCACAATTTTCACTCTCAATTATCATTTTGAGGAAAAGCTATTTCAACTGAGGTATTAAAAGCAGAATTATTTTTAAAGTTAAAATGTGTAGTTATATATGCAATACCACATTTCTTTTCTTTTGAGTTTAGCAATTGGAATTTCGTATAAGCCACAACAGTAATATTTGGTATTTTAAAATCCAAAAATGCAATTTTAACTTCATCATTAGTCTTAGCTACCTTTTTTTTACCATTTGAAAAAGCTATGTTTTCTAGTAATTTCCATCCTTTCTTGCCAAAATATTGAATATACTTATTTTCATCATTTTTAATAATATCTGTAGACCTAGCATCCCCAAACAATGATCTGATTAATAATGTATAAATTGTATTTAACCTTTTTTGTTTTGCTTGTAAATCAAATTTGCCAGAAGTAATTTCTGATAAATTTGTTGTTAAAACTTGAGCCTTTTCTTTAAGCTGCTTTTTTTTGGTTGTTTCCGTGAGATAGAGCTGCTTGTAGTAGTTACTGGAATGTATGTTGTAGCTCACAGAAAAAAATAAAACAACAATAATTACTATTTCAACAGCGATTAATATAGTAAGGACAAAATTACTATTATGCTCATTAATCTTGGTTTTATTCATTTAAATTAGATCCTTCACCCTTAACACTGGCAATAGCACCTGTACTTTGATTTACCGTTACTTCTAGATATCTATTCACGCTAAATTTACCTGCTTTATATTGCAAAAAAACATCGTAAATGTAACTATTATAGGTTTTATCCAGATATGTAGTCTTAATTTGATTAATTACATAGGTGTCACCTTGTTTAGGAGTATTATATTTTTTATTATGTCCGTTTTGGCCATAATAATTAGAACCCGTTTGAGTACTAACGTTGGTTAATTGATTTAATTCATTTAATGGTGTAAGGGAATTATAGTATTTATATATTATTTTCCCCTGCTTGAAATTCAGCTGTTTATAATTAATAGTTGAGCCAGCCGAAGCACCAGTAGCTTTCATAATTTTAAATGCAAAATTTATATCAGCTTTGATATGTTCATTTACTTGCTTTTTAGTTAGGTTTTTACTTCGAGTACTTCCGACATTGTGACTAGAGTGATATTCTTTAAACTTTGGCTTTGACTTAGTTTTACGTATTTGCTCTTGGTGCGCTTGGTCTTTCTGTCTTATTTCTAAAAAATTATAATGTCGATAAATATTTACACTTATTGCTATTATTCCAAGAACTATAATTACTGTTACTATTGCTGCTGCAAGCCATATTGTTAAAAGCTTTCTTGACTTTTTGTATTGCTCAACAGGTTTCTTTGTTTTCAAAGCATACTCCTTATTTTCTTTTAACCGGTCTCGCCCAAATTACTCTGGCATTTTTTTGTAGCAAACTTAGAAATGAATCATGAATATTAGAAATGTGGACATGACTATGATCGTCCCCACCCATTTCAATAATTTTGGTTTGATAGCCTTTGTAATTGCCCTTGATAATAGCCGTATGCCCATTACTACCATTACCAGATCCAACGTTGACGATGATGATATCACCAGGTCGCACACTTTTAGCACTAATCTGTTTTAGAAATTTATGTGATCCCCTAGCATCTTTTTCCATTGTGGCAGTATCGAAAGCGTCATTGCCGACTGCATAACCAGCTCGCTTCATACAAAGCCAAACAAATCCAGAGCAATCTGTAAGTCCATTCTTATTAGGATTTTTCCAACCTCCATAGCTTGACTTAGTATGACCACCATACGTAAAGTAGCCAATTAATTTTTGGGCTTCTGCCAATAATGGTCCACTTTCTGCTAAATCAGCATCACACTCATCATCCCCAGCCTTATCCGACACACTATTACTAGCAGATGTTGCAGCACTTGCTAATAAACTTTTATTAGATTTAAAACCAGAGCCTCCGAAAATACGGTATGCTTTTTTAGCATCACTTTGTATTTGCGCTTCATTAGTCTGACTATCAGAAAGCGCAACGCCTTCATAACAAACAGACCACTGCTTTGCAGCTTCTTGAGGGCTTTTAGCGTTACCCACAACACGACGAACGGAAGAAAAATCATGATGTAGCTCATAACTTGTTAATTTTATTTCATTCTTCAATGTTAAATCTGATACTTTACCTGCATGAATAAACCCACCATTAGTAATTCGATGACCATTTACATTATTGGTAAAGCCTGACCACTGAAATATACCAGCTACACCACCTTTATCATTTATAGCTGCAGGGTTTAATGAACTTTCCCTTACACCAACAGCTACAGCTCCTGCTGCACCAGCTCCAGAAAAGCCCTCTTTTTTTACTAAAAAGTTAAAGAGAGACTTACCAATGTTATATTCCTTAGTTCCTTTTTGCGACCAAGAACCATTTTTGCCTTTAGCTGAGATACTAAAATCAGTCGCATCACTACTACAACTACTGATTTGATCCGATAGAGAGCCACCAGCAACTACTGCTATAATTATAATAAATAATAAAATAGTGAAGATACTGATTATAAATGAGGGTGTCAGTAACTTTTTTCTTATAATTTTTAACACCATCCAAAAAAATAGAATGTCTTAATTAGACATTCTATTTTTTTATGATTTTTATTGGGTTTAATTTCAATATCATTAAAATTGTCTTCTCACTTAACAGATTTGAGAAGACAATTATTTTAAGAGTACTTTTTTTCGTAGTTCTTAAACCATTCTTCTAATTCTTTTAGTTTTGCTTCATCATCTTTTGTATATATATAGTTATTCTTTTTAGACCAATCAGTACGACTTTCTAATGTTTTGTCAGTTCTACAGTAAACGTCCCTTGCATTAATTTCTTGTTTCTTGCTTTCAACTTCTTTAGAATATGCAATTGCTTGTTTAGCTGTTATAACTCCATGATCTAGCCAATCATCTATCTTATTAAAAATATCATACCTCAGATATTTATGAGTTTTTAAATAATCATAAAACAATATATTGATCAGCTCATCAGGTAATTTATACTGATGTTTTAATGCCAACCTTATCAGGTTTTCATACTTATTGTTACGTTTCTTTAGCAAATACAAAAAGTCAGAAGTAGAAGTATTTTCTACTTTATCTAAAAGCCTCTTCTCACTATTACTAAGATTTATATTGTTGCTGCTTTTCCTGCTTTTTCTAATAGCTTCTTTCATTTGATTTGATCTTTTTTTTGTTCGACATTTTCGAGCTATTGTATTTACTATCAGATCAATGTTTATTTTCTTATCATCTTTAAGTAGGGGCACGATTATTTCTACTAGATCAGTTTCCGTAAGATTATAGCTTTCCATACACATTTGTAATTGCTTCTGCTTATGCATAACTTCTTCAGGGGGTACATTATAAAGAGAAAGCTGATAAGTTATAAGTTTCCAGTCAATTCCTCTTTCACGTTGTCTATAAAATGGGTTCACTGTTTACCTCCAGATCTCTAAAAAGATAACTATTTGCTATAAATTCTAGCATAAACGGTCTTGATTAGCAGAGGGACAATCTTTTTATAAAGTTCAATAAAATTTTATAGTTAAGCAGTTATAATACCTCTTAAACTTTTCTCGATACAGTTAAAAATCCATCTGACCTTTCTTTTGGTAATGGTTGCTCAAAGTGTCCTATATTTGGCAATAGGGGAGCTACATTAGAAAAATCAGTCATTTTTATTCCAGTATTTGTTGATTCGCTAGGCTTAACTATTTTTTGAGCATTTTTAGGTAATAAACTGCCGTTTTCACTTGCTTTGATAATTTGTTCCAAAGGAGTACTTGCTTGATTAATATTATCACTAATAGCTCGATACAAGAACACCATTTCTATGTTTTCAAAGCCATATGTGCCATGCTCACGTGTACGGTTAATTGCTATATATCCACTAATTCTATCCGCAGAAACATCATATTCTTGATTAAATTTACCATGAATTATTTGTGGTTCCTTAATATTTTTTCCAGTGGCCGCATCAATATATCTAACAGTTAGTGTTCGCTCTTGTGGTTCATATGTGATCGGATAAGTGATTTGCCCTAATTCAAATTTTATCTTTAGTTTGTTACCCTGCGTTGAATTATAGCCTGGAACATGTAAAGCACTTATTTCTCTTACCTCATGATAATTTCCTTCAATTTGTCTACGTGACCCCAAACTTTTTCCGCTTTGATCTTGAGCTATTAATTCAACAGTTAAACGGTCAGCGATAACAAGCACTTGGTAATTGTGCACTCCGTCAAGGTAGACGTGGCAATCTACACCTTCAGGCAAGTGGAATCCTTTAGGTACATTATGGGATATATCAATTGCTTGTTTATAATATCCCTCTGCTTCAGGCATACCACCAACAAGATTATTGTCTTCATCAATAAATTGAATAAGATATTTCTCCTTATCAACGGTATAAAAGACTGTAACATCTTGAGACTCACTAGTATATTTTATAGAAAGTTTTTTGGTATCTGGAGTATATCCTTTTATATGTGGAAGTTCATACTCCAATGTACTACCCATTGGACCCGGTTGTGTAAAATCTTGAAAGAGATGCATACCTGAATAATTCCCACCTTTAATTATTGTATGTACAGTAATTAATTCTTCTTTAGGCTCGTATGGAATAGGAAAGTGCTTATGTCTATAAGTCGCTTTTATTCTTCCAGAAACTTCACTTACATTACAAATGTAGCCTGGTATATCAGGCATTTCATTTGAAAACTCTTGGCCAGCTTTGCCATAAATAGTAATATTTTGCTGTGAATCAATTTCTTTACCAAATTGGTCTGTTGGAACTAATGTAAAGCTGACATCCGTCGCCTCATACATTATGTTAATGTCTAGACGACTAGCTGGGAACTTACCGGCTAGTTTATCTGTTGCAGAAATAAGCTTATAACCGGGTATATCGGTTATAAGTTTGTAAGGTTTGCCAAAATAGCCTGTCAAAACTTGCGTTTTTTTAATAGTCTCTAATGTGGAATCAAAATAATGAACTACTATTGCTGAAGGATTAGGTTCATATATCATGTTAACAATTATAGGGTCAGCTGCATAAACACCTTTAGCATTTTCCGGAATATTTATCAGTTGATATCCTTCAATCATTTCTCCTTCAATGTTGTACGTTGTTCCAGTTAAGCCTTTATGTTCTTGTGGACTATAACCAATAATTGGTTTATTAGTTTTTTTATCAATGAAATTGACTATTATTTTTTCTTCCTTTGCTGAATAATGAACTAATTCAGTTTGATGCTCAGAAAAATAAGTTTTTTTAAGGGTAGGGAAGGGGCGCTTATAACCAGGGACTTCTGGTAAAGCAATCTTAAATTCTTGCCCCCAATATCCCCTTTTTATTATTTGTTCAGTATTTGTTAGTTGATGATCCGTCTCATCAACTAATATTACATGAACTACAGTTTCCATTTGCTTATAGACAATATTTACATCTTTGTTTTCAAAAGCACTAAATTTTCCTTTTATTATTTTCCTTTCTGATTGATAACCTTCTTTCTCAGGCACATGGATAGCGTACGGGTTGCCAACCAAACCAGAAGCCCTGTAGCTCTTTCCAGCACTGTGCTTGAAGTCCGTGTCAAACCAATAATTAATCATAAACGAAACTGTAGTACGTTTATAACGTAGAACAACATTTTTTGTTATTTTATCAAAATAACCAGTCAATAGGGATGGACTACTTACTAATTCGTAGCCATCAATAGTTGGTAATTTGATAGTATAAGTGTCTCTATATCGTTTTTGATATTCTATAGGACTGTGAATGGCTTTTCCAGTTTTATTAAGAAAACTAACAATAATTTTGCTTTCAACTGGTTCATATTTAATAGTTAAATTTAAATTATCTGGTAAAAATTTCCCTGTTAAATTCTTCGGCATTTTAGAAATTTGGTATCCTGAAAAAACTTGGCTCTTAGGGTTTATATAGTACGATCCACCTGTTTTGCCATGGATAACTCTGTTAGCTAAGACCTCACCAGTTTCTGTCTCATTTGTTAAATTGATGATGCTCGCAGTTGGAGTATATACAATTTGAATGTCCTTTCCAGTATCAGGGAAAATATATTTACGAGAATCGTATGGGCGATAACCCCTTACAATTGGATAGTACTTAGATGAGATAGTTTCTCCTGGTTTTCCTTTAACATACTTTGGGTTTTTAAGATTAATTAATTTTAAATCTTCTGTAACTGGTATTAAATTATAAGTCTTTTCAGTAGTTATGTAGTTTAATTTCACGTACTGTTGAACATTAGTTATTTTATAATTAGCTTTCTTATTATTTTTTAAATGATAACCCGGTATAGATGGCAGTTTGTTCCAGTCAAGTACAACACCAATATTGTCAATAAATACAAAGTCATTCCTAATTTTTTTTTTGTTATAATAAAACGAAACTATGATAGGCTTTGCTATTTTGTTTGAATCTTTTTCTTGGTTAGTCTTTAACTTAAGCTCCTTTTCAACAGTTTGTATATCATTGTCTTTCTTATCGCTAGTTTTTTCTTCTCGAATTTTAGCGGGCTTTTTGAAAACGTCCTTTTTCTTACTTAATTCTTGGCTTTCACCGTTTGCTCGTCTTTTATTTGTAAAAAATCCGCCAAACATTCCCTTTACCATAGATCATTGCCCTCCTGACTAATAGTTAACAATCTATCAATTAAAAAAAATAGTGTGTCTATTTCTTAAATTTGGTCAAAATGGAACAAATTAATGAAAATATCCGTGCAGTTTTAAAATTTAAGAAGAAAATAAAATATCATAACATCACCAAAGTTGGAGGTATGATTTGTGAGAAATAAAATAGAGCCGCTACCAATTGTATTAGAGTATCAAAGTGATCTAAATACAACCATTGCTTTAATTAATATAAATGGTAAAGAATTAACCTTAACCTTAAGTAACACAGAATTGAACAGCCTTGACTTAAATATTCAAAATATAATCCGAACACAAAAATTAAATATCAAAAGTAGTAAGGATAGTGTAATTATTCCTTCAAAACTATACAAAGAATTCAAAACTTTGGCTGTTAAATATCAAAATCTCAGATATAAAAATAAACTTTTAGAACACGAGAGGAAAAGCCAATAATAATACTAATAATTCTACAATTTATATTACTTTAATTAAGTCCCAGAAAAACCTGCTGTTAAGCTATCCTTCAAGTCATTGATATGACCTGTTTTTTATTTTGAGAAATTTATACTATGTATTCAAAAACACTAACTTTCAATTTCTTAAAAGGTATCGAAATAAGTAAAAATAATAATTCCAAAAATAAATATACCTAAAGTAAAATAGAAAAGTTTATTACTTAGCATGATATTTTTTTCACCTTTTTTTCTACTTATCGAATACCCTTTTTCTATTCGCTTAATTTCTTTTATAGTCAAAACATGGATAGTAAAAGAAACAACGGACATATTCAGATTGTCATCCATTACGGAAACTTCAACAGGATAATCCCCAGGCTTTGTATAATTGACTAAACTTGTGTCGTAGACAGCTCGGTTACTAATATCTCTTCCCCTAAAGTCTTTTGCAAAAACATTGAACCACTCATCAACAACATAATTTGCATCTTCATCATTCTCTACCACTTGGACGTATAGATCATATATCACTTGTGGATTTTCAATATCTTCAATGATTAATAAGGGCTTAGAATATTTATTCATTTATAGCTACTCCTCTCGAAAATATAGTACCTTAATTTTTGTTGTTTACATTACTTGTATAAAAAGAGACAAAATTATACTAACTATGAATTCAATAGCTACTTTTTAACGGCTAAGGCGTTAAAATCTTTAGCCTAAGTTGAAAAATTTTTTTATCTGAAACTGCAAAAATAAATAAAGTAGCCCTTTTATCGAAAAAATAATTATCATGTTTTCTAATCAATATTTGAATAAGCTTTATTTATGTAAAAATTGAAAAGGGGCAGAATTAGATATGAAAATTATCAAACTAATTTGGAATTGGTTATGGCTACCGGTAACATTAGTCATGTTAACTTTTGGACTCGTATCCTATATTGCAAAACCTACAACGGTATCTGGTCCTTCAATGCTACCTAATTTAAACAATAGAGAACATGTTTGGGCTTTAATGACAATACCATTACATCGCGGTTCCGTAATTGTATTTGACGCTAATGGAGTTGATCCGACATTAACGACAAAGAAACTCTATGTTAAGCGTATTATTGGAAAACCGGGTGATATTGTTACTTGTAAAAATGGACAAATCAATGTTAATGGACGTCCTATAAAGCAAAATTATATTAAAAATCCAAAAAACACAAATAACGAAAGTTGGAGTTTTAAAAGTCTATCAAAAACAAATAATTGGAAAAAGAATAGAAATTCTATTTATGTACCAAAAAACAAATATTTTGTTTTGGGAGATAATCGAAACATTTCTAATGATTCTCGTTTTTTTGGTTTTGTTCCACGTCGAAAAATATTGGGAGTGATAAAAGTCTTTTGGTGGACACAAAAGTCTAATAAACAGCAAAAAGATAACATTAATAAACAGTGGAAACACTTTTGGTGAAATTACTTTTAAAGTGTTTTATTTTCTTGAAAAGCAAATAAAAAGTTCCCAGTAGTTGTACACTGTATCAACTATTGGGAACTTTTTTAATTATATAAATAGTCTTCTATTAATTATTTTCTTCTAAATTTTGTGGATTTCGTAATTTGAGTTTTAAAGTTTGTCCTGTTCTGAAGGTTAATAAATATCCTTTCTTTTTTCTATTAGTTTTACCTCTTAAACCTCTTTTTTTATTGATCTTGGCTATATTGTCATTGGTTTGTTTTATAGGTTTGCGCCAAAATGTTCCAAAATTTCTAAGTTTTACTGGCGTTCCACAAATAATTACAAGATATACAATTAAATATTCAAATTCATTAAGAAATTTTTTTACAGTTTTTGTAGGATAGCCTGTACTTTGAGAAATCATTTTTACCAGGTCGTTTGTTGCAACAGTTGCATTTTTTTGTTCTAAAGTGCATTTAGATATATTTCTGATATTTTTTTAATCATACAACGCACCTTTCAATTGTACCCAATTCTTCACTGTTTGCTTTTCGGTACAAAGTAGATTTTGCAATCTGATAGTATTTAGCAGCTTCGTTACGCGAGTGAAATAGATTTCCATTGAGTCTATAAGCAGGTCGGGCAGCTTTTTTTGCTTTTTCGAGGAGCAAATTATTTCGATAACCCAAATTGTAAAATTTTTTAACACTAGAATAAGTTAGGTTATATTGTTTAGATAACTCCTTTAGATTGTATTTATGTATTCCAATGAATACGTATTTTGCATTGGTCAAAGCAAGATATACTCCTTCGTTTAAAATTAACTAAAAAACTTACTAATGTGTATAAATAAGTAATTAGTCGTAATTGTTATTGTCTACAATTTACAGTGATTTAAAAATAAAAGAGGCTTGATTCCAAAAATCGAAAAATTAAAAGATAAAGTTTAATATCTTTTATTCATTGGGTGTCTCCTTTAATATCCTTTATATATATTCCTTTTAATATTCCTTTTAATTAATCCTTTTAGGATTCTATAGGTTCAACGGTATCTAGGTTTTAGGCAGTTAAACCTATAACGTAATGGGAAGTTAGAAGTAACGTAAGAGGACAACTTTGTATCATTAGAAGTAACTTCAGAGGAAATAAAACCATAACGTTATAAGAAAATAGAAGTAACGTGAGGAGATGTGGATAACTCAGTAAAAACAACAGAACTATATTAAGCTGTGGATAAAAAAAGTAATAACACAAAGGGAAATCAGGAAATACTGATTTGATGGGCTTTATAGCCAAAAGATGCGATATTAGCGTTGT
>NZ_KQ034046.1:0-112850 GCF_000970855.1 Lactobacillus helsingborgensis
TTGTTTGATATTAATAAATTTTGGCATCATTTTATTAGCGAAATGCACGAACATTTTAATGAGGTAGCTTATAACGCCTGGTTTAAAAACACCAGGCCTCTTTCCTATAATAAGGAAACTCACGAATTGAAAATTGCAGTCCAAAATCCTGTAACCAAGGGATATTGGGAAAAAAATTTGGCGTCGCAATTAATTCAATCTGCTTACGGGTATGCCAATATTGAAGTTATGCCGGTTTTTCAAATTGAAGGTGATAAAAGTACAGAAAGACTAGTAACTCCAAAAGTGCAAACTCAAGTAGTTTCTGAGAATACCCGCCCACAAACAGATAATGCATTTGTGCGCAGCCTGAAACTCAATGAAAAATATACTTTTGACAACTTTGTTCAAGGTGAAGGAAACAAATTAGCAGCAGGTGCTGCCTTGGCAGTAGCTGACAGTCCCGGTAGCTTTTATAATCCCCTTTTTATTTTTGGTGGTGTCGGTTTAGGAAAAACGCACCTGATGCAGGCTATTGGCCATCAAATGCTGGCTGAGCGCCCCAATGCAAAAGTCGTTTACATCCAAAGTGAAACTTTCGTTAATGACTTCATTAACTCAATTAAGAACAAAACTCAGGATCAGTTCCGCGCTAAATACCGCACATGCGATTTATTATTAGTTGACGATATTCAATTTTTTGCAAAAAAAGAAGGTATTCAGGAAGAATTTTTCCATACATTCGAAACGCTTTACAATGACCAAAAGCAGATAGTCATGACAAGCGACCGGCTTCCAACCGAGATACCAGATCTGTCCGAACGTTTGGTATCAAGGTTTACCTGGGGCCTACAGGTTGAAATCACCCCACCCGACTTAGAAACCCGAATTGCAATTTTACGCAAAAAAGCTGAAGCCGAAAACTTAACTATTGATGACAATACTTTAGACTATATCGCTTCCCAAGTTGATACCAACATCCGTGAACTTGAAGGTGCTTTAGTAAAAGTCCAAGCACACGCCACAATTGAACATGAAGACATTAATGTCAATCTAGCGCGTGAGGCGCTGGCGGATCTCAAATTAGTCCAGAAAAATCAAGGTTTGCAAATCTCTAAAATCCAAGAAGTAGTTGCAAATTATTTTCAAACTTCAACGCACGAATTAAAAGGAAAAAAGCGTGTACGCCAAATTGTGGTACCACGGCAAATAGCAATGTATTTGTCCCGTGAATTAACTGATTCCAGCCTTCCTAAAATTGGCCAGGAATTTGGTGGTAAGGATCACACAACTGTTATGCATGCTTATGAAAAAATCAGCCGGGAAATAAAAACTAATTCCGATATTAAGACCGCTGTCTTTGATTTAAAGCAGATGCTTGACCGTTAAAAGTTATTCACTGTGGAAAAATAGCGGAGTTGTACACATTTTCTTAACCGCAATAATTACGTTATTTTAAGGCTGTGATAACTTTTCAACAGAAGTCACAAGACCTACTAATACTACTAATTAAATATATAATTAATATAAAGGAAACAGACAAAATAACAGGAGGCTCCAAATGAAATTTACCGTAAACAGAAATCTTTTTCTAGACAATTTAAACAATGTAATGCATGCCATATCTTCCAGAGCAACTATCCCTATTCTCAGTGGAATTAAGCTTAACTTATCTGAAGATGAATTACTCTTAACTGGTAGTGATACCGATATTTCAATAGAAATTAAAATTCCGGTTAGTGAAGATCTAACTGTGGGCTCTACCGGCTCAATTGTGTTACCAGCACGCTTTTTTAGTGAAATTATTAGACGATTGCCTGGAAAAGAATTTTCTTTAGAAGTTAAAGAAAGTTTTCAAACCCAAATTATCTCTGAAAATAGTGAGTTTACAATTAATGGTTTAGATGCAAATAACTACCCAAGATTACCGGAAATTCCTGACGAGTCCTCTTTTGTTATTTCGGGAAAAACTTTCCGCGAAATTATCAATGAAACTCAATTTGCTGTTGCAACTCAAGAAAGCCGCTTAGTATTAACGGGAGTGCATTTTACTTTTAGCCCAGATAAGATTCATGCTGTAGCCACCGATTCCCATAGGTTGTCCAGCCGGGCCTTAGCTTTAGAAAATGGTCCGCAATCCAAGACTGATCTGATCATTCCTGGAAAAAGCTTGCTTGAGCTTGCTCGGATTATTGGTGAAACTAACCCTGAAATTAGAGTATGTCCGGGAGAAAATCAGGTTCTTTTTGAAATCGGCAATATTCTGTTTTATTCACGTTTACTTGAAGGCAGCTACCCTGATACTGAGCGCCTAATCCCAACAGATAGCACAACAACTGTGGAATTTGATTTAATGGAACTTTCCAGTGCACTAGATCGGGCAAGTTTACTGACACATGCTGGACGCAATAACGTAGTTGATTTAACTCTTGATGTCGACAAGCAAATTGCCAAATTGTCTGGTGAGTCCGCTGAAATTGGTAATGTTGAAGAAGATGTCGGCTTTAAAAAGCTGACAGGTAAAAATCTGAAAATTTCATTTAATCCAGATTATTTACGTGACGCCTTGAAAGCTTCAGTGACTGACTCAGTTGTGATGTCATTCACGCAACCGCTGCGACCATTTACGGTCAACCCAGATAAAAGCGATATTGATTTTGTCCAACTGATTACCCCAGTTAGAACATTTTAATCATTAAATTGAGCATAGATAAAAAGTCATCATTTGATGGCTTTTTTTAGAGTCAACTTTTTATAATCGACCGAAAATGCTTGTCAGTTTATTTTTAATGTCATTTACTATGAATTGTTTATTTTAAAAAAAGCCGTTTATATGGCTTTATACGGGCTTTTAGTTGTTTTTTACTTGTGAAACGAATATACTTATTATAGGTATTTAAAGTGGTGAAGGTGGTTATGATCAAAGAGTTTAAGTTAACGAGTGAGTACATCACTCTAGGGCAATTTTTAAAAGAAGAAAGTATCATTTCTTCTGGTGGTCAGGCTAAGTGGTACCTGCAAGATAATCCAGTTTTACTGAATGGGGTCAAAGAACAAAGACGCGGCAAGAAATTGCGCTCTGGTGACAAGCTTGAAGTAAACCAAGAAACTTATGAATTGCGGTAGCATTAAATGTATCTCAAGCATTTTATTGCACAAAATTACCGTAATCTGCAGCAGTTTGAGGTTGATTTTGATCCCAACGTCAATATTTTCATAGGTCAAAACGCGCAGGGCAAAACTAACTTACTCGAAGCAATTTACTTTTTAGCTTTAACACGTTCTCACAGAACTAGTAATGACAAAGAATTAATTGCTTTTGGTCAAGATTATGCCAATGTATCTGGTCATGTATATAAAAGTCAAGTTGACTTATCTCTGCGGGTTCTAATTACTAAAAAGGGTAAAAAAGTTTGGGTTAATCGGATTGAACAAGCGAAGTTGTCCAAATATGTGGGACAATTGAACGCTATTTTATTTTCTCCAGAAGATTTAGATTTGATTAAAGGCGCACCTAGTCTGAGAAGACGTTTTATGGATCAGGAATTTGGGCAAATTAGTGCAGAATACCTCTATTTTGCGGGCAAGTACAAACAAGTCTTGCAGCAAAAAAATAATTACTTAAAGCAATTAGCAAAGGGTGATGCGCACGATACCATGTTCTTGGAAGTTTTATCTGATCAATTGGCTGGAGTTGCAGCAGAAGTAGTTGTTCGCCGTTTTCAATTCCTAAAAAGCTTAGATAAGTACGCCCAAGATGCCTACAATCACATTAGTACCGGTGCAGAAAATTTGCAGGTAACTTACCAACCGTCAGTTAAGGAAATAACAGAAAAAGATAGTGTTGAAGAAGTTTATCATAAGTTACTGACTAACTTCCAAAAAAATCAGAAGGTTGAAATTCTCAAAGGTACTACTTTGAGTGGTCCTCACAGAGATGATATTGAATTTACACTTAATGGTAAAGATGCGCATTTGTATGGTTCTCAAGGGCAGCAAAGAACCATAGCGCTTAGTCTTAAACTGGCCGAAATACAGCTCGTGCACCAGATAACTGCTGAATATCCATTATTGCTACTTGACGATGTTATGAGCGAACTTGATCATAAACGACAAAGTGCCTTACTTAATTACATTCATGGTAAAACACAAACATTTATTACGACAACAGATCTTGCGGGTATTTCCTGGGAAATAATTAAAAAACCGAAAATATACCAAATTAAATCTGGACAAATTTATTTAGAAGAGGGGAAATTGCATGGCAGATAATGAAAAAGAAAATCTCAATCAAATTAAGCAATATGAAAAAGAAGCCGATAAATATAATGCCAGTCAGATTCAAGTCTTAGGCGGACTTGAAGCAGTTCGTAAGCGTCCAGGAATGTATATTGGTTCTACCAGTTCTCAGGGCTTGCATCATTTGGTTTGGGAAATAATTGATAATGGTATTGATGAAAGTCTAGCCGGTTTTGCCACTAAAATTGAAGTCACTATCAATGAAGACGGCAGTGTTACTGTTCAAGATGATGGTCGTGGTATTCCGGTAGATATTCAAAAGAAAACTGGCCGACCAGCTCTGGAAACTGTTTTTACTGTTTTACATGCCGGTGGTAAATTTGGCGGTGGCGGCTATAAGGTTTCTGGTGGTTTGCACGGAGTAGGTGCGTCAGTCGTTAACGCTCTTTCGACCAAACTGGACGTTACGACTATGCGTGACGGTAAAAAATATTTTATTGATTTTAGCCGTGGCCGTGTAGTTGACGAAATGAAAATGATTGGGACAGTTCCATTATCTGAGCATGGTACTATCGTCCATTTTTTCCCAGATCCAGACATTTTTACTGAAACCACTTCATTTGATGATAAGATCCTCAAAAACCGTATCCGTGAGTTAGCCTTTTTAAATAAGGGCCTGAAATTAACGTTTACAGATAAGCGTAAAGAAAGTGCGGAAACCGATGTTTATCACTATGAAGGCGGAATTCAAGAATACGTTTCATTCTTAAATCGTGATACAGAAGTATTATTCAATGAGCCGATTTATGTAGAAGGTAACGATAACGATATCAACGTTGAAGTTTCTTTGCAGTATACAAAAGGCTATAAAACAACGTTAATGACCTTTGCCAATAATATCCATACTTATGAAGGCGGAATGCACGAGGCAGGGTTCAAGACAGCCTTAACGCGGGTAGTTAATGATTATGCCCATAAGACCAAGTTATTAAAAGATAGTGATGATAATCTTTCAGGAGAAGATATTCGTGAAGGAATGACTGCTGTTGTTTCAGTTAAGCACCCTAATCCGCAATTTGAAGGTCAGACTAAGACCAAATTAGGGAACTCTGATGCACGGACTGCAGTAGATCACGCTTTTTCTGAAACCTTCAACCGTTTCTTAATGGAAAATCCGCAAGTTGGCCGGAAAATTGTTGAAAAAGCCCAACTGGCTGAACGTGCTAGAACAGCTGCTAAACGTGCGCGTGAAGTGACACGTAAGAAATCCGGATTGGAGATCGCTAATTTACCTGGTAAGTTAGCTGACAACACTAGTAATGACCCCAGCATTTCTGAATTATTCATAGTTGAGGGTAATTCGGCTGGAGGCTCTGCTAAACAAGGTCGGTCAAGATTAACACAGGCGATTTTGCCAATCCGTGGTAAGATTTTGAACGTTGAAAAAGCGTCAATGGATAGAATTTTAGCTAACCAAGAAATTAGGTCACTGTTTACAGCTTTAGGGACTGGTTTTGGCGCAGATTTTGATGTGTCTAAGGCTCGTTATCACAAATTAATCATTATGACAGATGCCGATGTCGATGGGGCCCACATTCGGACACTGCTCTTGACCCTCTTTTACAACTATATGCGGCCGATGATTGAAAAGGGCTACGTTTATATTGCACGTCCGCCTCTATACCAAGTGCGTCAAGGCAAAGTGGTCAGATATTTAGATACCGATGAAGAATTGCATGATTATCTGGGCAGTTTACAACCGAGTCCCAAACCGTTGGTACAACGTTATAAGGGATTAGGTGAAATGGATCCTGAACAATTATGGGATACGACTATGAACCCTGAGAATAGACGGCTTGACCGTGTCAGCCCGGAATATGCTAAAAATGCCGATGAGGTTTTCGAATTGCTGATGGGTAATGAAGTAGGACCACGGCGCAATTTTATTGAAACTAACGCTAAATACGTTGAAAACTTGGATGCATAGGAGGTTTAAATGGATAACGACAATCAAGGTCAAGATCACAGAATAAGAAACGTTGATTTGACCAGCGTAATGAATAGTTCATTCTTGGATTATGCCATGTCCGTTATCGTCGCACGGGCTTTACCCGATGTGCGTGATGGCTTAAAGCCGGTTCAACGCCGGATTTTATATGGTATGAGTGAACTAGGTGTTACACCAGATAAACCATACAAAAAGTCTGCCAGAATTGTAGGGGAAGTTATGGGTAAATTCCACCCTCACGGTGATTCCTCAATTTATTTGGCAATGGCTCATATGGCCCAAGATTTCAGCTACCGCTATATGCTCGTTGACGGACACGGCAATTTTGGTTCAGTTGATGGTGATGAGCCCGCCGCAATGCGTTACACTGAGGCGCGCATGAGCAAAATAGCCGTTGAAATGCTGCGGGATATCAATAAAAACACTGTTAATTGGCAACGCAATTATGATGATTCTGAAAATGAACCGGTAGTATTGCCGGCTAGAATACCAAATCTTTTAGTTAACGGCACTAGCGGTATTGCGGTTGGTATGACTACCAATATCCCGCCACACAACCTTTCAGAAGTGATTAAGGGACTGCACATGTTAATGAATAATCCCGCTATCACTACTAAAGAACTGATGAAGGCAATCCCAGGTCCCGATTTTCCTACAGGCGGAACGATCATGGGTCGCGGCGGCATTTATCGCGCCTATGAAACTGGTCGCGGCAACATTGTCGTCCGTGCTAATACCAATATTGAAACTGAAAAAAGTGGCCGTGAAAGAATAGTCGTCACTGAAATACCATACTTGGTTAATAAAGCAGAACTGGTTAAGAAAATTGCTGATTTAGCGCGTGCGAAAACAATTGATGGTATTACCGGTGTGCGGGATGAATCAGATCAAACGGGGATGAGAATTACCATTGATATCCGCCGTGATGCCAGCGCTAGTGTGGTTTTAAATAACTTGTTTAAACTGACGCAAATGCAGGCTAACTTTGGCATGAATATGGTAGCAATCGTCGATGGCGCACCGCACTTTTTAAGCCTCAAGCAGATGCTGCAATATTATTTGGAGCACCAAGAAGATGTTGTTACTCGTAGAACTAAATTTGAATTAGCTAAAGCCGAAGCTAGAGCACACATTCTTGAAGGTCTCCAAATTGCCCTTGATCATATTGACGAAATCGTCCACATCATTCGGCAGAGTCAATCAAGTGATATTGCTAAAGCTGCCTTAATCAGTCGTTTTGGTCTTGATGACAAGCAGTCACAAGCCATTTTAGATATGCGCTTGGTACGGTTAACTGGTCTTGAGCGTGACAAGGTTGAAGCTGAATATAAAGAACTACAAGCTAAAATTGCCGACTATAAAGATATTTTGGCAAAGCCGGAACGCATTAATGAAATAATCTACAATGAATTGCTGGATATTCAAAAGCGCTTTGGCGATGATCGGCGGACTAAGATCGGTGCTAGTGAAGTTGTTTCAATTGAAGATGAAGATTTAATTGAAAAACAAGATGTTTTACTGACTTTAACCCATAGTGGCTATATTAAGCGGATGCCAATTACTGAATTTAAGACTCAAAATCGTGGTGGTAAAGGTATTAAGGGCATGGGCGTTAAAGACGGTGATTTTATTGAAAACCTCATTTACTCCAGTACGCATGATATGTTACTGTTCTTTACCAACAAGGGCAAAGTTTATTCGAAGAAAGCCTATGAAATTCCGGAATTTGGCCGTACAGCCAAGGGTCTCCCAATAGTCAACTTATTGCAACTGGAAAAGGGCGAAAAAATTCAAACGATTGTTAATATTCCTGAAGATGCGGATGACCAATACTTATTCTTCATTACAAAGATGGGGACGGTCAAACGGACACATGTCAGTGAATTTGGCAATATCCGTAACAGCGGTTTAATTGCTTTAACCTTGCGTGATGGCGATGAGTTGAATAATGTCCTGGCTACTGATGGCAAACAAGATATTTTAATCGGTACTCACTTAGGTTACGCCGTGCGCTTTAATGAGCAGACAGTTCGTTCAATGGGCCGGACAGCAGCTGGCGTTCGCGGAATTAATTTACGCGAAAATGACTATGTGGTTGGCTCTGGTGTCATTAAGAATAGCGATGAAGTGTTAGTCATTTCTGAAAAGGGTTACGGCAAGAGAACAGCAGCTGCCGAATATCCAACTAAAGGTCGCGGCGGAAAAGGTATCAAGACTGCAAATATTACCGAGAAAAATGGTCCACTCTCTGGTGTGACAGTGATCGATGGCAGCCAGGATATCATGGTGATTACTGATGATGGTATCATGATCCGCTTTAAGACAAAGGATGTTTCTCAAACAGGGCGCAGCACTTTGGGCGTTCGCTTGATCAAAGTTAATGACAACAATAAAGTTGCCAGTCTTGCGGTAGTTCCTGCCGAAGCAGATCAAGAAGTCGCTGCTGAAGAAACTGAGAACGAACAGGATTAACTACTAAAATAAAATTTTAAAAAATTAGCAAATTATTTAACGTATTTATTAGTAAGAGATGAAAATTTCTTAGTGGATCACGTGAAGATAGTTTGGTAATTTTTTATTTATGTGCTAAAATTAGAGATTGCGAGTAATAAACTTCATTACTCCTTGTTCTTGATTTTTAGCAAGAACCATTTAGTCCAGAAGGAGGTGCACTAGTATGACAACTACTAAGTACGAAATAACTTATATTATCAAGCCTGACATTGATGAAGAATCAAAAAAGGCGTTGGTTGAAAACTATGATAAAGTTATTACCGATAATGGTGGTACGATGGTTGAGTCAAAAGACTGGGAAAAGCGTCATTTCGCATATGAAATTAATAAATATCGTGAGGGATTATATCACGTTATGACTTTCACTGCTGATAACGCTGACGCAGTTAACGAATTTGACCGTTTATCCAAGATTGATACTGCCGTTTTACGTTCAATGACTGTTAAAGTTGGATAATTAAGAACAAAAACGTTATCGTTTTCGTGATTTAGGAAAGGAAGGACCTAAAGTATGATTAATCGAGTTGTACTTGTTGGCCGTTTAACACGTGATCCTGAATTACGTACTACTGGGAGTGGAATCTCGGTTGCTACGTTTACTCTTGCCGTCGATCGTCAATATACTAACGCTCAAGGTGAGAGAGGTGCAGATTTTATCAGTTGTGTCATTTGGCGCAAAGCAGCAGAAAATTTCTGTAATTTTACGTCTAAAGGTTCACTTGTTGGTATTGATGGCCGAATTCAAACCAGAAACTACGATAATAAAGACGGGCAAAGAGTATATGTAACGGAAGTTATTGTTGATAATTTCTCATTGCTTGAATCACGCAAAGATCGTGAGGCCCGTGGTCAAAATGGTGGTTACACACCAAATAATAATGGTAATTATGGTAATCAAAATACCAATAACAACCCTAATATGGGTACCCCAAACCAGAACAATGGCCTAGATAATACTCAGGATCCATTTGCCGGTTCAGGCGATACCATTGATATTTCTGATGATGATTTACCATTCTAAATTGATAGAAAGGACCTAGGATATGGCTCAACAAAGAAGAGGCGGCGCCCATCGTCGTCGTAAGGTTGACTACATTGCTGCCAACCATATTGATTACGTTGACTACAAGGACGTTGATTTGTTGAAACGTTTTATCTCCGAAAGAGGTAAAATCTTACCACGTCGTGTCACTGGCACCAGCGCTAAGAACCAACGTAAAGTAGCTAAGGCAATTGAAAGAGCTCGCATTATGGGCTTGTTGCCATTTGTTACTGAAGACTAATAAAGTTAACTAACTAACAGAAATTAAGTAGTGCTACTGATTACTTAATATCAAAATATAGACTGTTAATGAGATAAATCTCGAGATTAAGCTTACTTAATTTCGAGATTTTATTTTACCTAAAACAGGCTCGCAGTATTTTAGCAATAGTGCAGGGCGTGAAATTAGAGTAACTGAAACTGACATAACGATATTTTTAACCTTAATATTGGGGAGTTTCTTATCCAGTCAATCCAATGTATAATAATAATGATGTATTATACATTAATTTAGGAAGGACCTTACATGAAAGATTTTTTACGTAAGCTTGAATTTCCTGCTTTTATTAAAGATTCCAGACTAACAGCTTCTGTTATTATCATCTTAGCCTTGTCGCTTTTAGGCAGCATCGTTGCCATGATTATGAGCCCATTATTTGGCTTGGCTATGGTCTTGATCTTTATTTTGACTGTGGCGTGTGTTGCTTATGGCGTATATATCTTAGCTGGCAATGCGAATAACTTTGCTGTCAGTTTATCTTATCGAATTAAGCGCAGCGAGCAAGAAGCAATGATTAAAATGCCTCTCGGCATTTTGCTATATGATAAGGATCGTCAAATTCAGTGGGCGAATCCTTATTTACAACTCTATTTAAAAAATGAAGAATTAATTGGTCATACAATAGCAGCGGTTGACCCTGAACTAGATAAATTAATTGATGAATCGTTAAAGGCAAAAACTGCCGAAAACCATGTAGTAAATTGGGATGGTCATCAATTTGAAATGGTTATTCAGGACAATCTCGGCGTTGTCTATTTGCTTGACATTACGCGTTATGCCAAAATTGAAGAACGCTATCAGAATGAATTGTTAGCCATCGGACAAATATTTATTGATAATTATGATGAGCTAAGTGAAACAATGCATGATCAAGAGCTGACTGCCACCAGTGTCTATGTGCAGAATACTCTGAGTGATTATGCGAAAAAATTCAACGCCTATCTTAAACGCATAGACGAAGATCATTTTTTGCTTTTGCTTCATATGCAAGATTTGACTCAGATGGAAAAAGATAAATTTTCTGTTTTGGATAAGATACGCTTAGAAACAAGTCGTAATAATACCCCTTTGACGCTATCTATTGGAATTGCCTTTGGTAGTAGTTTAATTACCGAATTAGCTGATCAGGCGCAATCTAACCTTGACTTGGCATTGGGTCGGGGCGGCGATCAGGTTGTTCTTAGTCAGCCAGGAAAGGCTGCCCGTTTCTTTGGTGGTAAATCTAATCCAATGGAAAAGAGAACCAGAGTTAGAGCCAGAATGGTTTCACAAGCAATTAGCGAGCTTTTTAAAGAAGCGGATCGCGTTTTTGTAGTTGGTCATGCCAGCCCAGATATGGATTCGGTTGGTAGTGGAATAGGCGTTGTCAAAATCGCCCGTTTGCATCATGTAAAAGCTAATTTCGTCCTAGATGTCAATAAAACCAACTATGATGTCAGTCGTTTAGTTGCGAAGATGGCAAAAGTAAAGGAAGATAATGATATTTTCATTTCCCCAGATGATGCACTAAATGAGTTGACCGCTAAGTCAATGTTGGTCATGGTTGACCATTCGAAATACTCTATCACATATTCAAAAGAATTATACGAACGGCTCAGGGATAGAATTATTGTGATTGATCATCATCGACGCGGCGAGGAATTTCCGGAAAATCCAATGCTGACATACGTTGAGCCTTATGCTTCGTCAGCTTGTGAGCTGGTAACTGAAATGGTGGAATACCAGCAGCCTAGTTCTGGTAAGCGCGTTTTAACAGATCTTGACGCTACGGCAATGCTGGCAGGAATTACGGTTGATTCCAAAGAATTTTCATTGCGTACAGGTACTAGAACGTTCGATGCAGCCAGCTATTTACGTTCAATTGGTGCAAGTACGATGGGTGTTAGTGAGTTGCTAAAAGAAGATATTGATAGTTTTCTGGAGCGCACTCGTCTTGTCAGCAGCTTGCAGATGATCAAGCCTAAGATGGCTGTTTTATGCGGACCTGATGACAAGGAAATAGATCCAATTGTTACTGCTCAGGCTGCGGATACTGCTCTGGATTTGGAAAACGTTGAAGCTAGTTTTGCTATTACTCGGCGTGACAAAGATACAATTGGTATATCAGCCCGTTCAATGGGTGATATTAATGTCCAGGTAATTATGGAAAAACTTGGCGGTGGCGGTCATCTGTCTAATGCCGCCACCCAAATTAAAGGGATTACTGTTAAGGATGCACTTGCTAAATTACTTGACGCAGTGGATACTTATGAACAAGAAAATGAATAAAAGGAGAGCACAATGAAAGTTATTTTTACTAAAGATGTTAAAGGTCGCGGTAAACGTGGAGAAGTTAAAAATGTTCCTGATGGTTATGCCCAAAACTTTTTATTTAAAAGAGGATTAGCTAAAGCAGCTACCAAAGCTAACATGCACACTTTGGAAAGAGTGGCTGCTAATGAAAAAGCAGCATACGAAAGTGAAAAGGCTGAAGCTGAAAAAATCAAGTCTGAACTTGATAAGGATGAAACAGTCGTTAATTTCAAATCTAAGGCCGGTTCTGACTCAAGGTTATTCGGCTCGATCTCAGGAAAAAAGATTGTGGAAGGCTTGGAGCAGCAATTTGGTATTAAAATTGACAAGCGCAAATTGAACCTGCCTGAACCGATTAAATCATTGGGCTACACTAATGTACCGGTTAAGTTATTCAAGGGCGTAGAAGGCAAAATTCGCGTTCATATTACTGAACAGGATTAGCCCTGAAATAGATTTTGATAAAAGTGGGCGTGATTAATGGATAATATTGTCTCACAGCAAATACCGCACGATGATGAGGCGGAAAAGGCAGTTTTAGGTGCAATTTTTATTGATCCTGATGCAATTGCTGATGCGAGTGCAGAGGTTCAACCCGACGATTTCTATAAAAAAGCCAACCAGCTGGTTTTTCAGGCTATGCTTGATCTATCTGATCGTGAGGATGCAATCGACCCGTTAACTCTGCAAGATGAATTAACTAAGAAAAATCAACTAGACGATATTGGCGGTATTGCTTACGTTTCTGAATTAGCTATGGCAACACCAACAGCTGCTCATGTCACTTATTATGCTAAAATTGTTCATCGGAAGGCGCTGCTGCGGCGGCTTATTTCTGCCAGCCAAAAAATCATAACGAATGCAATGCAGGATTCTGATGATGTTACTGACATTTTAGATAACGCCGAAAGCGAGATCATGAATGTTTCATCAGAAAATAACGCTAACGGTTTTCGCAATATCAAGGATATTGTTAATTCAGCTATTGATGAAATCAATGATATTCCAGAAGATGGCAACATGGTTACGGGACTGCCCACTGGATTTGTTGAGCTTGATAAAATGACTACTGGTTTTCACGATGATGAACTGGTAATTGTGGCTGCCCGTCCCGGAGTAGGTAAGACTTCTTTTGCGCTTAACGTGGCGCAATATGTAGGCTTGCACACAGATAAAACAGTGGCAATGTTTTCTTTGGAAATGAGTGGCGAACAGCTGGTCCAAAGAATGCTGGCATCAGAAGGCTTGATTAATTCACAACATTTGCGAACTGGTCAACTGGATGAAGATGAATGGCCTAAATTGGTTGCAGCTTCGGGTTCTTTAGCAACAGCCAGCATTTACATTGACGACACTCCCGGTATTAAAATGAGCGAAATTAGAGCGCAGGCACGCAGGCTCGCTAAAGAAAAAGGCAATTTAGGGTTAATAGTCATTGACTACTTGCAACTAATTGAAGGTCCTCACAGTGAATCACGCCAGCAGGAAGTTTCAGCTATTTCACGGCAACTAAAGAAATTAGCCAAGGAGCTGCACGTGCCTGTGATTGCCTTGTCACAGTTATCGCGGTCAGTTGAACAAAGACAAGATAAGAGACCCGTTTTATCTGATATTCGTGAGTCCGGTTCAATTGAACAGGATGCGGATATTGTTTCGTTTCTTTATCGTGATGATTATTATCGTGATGAGGAAGATGGTAATAAGGATAAAGAAGTGGCGGCAGAAGATGATAACGGTGAAGTGGAAGTTATTATCGAAAAGAACCGTTCAGGTAGTAGGGGAACAGTCAAGTTAATGTTTTCCAAACCGTATAATCGCTTTTCAAACCTCGATTATAGTCATGATCAGCCTAATGAATAATAAGTAATAAAAGTTGTGGTGATTTAGACTAAAATGCCACAGCTTTTTGTTTTAATTGCATTTTTTAACAAAAAATAAAGCGTTTTTGATGACAATATTTTTACAACATTGTACTATTAAGGTGTGAATAGAAAATTTTCGCTAATTTTTTGGGAAAGGACCGATTAAGATGGCCGATAAAGGATTTAAAGACAAGGTAGCTGGCAAAGCTAAAGAAGTCAAAGGCAAGGTTCAACAAGCTGCTGGAGATGTTAAAGACAAGGCACAAGAAGCTACTGAAAACGTCAAAGATAAAGTTGATGACGTTAAGGATAAAATGAAGAAATAACTAGTTAATTAGTTAAGTAAAAGAGGTTGGAAAACATTTTAGTTTTCCAGCCTCTTTTTGGGTTACACATGAAACAATTTACTTTAATTTACGCTGAACACTTTCTGGTAGTTTAAGGTTCGGACGATCTGGGTCGTAAAATTCGTAAAACACTGGTGCTTTATTTGAATCATTGCTTTTAGGATAAAGTTCATAATTGCTGGCCATCAGAGGCAAAGTCATATTCCTTTTATATGAATTCCAGATATTGCTTAAGACTTGGGTCAGCAATTTTCGCTCTTGGGGTTCAAGAGAGAGAAAGACGCGCCCAAAACGATATGTTCCTACTATTTTATTACTGGTTAATTGGTTTAACTCATCAATGTCATAATTTTCAAAGGCCTCAAATAGATCTGAAAAGGCAGTGCCTCTTTCTTGGTCTGGGATAGAATTATTAAAATTAATGAGCGCGTGTCTAATTACGCGACTGCCTGATGAGAGCCCGTCAGCTAAGGTAAAACTGTCTCTACCTACAGACCAGCGGCGCGGATCATGTTGGTTGCGCATTGGTACGGTACTTTTGACTACTAAAGTTTGTTCGGGATGATCGAGCATAGCACCGAAAATTGAACCCTGAGGGATATAGGTTTTCATTTTAGACATTGAAGCGGTAAACCCAGAACTCGTATATACTTTATGGAAAAAGCCCGGTCCATCAAAACTAATCGCTTTTATTACCCGGTTTTGAATTTCAGGTTCAACGGCGCTTAGAGCATATTGAGCAAAATTACCACCCTTTGAATGACCAAGTAAAAAAATCTTTTGGTTAGTAAATTTTTCTGCAATGGTGGTAAGATACTTGGCTGCGACATCTTGACCGTAAATTTCTGGCAAGTAATTCATGCCCATGTCTTCGTTTAAGCCAATCATGGTACCATCTGTTCCACGAAAGGCAATGGCAATGGTATCTGAATCAAGCGAAAAGGTGGCAGCAGTGAATTGCAAGGGATGTGGGTCTTTTGCCAGTTTGTCTGTCCAATCTAAAATTTTAATATTTCCAATTCGGGGACTTTCAGGTAATAAAAATATTTCGGTTGCCGTTTCTGTATGCATTTGATGCTGAAAAGAGGGCAAATTGCGGAGTTTTTCTGCCACTTCTTTTAGTGTATGACCGTTGGCAGAACTGTCAGCTGGTAAATAAGCAATAGATGATAGCAGTGATGCATCAACACTGTTAAATGGTTTTTCAGAAAAAGTTAAATCACCACGCCAACGTAAATAGTCAAGGGAACCAGCCATAACATTTCTCCTTTCGAATAAAAACTTATATTAACATTGTAATAAGTAAAAACAATTAGTAGCTAATTAATGCAAAAAAAACAATAGAATTAACTATTGCTTAAAGATTATTTGTGTTATTTGTCTATACTGGCATAACTGATGCGCTTAATATCAGGATATTTGCGTAGAGCCATAATAATATCATTTTCATCAATATTATTGTTAATAATACCATCTACAAAAAAGATAATTCGCTCGTCACTAACAAACAGTATCTTGACAGAAACATTTTCAACATGATTTGCTTCAAGCTCCTGCTCAATAGTGTGCAAAATATTCGGCTTATTAACCGCTTCTATTTGAATGTTAAAACGAATATGCATGATGATTTTATCAATTATAGCATCATCGTGAAACATCATTTGAATAACAAAGAGAAAAGCAGTTGCCAAAATTCCGATAAAATATAAACCTGATCCAATTGCCATACCGATTGCGGCTGTGGCCCAAATACCAGCTGCCGTGGTTAAACCGGAAATTTGCTGCTTTTTAACTAAAATAGCGCCAGCGCCAATAAATGAAATACCGGAAACTATTTGAGCCGCAATTCTGGAAGGGTCTAAAGCGAGATCTGACATTTTTAATAAATCGCCAAAGCCGTACTTTGAAACTATCATGAATAGTGCGGAAGAAAAGGCAACTACAATATGTGTTCGCACTCCGGCGCTTTTCCTTTGAATTGCGCGTTCATAACCGATTAGCGCCCCGCATAATGATGCAACTATGAGTCTTAATAGCCAGGGGAATTGCGCGTTAATCGCTGCAAAATTTGCCATTACATCCACTCCATTTCTAAATCTATTCTTATATTATACTCTTAAAAAAGCGCGTCAAATGACAGTTATAACAAAAACCGAGAAAAAGTCAAAAAGTGCTTGCGTAAACTGATAGAATATGTTTTAATTAATATCGTTGTCGAGATATGACAATGCTGACTTAGCTCAGTTGGCAGAGCACGTCACTAGTAATGATGAGGTCGGAGGTTCGAATCCTCTAGTCAGCATTCGGAAGAGTAAAATTAGTAAAACAACCTTGAATTATCAGTATTTTCGTTGATAATTTGAGGTTAATTTTTGTTTATTAAAGATATACGGTACGTGGTAAAAACGCTGTATACCAAGAAATTCTTTGAGTTCAGAATAGAGATTGCTAGAGCCTTATTCTATAGGCGCTCAGTTGTGTTAGCAAATGAAGTAACAACTTCGCTTGATCCGGTACTTTCAAGGAAAATTTATAATACTTTTTTGCATGAATATCTTTGAAAAGTTGTTGAAGTAGCGCATCATCTTATTCCTAAGGAAAAGACGATATTTAACAAAATAATTCACTTTAAAAATTAGGCTTATTTGGAGTAGCAATATCATAATCAAGTAGATAGTTACTTACTTATATTTTTCAATCCAGTAGCCAATAGATATAATTATATTAATAAAAACTGCTGTCACTAGCTGAATTAATAGTATTATTGTTAATTTTATTTTGTTGATTTAAGACTTGTTTAATGCTATTATTAAATAAATATAAATTTATAAATAATAGTTGGTACAAATTTTATAACTAGTAACGTGTTATATGGGTTAATAATGCCAATGGGCTTTCATTTTATTTATTTTAGGATTTTTGTACCGAAAGCTTATGGTAGTGTGATGAAACTATATTTTTTAGCTTATAGCTGATGTTGTAGTTCTTCTGACATCGTTTATAGTAAAAATCAGGTTACTATACATAAACTTTCTTTTTGTTAATTATTTTAATCTTCGTTTTAAAAAGGGGTGTGAAAAATCATGAATTATTATAAAGCCTTTAATGCGGGAAGTAGTATATATCTGGTTGTATTTATGATTGATTATATTATAGAGCTGTTTAGTATTAACAGTTCTGGTATCAAGACAACAGCATTAGGACTGAAAATAATTACAACTATGAATGAGCATTCCTTAAACACTACTTTTTCATTAACATGGGAAGTGTTAATTTCGTATTTGATTTTTATATTATTTTTTATGCTCGCCTTTTATTTTTTAAAAAAGATAAAAAAACAGATGACTATATGGTAATGTAAGCTAGAATAATAGTCTTATTCAGAAGAATCATTTGACTCGATTAGCTTTGACCTATCAGCATTTCGCGCAGATAAGTTAAGGCTAATTTTTTGTGTGGTAATAAATATTTTTCGGTGCAATAAACAAATTTACGGTGCAAAATAATTAAATTTTGCACTGATAAACTTTTAAATACACTGATACTTGGTATAAAATATGTAGGAAGAAACTAGCTTATAAAGGAGACATAATATTTTGAAAGTTTTTGATTATCAAACTTTAAATGGTTTGAAAGTAACCACGAAGATGATTGAAAAACTCAATCTGATCTATGAGCTCAAAGGTAAAACGAATCATATCTCCTTAAAATCAAAAGACATAATGGATAAGCTGTTGGTAGTCGCAAAGATTGAGAGTACAGACTCATCAAATCGAATTGAAGGAATTGCAACAAGTGATGCACGACTTAAGAAATTAATGGAGCAAAAAACGACTCCGAAAAATCGCAGTGAAGAAGAAATTTCTGGTTATCGTGATGTTTTAGCAGTAATTCATGATAATTATAAATATATCAAGATTACTCCTAATAATATATTGGCATTACATAAGCAATTATTTAATTTTACTGAAAGCAGCTGGGGCGGTCAATTTAAGGACATTGATAATGCAATTATTACTACCTTTGCAGATGGTCATAAAGAAACTCGCTTTACTCCACCACCAGCATATATCACACCTGAATTAGTCCAAAGTTTATGTGAAACTTATAATAATGCAATTTGTGATAATTCCCTCCCACCATTAATACTAGCGGCAGCATTTATGTTGGATTTTGTATCAATTCACCCATTTAGAGATGGTAATGGCAGAATGTCACGCTTGTTAATGTTACTTGAATTACAACAATTAGGTTTCGGAGTTGGTAAGTATATTAGTTTGGAACGTTTAATTGAAAAAACTAAGGCGCAATATTACCGGACTTTGTTAGAAAGTTCAGGAAAGGCATGGATTAATAATGAAAACGATTATGGACCATATGTTGACTACTTTTTGAGTATCGTATTGCAAGCTTACCGTGAATTAGATTCACGAATTGATTTCACTAGTAATACGGAAAAGGATCCGGAATCATTGCTATTGAGTAAAATTACTAATAGTTTAAAGTCGTTATCTAGACAGGAACTAATGAATTTGGTACCGCAATATGGTGAAAGTACCATTAAGCATGCTTTAGCTAGGTTGCGCAAAGAAGGAAAAATAGGTTTAGTAGGCAAAGGAAAGGCAAGTCGCTATATTGCCAATGGCTAAAGTAGTACAGTAAATAAATTATCGGTGCAAAATTTAATTATTTTGCACCAATAATATCAGAGACTTTCTGATGTTTCTATAAATCATTTTTTCTATATTAACTTTTTTCAGTCATGCACCTTTGGTTCATATTACCAATGTTTAGTAAAGTGCTGAAATTAAGCATGCCTAACTAAAACTAATTATGTTGTCTCTAATTTTTAAACTTAAAAAGTTAATATTTTTGAAAATTAGAAGGGTAGTTAATTATGAAAAAGTTACACTTTTTTCAGCACTACTTCGGTCTGCTTTTATCAACTTATAAATTATTTTTCAAGGCAGCTCGCATATTAACTGCTTTTGTTTTTTTATTGGCTCCTATTCAAGCAATTCCATCCGTTTTTGTAGTCAATGCGGGGCAAAATGTCATTAATGATGTTTCCAATCACCAAAATTTTGTTGCTAGTATAATAATTTGGCTTATAGCTACCGCTTTGACGCAGTTATTGCCACCTGTAGCTACTTCTGTTCAGAGCATTTTAACTGATAAATTAACGGGTTTTATTAATGTCAGCCTAATGACTAAATCCCAGTATCTACCGTCTCTTAGTATTTTTGATGACAGCTCCTACTATGGTGATTTAAAGATGTTAAAAGATGATGCTTCATGGTGACCAGCAAATTTGATCGTGTTTGGAGTGGCAGTAATCCAGTCTGCTTTAACTCTACTTTTTATGCTGTTTCTTTTGGCGCGCTATAATTGGTGAATTGTGGTTTTACTGCTGTTAGTCATGGTTCCTCAAAGTTTGAGCTATTACCGTATTCAACAAGAAGCCTTTGAAACAATGGTCACCCGTAGTAAAAATACGAGAAAGCTGGATTATTTAAGTTCGTTACTTTTAGATCGTAAAGACGCTAAAGAAATAAGATTATTTAACATGTTCCAGGCTGTTATTAAAAAATATATTGCGTTATTTCAGAATACTAGAAAAGATGTGGATCAAGTCCACAAAAAGCAGATGGGCATCAGCACTTTTTCCTCGTGCTTGTCAGCCGTGAAATATGCGGATAAGATTCTCTTTTTACAAAATGGTCGGGTTCTGGGCTTTGATGCACATGAAAAATTAATCAGAACTAATGCTGATTATCGTAAGATGTACAATTTACAAAAAGAGGCTTATGTCTAAATACAGGTTGGTCTGAAAAGTGCTTTTTGATAAAATCAAAGTAATTCAGTAAAAAAATACTTTTAGTAAGAAAAATCTTAAAGCAACAATAAACTTGTAATTAAATTGGTTTGGGCAAGTATTGGCTATATACGCAAGCGAAATGGAAGGTGCGACAATATGAATTCCATTAAAAAGTTTTTAGATTGGCTAACAAGTTTATTACTGATTATAGTGGTCGGACTGATTTTGATCACACTTTTTCTGCATATTATAGTTTTGGCACAATGATTTTTGGAGTCCATGAGGCAAGCGCGATAAAGGATTTTTGGTTCACAGAAATCATGTTGGGTACAGTTTATGTATCTGTAGTTATGGTCATTGCTATATATACAGCAATAACTCGTTTTTTGAAGAAAAGAAAAAATAAACTTTCTAGTTAAGTTGCTAAGATCACAATATAGTAAGGTAAGAGTCTGGGAAAAAGTGCTCTTTGAAGTTAAATTAAAAAATTTACAATTTAAAAAGACCGACAAATCAACGTTTTATTGACGTGAGTTGTCAGCCTTTTTAGTTAGGTTAGAGTTTTTTCCCAGACCCTTTTGTTATTCAAGGATGCTGTGTCTTTCGATATACCCAGCTTTAGTAACAAGCGTACCAAAAGCATTGTTGTCACTCACAAACGCTACACGACTAGTGATAAGACAGTTATTTGAGAAAAAGAAAAATCAGTTCATATGATAGAGAACTGATTGATGAGTTATTTAAAGAAACTTTGATTCTTTAATAAGTATTCAAGTTGATTTTATAAGCAATTAGATTTTAATTTAACCCTGATTTTGTAGATCCTTTGTATTGATCTAGTGCAGATTTTAAATCTTTGTCTGTAATTTTGACGTTTTGGTCTTTCAAAACTTGGCTGATTACATTTCTCATAACAGTAGAATTTGCAGCCCATTTGGCATAAAGGTTATTTGTTAGTTCTGCTTTATTGTTTTCAAAACTCCCTTTAGCTGGATGGTTAATCATTTTTATTATCTCATAGCCATTAGTAACTTTTACTGGGGTGTTGGTATATTCACGATTTTTAAGCTTATATGCAGCATTTTTGAAAGTAGAATCCAAATTTTTATTTTCTTGATTAAAAGGTGCTAATTTTCCGCCATTAGTGCTGGTAGAACTATCTACAGAATATTTTTTTACTAAACTTGAAAAACTTTTACCATTGTCTAATTGATTGATAATTTCTTTAGCTGTTGATTGACTAGTTACTAAAATATGCTGCACAGTAATCTTCGGCTGATATGTTTTCCACTCTGCCTTTAATTGTTTACTTGTGGGTTTGATTTGAGACCGCAATGCAATTTCACTAAGTAGGTTAATTTGAATCATTCTCTTAAAAGATGACTTAGTGTATGAATTTTGTGCTAAAAATTCATCAAATTGTGAGCCATAGCGCTCTTTATAGTTATTGTATTCCTGAGTAACTTCTCTAGAATTCAGCTTTTCGCCATATTGGGCTTTTAGAGCGTCATAAATTAACAAATTAGCTAAAACATTTTTACTTGAAGGAGCTGATTTGAGTTCCTTATAAAACTCTTGTTGCGTAATTTTCTTGTCTTTTCCGTATTGAGCAACTTCTGCATTATTTGATTTTGAACAGCCTGCTAAGATTAGTAAGGAAATACCAGTTACGGCAGCTATTATCCCTTTTAATAATTTATTCATTTTATCTCCTCCAATGAAAATGTTATCTAATTATTAAAAATATTAAAACAGATTGCAACTTTTAATTCAATAAAATCACCAAAAATAACAAGTAATAAACTAGAGCCCACTACAATAGCAGGCAAAGTAGCACATAAATTACAAAAAGAAGAAATTAAAAATAGCAATTTTAATAAAACGTTTGTTATTTTTAATTTTATACTATATAATATCTAATTAATTGATGATGTTATTAATTTAATCAGGCAAACACACTATTATTAATTAAGTTGGGGGACTAGCTATGAAAAAAAATAAGTATGTTGGAGTGCTAGTTTGTGCTGCTGCACTATCTGTCGTATCTGTATTCTCTAATGCTGAACAGCATGTTAAAGCCAGTGTTGACAGTCAAACAAAAACTGTTGCAAACAGCTCTAAAGCAACAGAATCAGTTACAGTGGGCATAACAAACAAAGCAATTGAAGCGCAATTAGCTGCAAAAGGAGTTAATCTTAAACATTTAACTTCTAACGAAAAGCAAACTGTGTATGTTGATGTAATTGTTCAATTGTCTGCTGCACCTGCAGCTACAAATGGTTCAGTAAGCACAAATTCAAGTAGTGCAGAAATTGAACAGGCTACAAAAGAAGTAATTGCACAACAGGGTTCAGTTAAAGCAAAAGTAAAGGCAATTACCAACCAAGCAATTGGCAAAAGCTATGGTTATGTAGTTAACGGTTTTGCTACTAAAGCAAAGGTTAAAGATATTCAAAAATTAAGAGCCATTCCAGGCGTTAAATCAGTAACTTTGGCAAAAGTATACTATGCTAATGACTCTTCAGCTGATGATATGGCCAATGTTTCAGCAGTTTGGAATAATTATAAATACAAAGGTGAAGGCACTGTAGTTTCTATCATCGATACAGGTATTGATCCTAATCATAAGGATTTACGGTTGAGTGATGAATCTAAAGCGAAATTAACTAGAGCAAAGGTTGCTGCCTTCATTAAACAAGCTGGTTATGGGCACTACTTTACTGAAAAGGTCCCATATGGTCATAATTATTCAGATAACAATGACAATATTACTGATAATAATTCTAGTCAACAACACGGTATGCACGTTGCGGGTATCGTAGCTGCCAATGGTACTTCAGATTCTGTTAATTCGGTTGTAGGTGTTGCTCCAGAAGCGCAATTGTTAGCAATGAAAGCCTTTTCTAATTCAGCTAGTTCTGCTACTACTGATTCTACTAACATCATTGGAGCAATTGATGATTCAGCTAAACTTGGTGCTGATGTTTTGAACATGTCTCTAGGTTCTACTTCTGGTCAGCAAACTGATGATGATCCAGAAATTGCTGCTGTTGACCGTGCCACTAAGACAGGTACTGCCGCTGTAATTTCTGCTGGTAACTCCGGGACCTCAAACTCAAAGGCTGATGGCAACAACAAGGCATATTATGGCAATCCAGACATGGAAACTATAGGCAGTCCGGGTACTGCCAGAACTGCCACAACGGTAGCATCAACGGAGAATAGTAAAGTTACTACTGATGGTATAACTTTTACTTCAGCTGATGGTAAAACTGTAGTAGCAGGTCCAGAAACTACACAACTTTCAGCAGGTACCGATCGTTCATTCTTTAATGACAAGCAATTCTACGTTGTTAAAGATAAAAATGGACAATTAGGTCTAGGTTCTGCAAATCAATATACATCTGATGTTAAGGGTAAAATTGCCATTGTTAAGCGTGGGACCCTTGCTTTTACAGATAAACAAAAGTTTGCACAAGAAGCTGGGGCTGCGGGTTTAGTTATTGTTAATAATCAAGCTGGTGCATTAACTAACATACAGCTTAATGCTGGATTCCCTACTGTTGGATTATCAGGGGATGCTGGAAGCAAGTTAGTAGAATATGTTGATAAACATCCTGATGAAGCATTAAAGGTAAGCATTGCTGTCCAGCCATTAGATAATTCAGCCCTTAAGACTGATTTAATGTCCAGCTTTACTTCATATGGTCCTGTTTCTAATTTGGCCTTTAAGCCAGATATCTCAGCACCAGGTGGAAATCTTTGGTCTACTCAAAACAATAATGGCTATACTAACATGTCAGGTACTTCTATGGCCTCTCCGTTTATTGCTGGTACACAAGCACTTGCTAGTCAAGCAATGAATGATAAAAAGGGTTCTTTCTATGAAATTTATCAAAAAATGAGTCCAGATGAAAGAACAGCATTTATCAAAACTTTGGAAATGAATACTGCAAGTATTCAACCTGATGTTAGTCATGATAATGTGATTGTTTCACCTCGTAGACAAGGTGCAGGATTCATCAATGCACAAGCTGCTATTCAGGCATTAGTTAAAAATCCTTCAACCGTTGTTGGTAGCAACGGCTATCCAGGTGTTGAGCTTAAGAGCTTCACAGATAGAAATCTTAAATTTCAAGTTAAGTTTATCAATAGAACCAATAAGGATTTAACTTATAAGTTAGCCAATAATGGTAAAGAATCAGGTGTTTATACTTCTGCTACTGATAGTGGTTCAGTTTTGTATGACAAGCAAATCGATGGTGCTTCAGTTCAAGCTGATGGTGATATAGTTATACCTGCAAATTCAACTAAGGAACTTACTATTACATTAACACTACCGACTGATTTTAAAGAAAATCAGTATGTTGAAGGATTCCTGACCTTTAATGGATCAGATAGTTCACAATTACGCTTACCATACATGGGATTCTTTGGCGACTGGGCAAGTTCAGACCTGCCAATTTTTGCTAGCCTAAATGATCCAGACGTATTCCAACCATACAATAATATCTTGGGAACTTTTGTAACCGTTGGTAATGATTATGATAGTGCTAACCCGGGCTTAGGCATCGATGATAACGGTAATGTTGCACTTGATTCTTCAAAATTTGCAATTTCTACAGCGGATCATGCTCAATTCCAATGGTTTAAACCAACTTATTACTTATACAGAAATGCTAATAACGTTAAGGCTCAAATTTTGGATAAAGATGGTAAAGTAATTAATACTTTAGCTTCATTGAGTAATGCCACTAAGTCATACTACTATGCACCAGCTCAAACATACAATTACTTTAATGAAGCTCCTGAATGGGATGGCACGTACTTTGACCAACAAGCTAATAAGACAGTTAAAGTACCTGATGGAACATACACTTACAGAATCTCTGCTACTGTTGATGGCACAAATACAGAGCAGCATTACGATATGCCCGTTAAGGTAGACAGTGTTAAACCGGTATTAAAGAACCTCAAGCTAGAATCAAGTACAGAAAAGGATGACAATGGCCAAGAAAAGACGCGCTACTACTTGTCTGCCGAAGCTAAGGATGATCTTAGCGGCTTGAGTGGTGACGCAAATGTTTCTGTAAACGGTGTCATCAGTCAATTAGCATATGATCCAACTGCTAAGACAGACAAGGATGGCTTCCAAAGGGTTGAAATCGTCTTATCTCCTGAACAGATAAAAACTTTACAAGCAGGTAGTAATGACTTTGTTGTAGCATTATTTGATAATGCTTCAAATGCAGGAACTGCTTCAGGTAAAAGCAATAAGCCAGGTGAAACCGGCTTTGGCCTGGTTCTTAGAGATGGCGGTTTACCAGATAAGATTTCCTCAACAACTAAAAACTACTACTCTGCCACTGGATCCTTTATCTTTTTAGGCACTTATCCAAGCAAGGTATATGGTACTTATACTGATAAGTATGGCAAGACCCACGACTTAGATATCGAAAGTGATGATGACAAGACATTTGTTGCTAAGCTTCCTCTTACTAACGATGATTACAACACAACGGTTACCCTCTATGCTGATGCTGACCATAAGACCGTCATTAAAGAAAAAGAAATTACAGTTAGTCTTGTCCCAGCTAAGGTTGAAAGCTTAACCGTTGATAAGATTGATACTTACGATGTAAGCAAGGATTCAACAGCTGAATTGGCACAAACCTCTGAAGATACTGTTAAGCTTTCAGGAAAGGTCAGTGCTGATACTAAGTCATTAGTAATTAAGCAAGATGGCAAAGATGACATAGCAGTTGATCTGAATGATGATCATACCTTTTCTACTGATTTAGCAGTAAGCTTTGGTGAAAATGACTTTAATATTGTGGCAACTGATGAAGATGGTAATTCATCCAGTGTTGAACAAAAAGTTAAGTCTAGTGATCGTGGTAAAACAACTGTAGAAAGTAGTGACGTTACATTCGATGACGGCATCAGATGGGGTACCAACTACGTTAGTGCTGATGCCAAAAACTATGACCCTAAAACTGGCGAGTTGACTATTACTGGTAAGGTAAAGAGACCAACTACTACTTTGCAAATCGATGGTAAGAACGTCAAGATCAATTCTGATCAGACATTTGAAGTAACTTTAAATGTTGGTACTCACGGTGCTAAAATTGTATCTGCTTTGATTGGTGATTCAACTGTTAGAGAAACTACTCAAGAGAGACTAAGCTTCTATGTAGATGCGGAATCACCTGTTTTAGCCCTAGATAATGATGGTCCTGTCTACACTAACAAGGATAAATATACAATTTCTGGTACTGTCACTGATGACTACAAGTTCTATGATCTATCTATCAATGATAATAACATTGAATCTGCCTGGGGTGATGTAGATTTTCACAGCGAGGAAGTCTTCAAGAAGGACTTTAAGCATGAAGTTGAATTGAAGCAGGGTAAAAATACTTTTAATATTAAAGTAACTGATTCTCAGGGCAATGAAACTACTCAAGCTTTAGTTGTTTACTATGAACCAGAAAAGGTCTTAGATGAGCCTGATATTAAGCAAACCGTAGCAAAAGATGGCAAGTCTGCTATCATTGAAGCTACTACCAAGGAACTTGATGCAACGGTAGTTTACAGTGTTGATGCTGGCAAGACATTCAAGGATGTGCCAGCTGACGGACTCAAAGTCACTGAAAATGGAACTGTTGAATTCAAGACAGTTGATAAATATGGCAATGAATCTGATGTGAAATCTGTAGAGGTTAAGGATCTTAATGAAAAAACTGAACCTAATGCAGATGACAAGAATTTATCCGATGCTAAAGAAAAGCTTCAAGCAAGTGTTGCTGCTGGCGAAAAGAAGGACTTGAGTGGCTATACTGATGAGTCTAAGAAGGCTTATGAAGAAGCTTTAAACAAGGCTAAGGAAGTCTTAGCAGATCAGAATGCTACATTGGAAAATGTTCAGGCTGCAACTGATGCATTAGCTAAAGCAGAAAAAGGATTAACTGTTAAGAGTACTGAATCAATTCCGTCAACTAATGTCACTCCAAGCTCTAATAATTCTAGTTCACAAGCAAGTGCAAATACAACTGTTTCAGATAAGAATAAGGCTAATGAGGAAAATAAGGGTGCCAAAGAAGAGGGTAAATCAACTAAGGTAATGTTCAAGTCCGTTCTTTACACTAAGGACATTAAGAAGACCTCTAAGACTGCCAAAGCATATAGCTTCCTTAACTTTGTAGTTGAAAATGATAAGCTAAAGGTTTATACATTTAATGGTCAACATTTCTATAAGGTAGTGGATAAGGATGAATATGTTCGTGTAAGAAATGTTACTGGTACCAGGGCTAAGTTGAAGAGAAACTCTTACGTTTACAAGTCTAATGGTAAAAAGGCATCACGTAAGATTCTCAAGAAGGGTACAACTGTGACTTTCTACGGTGATCAATATAAGGCTTTAAAGAAGTACAAGAAGACAGCTTATAGAGTTGGCCAAGGTAAATACATCAAGAGCGTAAACTTTTATAAAGTTGATCTTGTAAAATAGTTGATCCATAACGAGCCTTATCATATAAAACTTATCTAAAAATAGTTTCTAGATTTTAAAAGACGATCAAAATTCTAAAGTGCTCCATAATAGTTAGTCAATAGCCTGACTATTAGGAGCACTTTTTTATGACTAAATATTTGACTACTTTAAAATTGAAGTTGTTTGTAAGTATCTAACACGCCAAAATTCATGGACTGGCTTAAGCAAAGAAGACGGCATTGATCGCATGGCGATCAGGAGCTGGACAGAGCTAGTCGCAATCACTACTTAGCACATTGTGCAAAATTAATTCAGTCATGATATAATGTAATTGTAAAGAAAAGAGGCCTTGCGCTAACAAGACCTCTTTGAAAACAAGCAGCCGCTCTAAAGGCGGTTAGCTGTGTGAGAGATAGAAGACTATCCCCAACTTGCTAAAGTATTATTGGGACGGTCTTTTTTATTTCTTGTGATTATTGATATAATCCAACAACACAATAATAAACGTGGCGAATGCCAACATTATTTGTAATGCCTGGTAAACGCTCATTAACTGCTTCTCTTTCTAAAAGATTTCGTGCCATAGGCACCATCTCCTTTCCGGATCAACAGCCAACCGCCCTCAAAACAATTTGCTTGAATTCTAAATTAATTATAACAAATACTGTTTGCATATTGAATAACTATAAAGTACTATTGCCAAATCAATGACTCATTTTGATTATTTATACTATTTTAAGGATATTTGTAAGCTAAAATTGAGTCAAACTCAAGTAAACTAGGAGCGAATAATATAAAAATGACAGTCTAAAAAGGCTGTCATTTTTATATTGATTTTTTAGCTTAATTTTATTTTAGGATAAATTGTAAAATGAAGTTGAACACTTGCCCTGATTAGAAAATGAAAAAAGTCCATTGGACTTCTCTGATAGAATGTAATTAACCCAATCAATTATAGAAAGAAGTTACCAATGAACTCCCTTAATTTTACCATATCTACTCACCAAAAAGGCCAACATCTTGCTTTGCAAGACCGCATAATTATCCAAGTTTTACGCAGCCAATACCAGGAGCACTGGCACGAAGTTTTTAAGACCATTACCACCGATAATGGTTCTGAGTTTGCGGATCTAGCCCAGTTAGAACAAGCAGCGCAGACGCTGGTTTACTAAGCGCACGCTTATACTTCTTGTGAGAAGGGCGGGGTTGAGCGGCACAACCGGCTAATCCGGCGCTTCATTCCTAAAGGTCAGTCCATCAAGGATTATGACTTAAGGCAAATCTATGGCATTGAGGACTGGTGCAATAACCTGCCCCGCAAGATCTTAGCCTACCACACACCCGATGAATTATATGAAAGAAGATTAGATTGCAACTATCAGATCAAGTAGAGTGTTCAACTTAAAATTGCAATTTTCAAGAAAAGAAAAAATAAAGTTTCTAGTTAAGTTGCTAAGATCACAATATAGTAAGGTAAAGGCAGATAGTTAAGTGAACTATCTGCCTTTTATTGTTCTAATTCCTATTTTTAAAAAAGCTTTTACTAATATAAAAATCCTTTATAGTGGCGCTTGTTCAACTTTTTAGCAAGTTTAACTGAGCGATACCAGTGAGACGTATTATGTATACTTGTTCCATCAATCGTGTTTGCAATTGATAATACCTGGTGGCCCTTAAGTTTGGAGACGTTGAAAAATTCACCGCCATTTTCACCCCAGCCGCCGTCTTCACCATCATCACCAGTATCTGGTATACCGATGCCAGCAGGTTCGTTCCATTGCTTTACATTTAACCAAGTAATACCTCTTTGTTTCTGATAACCGGGGATGAATATCCAATCAGCTCTTTCAAAATCCGGTTTATCATGTGGTATATATTTATGTATTACTTTAGGTGTATATTCACCTAAAATATACGTTGTTTTAGTTATTTTTACTTTACTAAGATCTTTCTCAACTCCGTCAGTATAATACTGGTACCAAGTTCCGCGCATATTCTTAGGAAAAACAGTAGGAACTCCTTTTGCTTGAGCAGTATTTGGAGTGTTACATACACTTCCGACGCCAATAGCTACAGCGATTAATGCCAATATTGTGAAAATTCTTTTCTTTAGTTTCATTTTCTTTCTCCTATTTTTACTACTAAATTGTATTATATACTACTAATCACTAGTATGAACCAAATTAATAGTAATGACGAAAATATTTGGCAAGATGTCTAACTTTAGCAGCATAGCGCCCAATCTTTTTAAAAACTACCATAACGAAAAATTAGAAATGTCGAATACGACAATTTCCTCTTTGCTTTTCTATCTGAATGTAACATTAAGCTAATAAAAAATTAAAAATAAGGAGAAAAACAAATGACTAAATTTAATATTCGTGGTGGCTTTGGCGATTCTACTAAACCTGATGTAAATATTCGTGAGCAAGATAACCTTTATTTAGCGGTTAATTCAAAATGGCTGCAAGAAAACCCTGTTCCTGCCGGTAGACCAATCATTGATGGCTTTAGCGTGGCAGAGAAGCAGACTCGCAAAAACTTAGTAAAAGATTTTACTGGTTTTTTAAGCGGGCAAAAGCCAATTCCGCACATTAAAAATTTTAATAAAGCGGTAGAGTTTTACCGGGTAGCTAAAGACGAGCAAAAAAGAACAGCCGAAGGTGCAGCCCCAATTAAGAGAGATTTAGCCTTTTTAACCAGCCTCAATAATTTAGCTGATGTCAATGAGAATTTGACGAAACTGTTGCTAATGGATAACTTGCCGTTCAAATTTGAAGTGGAGCCAGATTTCAAAAATGCACAGTTGAATATTGTCACTTTTTACCGCCAAAATTTGATTTTGGCTGATACCAGTTATTATGGTAATGAAAAAACCACTAATCTGCTTGGCGTTTGGCAAAAGCAAACCGCTAATCTATTGGCAATGAGTGGCGTTAAGCAGGCTGAAGCAGAACAATACGCTAACGGTGCAGTTAAGCTGGACCAGCGTTTGGCGCAGGTTTATCAATCAGCAGAATATAACTCTGAAATTGAAAACATATATCACCCTCTGAGTGTGGCAGAATTTACAAACCAGAGTAAAAATATTCATTTAGCTGATTTACTGAAAGAAACTGGTCTTGAGACCACTAAGAAAGTTAATGTTACTGAACCAGGTTATTTAGATAAATTTGATGAATTGTTTAATGAAAAACATTTCTTCGAATTAAAGGGTTGGCTAATCGGTCATTTTATTAATCAAGCAGCGCGGTATTTGTCACGTGAATTTCGGAAAGCAAGATTACCACTAAGAAAAGCAATGTACGGCATAGATTCTTTAGCTGCAGATGAGCGTTTTGCGTATGACCAAACAATTGCAATGTTTGGTGATGTTATTGGTCAGTATTATGGCAAAGAATACTTGGGCGCTGAAGCCAAAGCCGATGCTACTAAAATAGTTAAAAATATGATTGCGGTTTATCAAGACCATTTAAAAAACAATTCTTGGCTGTCAGATACCACTAAGAAAAAGGCATTAAAGAAGCTAGATACTTTAGTCTTAAAAATCGCTTATCCAGAGCATGTTCAAAGATTTTATGATGAGTTCAAAGTAACAGCAGCTTTAGCAGGTGGCAGCTTATACAGCAATATTAAAGCCAATAATCAAGTTAAACTTAGGGCTAACTTTGCAGATGTTAACAGACCAGTTGATAATTCACTTTGGGAAATGTCAGCAGTAGAAGCCAATGCTTGTTATAATCCGCAAAGTAATGACATTACTTTCCCAGCACTGTTATTACAAAAGCCTTTTTATGACTTACACCAAGATCGTGCAGCTAATTATGGCGGTTTTGGCGCAGTGGTAGGACATGAAATTTCACATGCGTTTGATAACAACGGGGCACAGTTTGATGAATTAGGTAATATGAAAAACTGGTGGACTGATGAGGATTATGCCGCATTTAATAAACGAATCAAAGCCGAAATTAAGCTGTTTGATGGCGTTGAAGTTGGTACAAGCAAAGTCAACGGTAAATTGACAGTTTCGGAAAATATTGGGGATCAGGGTGGTCTAACAGTAGCCGTTGCAGCTAACAAGCAAGAAGGGGGAGACGCCAAAATTTTATTTGAAAACTATGCGCGGATTTGGGCAACAAACGCTAAGCCCGAATTTTGGCAATTAATTGCTGCGTCAGATGTTCATGCACTTTCTCAGGCTCGAGCAAATGTGCAGGTGCAATGTCAAGATGAGTTTTATCAAGCTTTCAATGTTAACCAGGATGATGGTATGTGGCTTGATCCAGATAAGCGTGTACAAGTCTGGTAAAATTTGACACTATAAATTAAGTATTTTTTTAAGAAAATTAATTCCTGCTTTGTGCTAAAACAGATATAAGTCCAGCACGTGATGCTAGAAAAATAGTAAAATAATTTTTTAGGCAGGAGAAAATAATAATGAAAAATATTCAAAGACTAACTACTATATTAGCGATTATTTTGTGGGTTGTCGTGATTGGTATTTTTGTTATGGCCGTCGCTAACAATCAGGTGTGGAGCATGGGACCGGTTATAACACATAATAGACCGCAAAATGCTTTTGGCTGGTTAATTGTAGCTGCTATTGCGGTAACGGCAGTCAGTGTAATTTTAAGATTGACCAGAAATAAATAAGACATAAATAAACTTGTGCGACTAAGATTGGGCAAACTGAGTAGGCAATCTGCAAAGACAATTGACATTTTCTCCTGCACCAATAACTTTTTGGGGGCAATAACTGTAAAAAGTAACATCCACTTTGATGAAGAAGCAAATGAAAATGACTATTTTTGGCAAAGCACCGCTAAATTGGCTATTGCTAATCCAGTAATTATTTTTACAAAAGTTGAGCACGCAAAAGAACCTAAAAAAGCAGAATACCCGGTACGCTTAAATCTTACTGGGTATTTTGCATGTAAGTTATTACTAAAGTATAATTAACTTTTATATTAATAATGAATTAAGGCGTTAAAATACAGAAAACTAAAATGCGTTCACCTGAAAACTAATAGAAGACTCGCGCTGTTAAGAAAAGGAGGGTTAGATGATGAGTAAGATAAAAATTTTGGTAACTGGAGTTGTCCCAGAAGCTGGTTTAGCTGAGTTAAGAAAGAATTTTACAGTAGACTGTAAGCCAGAAAAAGCTGGCAGAGATTGGGTTTTAGCTCATTTACCAGAATATGATGGGCTCATACTTATGGGGCTGCAGGGCGATCGGGAACTGATTGATGCGGGCACCAATTTAAAAATTATTACTGCTATTGGTGTTGGCTTTGACCACATAGATATTGAATATGCTAAACAGAAAAAGATCGTGGTGACTAACTGTCCCCAAAGCGTTCTGATTCCTACTGCCGAAATGACTTTTGCCCTAATTCTAGCAACTGTTCGGCGTTTGCATTTTTATGATAAAACCATTCGTGAAGGGAAATGGGTTAGTGTTTCCAAACCAGAAAATATGGGTACGGGACTTCAAGGAAAAACACTTGGCATCTATGGTATGGGACGCATTGGCTCTCAGGTAGCAAAATACGCGCAAGTCTTTAGCATGAAAGTCATTTACCATAATAGGCACCAGCTAAGTTCTGAAAAAGAAGCAAAAATGAAAGTTAATTATGTCGATTTTGCTACTCTAGTCAAAACAGCAGATGTAATAACCTTGCATGCTCCTGCAACACCTGCTACAACTGGCGTTTTCAACAAACAAGTTTTCCAGCAAATGAAAAAGACAGCTTATATCATCAATGCTGCTCGGGGTAAATTGATTAAACAAACTGATTTGATTGCCGCATTGCAAAACGGAGATATTGCCGGGGCAGGTTTAGACGTCTATGAAACTGAACCGGAAGTACCATCAGCTTTGCGTGCTTTAGACAATGTAGTTTTATCACCGCACGCGGGTGCAGGAACCCAAGAAGCGCGCACGTCTGTTACTGCTGAAGCTGCTCAGAACCTCATTTCCTATTTCCGAGATCACAGATTGATAAATCAGGTAAATAAATAATTACTATAATTATTAACAATTAAAAGCCAAGTTTTGCTTGGCTTTTTTCTTTTACTGTAATAAAATATGAAGTTAACTACATGAAGCTAACTTCATATTGTTAAGAAGGTGAGATTATCAAAAATTTAGTTAAGGAAAATAGGAAAAAGCTGCACTTAACGCAGCGTGAACTCGCTCTTAAAGTGGGTGTCACTGAACGAACGATTATCTCAGTAGAAAAGGGGAAATATAAGCCCTCACTTATCTTGGCGTATAAACTAGCGCAAGTTTTTAGAACTGATATTGCAACCCTGTTTTGTTTAGAGGAGTACTTAGAAAATGAAAAAGAATAAGAAAAGAAAGATCAAATATTATTGCGCAGCGTGTTTTTTTGTATTATTAGCACTTCTTGAGTTGGTACTGATCAGTTTAGCAGTTCTGCAGCACCAAAGGCAAAACAGTATACCGAAAAATATTATTTATGCAGTTTTTGCTATTAGTGTTGCTGTTTATCTTTTTTATAAGGCTAAAACTGAGGATGCAGAGATCGATGATGAAGATGAGCGTGATGAGTTTATTATAGTGAAAACTGATCACCAAATGTATAAAATAGCTAGCTGGTTAATTTATATTTTGAGCCTGGTTTTTCTAATTGGGGCGGCGTTCATGTATGAAAATCAAGGCTTTACGGATTTGGTACTTGTTTTGACTACTGTATGCTGTACCTTAATTATATTGTGGAACATACTATTTTTAATTGAGATAATTATAGGTATTACTAATGAGTTTAGAAATTAAAAACAGCAAAAAAGGCATTGTATTTTAGTACAATATTTTTTCCACTTGCTTTCCTGATAGTGACCTCTTAGTTAAATAGTATTGTAATCAAAGCCTTTCTCAAGTTTAATTAATTTATCATCTTTATGAATGAAAAAATTATTAACAAAACTGAGGGAGAAAAATAATGATTTACCATAACTATTCACATTTAAAATTCTTTTGGCTCAATGTTTTCGGTTTGATATACAGTACTTTAAATATCTTTGCTGCTTATATGCTTAGCAATTTGATCAATATGGCAACTAAGAGACAATTTTCAGTCTTACCTTCTTTAGTAACGCAGATCATAGTAGCGCTGACTATAATCTTAATTTCAGGCTTACTATTTAATTACTTAAAAACCGATGCAGTTAAGCAGATTAACACTAAGTTGAGAACTAAAGTATTGAAAGGGATGCTGCAAAATAAAGAAGAAGATAGTGCTAATTTAGGTTTTTTAACTAACGACTTTAAGTTATTAGAAACTAATCGTTATGAAGCTGAAATTGAAATGCTGATCTATGCTTATACCGTTATTTTGGCGCTAGGTTATGCTTTATATCTAAACTGGTTTGTTACCTTGATTTATTTCGTGGGCTCAGCAATCCCTACTATCGTCTCTAACTTTTTCCAAAAACCAATTCAAAAGGCTTCAAGTGATTGGACTAAGGCTAACGACAAGTATGTCAGCCAAACCAAAAACATTTTAGCTGGCACCAGTACTTTTAATTTATACGGCGAGCAAGACAATGCTGTTAAGCAAAATAAGAGTGCCGTTGAACGCCTGGAAGAAAAACTGGCCAAAATGAATGTGCTGAATAATAATACTAATACCTACCTTAATATTATCGCGATTGCCAGTGCCTTTTTACTACCATTTGCTTTTGGGACATTATTGGTAGTCAATGGTCAAATAACATTGGGAGCATTATTTGCCATCACCCAGCTTTCTAACTCTTTTGTTAACCCTATTCTGCAAATTTTAAATGAACGAAACAATTTATCTACCACTAAGGGTATTGTTAACAAGATCAAGCAGTTTATTGCTAAAGGTGAGCAAAAACTGCAAAACGGTGTTGCTACTGGTGACTTTAAGCAATTAGAAGTGAAAAATCTGACTTTAAAGCGTCAGGGTAAAGAATTAGCTAGTCAAATTAATTTTGCAGTTGCAAAAGGACAAAAAGTTGCGGTCATTGGACCGTCCGGCTCTGGTAAATCCACCATGCTTCAATATTTAATGTATGGTGATTACGGCCAAGCACAAGAAGAGTTGCTTAATCAAAAAGCAGTACAACCAGGCACTTTTACCAACCTGTTTGCATATTCAAGCCAAAGTGCGGTTATCTTTGCCGACTCATTATGGTTTAACCTTACGTTAGGTGCGGACATCCCGCGAGAAAAAGTTACAGACGTGTGTGAACATTTAGAACTGGGACAGCTGGTTAAAGAAAAAGGTTTTGACTATCAATTAGGTGATAATGCTGATCAATTATCGGGTGGGCAATTAGCCCGAATTGAACTGGCAAGGGCTATCTTAGCCAAACGACCAATTTTATTACTAGACGAAGTCAATGCCTCATTAGATAAGGCAACTTCTCAAGCAATTCATGATTACTTGTTTGCTTCAGACTTCACTTTCATTGAGGTTATTCACCACTATGAACCGGCAGAATTAAAGCGGTACGATACTGTAATCGACTTTAATGATTATATTTAAGATATGACATCATAAAAAAACTTATTTTCTTACGATAGAAAATAAGTTTTTGTTTTTTTATGTAAAACCAAAATTATTAAGTTCAAATATTTATTGGCTGTCACTGAAACCTTGGAACTTAAAAGTTAGTGTGATTGGGCTATCAGCCTTAATTTGGTATTGTGCGTGAACCGGTGCGCCCCAGGAGTCATCCCCGCCAACACCCATTTGTTTAGCCAGAATTCTGACCCTCGTGCAGTATGGTTGAGGCAACTCATAATGATGATATGCATTTTGAATTTCATATTCACTGTAAGGCAGAACGCTTTGTTCAAATGGTTTATTGAGTGCAGTAAATTTTAATCCGCGGCCACTGTCGTCGTACACTTTGAGCCAGCGTGTTGCACCATGATTTCCCGCTTCCTGCGGTACTAGATACGGGGTGAAATTATCTTGAGCATTACCTTTAAAAATTCCAAGTTTAACACCATTATTACGATCACTATAATTTTCATCTGGTCCCAAACCGTAAAATTCGTAATGGTTAAATTGTAACGGTAACTTGAAATCCACTCCGATAGCAGGAATATTAGGCAAATTTTTGTGTCCCGGATAAGAAAGAGTAACTGTTACCGCCCCGTCTTGAGTTACCGTATAAGTGATGGTATTAAACACTTTTTCGGGCAGAGCCAATTGATATTTAAAGCTCATCGTAACTGTTGTCTCAGTTTGTGCAATGTCACTATCAATTAATTTTTGATATTTGCCGGCAATAGACCACATACCAAGTTCAAAGCCACCATTGTAGCCATCGTCATTATTGGTTAATGCGCGCCAATAACTGGACTTGGGAATTTCGGAAATGTATTCTTGTCCGTCATATTTATAGGAACTCAAGCCGCCTTTGGCCTTTGATAGTTGTAAGCTAAAGTGTTCTCCGCTGACACCAATGTTGGTACTGCCGTTAACCAAATTAAGTTTGCTTTTTTGAGCTGCTGGTTTGTTAATAGACTTAATTAACTTTTGGGCAAAGCAGATTTCATAATTTTTTGGTGCCCACAAAGTATCATTTTTAAGTTTAGCCGCAACTTCTGCAACATATTCTCCGGGTTGGGTACCAGTTGACCACGGCAAAGACTGCTGCAAACTCTTTCCCGGTTCGACAACTAGGTTAAAGTCTTGTTCTTTTAAAAGCTTGCCGTCTTTTAGTACTTTGGCAGTAAAAATTAAATTGGCAGTATCAATAAACAAATTTTTGTTTTTAATAGTAAAACCGTCCTGATCAATTCTAATTTTGATATTGGAATAGTCTTGCTTAACCTCAGCCGCTTTAGGAGAAGGGGTCCGATCAGCCAGCAGAATGCCATCGCCACAAAATTCATAGTCGCTTGGTCGATCCGTCCAATCACCGCCGTACGAAATACATTTCTGCCCGCGCGGATCGGTTGTTAAAAGACCTTGGTCAATAAAGTCCCAGATAAACGCCCCTTGGTAGTTGGGGTACTTGTCTGCAAGTTCTGTATCTAATTTCATACCACCAGTCGAGTTACCCATTGAATGCATGTATTCGCATTGAATAAAGGGCCGGTCAGTGTGTTTCTCCAATTGATTAATAATATCTTGGGGTTTCCAGTACATGTGGGTATCCATGTCAGAATACTTCTGGTTTGCGCCGCCCCTAAAGAAGCCTTCATAGTGAACTAATCTTGATTGGTCATGCTGATGAAACCAGTTGGCACTTGCGACTAAATCTTTACCTGTGTATGATTCGTTTCCCAAAGACCAAATTAGGATTGCCGGATGATTTTTATCCCGCTGAAACATAGAATTGTCCCGATCAATAATTGCTGGGAGCCATTCAGGATGATCGCCGGGAATATTCCAAGATTTTCCTAAAGCATCAATTTGTAACCAGCAGCCATGGGTTTCTAAGTTAACTTCATCAATCATATAGATACCATATTGGTCGCAAAGCTTATACCAGAAAGGATGGTTAGGATAGTGGGAAGTCCTGACGGCATTAATGTTATGCTGCTTCATAAACTTAACGTCGAATATCATATCTTCTTTAGTGACGCTGTGACCAAAGCGGTAGTTAAACTCGTGGCGGTCAATGCCCTTAAAGACAATCCTTTTTCCGTTTAACAACATAATGCCGTTCTTTTTTTCAAATCTTCTAAAACCAATTTGAGTAGACGTGATTTCAACAAGATTTTCCTGATTAAAAATGCTAAGAACAGCGTTGTATAAGTTAGGTTCTTCTGCACTCCATAACTTAGGGTGAGCCACCTTAAATACTGCTTGGGCTAGTTCTTTATCAGATAAAGTCTGCTCAAGCACTTTATGCTTGTCTGGAGCGAATAATTCAAAGCGAAACTTGGTTTGTTCATTTTTATTTTCAACTTTAGCAGTAACACTAACCTTGCCTTCTGAAAAGTCGGCGTTAAGAACAGGCTGATAATGCAGGTCCTTGATATAGGTAGCGGGTACGGCGTAAAGGTAGACGTCACGGAATATCCCAGACAATCTAATCATATCTTGGTCTTCTAGCCAGCTGGCACTGGAATATTTGAATACTGCCACTGCCAAGCGATTGGTACCAGATAGTAAATAATCACTAATATCAAACTCACTGGGAGTAAATGAATCCTCACTATAGCCCACAAAATGACCGTTCAACCAGACATAGAAAGCTGTTTGGACACCTTGAAAAGAGAGAAAAACTTTTTTATTTTTCAGATTGTCCTTGAGTTCAAATCTCTTTACATAGCTTGCGACCGGATTGAATTTTTGCGGAATAGCGGGAGGCACCAGCTGCTCATGTCCATCCCACGGATATTGCGTATTAACATATTTAGGATGATTAAATCCTTGTAATTCTAATTGTCCAGGGACTTTAACGTATGAAAAGCCACTATCATTAAAATCATTCTTGTAAAAATTTAATGGTGCAGTAGATAGATTTTGAGCAACATGCACTTTCCAAGTGCCATTTAAACTTTGCTTTAAACTGGTTTTTTTACTCTGAAATTCTGCTTGATTTTGATAAAAGGCAAAATCCGCGTGTGCTGGCAGGCGATTAATTTGAAAAACTTGCGGATCGCTGAGCCAATCTAAAGTAGGGTTTTTAATTTTTGCCGTCATTTTGTTAACACTTTCTCTATTTTTATAAAAAATAAGAGACGGAAAAAGTTTTTCCGATCTCTTAAATCATTAAAATTTAGTTATTTGAATTTTTAGCTTCTGGCCAAACTTTATCGTAATCAACACCAATAATGTCTTTAGTGGTGCGCTTTACTTCATCAGTAGCATCAGCTTTAGAACCGCCGGCACGAAGTCTGGCAATTTCGTTGATTATTATGGTATGGCTCTTCTTGTTTAGCTTGTAACCAAATGAGATGAGTAATGCTAAGAAAATCAATATACCAGAGCCAAACAAAATGACATTTAAAATTGCATTTTGAGTAGCAATTGGCTGAGTTGCTGCATTTTTGGCAAAGCCGTTGTTATCAAGATACATACCAACAAATATACCGGATAGTCCTGAAGTTAAACCACGGACAAAACTAACGACTGCTTGGAAAGTACCGGCCTTGTTTTCGCCAGTGAGCAGTTCGCCTAGGTCTGGCATAAATGGGTACATGTTCCAAGGGAGGAACCAGTCAATGGCTCTGGAAATTATGAAGAGCATCATAATGATAAATAATAATACGAATGTGTTCTTGGGTTGCAGTTTGCCTAGAGCATAAAGAATGATAAATGTAGCCAAGTCAATTGTTAAAGTTACGCCATAAATTTTTCTAGGACCGAATTTAACAACAGCCCAGCCACCAATTAAAGTACCAATAAAACCGAAACCGGCAAATGACATGATGTAACCGGCAGTTGAGGCGCTGCCGTGCAGACAGAAAATAACATAATATGTCCAGACCATGCTCATAACATCAAAGCCGGTGAATGACAGCAGGTAAATCAAAATTTGCTGAGTATATGATTTAACCCGGAATACACGAAGATAATCCAATAGTTGTCTTCCCAATATCTTCCAGAAAGAACCGTGAACTTTTTGATGCTTTTTTTGTTTGTTTTCTTCAGCTTCCTTGTCAGCCACATTTTCGACTTGGTCAACAGGCATTTCCCAAGTATTAAATGCTGTCAGCCAGAGGCCGAGCAAGTAGACTACACCAAAGAAGACAGCGTTAAGAGTCAACGCCATAGCGCTGTGTTGCCCAAACACCTTAAAGAGTTGTGCGGGAATGAAGTTGGCAAAGAAGTTTGAAAATGCGGCAAAGACCAACCTGGTAGTAGAAAGTAACGTACGTTCATTAAAGTCGGTAGTCATTTCGTTTGGCAGAGTTGAATAAGGTACAGTAATCATTTGTTGGATCAGCAAAAATGCTAGATAAACAAAGAAGTAGTACCAGTAGTTCAAACCGCCGAACCACAGGCAAATGTAGGAAAGAATTAATGGTGAACCAAAGATTAAAAAGAAATGGCGTCTGCCAAATATTTTTCCTAGTTTAGTGTGATAAAAGTTGTCGGTAATACCACCAGCAACCAAACCAAAAACTGCAGTTACCCAACTACCAATAGCAATAATTGAAGCACCTTGTGTAGCAGATAAATTGCAGAATGATGTGAAGAAGTAGAGCATCCACGCTGACTGAACGGCTTGCGCCCCACCACTACTGAAATCAGTTAAACCATAACAGATAGCAGTCCAAAGAGTGACTTTCCGCTTAGTATAAATTCGTTTTGAAAGTTTATTCATTTTACATTCTTACCCCTAAATCTATTATAAATCGAATCTATTAAACTATTAGGAAGCGGTTCCACTGAAAATTGTAAACATATTTTGTTCAAAAAACCAGAAGTTTTTAAAAAGTTTTTTGTAAAATAAGCTGGCTGTGGATAGCAATTTAGTATACTTAAACTGGTTTTATATATTTTATTTAAAACATTTTTGCGAAAATGGTCTAGACCTAAATATAACAAAAAAGCTTAATAATTTAGCCATAAAATAACTATTTTTTAAAAGCGGTCTAGTTTTACTATCTGTGAATAAAGTTGTTTTGCTAAAATTACTATGCTAAATTAAAAACATGGAAGCGGTCACAAAAAATAAAAAGGTTAGGAGAAATATTTAAATGGATTCTAAGAAATTTACGGTTTCACAAAATGAATCTTTAACTAATTTTCTACTTTCACCAATTACCTATGAGCGCCAAACTACAGTTCCGCCACGAAAATTTCGCAGTGGGCTTCGGCCTAGCCCTTATGAGTATGAAATGAAAGGTATTGATAATGAGTATCCGGGTAGAGCTTATTTTTTAACTCATAAAGTAATTGATCAACAAGATTTAGCTAAGAATATCAAATATACTAAAGTGTATTCTGGCTTTGAGGATGACTTTATTACCTTATCGACTGAAGTTCCGGTACCGACAATCTTAAGATGTTGGGCTAAAACCTATATTGATATGGATGAAGATGCTAAAGTTCCATTCCAAATGTCAACACCTGGCGGCATGAAAATATGGGTTAATGATAAGTTGGAAGTAACTTATAAAAATTATACGCGGAATACAACTAAGGCTAAGAACTGTGAATTGTCTTTAGCAAAGGGTACTAATGAAATAATCGTTTATTTTGATGATTTAGCTGAAAGAGACGCCGACTTTATCTTTTCTCTGGTCAATTTAGGCACGAAGAAGCTCCATGGTCATATTCCAGTTAAAGATGCTGCTGCTCTTGAACATGCACAACATTTACTGGCATCTATTCATTTCTTGAAGGATTATTACGCTCAAGGTGACATAAAGTTTTTTGTAGATTCACCAGTAGATACTGCTCTAAGAATTAGGTTTAATCCACCTGCTGAAGATCCGTATAGTGATATGCAAAGCGGCAATATTACTGAATTCAAGCAGGATGAGCGCAAAGTAACAATTACGCCAGGTGCACATGAATATGTAATGGGCAACACGTATGATTTTCAATTTGCTTCTTTAACCAATGTTGAATTTGGAGTTAAGTTGCCCGATGGTTCGTGGGTTACCAGAATTATTACGTTAACAGTTTATAATACTAAAAACTATGAAAATGTGATTACTAGTAAAACGCTGGCAGAACGTAAAAGACAAGCTTTAGAATATTATGCTAGGCAAAACCTTGATGATATTAATGTTGCTATGGCAAAGATGTATCTGAATAAGCCACTTACTTATGAAAAAGGGCATAAGCTGCCTTTTGAATTAGAAAGTGCACTTAATTTAGTCAATAATCATGGGGATTGTTCCGACTTTATTTTGGCGCCTTTGTTAAGCTTTATGATTAAGTATCCGGACAAGATGCCCCCAGAAATTAAGCAGACGCTTAAGGAAACAGCACTAAAGTTCAGATACTGGATAGATGAGCCGGGCAATGACGTCATGTGGTATTTCAGTGAAAATCACGCATTCTTATTCCATATTGCACGTTATTTTGCTGGTTATCTGTATCCGAGTGAACAATTCACAGTCAGTGGTCATAAAGGTAAAGAACAATATGAACTGGGTAAAAAGCAAATTGAAGACTGGTTTGATGAGTTTTTCAAGTATGGTCTGGCTGAATGGAATTCGTTAACTTACATGCCAATTGATTTGATTGGACTGTTCAGTTTATACAATGCGGCACCGGATGAAAGTATCAGAAATATAGCGCAAAAAGGACTAGATTTTTGTTTCCAAATCATTGCGATCAACTCATTTGGTAAAAATTATGCCTCAACTTATGGTCGCGTTTATGAACACAATTTAAAAAACATCTCTCTCAGTGAAATTGCCAGTTTAGCTAAAGTCGCGTTTAATATCGGCTGTTTTAATGATGCCTTAAGAGATGCTGCCCCGTTTTCACTCTCGGATTACGTACCACAAAGTAACCTCAAAAAGTACTTTATTCCGACTAAACCATATAAATTTGAGTATCTTCAAGGGATTAATCAGGCTCATTCATATATCTATAAAACTCCCGCATACGCAATGGCTAGCGTGATTAACTACCAAGTTGGTCAGCACGGAGTGCAGCAGCACAATATGAATATTGCTTTGAAAGACATGATTACAAACGTCTGGATTACAAACCCTGGTGAGCGTAAGTACAGCGGTGATCATAAACCAAGTTACTGGGCAGGTAATAATAGAGAACCTCAAATCAATCAGTATAAAAATTACATGTTTATGACTTATAATTTAACTAGGGATGACTTACCTTTTATTCATATCTATTATCCATTTTGGGAGTTTGATGAAGAATTAGCTGGTGAAAATTGGTTAGCCTTTCGTAAAGGCAATGCTGCTTGCTTTATTCACTTTTCAAATCCGATCGTAAAAACTAAGTTTGGTCCCGAAACGGACCGTGAATTTATTAGTAACGGCACGAACCACTTTGTTTTTATTACTTGTTTTACAGTAAACGATAAACTACCCTCCAGCGCTGATTTACTTCAACGTTTTAAGGTAGACGATGTAAAAAGAGTAGTAGTAGCTGACGGGCGACACTTCAAAGTAAGACCAGAAAAATTAACTGTTGATAATGAAGAAGTGCCGACTAATACTGCCAGCTATTTAAAAATTGGTGGTTTAACAAATTAAAATTTTAGTAAGTAGCGGCGATAAATATGGAAGATGTTGTAATTGGCATTGATTTTGGAGGAACAACGATTAAGTTTGGCTTGGTTACTAGAACCGGTCACATAAAAAGGCAATGGTCTATTGCTACTCCTGCAAAAACTGCACCAGAAACCGTTATGGCAGAAATTGTTCAGGAAATAAAACGGCGAGTAAGTAGTGCAGAGCACCTTTTAGGTGTTGGTCTGGGTATTCCGGGATCGGTAAGACCCGATACTTTAGCTGTCTATGACTGCAACAATTTAGGTTGGAATAAAGATACGGATATCCTAGCACTGCTGCAAAAAGGCTTGGATATACCGCTTGTAATAGAAAATGATGCCAATGCTGCAACTATTGGCGAGAAGTGGCAAGATAGCACCAGTAAAGACAACCTCATGTACGTTACGTTAGGGACTGGCGTAGGAGCTGGAATTGTATTAAATGATCAGTTGGTTCACGGGTTTGCTGGTGCTGCTGGTGAACTAGGACATGTTATCGTTGACCCAAAGGGGTTTAAATGTACTTGTGGTAATCGCGGCTGCCTTGAAACGGTATCATCAGCCACTGGAATAGTACGTCTTTATCAAAAAGAGAGCGGACAAGATGAAGTCTCAATCACAGCAAAAGAAATTTTTGACCAGGCAAAGCAAAACTCTCCTTTGGCCTTGAACGTGGTGGATCAAGCTTGCGATTATTTAGGCTTGGCTTTAGCAAATGTCGCGAACGTTCTTAATCTGGAAGAAATTATTATTGGTGGCGGCGTAGCTGCTGCTGGTGAATTTTTAAGAGCAAGAGTTGAACGGGCTGTGGATAAGTATCTTTATTTTAGCGCTCAAAATCACATTACTATTAAATTAGCAAGTTTAGGCAATGATGCAGGGATTCTAGGCATGGCAAAATTGGTTTTACAAAAAGTAAATAAATAGTATTCACATTTTGGTTATAGCAGCTGCGCCTATAGGTCTGGGTTATGCTGATCATTTGCTTTTAAAGACGAGGTAGAGCCTGTGCTTTATCTGGTCTTTTTTAAAAAGGTGAATTAAAAATGAAAGCGAATCTACGGTTAAAAATTAGTGGCAAAAATTCACGCGCAGCTTTAATTGATAATGGTCAATTACAAGTATCTTTTGATGAGCAAGGCAAAGTAAAGCATCTACGTTATCAGGGGTTGGAGTTGCTTACCAATCTTGCGGGCGAGCCGGGTGATCCCGATAAAAGGCATAGCTTTTATTGTGACTATCATCAGGCTGGAAAAACTGTTAACTTGCAGCCGTCGGCCCTAAAAATTATTGAGAAATCTGCCGCACGAATACATATTGCATATATTGATGATACAAACGAATTAGGTATTGAATATCATATTATTATTAATAATAACGATCCCGCAATCTATTCTTATGTCAAAGCATGGAATAACGTGCACCGCAATTTTAATATTAATGAATTACGCACGGTTTACCGCTTAAATCGCTCTTTAGTTCCTGTGAGTTATAACGGCGAACGAACTGGCTTGCAACCAACTTCTGCGCACATGATGCAGGGGCAAAAATTGCAAGATGAAACTTACCTCATGCCGGATGGCTCGCTTTATGACAGCAGCATGATTTATTCAAAATATGATTATGCCGGCTATTTGGGTAAGACAGATTTGTGGGGCCAATTTGGTCAAAAATTAGGTTTTTGGCTAATTTTACCAGATAAAAGTGCTTATGGTTGCGGTCCCCTTAATCAAGATTTGTTGGTCCATTATGATGCGATAGTTCTCAATTATATGGTCAGTGAGCACTTCGGCAAGGGCGTGTTTGAAGTCCAGCCAGATTTTAATAAAATTTTTGGCCCCTGGTGCATTTATTTAAATAATGGTGACTTAGCCGATGCTAAAAAAAGAGCGGATCATGAAAAAACGGCTTGGCCTTATGATTGGGTTAAAGACCCTGATTATGCCCAAACTCTTTATCAGGTACAGGGCAAAATCTATTCAGAATATCGTCATCAAAACTGTACGGTCATTCTGACAGATACCAGGGCGGATCAGGTGCCGCTTAATCAGCAAAAGGCTGGTTTTATGTACTATACGGATACGAATGCTGCGGGTGAGTTTAATATCGCTCACATCAGACCCGGCAAATATTTCCTATATGTCTATGAAAATTATGCAGATGATTTGGCAACACATCTTTTAAAAGAGGTAATAGTTACTGATCACAATTTAAATCTGGGCTTGTTAAAGATTAAGCGGACAACAACAACTATTTGGCAAATTGGTCTGTGTACTCATACTACAGCCGGGATGAAATTCAGTGAGCAGCTGCGAAATTATAGCTGGCTTGATTTGGTTCCTGCAAACTGGGATTACGACATTGAAAAAGATGCAGAATGGTACTATTTGCAAAATGATCGTGGTCGATGGCAAATTCACTTTAGTAAAAAATCCCTGCAATTCGATGGTCGGGACTATGAATTGCAGTTATCTTTTGCCGGGACATCTCAAAAAGATATGACAAATGATAATGGCTGCACGGTAAAAATCGCTTTAAATGGTACTACAATTGCAACTAAAGTTTTCCCGAATGATCGTGCCGCTTACCGTTCAGCCATGAAAAGCGGCGGTTATCATCTATGGCAGATAAAATTACCTGCCGCCGCCGTTTTAAATAATAATGTTATTAGTATTACGACTGATGGGTACTTAATGTATGACACTATAAGTTTAGTTAAATCAATAATTGATTAGTGCTTTTTCGGTATGAGGAGGCAAATTATGAGTAAAGAAAAGAAAAACACCCAGTACCTTTCTACAGGTGGTGAAGGAGTCAAAATTCCTTTATGGCGCAAAATTGGTTTTTCGGCTTTTCAATTGTCTAATGTAATGATCACACTGGTGACTACATGGTTGATGTATTACTACACGACTTTTCTTAAAATTCCGATTGTGGTTGTTACTTTAATGTTTACGTCTGCTAAGATCATTGGCGCTGTCTTAACCCCAATTTATGGCTATATCTCTGACCGTTTGTATCAGACAAAGTTTGGGCGCAAACATGGGCGTAGAAAATCAATGTTTTTAATAGGAATTCCGTTAAAGTCTTTGACCTATATTTTTATGTGGATTCCAGGGATGTCGCAACCATTATATTTTATTTTCTTTTTGCTATATTTTCTTATTACCCCGATGCTGTCAACTTCGCAGTTAACTTTGACATCAGAAATGTCGGAAGACTCTGATCAACGGGCACAGCTAGTAGGTTTTAATCAGGCTGGAGCTGCCACTTCCGGAATATTTGCTTCTTTATTTATTGCTTGGATATTCAAGATTTGTGGTCAAAATAACGTTAATAGTTTTGTAATTGCCGCTGTAGTCTACGATATTGTAGGTACATTGATGCTCATTCTTTTTTACAATTCGGTTTATGAAAGACCGGTTGATGAGTCGACAGTGCTTGAACAAAATAAGATTAGTTTGTGGAAACGTCTGGTTAATATTTTTTGGAATTTTATTAGTGCTATCAGAATAAAATCTTATTGGACGTATTTGTTAATGTGGCAGTGTGAGGAACTGTTTCGGACTATTCGGGGAGACATTAATACGTACTTCATTATCTTTGTCTTACTGTTAAGCCCCACAGAAGTTGCTGTTTCTACGAGTGTAGGCTACTTTTTTGGCATTATCTTTCTCGTGTTCTTCATGTGGCTGCAGGCCAAAACAAATGGTATGTTTTCATACCGTGTGGGTGCCTGGGGCGCAATCGTTGTCTTTATTGGTATTTTCATGTTGGCCGTTTTAAAACCGGCACATTTAAATATGTGGTGGATTATTGCCATGGTAGCGTTAAATTTTGGGATTACTGGTGTGGTCAATTCTTCGCAATATATCTTTACTTTTTTGCCCGATGTAGATGAAATTGTCACTGCCAAAAGGCGAGAAGGAGAATATGCCGGTGTGAACACTACCATTGATACTATTCTTGATTCACTTTTTACCTTAATTATCGGCATTATTTTACAAATGACCGGCTTTAAGGCCGGTACCAAAGTACAAGCGCCAACCACGGTCAATGCACTGCTTATTTTATATTGCATTGTCCCGATTGTTCTGCTGCTTTTGGGCATAGCCTTTTCTTATATATGTAAATTGAATGTGGAAAATCATAAGATTATTCTGCAGGAGATTAAACGGCTTAGAAATGGCGGCGCCAAAAAGGACGTCACTCCTAATACTAAGGCGGTTGTCGAGAATCTAACCGGAATGCCGTATGAAAGATGTTGGGGAAATAACAAAGTTATGGACATTACGCGAAGTATTAAAAAGTAGTGGTGAAAATGAAAGACATTGTACTTGATTTTGAGAAGAAAAGTTTTACTGCTATTCCGGAATATTATTGTTGTGAATACCCTAAACCCGCTGCAGGATGGCACGAGCAGGTTTATTATCCCAGATCTATTCAAATTACTAATAATTATCCCGTAAAGACTGATTTAGAGGGCTTGAAAATGACCAATAAATCGTGGGATGAAATTGGCGCAGCGCTAAACGATGATGTCAAAACCTGCCCGCATTACACTTACGCTGAAACAGTACATTTGGTGCTTAAAGTTGCTAATGCCAACTATCAGCTTTTCTTAACTGTGGCAAATTACGAAGAAGTTGATCAGAAAGTAGATATTGTTATCAATAAAATTAACGAAAAAACCATATTAGTTCCAGCTGCAGGGCTGGTAAGGGTGAAGTTGGAAATTGCATTGTCACAGACCACTTTTGATTTATCCTTGATTACTCATAATCGCCCTGATAATGCGCAAAAAGCGCATCCAGCAACAGTTTATTTGAATTACTTAAAGCTAGAGCAACAGGCGTTAAAGCCAACAAGCACCAAAATAGGTATTTATATTGCCTCTGACTCTACTGCGCAAACGTATTCTTTAACAGAATATCCGCAATCAGGCTGGGGAGCAGAACTGTATCACCAATTAAAGGGAAAGACGGTAAAAATAAAGCCGTCATCTTTTTATCCGCAAGCGACAATTTATGAATGGGAAAATGCTTTTGTCGATAATCGCTCAATGGGAGCAAGGTCCTCCAAGTCATTTATCTTAGAGGCAAGACTTGAGGCAATTTTAAAAGATATTGCCCCGGGGAATTATTTACTAATTCAATTCGGTGATAACGATGCCACGTCGTATCGTCCTAACCGCTATGTTGCGCCGAAAAAATTCGCTGAATATTTGGAGCAATACATAGATAGTGCATTGGCAAGAAAAGCAATTCCAATTTTAGTCTCCCCGCCAGCGCAATTTAAATATAATAACCAAACAAAGCGTTTTAGTATCTGCTTTGATAATTACCGCAAAGTTATGTTGCAAGTTAGTCACCAAAAAAATATTCCGCTGATTGATTTGGGCAAAGAGTCAACCGCGTTATTGAATTATTTAGGCTGGGATGCAGCACACATGCTTTATTTACAAACAAGTAAAGCAGATTATCCCAACCTTAGTGAAGATAAGCATGATATAACTCATTTTTGTTCTTTTGGTGCTTTCGCCTTGGCTAAAATTATTGCTCAGCATTTAAGCAGTATTATCGGTGCAGAATACTTTGAGTTAAAAGAGTTTAAGCAAGATTTAAGACCAATTATTGACCAGCGCATTGGTATGATTCATTTATCCTGGCCAGAAGTTAAGGGTGCAGAATTTTATGTCATAAAAGAATGCGGCCAAGAAAGGCATTATCTTGCTACTACGTTTAAAACTAGTATTTACGTCAAAGATAACAGACAAAAGCAACTGGCAATAATTCCCTACCATGGCAACCAACCATTGGCAAAAGAGTTAATAATTGAAGTCTAGAAAGGTTAAAAAAGTTATTGATTAATTATGCATACTGAGCAGGAATTGGGGTCAGATTACAAAGTTTTTTCCCAAAAAACAATTATCGTTACCCTGATTGTCATTTTAATATTATTTGTTATTGGTACTGTTTGGGATCAACCACTTTCTCAGTTACTGGGAAACCAGAATGAATGGTGGGCAGCTATTATCCAAGATATGGGTGCTTTTCCCAATGTAGTGCTGTGTTTTTTAGGAGCAGAAGTCATTTTCCAAAAAGGGACCAGGCTGCAAAATCGTCTGTTGAAATATATGACGCTGCTTTTTAGTTTTATGTTTGGTTTAACCAAAACCTGGGATTTTTTTATCGAAGCCAGAAGTCAAATGGGACAAGCATTTGCTAATGCTGCTAAAAACTTGCCGGTAGGTGCTGGCAATGACTATTCATTTATAGTTACTAATAAAGAGCTCTATTTTGTTGTGCTATATATCATTGCTTTTTATCTCATTCATAAAGCCGTGCAGCTGGCTTGGCTCCAAAAAGTCAGTGACCGTGATCTTGCAAGACTAGTAATCGTTGGATTAGCTGGAATTGTAATCGATACGGCAACAGGAGAAATACTTAATCAAATTAAAAATATTGTCAGCAGACCGCGTCCATTTATGAATTTGACTAAAAACGAACCGTTTAAATCATGGTTTATGGTCAACGGCATGTTAGGTTCTGATGATTTTGCATCTTTTCCATCGGGTCATACCAGGTGCTTTAGTATGGCACTTTATTTTTCGCTGTTTGTTAATACCAATAACGCAAAATGGGAAAAAATTTGGAAATATATTGGTTTTACCTATTTAATTATCGGTGGTTTTTCCAGAATGGTCATGGAAAAACATTATCTTTCTGATGTAGCAATGGCTGCCTTTATTGGTTTTTTAGGCATTACTGTTTTGGTAAAACTACTCCATTTAGAAGAAAATAAATTTGATTTTTAAACTGATGAGGGAGAAAAGATGTTGGAAGCTAGTTCGAAGATTGATGATAACGCGATTGTAGGCAAAGTTGAGCCAAGAGTGTTTGGTACTTTGATAGAACAGCTTGGTAGAGGTGTCTACGGCGGACTTTATGATCCAGATTCAGAATATGCTGATGAAGAAGGCTTTAGGACAGATGTTATAGAGCTGGTAAAAGAACTGGGGATAACGACTGTTAGGTGGCCGGGAGGAAATTTTGTTTCTGGCTATAAGTGGGAAGATGGCGTAGGACCAAAGGATAAGCGCCCACGACGACTAGATTTAGCTTGGCATTCTACAGAAACTAATCAATTTGGCTTGCATGAAATGGAAAGATGGCTACAAAAGGCAGGCAATTTAGAACTTATGGCCGCGTTAAATATGGGTACGCGCGGTTTACAAAGTGCACTCGACTTTTTAGAGTATGCCAATATTCCCAGCGGTACTGCTTTAGCAGACCAGAGAATAAAAAATGGTGCCCAAAAGCCCTTTAATATTCGTTTATTTTGTTTAGGAAATGAGATGGACGGTAAGTGGCAGCTCGGTCATTTGGATCAAGTTGAATATGCCAAAAAAGTGGCAAGAGTGGCTGCAGGTATGAGACAAATGGACCCTCATTTGGAACTTATCGGTTGTGGTTCTTCTAATCACGGGATGGCAACCTTTGGTGAATGGGAAGAAACTTTATTGCAATATGCTTATGATGAGATTGATTTTGTTTCCTGTCATGCCTATTACCACGCTGATCCCGGTAAATTAGCTACTTTTTTGGGTTCAGCTGTTGATATGGATCGTTTTATTGATGAGGTCGTTTCTTGTATTGACGCCAGCAAAGCTAAGTTAAGGTCGAATCATCAAGTTAATATTTCTTTTGATGAATGGAATGTATGGTATCAAGGATCAGAGCCAAGCAAAGTTCCAGAAGGTCTAAATAATTGGCCGGTTGCACCACATTTACTGGAAGATATTTATACAGTAACTGATGCAGTTGTAGTAGGAGATTTTTTAATCACTTTGTTGAAACATGCTGATTGGGTAAAAGCCGCATCCATTGCCCAACTGGTTAATGTGATTGGACCCATTATGGCGCCAGCTCATGCTCCTGCTTACCACCAAACCACCTTCTATCCGTTTTCTGAAACAGCTTCTTTGACCAAAAACGGACGGGTGCTAACAGAAGTGTCTACTTTTCCTAAACTCGAGAATGAAAAATATGGCACGATAGACGTCATTGACTCAGTGAGTGTCTATTGCGCGAATAATTCCTTAGCTATCTTTATCGTCAATCGCTCAACAGATGAAGATATTAATTATAAAATAGCTTTACCGGCTGATCATAAATATTCGGAGATTGTTAAGGCGCAAACACTGCATGATGACAATTTTTACGCGCAAAATACTGCTGAAAATAATAGTCGCGTCATTTTGAATGATAATGATAGTATTAAGCTAGATTTGCAACAAAAAAAGTTGGAAATTAATTTACCTAGAAATTCATGGACAGTTATCAATATTAAATGATTTAATTTTAACTATCTAGATAGTAAAGGAGGTAGTTTAAATGAAAACCTTAGTACAGAAATATGACAGAATGAATGGCAAGGACCTTTGTGAAATAACTTTGATTAATGAGCACGATGTTAGAGCTACAGTTCTTAATTATGGTGCCACTTTAGAAAAGTTGGAAATTCCTACAGGCAATAATAAATGGGAAAACATTATTATGTCTCTTGCAACTCCCAAAGATTACGCTACAGAGAGAAATTTCTTAGGTGGGACAGTTGGCAGAGTTGCAGGTCGCATTAAGGATGGTAAATGGCAACACGGAAACCAAATTACCCAATTTAAATTAAATGACGGACAGAATTCACTTCATGGTGGTGGAGAAGTAGGTTTTGATAACAAACCATGGGATTTTAAAGTAACTAGTGATAAAGATACGGCTAGTGTACAGTTAATTCTATTTGATCCTGATGGAGAAAATAATTATCCGGGAAACATGAAGATTATTGCTACTTACCAGTTAGATAATGATAATAATCTGAATTATAATATCACTGCTTTTACGGATAAAACGACTTTGTTTAACCCTACCAACCACACATTTTTCAGGTTGGATGGTCCACAGAGTAATGTTGAAGATTTAAATTTACAGCTTAACGCTGATTATTATGTACCAGTTGATGATGCAACTATGCCTATTACGGGAATGGCAAAGGTAGCTGACACTGTGTTTGATTTCCGCAAGCCTAAGAGATTAGGTGCTATCATAAATTCTACAGCAGAACCACAAATTAAAAATCGTAATGGGTTAGATCATCCCTTCATTCTTAATGGTTATAAGCCAGCAGCTGTCTTGTCTTCTACCAAAACGAACAGGAAGTTAATCATGTCTACGGATGCACAAGCGGTGGTCGTTTTTAGCGCGAATACTTTTAACCATCAGGGTGCCGCTAAAAATATCGGCAGGCATGATGGTATAACGTTGGAGGCACAAACCGCTCCTGAAAGTGGCTATAGCTTATCTTCCTTTACATTAGTTCCCGGCGAGAGATTTTCCAGAACTATTAATTGGCAAGTAGTTTACTAAGTAAAAAAAACAAGTTCAATTCTGAACTTGTTTTTTATTCTGCTGGCTGTTTTCTTTTAAACCATTTGATTGCAGCAACTGTTATGGTGATTAACACACCAATAATTACCAGCAAGAAATTAGACTTTTTGTTTTCCCCTGTTTGTGCTAATTGCTTAGCATGATTTTTGGTGCCGTGTATATTTTGCTTTTTAGTAATAATGTGCCTATTTACATTAAATTGATGACTTTTTTGATTGGTGTTGGTTTGTTTAGCGGCCGCTAAATGCAGTTTGGCGGCTGCTTTTTGGTGTTGGGTTTTTATAAAAGAGTGCTTTTAAACGCGCTCTGGTGATAGTGTAATAAAAATTATTATGCTATACATGTAATTAAGCTGATAAAAATATGATAAGATTATTATTAATAACTTTTTACAGTCACTGGTTAATTTCATAAAGTCAGGCGGTGCTTTTTATGAAAAGAACATATTTTAAAGCTAATTTTAATATTGCACGGAAATCCAGGAAAAACATATTGCTAATGGTGGCACTAGTTTTATTTATGGTTCTCTTTGTCCTAGTGGTTGAAACTCAAAATCTGGGAGATAATTACCGACAGTGGCAGTCATACCATGATTCACTTGAGATTAATATTAGCTATTTTGATAGTAATTCATTACATAAAAAAGAATATAAAGAGACATATTACAATCTAAATAATCAAGAAGCCTGTATTGCCGGTTTACAAAATGGAGAGGTTTTTAGTGCGCCGCAAACCTATTTAGAGAATTCAATCGACTTATTTCAAACCATGCTAAAGGGTTACCGTAATAATTATTTGGGAGCCAGCACTTTAAATGTGCCACCAAAGTATCAATTACATCAAAGGCTGGTGACTTACAAATACCTTTACCGCCACCACATACCAGCAGCGATGAATTCTAAGTCATCTGTAACATATTTGATTTATATTTTAAATTTTGTAGCTGTTTTTATTTTCTTTTATGTTTTGCTGATATCTAGTGATGTATGGATGATCAAACTAGACCATGATACGATTTTACGCAATATTCCGTATCGTGTAGAAGACGAAGTGAAAGGCAAAATCCTGATTAATCTGGTTTTAGTCTTGATTCCCGTACTTATCGGCTTAATTGGGGCATATCTTTTCGCGGGTTTTCGCAACGGTTTTAGGAGTTTAAATTACCCGAATGTTTTTTATTTCAATAAAATTAGAGCAATCCCTGTATGGCTGGATTGTGTCTACTTTTTACTTTATACGGCAGTATTAGTCATTTTTGTTACCAGTTTAACGTTATTTTTAAATCAATTAACCAAGAACGTATACTTAAGCATATTTATTGGGATTGCGCTATATGTTTTATCCTATGCGTCTAATCAGCTCTCTAAGTTTATTGTCTGGCTGCCATCCGAGTACCTTAATGTTAACAATGTTCTTAATGGTACTGTAGCAAGCAAAACGGGCTTTGCCGGTTTAAATTTGGTAACGGGAGCTGTTATTTTATTAATCTGGTCTTTGATATCAGTTGCAGGGTTTAGATATTTAATCAATAAGGGAGGAACACTGAGATGAAATGGCGTTATTTTCTTTTTCAATTAAAGTCGTTCCTAGTTAATCCTAAAAATGTCGGTTTATTTATTATCACTATAGTTTTGTCGCTTTATTTCGGCTTGGTTTCCGTGCCTAACCATACGGTAATTGAGCAAGTCAATCCTCGGCCAATTCGAAAAGAATATATTGACAATAAAGCTTTTCTTAAAGTAGCACGCGGAGAGGTCGCACTTGCGCACAAGCCGGGATATCATTATTTTCCTAGTAAACGAGCAAATGATGCTGTATACACTTATCCAAAAGTTTTAGCATACGACCGCAAATTGCTAGGTGCTTTAAAGAAAAATGATATGAACGCCTATGCCCGCTACGCTAGTATGCACTACAAGTATGTAGACGATTTAATTTTTGAAAAAAGTAATCGGGCTTTTTTATACCCAGCTGCATATAATAAAAATGAAAGTTATATATTGGAGGGACATTATGGCTATCAACGGACCCTTCACTTGTATAACGCACTTTTAGAGAGTAATAAATATAAAAAAACACCATTAAATAAAAATATTCTGGAAGAACGAACCGCTTTACAAGTAATTCAAAATTCTCTTTCGGGATGGACGGTATTATTACTAGTGGTGATGGTATGTTTCTTTACTGCTGATATTGTGACTAATGACCGCAAATATTACACTGTTTTAGAAAATATTCCTTTAACTAAGCGCACGATTTTATGGCTGAAGACCGGAGCCGTTGAGGTAGGAGTTTTGCTAAATTTCGTTGTAGCAGGCATAATTGCTCTTTTCTGCATTGCCCCCAAGTATGGCTTAGGCTCACTAAAGTTGAATACGGTTGATTATTTAGGACAAATAAACTTTAAATCTACTTTCAGAACAGAAACATTGGGTATGTATTATTTGCAGTTTATGATATTTGCCGTCATTATCACTTTTATTTTTATAAGGCTTACAATTTTGTTATCGATAGTTTTACGTAATGAATATGTTGCTGGAATACTTAGTAGTTTGTTTGCCATTAGTGCGAAAATGCTTTACTTTTCGCTAGGAATGGGTTTTGTTTATCCAGTTTTAGAAAAGCTGCCTATGACGTATTTCTCTATTGGCGATAGTACAACGGGGAATCTGGCATATTTAATGGATGTACCTGGCTGGGGTTTTACTGCGGGCATCAAACCGCTGCTTTACCTGGCACTTACAATTGAAATATTATTATTTTTGTTCACTCAAATTAGAAGTATACCTTTAGTTAGGCGTGGTGATTAAAATGCTAAATTTAAAAGATGTTACATTAGCTTTTGGCAAAAATGTTGTTTTAGATGATATAAACTTGCAATTCAAACAGGGAGAAATAGTGGGTTTGGTTGCACCTAACGGAACGGGTAAATCAACTTTAATTAATGTCATTTTGCACAATTTGACCCCGCAAAAAGGCTTCATTGAGTATGAAGGTACGCGTTATCAGACTCAAAAAGATACGATTAAATTGCACCAAGAAATTTGTTCCTTTCCTGAGCAAAACGACCTTTTTCCTTTCATGACGGGAAGGGACCATCTTAACTTGTACGCCGATCTTTGGCATAATTCTGAAAAGCCCGTTGAGCAAATAATTACTGACTTGCAAATGGCAGACTATGTTGGCCACAAGGTTGAGACTTATTCATTAGGAATGAAGCAGCGGCTTTGTTTTGCGATGGTAGTAGCGGCTAACTCTCCTGTAATGCTTTTAGATGAAGTAATGAATGGGCTTGATCCTCAGAATGTAGCTTTAATTTCGCACATGCTTCTTGATCTAAAGGGTGAGAATAAGTTGATCATTATGGCTTCACACCTTTTGTCCAACTTACAGGAGTATGCAGACAGGGTTTTGTTTATGGGTCACGGTCAAATAATTGAAGATTTAGATAATAAAGAACAACATAATCGTTATTTGAAAATGCAGTCCAGTCCTAAAGCAGTAAAAATACTTTCCGGATATGATTTCGAAACTTTGCCCAATAACTTGATCTTGTTGCCTTTAGCAAAAATTGGGCAGGAAAAGCTAACGCAAATTTTAACGGAGTTAGTTGACGCTGATATTCAATATTCAGTTGAAAGAATTGATATCGAGGACTTATTTAACAAGTTCTATAATTAAAATTATTTAACCTGGTTTAATATCTTTAAAAAATAAGTAGCCGTAGTCTGCATATTCATACTAGTTAAAAAGTGAATAATCGAAATAGCAGCCGTATCATTGGCGGTATTGTGAAATGTCAAAATGGCGTTTAGGAAATTGCGGCCAACGACTAGCAGCATTTCATTATCTGGCAAGTCAATCTGATTTATTCGTGTAAGTAGTTGGTCTGCAAGTTTAAATTGATTTCTGGTAATTAAGCCAATGACTGCTTCAAAAAGTGCTGCTATACCGAAATGAAAGGTGTTTTCTCCCGCTTTTTTAATAAAGGAAATATTGCTGCTGATTTGAGCAGCGGTCTGATAGATAATTCTGGGACTAATAATAGGAATGATGTTGGCAAAGAGTGAGAGAAATTCATGCCCCCAAACCGTTACTTTGTTTAATTGGCAGTTTAACTCATTTTGTTGGGCAATAGGAAAAATATTGTGCTGAGAACTTTTATAATACAAACTGCAGGCAATTGCTGCATAGTCCAAGTCAAAAGGATCTTGACTTAATTGATATTTGTTTAAAGCCGCTTGAGCCAGTTTTTCCAAATAGTCTTTGTCGTGGTTACTCCAAGACTCTTCTAAAATTTGGGCAATATGATCCTGTGGGTCGAGTTTAGCAAGTGCAATATATTTAGTTGCTGATAAATTAAGCTTTTCACACAGTTTGAGAACGCGGTTAAAATCCATGTGTCCTTGATTATTTTCCCAGCGGGAAAGCATTTGAATGGAACAAATGCCTGCGGCAGCTTCTTTAAGGGTAATATGCTGCATTTTTCTTAACTGTTTAAATTCATTCCCTGATTGCATGATGTTTTTGTCCTTTTAAAGATATTATGGCACTTTTTTCTCATATATGAGAAGTAAAAAAATCTCAAAAATAATTCATGCTTTAATATGCTTAATTTAAAACATTACAATCGTTTTTAATAGTAAAAAAGGAGTAACAAAATGCAATCTTCGTTAAAATTTGCACCTAAATGGAAACTTAGTGCCTACACACTTTTAGCAATAATCAGTGCATTTGGCAATGTGGTAATTGCGTATGTTACTAAGATCATGCTAAATGCAGCGCAGTACCGTCAGGGTAATAGTACTAATTTAATTAAAATTGCCGGTATTGGTGCTGCAACCATCTTAATCATTATGCTGTCCAACTTTGTATACCGCTATATCAAATGCGCTATTATTCAAGATGTTAATGTTTATCTTAAAGAGAAAACGATGAGCTATCTGATTGAACAGCGTAGTGACTCACAAAAGGATGGTTTAAGTCTGATGACCAACGATCTAAAACAAATTGAGACGTCTAAGACTACAAATGAACTAATGATTATTGCAGAATTAGCTTCTTTTCTACTGTCAGTTGTGGTTGGTCTAATCAATTCTTGGATTTTAACTTTAATTTTTATGGTAACTACTTTGATTCCTGGACTAGTGCAAAGAGCATTTACCAAAACAATTCAAGCTAAAGCAAAAGTTTGGGAAACGAACAACGTCGCATACACCCAAAGTGTGAATGACGGATTAAACGGGGCGCAAACTGTCGGCTTATACGATGCCCAAAGTTCGACTATTGTTAAAGTCGTTAATAGTGCCAAGAGAATGGAAGAAGCATTAAAGAACTTAAACTTCACACAAGCCGCTGCGGGAGAAGTTATTATGGCTTTTGCGGATATTTTTAGCTTTATATTACCATTTCTAGTAGGTGCCATTTTAATGCTGAAAGGTCAAATTGGTGTTGGTACTTTAATTATGATAGTGCAATTATCCAATGAATTTATTAACCCGATAGTTAATATTTTTGAACAATTGAACGCAATCAAGTCTACTAAGCCGATGTGGGATAAGGTAGAGCAAGCCTTATCTTTTTCAACCAGTAAAGTTAAAAGCACCAAAGTTGGTCAGTTTACTGGTTTGAAAGTAGAGGATGCCTCTTATAGTCAGGGTGGTAAAGCAATTTTTACTCACCTTAATTTGACAGTTGCTCCGAACGAAAAAATCTTACTTATGGCACCTAGTGGTTGGGGCAAAACCACGCTGTTAAATTTAATGTTAGGAAAAATAAAGCCTAATGCGGGTCATGTCTTTATTGATGATGAAGACGTCACCGGTAATTGGGCCGCAGCCCACGATAATTTCAGTTACGTTAACCAAAAGCCGTTTATTTTTGATGATACAATCAAATTTAATATTCTATTAGGTCGAAAGGTTTCCCCAGAAAGTTTGGCTGAAGCAGTTGAATCGGCGGGACTAACTGAACTCGTGGATGAAAAAGGCTGGGATTATCAGGTTGGTGAAAAGGGGGCAAATTTATCTGGAGGACAAATCCAAAGAATTGAAATTGCACGTGCTTTTTTGTCTGAACGTCCTGTATTGCTCGCTGATGAAGCTACTAGCGCGCTTGACCCAGAACTGTCACTTGCAATTCATAAAACGTTATTAAAAAAGCCTAATTTAGCGGTAATTGAAGTGGCTCATAAAATTTCTGCTACTGAAAAGTCGTTGTTTGATCGAATAATTAATTTGAATGAAAAAAATGGAGAATAAAGAATTATTAATGCGTTATATTGACGCTGATGGTGTTGTTAAAGTATGGCCTGGTAAAGCCAAAAATCGGTTGTTAATTTTAAAGTATTTGGCAACTAAATTTGAACCAACAAAAAAATATTCTGAGCAGGAAGTGAACCTGACTTTAATGCACTTTGTGTCAGACTATGTTACTAGAAGACGAGACCTAATTGAGAATCATTTTTTGAACAGAACGGATGACGGCAGAATTTACTGGCTGAATGAAGCAAATAGAGTAAAGGATTAGGATATAATTGATACTGAAAAGCTGGTATATAAAAAGGATATTAAGACCATAGTTGATGACTATCAAACTAAATAATAAACAGTTTAAAAGGACAAATGGCTGCATGTCGTTTGTCCTTTTTTGGTGAAAAGCTAAAAGCTGATGTAGCAGCCTCTTATGAAGATAGACAACAAGATGGCAAGGCTTAAAATTTATATTTAATTTGATATTATGATACATTCCTAAAAAATAATAATTAAATTTATTGGTTGAAAAATGATTGAGACCGCAACTTTAAAAATTGTTATTTTACTTTTTAAACATATTTTACCTTTTAATTGGGAGTGTCAATAATTATGTGTAAATGGAATTCTCTTCCGCTGTCTTCACTTAATCAAAGTAAGACTCGATTGTATCAAGAATCAATTATTCAATTGAAGCAATGGATTGATAACAAAGTTTTTGCTAATATTCCTACTCTTTTAATCGGTAATTTTTAGTTGTCTGATTGTAAATAAGGCTAAAATTTAGCCTTGTGGATCTAGAGCATGTTTAAGCAACTTATGCTAAAATATAAATGTATAAATAGTTTAGCGATTCCACTGGAATCACAGAAAAAATTTTATCCCAATTGATATGACCCCCAAATTTAAAACAAATTTGGGGGTATTTTTGTGACTAAATTATCTAAGCAAGATACTGTCAGCTTTAGTATGATTATCAAATTTGTCCTGGTGAATTAAATTGGCATTATCAGGTTGGACTACCTAATATTATTATGCGGCCTTTTTAGCAAGTTTTTTAGAACCTTAAATAATAAAAATATGAGATTTAATTGACAATTATGGTAAAATAACATATAATTTTCATAATTTATCGTACAGTGAAGGCTAATAGTAAACTGACTATTGCTGCTAGATTGAGAATCTATTTCAAATGAAAATTATCTGAGTTTTGATTCTTAGCTAAATTGGGGTTAAATCTTTTAGGCGATAAGTTTAAACTGTTTCAAAAATGTTAGGTAATATTCACGGAGATTTCTATGAAAAAAAAGTTTTATGCGCTCTACAAGATTTTTCTTATTAATGCTTTTAGCAACAAAATTGCATTAATGTTTAACATTGTCTTTCCAGTTATATATTTTGCTATATCTAATGCTCCGGTCTTGATTAATAATTATACTGTCAGTAAGGATAAACTAATTAGCGCAAGTGCTTACTATTTTGCCTATATTGCCTTAACAACTACTCTAAATTCAGTGATTCTGGCAATGGTTGAGTATCGTGATTATGGTTATTATAAAGTTATTTACATGGTGACCAATTCAAAGTATCTAGTACTGATTAGTCAATTTTTATCGCAATGGACGTTTTTAATAATAGAATTATTCCTTTTTAACTTAATCACCACACTAATGTTTAAGTCCCTTGCTTATCTGGGCTATTTACTATTGACCACAATAATAGCTGCGATTGTATTTGTTTTACCTTTAACTATGGGCTTATATTTTTTACTTACAGTGAAATTAAGGTTGCAAACTTACAATATTGTGATTACGTTAATTATTTTGCTCTCTTTCATGGTGTCAGCTTTTGAAGCAAAAAACGAAATATTAAATTTATTATTGCTATGTACGCCTGTTAAATACCTAATGACTGGGTATGAAGTAATAATGCAAATGATGTTTTCTAGAGTAAATTGGGCAAATCTTATTAATTTATTGCTCGTTATTTTAATTTATGTCCTATTTGGAATGATTTTTATTGCAAAACAAAATATTTCTACAATTTTTGAAAAAAAATAGTTGGAAGGTGACAATATGGAAATTAAGCATTTGAACTTCTCTTATAAAAAGAAAGAAATCTTTGCCGATTTTAACGCAAAATTTATTGGCGATCAGTTAAATGTGATCATTGGTAGTAATGGTGCTGGTAAAACGACTTTACTTAACCTAATTTATGGCTTTATTGACCGTCCTGCTTCAGCTATGATAGATTTTCCTTCTATGTCTAATATTATTTATAAATTTCAAAACATGTCTTTCTTTGATGAACTGACAGTAAAACAAGTAATAAATTTTTTTAAATCGATGAATGATCATACTGTTGCAGTCACTAATGCACAAGTTAGTTTTTATAATGAGATCATAAAGGAATTAATAAATACTAAACTAAGGTCTTTATCCGGTGGAGAATATCAATCTGTCATGGTTTATTGTACTAGTATAATGGAGCGGGAATTATATTTGTTCGATGAACCTCTTAGTGGAATTGATAGTTATATTGAAAATTTGATTTTAGACTTAGTTGAATCTTTAGTTGTTGAGAAAAAGAAAAAAGTAATTATGACTTTGCACCAGTTGGCTAAATTAAACTCTTTGCAGGCGCACATTGTATTCGTTGGCAACAAAAAGTGTGTTTTTCAAGGTAATCTTAGCCAAATGCTGCAGGCGGCAGATACAGATGATATTGATATTGCATTTAAGAGAATGCGTCAGGCAGTATCTTGTTAAATCAAGAGTAACTATACTTTTAATTTATAAGAGATATAAAATTGATTGAGCTAAACAAACTATTTTGGTTAGGTTTGCTTGGCGTATCAAGCAGAAGCGTATTACTTATATATAAAATGAGGTGACTTAAATAGTATTTTTAAGTCACCTCATTTTTATTCAAATTAATAATAGTGCTACATGAGCAATTCATCTTAAATTCTGATGGTAATTTTTCGACTGCAGTATTTTCTAAGTTAGATTTTCATAGCAAAAGAAGTCATTCTTTTAGCTATATTAACAAAGCCAGCGATTCATAAGGCTGTAAAGCCAAAGTCTTTGGTACTGCGCTTAAATTTCTGTCATAGTTGCTAATTAAAGTTTGCGTTTTTTGTCCTTGATAAGAACCGGGTAAATCGTAGGTTACTTTTTGCCCATAAAAATTATTTATTACTAGTAAGGTTTGTCCCTGATAAAGTCTGCAATAAGCAAAAATTTGCGGATGATCCAAATCAATGGGTTCATAGCTCCCCTTAGCGATAATGGGATAATGTTTTCTCAAGTAAATCAACTTTTGATAATAGGGGAAAATTTCACCATGATCAAGTTCAGCCGCCACGTTAATTTGTTCTTGATCTCTGGGCTTCAGCCAGGGAGTACCAGTAGTGAAGCCGGCATTAACACTATCATCCCAGTGCATTGGCGTTCTGCTGTTATCACGAGACTTCGCTTGAATAATTGTCAGAGCTTTGGCGTCACTTAAGCCTTGTTTTTTAAGGTCATCATAGGCATTAAGTGTTTCTACATCCACATAATCGGTTATCTTCTGGTAGTTAGGATTAATCATGCCGATTTCTTCGCCTTGATAAATATACGGAGTACCGCGTAAAAGGTGCAGCGCAGTAGCCAGCATTTCAGCCGATTTTTCCCGAAAATGTACGGGATCACCAAAACGGCTCAGAGCCCAGGGCTGGTCATGATTATTCCAGAACAAGGCGTTCCAGCCGCCGCCTTGACTCATTCCTACTTGCCAGTCATTTAGGGCCTTCTTTAAAGCAGAAAAATCAAAGGGAATCTTGGTCCATTTTTGTCCATCTTGATAATCAACTTTTAGATGATGAAAAGTGAAAACCATTGAAAGTTCGTGGCTGTCTTTTTTAGTATAAGCAACAGAATTAGCAATGGTCGTTGATGACATTTCACCCACTGTAATGGTATCGGGTTCCTGACCAAAAGTCTTCTGATTTAATTCTTTTAGATATTGGTGGACTATTGGTTGATCCGTATACATTAACTTGCTGGCAGTGTTTTTAGGTGCATCAGTAAGCTGTTCATCTTTGCCAATAACGTTAATCACGTCAAAGCGAAAGCCTTTAACCCCTTTATCACGCCAGAAATTAACTACTTTAAAAAGCTCTGTTCTAACTGCTGGATTATGCCAGTCAAGATCGGCTTGAGTCTTATCATATAAATGAAGGTAGTATTTGCCGGTTTTACCAAACGGTGCCCAAGCGGAACCACCAAATTTAGATGTCCAGTTGTTAGGCAAACTGCCATCTGCTTTAGGCTTTCTAATGTAGAAAAATTTTTGATAATATTCGTCCCCGGCTAAAGCTTTTTTAAACCAAATATGATCAGTGGAGCAGTGATTTAACACCATATCAAGCATCACACCAATATGGTTTTGCACAAGCTTAGCAACTAATTCTTCAAAATCAGCCATTGTGCCAAATAACGGATCAATACCATAATAATTGGCAATATCATAACCATTATCATTTTGGGGAGATACAAAAAAAGGATTGAACCAAATCATATCAATATTTAGTTTCTTTAAATAAGGAATTTTTTGGATGATCCCCCTTAAGTCCCCGATACCGTCACCATTACTGTCATAAAACGATTTGGGATAAATTTGATAAATAACTTTATCTGCCAAACTCATAGAATAAGACCCCCATTTTTGTTTTTCCTGTGTGCAAAGTCTACAAACTTAAATTTATCAGGCCGATGTTGCGAAATAGTGTACTGAAAAAAAGATGTGTCTTTTAAGTAAGTTAAACTGCGTACTACTACGACTAAATTGGTATTGGTAAGCTGCAACTGTTTGATTACACTTGCACTAGCTGGCTCTACCGTAATAGTTTTAGTGGCATAATCAATTTCAAGCCCTAAATCATGCTCAAAATAGTGGTATAACGAGCTTTGTGCCTGCTGCGGCGAAATTTGGGGCACGTATTTTTTTAAAATATAATCTTCGTCAACTACTATTGGTTCATGATTGATCAAGCGCAAACGTTTTACATAAGTCGCAGCAGTTTCTGTTAAGGATAAATGTTTACTGATGGTAAACGGCACACGTGCATCTGTTAACTCAATAATTTTAGTTGCCGCGTGCATTTGTTTTTGCTTGTTGAGTTCGTCAAAAGATTCAATATTAGAAACTGGGAAGGCAATACGAGCGGCATTAATAACCACTGAACCTTTACCCTGTATTTTTTGAATTAAACCGGCATCTGCCAGTTCAGTCAAAGCTTTCCTAATTGTTTCACGTGAAACATTATATAACTGTGATAATGTCGGTTCGCTTGGTAAAAAATCACCGGCTGCATATTGCTCGTGTTTAATTTTATTCGCTAAATCAGCTGCAATTTGGATATACTTAACTGCCATTATTAAAGATCCACCTTTTTTTATTTAATCATACCACCTTGCTTAAAATTATAACCTGTCTAGTATAGTTAATAAATATAAAAAATACTATTACAACAGTATAATAATCAAAATGTTGACACTTGTCTATACAAGAACTATAATTTTTAGGAAAGCGTTATCAATATATGACGACCCATTATGCAGTAATTTCATGGAGGTTTAATTATGAGTAATACGATTAAAATACTGGCACCTGTTGCCGGTCAGGTCATTAATCTTGAAGATGTTAATGATCCGGTTTTTTCTCAGAAAAAATTGGGGGAAGGCTTTGCTGTTAAACCTAGCGCAGGAGAAATAGTTTCGCCTGTAACCGGTAAGGTGGTAATGGTTGCCAAAACAAAGCACGCACTTGGTTTGCAAACTGCAGATGGTGTGGAAGTGATGATTCACTTAGGTATAGATACCGTTGAACTTGACGGCAAACCGTTTGATTTGCAAGTGGCAGCCGGCTCTGAAGTAAAAGCAGGGCAGCAATTAGGGACAATGGATCTGCAGGCAATTAAAGATGCCCAAAAAGATGATACCGTCATTCTGGCGATTACTAATACCGCTGATATTTTAGCTGGTATCGATCTTGCTCTGGGCACTAAGTCTGCCGGTGAATCGGCAGCCACTATTACATTGAAACAGACTAAGTCAGCACCAGTTGCCACTAACAAAAAAGAAAATAAATACCAAACTACAGCTCGCGAAATTGTTAAGGCAGTTGGTGGCGCTGATAATGTTAAAAGTGTTATGCACTGCTTTACTCGTCTGCGCTTTACCTTAAATGATAATAGTATTCCGCAGGATGACGAGGTTAACAACATTAAAGGAGTAATAGATGTTACCCGTGCAAATAACCAATATCAGATAGTAATTGGTCAAACGGTAGAAGACGTTTACGATGAATTAATCAAACTACTTGGACCAAAATACGCTGGGCAGGGTGAGACTACAGCTGCTGCTCCTGCTCCAGAGACTAATCAATCTATTGGTGGCAAGATTAAAAATGGTTTCTTCCAGTTAATAGGTGTAATTACCGGCTCTATGATGCCTGTAATTGGCTTGCTGGCCGCTAGCGGTATGTTAAAAGGTATTCTTAACATTTTAACTAACTTTTGCCACATGTCTACGGCTTCGCCAACTTACACAATTATCAATGCGATGGGGGATGCATCGTTTTACTTTCTGCCTTTAATTGTTGGTTTTACAGCTGCTCAAAGATTAGGTTCTAATCCAGTAGTTGTTTCTATTATTGGCGGTTTTCTGATTTACCCTGATTTAGTAAAAATTTATGCCAGCGGCAAATTCAGTTACTACTTAGCTGGCGTTGGTATTAATGCTAACTTCTTCGGTATTCCAATTCATATTCCACAATATACTTATTCAATTTTCCCAATGATTTTTGCGGCTTGGATGGCTGCTAAAATTGAACCGTGGATTAAAAAATGGATGCCAGTTACATTAAGGCAAATTTTTACTCCACTAGTAGAAATCTTTTTGGTAGGGATGACAGTCTTAATTATTGTAGGGCCCGTAATTTCGTTTATTTCTACGGGAATTGCCAAAGTATTGCAATGGCTCTTAACTGTCAACACTGCACTTTCCGGCTTAATCATCGGTGGTCTTTACCAGATACTCGTTATCTTCGGACTGCACTGGGCAGTAGTGCCAATTATTGCCAATGATATTGCTGCAACGGGACATAGTATTTTAAACGGTATTGTTTCAGTAACTATGATTGCACAAGGTGCTGGTGCCCTGGCCGTTTGGTTTAAGACTAAGCATAATCCCGACTTAAAGGGATTATCTTTAAGTGCTGCTATTTCCGCTGCTGTTGGTATCACTGAGCCGGCAATGTACGGTGTTAACTTAAAGTATGGTCGTGTATTCATGACTTCAAGTCTTGGTGCTGCCATTGGTGGTCTGGTAAACGGTCTGCTTAAAGTTGATATGTATGGCTTTACTGGCAGTTTAATCGGATTTCCATCCTTTGTGCCTAAAGCTGGGCAAGGCAATCCTAATAACCTGCTGAACTTCTGGATTGCCTCCATTGTGACAATTGTTGCTGCATTTGCTTTGACCTACTTCTTTGGTTATAAAGAGCAGGACGCTAATAGTCCTAAGGATGCTCCTAAGAAAAAGAATTTAGCTGATTTATAATTGCTAACAGTTTTTTAAGTACAAAATATTAAAGGGCTCCAAAAGCATGGTCGCTTTCGGAGCCCTTTTTGTCTAATAAATTATTGTACCAACTTAATTGGCACCTTGATAACCGCCTTTTTACATGGCTTTTCATTAACGTCTAAATCTAAGCAAGCTTCATGAGCATCTTCAGGAAATAAAATAATATAATCTCCAGGATGTAAGCAAATTGAAGTTGCCGGACCAGTGAAGCGCTGATAATGCGCCACGTCATCCGGGCTTGCAAGTGCATTATCTATTTCAGTCAGGCCGTCAGGTTTAGTTACCCTTGTTATTTCTGCACCCTTAATTAAATAATGAAAATCAAGGTGGGTTTGATGATTTTCAAAGCGACCCTTTTTTTCGTCTTTCGTATTATATTCCTGAATTTTAACAAAAATGCCATCACTGATATCGTATCTGCCAACAGCTAAATTGGTCAAATCGGTTTTTTGCAGCCATTTAAAAGCCTTATCCAGATACTGATTTTGACGAATGAAAGTAGTAGTTGAATCATTAATATTAGCGTAAATCATATCATTTTCCTTTCTTAAATTCTGAGTTAATTATCTAGCATTTGCTTTGAATTAAGTTGCTGGATCTTATCCACCATTTCATCAAACGAAAGACTGCTCAATTTTTTATTGGCAGTAAACTGAGTATCTTCAAGAGTGTTGAAATCACCTATTAAGTAGTATGCGGTCAGATAGCTTAACAAGAATTTTTTGGCCTCAGGTATTAAGTCTTGTTGAGAATAATTCATCTGACTGGCAACTGTCGCAAAATGATATGCGAATTTTTCTGGATCAATCTGAGTATTTTCGTTAACAGTCATAAAAAACCTTCTTTCATAAAAATACTTTTAATCCTATTCTATATTGCCCAATTAAATTGTTTTAGTGTTTATTGTTTAAAAATAAGACAAAAAATATTCATTTACGAGTGATTTCTTTTTATCCAGTAAATAATGTTTAAAAATAAGACGATATTCAATGTAGTTTAGCTATGATTTTTATTAGCATAAACAATGTAAGCGATTAACCGGTATGTTTTATTTGAGAGAGGTCATTAAAATGTCACAAGCGTACATTGTTTTAATTGTAATGGCTGTAATGATCGTAGCAATGGTTTCTGATAAGTTTGATTTTGGATTTGCGCCAGTTGCCGCCTGTACAATCTTGGTTTTAACTGGAACAGCCACCGTACAACAAGCATACGGTGGCTTTATTAACAATAACACTATCTTAACTGCAGGATATGTAATTATCAGTTCACTTTTTGCGCGGACACGTGCCATTCATAAATTACAGGCATTTTTGTTAAAAATTCAAAAAGGTAAAAGTGGGCTGACACTATTTGTAGTTTTGCTATTATTCACTGTTATTCTGATGACAGTAATGGAACCGGGACCTGCAACCTTATTAATTTGTCTGGTTTTGTCAACTTTACCGGCAGGTGGCGGCATACCGTCGGGACAAATGCTGTTGCCGCTGGCTTCAATGGTCGATATTAGCGCTCGTAAAATTCCTATGGGTATGACCATGGTTTATGTATTAGCGTTAAATAATTTTATTACTAACGCTGGCTTCAGCCATACAGTAAGTATGGGCACTTGGATTATTGCCGGTGCAGTGCCACTTTTAGTTGCATTCGTTTATTCCTTAATTGCGTATCGTGTTTTACCCAAAAAGGAATTAAAAATTGATGCGGGGCAGGATCAAAAAGAACAGGAAGAAGAAGCGACTGATAACTTAAAATCATGGCAGGAAAATTTGATTTACATTTCTTTTGTTGTAACTACAATTGCCATGTTTTTTACCAATCAATTAGGAAATATTGTCTACGTTATTCCATTAGTAGGAATTGGCTTGATGTACTTTTGCAATATTATCAGTTTTAAAGAAATTCGTGAGGGCATGTCCAGTCCCATTATCTATCTTTTAGGCGGAATGTTTGGTCTTGCTGATATCATGGCTGCTAAAGGCGTAACCAAAATGATTGGTTCAGCATTACAAGGAGTTCTGGGCAATAATTCCAGCATTTGGGTCATTACCTTTGTCTTTGCTTTTGCTGCGACAGTCATGGCCAACTTGACCGGCTCGAACATGGGAACAACCATGATTTTAACGCCAATCGCTATTGCAGTGGCTGTTGCTTCCGGACTTGATCCCCGTGCTGCAGGTTTAGCAACCGTAATTGCGTCTAATGCTGCAGTTATTATGCCGATGGATACTGCCATAGGTATTGCTGTTGCCCAAGGACACTATAAAATTGGCAGAACATTTGTCTATACTATCCCGTTAACAATAATTTATATCACCGTCGTTGCCGTGATGTGCTGTGTATTATTCCCAGCATAATTTGGCAGCAGTTTGATAATAACCCAGTTTTTACCGTTTTAAATAGCGCCATAAAGTTGCGCGACTAATGTTTAATTCTTTAGCGGTTTTGGTTTTATTGCCATTATTTTCTTTGAGCGCCTGTTTAATGTCTTGGACGATAATATCATGCAAAGAAAGTCCTCGATGTGCGGGGCTGGCTACCTTTAAAGCCGCTTGTTCTGGCTGTGATTTTTCACTCACAGCCAGCTGAGTTAAGATCAGATCAATATCTTTGCCCTTTAAAATCGGGGCGTCAGCTACTGCTAGGGCAGTAGTCAAAACGTGAATAAATTCGCGGTAGTTGTGGGGCCACGGGTAACTCGATAGATGGTCTAATGCTGTGTCAGAAATTCCTGAAAAAGTTTTACCCGTCTTTAAATTAAAATCGTTGAGAATGGAGTGTACCAACTGATTAAAAACGTCATAAGACATTGCGTTTAAAGGTTTTAAAAAGAGTTCGTTAACTGTGAGGTAATCAGGAAAAGAAATGTTCAACTTTGTTCCATAAGGCTGGGTAATTAAGAAAATCAACTTATTTCTGCCGTCCAAATTCGATTTACGGATAAATTCAAAAAAGTCATTTTGGTCAGAGGCTGGCAATTTCTCTAAGCCGGTGATCTGAATAAGATGGTGATTATCAAAGAATATCGAGTCATTATCAGCAAGAGCTTTGCTTAAGCTTTCATGATCTGACAGAGAAATCTGTATTGGAGCCGCAGCGTCTGTTTCTTTAAAGATTAGGCTGCCTAAATATTCTTTTTCAAGTCCATCCGCTCCGATTATGGCGACGGGGGCTTGGAGGTGAGAATAGTGTCTGAGTAATTTGAAAAACTGGTTATCATAGCAGGTCGAATAGACTGAGGAGATATAGTCCGCATCAAAGTGTGTTTGACTGCTTGATGGAGCTTTTCCTAAATAATCAAGTGTGGCAATTGAAAAGTTGGTTGTCTGCGTTACTACTACGTGCCAGGAGGAATTAGCCCAAGTTACGATCGGTGTGGCGTCACTGAGCGCTTTACGCACCTTTTTTGCCAAAAATGCGGCTTTTTTCTTATTAGTGCTGAACAGAACGTTAAAATAATTATCTTTTTCAAAAAAGAGTGTGTAATTATGAAATGCTGCGAGGGTTTCGGAAAGCAGATTGAAGTAATTAATATTTGTTTCCTTTTCCCTAAGTAAGAGAAAACAGGTTTTAAGTGCTTGATAGACAACTTCGTCTCCCGATTCAATCAGATAAGAATTGAGGTGGTAGATATTGTTGGAAGCGACAATTATGCCTGAATCACAAATTATATTGTGATAACCGCTTGCTGCAAGCTTTGCCATTGCATTTTTAATATCCATTTTTTTCTGTACTACATATTTGGTCATTTTAATATTAAATTGAGCCAAAGTTTGGGAGATAGCTTGATCGAAGGCGTCATAGCAGATGATAGCGGACTTACTCAAGTCGGGAATGCTTTTGATCGTCCGAATAATATCGTACTGGGAAATACCAATATCTATTACAGGTACATTGGTTTGTTTTTCCAAAAAAGCGACAGTTCCACCACGGGAAAGTAATAAGTCAAAATCATTATTCTTAACTAAAGCGGCTAAATTGTTTTTATTCGCTAAATTAGCTAGTTCAATTTGAATTTGAATGTCCAGATCAGCATTTTCTGTTGTTAATTGCTTAAAAAAGTGTTGGACTTTGTTTCTCAAACCGGGATAGGGAACGATGCAGAGAATTTTAGCAGTCATAATAACCTCCGTTTCAATTTTGAACGTATTTTTAGAGTTAGTATACTTCATTTTTAATTCCCTGATAAGTGTTTAAAAGTGAAACAAAAAATATTACAGCTTTGTTCTTAATCATTTTAAGATTATCTATGTAAAGAATATCTGATGGCGGGTGGAAAAATGGCTAAATTTTTGATAATTGCTGATGACTTTACTGGTGCTAATGATACCGGTGTTAAGCTTACAGAAGAAGGTATGCCAGTAAATGTTTTTTTCTCAGCAATTAATATTGTTCCCCACACTTCTTGTGTAATTGATACGGAAACACGAAATGACTCAGAAAAAACGGCTTATGAAAAAACAAAAACAATCTTAAATTCAATTGATATGAACCAGTTCGATTTTGTTTATAAAAAAGTTGATTCGACTTTGAGGGGTAATATTGTTACTGAATTGAGAGCGATTAACGACCGTTTTGCACCAGATTACGTTGTTTTTGCACCAGCCTTGCCGGCGCTAGGCAGGCAGGTAATTAATAAGAAAGTTCTGGTTAGTGGCAAAGAACTGCGCAAAACGGAATTTGCCTGCGATCCCGTTAAACCGGTATTGCAGGATAATGTTGAAACAATCTTGGCCCAAAGCTTTGGCGTTAATAGCGTGCAATATTATTCTTTAAAAGATCTACGGTCTAACAAAGACTTGGATTTGAGCAAAAAGTGCTTTGGCTTTGATACCGAAAATGATGAGGACTTTTGCAAGATTGTTTCTCTATTTCAGGGATTAAAAGGCAAAATCCTCTGGGTTGGCTCCTCTGGTCTAATTGAAGGAATGGTCAAAAAGAGCAGTGTAGCAATACCGGCAATTGCCTTGGTTGGCAGCGTCAGCAGTAAAACTAGAAAACAGATTCTTTATGCCAAAGAAAATGGGCTGGCTATCATTGCCTTGCCGATTTATGAAATTTATAAAACAGAAAATTATTCTGAATACGTTGACCAGGCTGTACGCATTTTAAAAAAAGGCAGAAATTTGGCCCTGGTATCTTCCGCATCACTAAAAAGGGCAGATTTAATAAAAACCAAGACCAGTTTTAATGAGGCTGGCATAGTTGGTACGGAAATGGAGAACACCATTCAAATGATACTGGCAGGTATTTGCCGCCGCGTGATTAAAGAGTTTCCCGTTTCTGGCTTATTTGTTACTGGCGGTACAACTGCACAAAGTATTTTAAGAATTGTGAAGGCGCAGGGAACGGTAATTAGAGAAGAAGTTGCTTTGGGGATGCCGCTATTAACCGTTGTTGGCGGTGAGTTTGACGGCATTAATATGATTTCTAAAGCTGGTGCTTTTGGAGATTCGAGTTTGATTATGTTTGGTTTAAATAAATTACGTTCTTTAGGAAAGAAGGCAGAAATATCATGGAATTACAAGAAAGCTTAACTGCTAAATTTGACAGAACTATGTTGTTGCCAGATTCGGGAATTCAAAGTCATGCTTCCAACTTATTGATATTACCTGATGGTGATACCTTGTGTACTTGGTTTTCAGGTACTGAAGAAGGCACAGACGACATTACCATTTTTATGGCTGAATTGAGAGCAGGAACAGATAGCTGGTCAAAGCCGGTTCCAATGTCGAACAATCCCGGTCGTTCCGATCAAAATCCAGTTTTATTTGCGGCACCTGATGGCGATATTTGGCTACTTTATACTTCTCAAGTTGGTGGAAATGAAGATACGGCGATAATTCAATATCGTGTTTCACATGATAATGGGAAAACATGGAGCCTGCAAAGTAATCTATTTCCAGGTGAAAGTGGTCTGTTTATTCGTCATCCGCTAGTTGTAACTGCTAATGGAGAGTGGCTTTTGCCCCTTTATCATTGTGTGGTTAAAAATGACGGCAAACCGTGGGATGGCAGTTATGATTACAGTTGCGTCCGGGTTTCGCAGGATAGCGGACAAACTTGGAAAGAATACGAAGTCCCTGATAGTCAGGGCTGCGTTCAAATGAGTATTGTCAAGCTACAAAATAACGCAGGATATGTAGGCTTTTTTAGAAGTCGCTGGGCTGATAACATCTACCGTTCTTTTTCTAATGATGGCAGCAGTTGGACGCCACCTAAGGCAATTGACTTGCCGAATAATAACTCATCTATTCAAGCAGCACTGCTGCCTTACGGCAACATAATTTTAGCTTTTAATAAGTCCAGTGCTGAAGATGCAACAGTGAGAAGACTATCATTATTTTCCGAAAAAACCACGGCAAAGGATACGTCCAACAAAAAAGCTGCTAAAACTGCTTTTTGGGGTGCGCCCCGGGCACCATTAACCGTAGCAATTTCAGAAGATAACGGTAAAACTTGGCCCTATGTAAGAAATATTGCCGAAGGCAGCGGTTATGCCCTCACTAATAATTCTAAAGATAAAAAGAATAAGGAATTTTCGTATCCCTCAGTTAAACCGACAATAAACGGCAAAATTGCTTTGACGTTTACCTATTTCAGACAAAATATTGCTTTTGTCGAGTTTACAGAAGACTGGGTCAAAGAAGAAAAGGAGTAAGACTGTGATGAAAGAAGCTTTTTTAAAGTTACCCCAGAGGGTATATCTGGGTGAAAATTTACTGGACAAACTAGGTGAATTTTTGCAAACCAGAAAAAATACGAATGTTTTACTTTTCACGGATCAAGGACTGTTAAAAGCGGGTTTGGTTCAACCGCTAGAAGATTACCTGCAAGCACATGGTATTGCTTATCAAATTGAATCCGAAATTAAACCTGAACCAAGCTATACCCAAGTCGATGCTCTTTTTAAGAAGGTTAGCCAGTTTAACTTCAATACGATTGTAGCTATCGGGGGCGGCTCCGTAATGGATGCTGCCAAACTGATTTCACTATTGCTTCATACCGATTTGAGCGTTAAAGATCTGATTAATGATCCGACCAAAGCACAAAAACACTGTGCCACCGTTTTTATTCCGACTACTGCGGGTACAGGTTCAGAAGCCACAATTAATGCGATAGTCAGCATTCCGGAAAAACAGGTTAAGTTCGGTATTGTAGCAGATGCAATGCTCCCGGATTTAGTTCTGCTTGATGGTAATAATGTTAAAAACCTGCCGAAGTCAATTCTTGCCTCGTCAGCAATTGACGCCCTCAGTCACTGCGTTGAATGTTATACGGCTAAAAACGCCACTGTAATGAGTGACGGTGTGGCACTTCTTGGTGCTAAATTGATTTTTAAGAATATTATTAAGGCCTATCAAGATACAAAGGATATTCAGGCACGTGAAGCGCTGCAACTGGGTGCCTTTTATGGTGGTGTAGCAATCACCGCTTCCGGAACCAACATAGTTCATGCCTTGTCGTATCCGCTTGGTGGCAAATTCCATATTGCTCATGGCGTAGCTAATGCCATTTTATTTAAAGCATGCATGGAAACTAACAAGCCGGCGATTGAAGATCGTTTAGCAGCACTTTGCACTAATATTTGGCCGGAAGAAGGCAGTAAAAGTACTAGTGCAAAAGCCGATTTTGTAATTGCTAAGATTGCAGAAATTGTTGCAAAAACCGAAATACCAACTGATCTTAAAAAATTTGGTGTACAGGAAACAGACTTGGACTTTTTAGTTGATTCAGCACTAGAGCAAAAGCGCTTGCTCAGTCACAATCTGAAAAAATTAACGCGCTCAGAAATTGCTCAAATTTATAAAGCAGTAATGTAGTTTAAAAGGAGGAGTTTTTAAAATGTGTCAGACAAAGATTGCTCAGGGTATTATTGCAGCAATGGTGACCCCGATGGATGAAAATGGTCAAATAAATTATGCAGAGTTGAAAAATCAGGTTGAGCGGCAGATTAATGCTGGCATCAGCGGAGTTTTTACGCTAGGCACAAACGGTGAAGGATATATTCTTAGTCATGATGAAAAATTAAAAGTGATGGAAACGGTAATTAAACAGGCAAATCACCGGGTTCCAGTATATGTGGGCACAGGTTGTGTTTCTACAGCAGAAACAATTCAGTTGTCGCAGCAAGCTGAGGAGCTAGGGGCAGACGCATTATCAGTTATTACTCCGTGGTTTGCGCAAGCTTCACAGGAAGATTTATTTAAGCATTATCAGGCTTTAAATGATGCTGTTCATATTCCAATTTTGCTTTATAACATACCTGCAAGGACGGGCAATGCTCTCGCACCTAAAACTGTGGCTCGTCTGGCCGACTTGCCGCATATTGCTGGTATTAAGGATTCAAGCGGTAATTTCGACAATATTTTACAGTACATTGAATTAACCAGAAATAAGGACTTTGCAGTCATATCAGGTAACGATTCTCTCATTTTGTGGACTTTAAAAGCCGGAGGTACCGGTGGTATTGCCGCTTGTGCGAATGTATTACCGGAAATTATGGTATCAATCTACCGCTACTATCAAGCTGGTAAATGGGAAGAAGCTAGGAAAGCGCAAGATTCTATCCGTCCGTTTAGAAACTGTTTCAAGTTAGGAAATCCTAATACAATTGTTAAGAAAGCAACTAATGTCATGGGCTATCCTGTGGGGATGCCACGTGCACCATTTAATGGTTTAACTAAAGAAGCAGTGACGACCATTCAAAATACTATAGATGAGTATTACAGTGAATATAAAAAGTAGTTGAAAAGGAGACAAAACTGATGGGTAGACCAATTGTTGGTATTACAATGGGAGATCCTGCAAGTATAGGACCGGAAATTTCTTTGAAAACTTTTCAGGATCAACAACTTTATGAAAAATGCCGACCTTTATTGATAGGTGATAGCAATGTTCTCGAAAAAGTAATGGAAATATTACCCGATCGTAAACTGCAGCTTAACCCCATTACTAACGTTAAAGATGCTAAGTTCCAATACGGGACAATGGATGTTTACGATATGCACGAAGTTGAAATCTCTGAATTGCAGTTTGGCCAAGTCAGCAAAATGGCGGGTAACGCTGCTTTTCAATATGTCAAAAAAGTGATTGAACTGGCTAATGCCCATGAAGTTGATGCTACCGTAACGAATGCTCTAAACAAAGAGGCAATGAACTTAGCAGGACACCACTATGCTGGGCATACTGAAATCTATGGTAAATTTACCCATACTCCAAACTACACGATGATGCTCGCCCACGGCAATTTAAGGGTGGTTCATGTTTCTACACACGTTTCTTTGAGAAAAGCCTGTGATTTGGTGAAAAAGCCTAGGGTTGCAGAATGTATTAAGCTGGCTGACGAGGTTTGCCGTAATTTGGGCCTCAAAAATCCGCGGGTAGCAGTTGCAGGGCTAAACCCACATGCAGGAGAAAATGGCTTATTTGGTGATGAAGAAATAAAGGAAATTGCACCTGCGGTTGCAGAAATGCGGGCAAAAGGTGTTAACGTGACTGGTCCCGTTCCTGCTGATACAGTTTTTGCCAAATGTCATGGCGGGATGTACGACATTGTAGTTGCAATGTATCATGACCAAGGACATATACCGGTAAAAGTAATTGGCTTTCAATATGATGAGCAAAAGAAGAAGTGGGATAGTGTTGCAGGAATCAATGTTACTTTGGGTTTGCCAATTATCAGAACGTCGGTTGATCATGGCACTGCATTTGATCAGGTTCTTAAAGGCACAGCTAATGAGGTCAGTTTAAAAAATGCAATTGATTATGCCGTTAAACTAGCTGAAAACAAGTAGTGCAAGATAATACTGCTGTATTGCCTCATGAACTTAGCAGATATAAATTTAATTAGTCTTTTGGCTTAAATATAGGCAAAAAAGAGCTATCAGTGCGATAGCTCTTTTTATTTACCCTTTTTGCAATATTTGTATTTAATGAAAGGCCAGTGCCCAGCAATTTAAACACTGCTAATAATGGTATTTATATTACTAAAAAAACATTATTTTAATTTTGCTCTTGACATAGACGTCTATGAATGTTTATATATAACTGTAAGCGATTACAGTAATTGCGCAAGACAAGCTAATCAATATGAAAGGTGGTTTATTATGTTAAATTTGTCGGATAAGGAATTGGCTTCTAAGATTCAACATACTAATGTTAATCCAGAATTAACGCCAGATGATATAAGAGGTTTGTGTGATGATTGCAAGCACTTTGGCTTTAATGGTGTCATGATTCAGCCGCAATGGGTCACACTTGCAAAGGAGGAATTAAAAGGTACCAACATTCAAGTTGCCACATGTATGAGTTTTCCAATGGGGGCACAAAAGACAGAAGTTAAAGTGTTTGAGGCTCAAAGATGCTTTGCGGACGGGGCAGATCAACTTGACTGGATGCCCAATGTCGGCTTCCTAAAGGCTGGTATGTATGATGAATACCAAAATGAAATTGCCGCTGTGGTCAAGGCAGCAGGCGGCAAGGTTGTTAAAATTATGCTCGAATTTGGTATGTTGACACGCGAAGAAAAGATTAAGGCAGCTGAACTTGCCAGGGATGCTGGTGCCACTTATCTGAAAAACTCTAGTGGTTGGGGTAAAGGTGGTCACGCTACCATTGATGACATCCAATTATTAAAGAGAATTGCACAAGACAAATGTGAAGTGAAAGCTTCTGGTGGTATCAGGACCAGACAGCAGGCTCTATCTTTGCTTGAAGCAGGAGCATCATTGCTGGGTACGAGCGCAGGGCCACAAATTATCACTGGGATAAAGGGAAATGATGATTCTATAGCTGATTAATTTATTTAGCTATATTGCTTTTAGGGCGAATAGTATAATGCTTTATAATAAAAACAAAGATTATACTATAAATAAATAACTTTTAAAGAAGGAATGAATCCCTATGAGTAATATATCAATAGATAATAATTCTCCAATATCCATTTACCAGCAAATTGCGAACCAAATAAAGACAGACATTAATAAAAAAATATTAACACCCGGCGACAAAATTCCATCTGAAAAATGGTTTGTTGACAATCTGGGAGTAGCACGAGGGACTGTTAGAAAAGCAATCTCTTTATTAGTCAAAGAAGGTACTTTGGAAAAAGTTCAGGGTAAAGGAACTTTTGTGACGAAACCGCAGATTTCTTATCCTTTTGCGCAAGAATTAGTCTCGTATGCCGAAACAATGAAAGCCAAGAATATTAATTTTTCCACGCAAGTGATAGAAAAGAAAATTGTGGATCCTACCAAAGAAATCCAGAAAAAGTTAAAAATAGATAAAGAGCAGAAAGTATTATATTTGGTACGTCTCAGAAGTGTTGAAGACACGCCAGCTATACTTACTTTTAATTGGATTTCTCTTGATAAGTGCCCGGAAATAGCAAAAGTAGATTTTAATAATGTTGCTTTGTTTGCTGCAATAGAAAAAGATGCAGGAATAAAAATTAAATATGGTATCAGGAATTTTTCAGCACGTAATCTAAACAAAAAACAGGCAAAAATAATGGAATTGGCACCAAATGATGCTGCTTTAGAATTAAACCAAGTTACTTTTGCCGCAAATGATGAGCCGATAGAATGCTCCGACGCTTTGCTTAGAACTGATCAATATAAAGTCACTTCTATTTTATATAGGTAGGTTACAAATAATGAAGATATTAATTACAACACACGGGAATATGGCAAAAGGCATTTATAGCAGTTATCAAATGCTTGCAGGTTCAAACAATCAGATTAAATATTTAGGACTAAGTCCTGATGATACTGGTCAATTTAAAAAAGAACTTGCTCACATCATAGATCAAGAAACAAATGATTTATTAATCCTTTGCGATATTAAGGGTGGTTCGCCTTATAATGAGTGCTTTGCAAAATATCTTCAAAATCCGCAAAAGATTAGAGTTGTAGCGGGTCTTAATTTGCCTATGCTTTTAGAAGTCGGCTTGTCACTAACTAGCAAGCCAAGTTTAGATGAAATCACAGATTTAGCTGAAAAATTCGGTAAGGAAGGAGTTTGTGTAGCTAAAGAAACAGCGGACACAAATCAAGATATTGAATTTTAGCTAGAGGAAGGTGTTTCTCTATGGCAATAACATTAGCTAGAGTGGATGACCGTGTGATTCATGGTCAAACCACCACGAGATGGTCGAAGGAAAGACCCATAGATGGTTTCTTAGTAGTGGGTGATAAGATCATTCACGATAAACTCAGAACAAAAGTTTTAAAAGCAGCAGCTGGAAACTTAAAAGTAGGTATATTTAGCGATGATAAAGGTCCAGAAATAATTAAAAAGGGGGTACAGTCACACAAAAACTTTTTCTTAATATCAAATTCACCCCAAACTTTTGCTAAGCTTCTGCAAAACGGTGCTGATTGGGGTAATGAACTGAATGTAGGACCAATGAATACGCGTGAAGGGGCAATAGTCGTTGAAAGAACTTTAGCCCTTGATGATAAAGATTATGAAGCATTTGACTACATGTATAACCATGGCATAAATATTTCTTTTCAACTGATTCCGGATGAAAAGAAAAAAACGTGGCCTGAGGTTAGAAAACATTACGATGAGTTGAAAGCCAAGGAGGGATAAAAATGAATATGGCTCTTTTTTGGCAAGCTGCTTTAGTTGGTATTTTCGGATACTTAGGAGCAGTTGATAGTATCGTTATGGGTGGCGTTGCCTACGGGTTCTATATTTTAGGCAGACCTTTAATTGCAGGCTTCATTTGTGGTTTGATTTTTGGAGATGTTAAGGCAGGTATACTTTGCGGGTTAGCTGTACAAGCGGTTTTCATTGCGACAATGCATACTGGCGGAACTTCAAGTACGGAAATCACTTATGCTTCTTATGGCGGCATTGGTTTAGCAATGGCTACAACCAAAGACCCTGCAATTGCAGTTACCCTTGCTATTTTTATTGGTCAAACATTTGGCTTAATTTTTTATAACTTAAGAATGGCAGGTTTTTCCTATTTTAATCATAGAGCGGATCGTGATATTGTCCGTTTTAATAAACATGCCCTTATTATGGACCAAGTCGTTTGGCCGCAAATTATTACTTTCTTAGTACGTGCAGTGCCAATATGGGCGGCAATTTACTTTGGCAGGGGAGCAGTTGAGGCTTTACTCAAAGTAATTCCAACGCAAATAACCAGCATTATCACGGTGCTGGGTGGCTTACTGCCTGCTCTTGGTATTGCAATGTTAATGAATATGCTGATTAAAAATAAGCTACAATTAATCTACTTTCTATTTGGTTTTGCAATGATTGCTTTTGCCAAAATGAGTACTATTGGCTTAGTATTTATTGCCGTTTTAATTGCTTATATTGTCTACCAGATATCCGGTAAAACTGGCAGCAATAATAGTAGTAATTCATCTGGCACAGCAAAAGCGATTCAAACCGAAGATGAATACGAAGATGCAGATTTATTCTAAGGAGGCAAAATAATGACTAATCAAGATGATAAACAAACGTCAGTAGCCCAAGAGGCTAAGCCGGAGCGTTTAACTAAAAAAGAATTACGGTCAATTTTTTTAAGATATATGTTCCTGCCTGAATCTGCAATGAGCTATGAAAAGATGCACGGCGCTGCATGGGCAGTTTCATATATGCCTTTAGGTAATAAATATTATAAAAATAATGATCAAGCCTATCAGCGCCTGCTTAAGCGGCATTCGCCTTTTTACAATACGGAGCCACAAACCGGACAACTGGTTAATGGTATTGTAGCGTCACTTGAAGAACAAATTGGTATGGGCAACACTAATGTCAGTGAGGAGATGCCCGTCGATGTTAAGGCTTCCTTAATGGGCCCCTTAGCTGGTATCGGTGATTCATTGATGCAAGGTATTCTAATTCCTACACTCTTATCAATTGCGATGGGACTATCTAAGGGTGGCAGTCCTTTAGGTCCGTTATTTTACATTGTAACTTATGCGGTGATTATTACTATTGTAGAAATAGTTTGCTTTAAAGGTGGCTACAAGTTGGGCGTATCTGCTGTGGATAAAATTGTTGGTGAAAGTGCTAAACGTCTGACCAACATGTTTACAGTTTTAGGTACAATTGTTATCGGTGGTCTGGCTGCTTCGACAATTGCTTTAAAAACAACCGTCAAGATTCCTTTTGGTTCACAAACCAAACCACTTGAAACTATTATTGATGGGTTCTTCCCGGGGCTATTACCTCTAATTGCAGTTTTGTTTACTTTTTGGCTGATTTCATCTAAAAGGATGAGTGCTAACAAAGTAATCTTAATATTAACAGTGGCAGCTACGGTGGGCGTACTGATAAAATTTTTGTAATAGTTAATTGTAAGCAAAATAATGTAAATGATAAGCTTCAACGCTAAGCAAACGTTGGAGCTTTTTTATTTAAGATATGCGGTATAACCAAAATAGAGGGCTTGACACAAGGAGCGCAGAGCATAATCAGCAGTTATTAGGTTTTCTAGTAACGACAAGCTAAAAATTAGTTGGCAAAAAATGCTCAGTGCAGCTAATCAATTAGACAGTTGCAACTGAGCATTTTTGCTTGTATAAAACTATTTAGCTTTAATTTAAGTATTTTTCGGCCGTTTTGATACATTGATCTATGTCTTGCGAAAACCCGAAAAAGCCGCTGCTGCCGAGAACTAAAATATCAGAACCAGCTGTTTTGAGCTCTGAATAAGTTTCGGCATTACAGGAGCCGTCAATTTGAATTTCAAAATGAAGACTATTTTGCTTACGGTAATCTTTTAGCTGGCTAATGGTTAATAATGCTTCCTTAATGAACTTTTGCCCAGCATAGCCGGGGTCTACGGTCATTACGGTAACCATATCAACCAAGTTAAGATACTGGGAAATATCTGCAATATTTTCTTCAGGATTGATAACGACGCCAACTTGCCTGTCACTTTGCTTAATGAGATCAATCAAGCGAAAGGCTTGTCCGTCAAGCTTTTCCGCATGGATATTTATTAAGTCGGTTCCAGCAGCAATTAAGTCATTGATGTAGTCTTCAGGATTGTCTACCATTAAGTGTGCATCAATAGTTTTATTAGTTAAAGGCCTGATAGCTTTGATAAAATCAACTGATAAAGCGAGATTTCTGACATAATGTCCATCCATAATATCAATATGATAATTATCGGTAAAAGAATTAAGTTTTTTTATATGCTCTGCGACTGTTGTCAAATTCATGCACATTAAAGATAATGATACTTTCATTGATTAAATTAGTTCCTTTCTTATCCTTTATGCTGTATTACCATCATTGATTTACATGAGAAGATTTCTTTATTGTGGATATGCTCAAATAAATCAGTTACTTCATCAATTGCTACCCTCTGGGTGATTAGATCATGGACTTTTAACTCTTTGCTATCAAGTGCGTTTCGGGTGGTTGACCATTCATCTGTAGGATATCTCTTATAAACATCATTATACACTGAAATTATTTTACCTTCTTTTCTCATTAGTTGATCGTAGGTAGCACGTTTTAAAGTCATATCTGAATGGGGATTTCCCAGCAATACTATGGTACCAAATTTTGTGATAGATTGAACGCAGTTATTGAAGGAATGTGTGTTACCGGTTGCTTCAACCACAATGTCAGCTAGCTCTCCGCCGAAGGCTTGTTGAATATTTTCTAAATTGTTTTGACCATCATTGAAGAAGGTATTGGTAAAACCTAATTTTTGTGCAAAGTTAATGGCGTCGTTATCAATATCAAATAAAGCAATATGGTTGGCGCCTGCCAGTTTTGCCCATCTGGCGACCATGATGCCAATAGGGCCAGCTCCATAAACAACCACATTATTACCCAATTTTAGACCAGATTTTTGAATTGCATGTTGAGCAACAGTTGCAGGCTCAATCATTGCCCCTTCTTCATAAGAAATATTGTCTGTTAAGGGCACCAAGTTGAATACTGGTACTGCCAAGTATTCTTCAAACCCGCCGTCATTGCGTGAACCAAAGTATCTGTAATTATCGCATTGGGCATAGTCACCCGATAAGCAGGAACGGCAATGAAAGCATGGCAAAATCGGAAAGACTGCTACTCTTTGATTTAATAATTTTTGATCAACGTTTTCGCCTAGTTCTACTACTTTTCCGGCAAATTCATGACCTATAACGGTGGGAAAATGGTAAGTGCCATTTTGGTAAACGCGGGGTAAATCTGAACCACAGATGCCACAGGCTTTAATTTTAACTAAAACCTCGTCTTTTTTCGGACGTGGCTTTTCTTTTTCAACTAACTCTAATTTTCCAATTGATTTAAGTTCTATAGCCTTCATATTAAGCTCCTACTTGATAATTCCAAAGATATTTAAATAACTAAACGCGATACCAATGATAAAGATAAAGACAATTATCCAGTTAACATTAATCTTTTTTCTGATTAGCCAATATACGAATAATGTTAAAGCCAGCGGAACGAGCCCAGGCATCAAAGCATCCAAAACCTGACTTTGAATGTTCATGTGGACATTACCAATGTTTAACTTTAATGGCACTCTGATTGCCACCCGTGAGGCAGTCATACATCCGACTACCATTAAGCCGATCATGCCAAAAACATCGGTTAGCTTGTTAATTGTCCCTTCACGCATTATTTGTAAAATGAAGGATTTTCCCCGACTATAACCTAACTTATACATATTCCAGCCGATTACAATAAGTAAAGTTTTGTAAACTACCTCAAAGAATAGTGGTCCTAAATAGTTGCCGGCGATTGCCAATGAACAGCCAATTCCGGCTAATATCGGATAAATTATCCCTTGGCTTAAAGTATCGCCAATTCCAGCTATTGGTCCCATTAAACCTGTTCTTAGGGAATTAATAGTTTCATCCGTTATTTCTTCCGCACCGTTGGCCCTTTGTTCTTCCATAGCTGTGGCTATTCCGGGAATAACAGTTCCTATAAAAGACGGTTCAGTATTGTAAAAGATCATGTATTTTTTAAGCTCTTGTGCTTGCTTTTTGGTATCGTTGGGATAGAGTTTTCTCATTATAGGTACCATTGCGTTGGTTTGACCGAGAGCTTGCAGCCTTTCATAGTTATAAGCTGCTTCATTAGAATATATTAAGGCCCAGTTTTTTAGCAGGTCTTTTTTAGATAGTTTAGGCATTTAATTAACCTCCTTCGGGGTTTCATTATTCTTTTTATCTTCCAGAAATCCTGTTTGATAGAATACAACTCCCATTACTACAGCCAGTGCAGTTACGCCGATAATGTCGAGCTTTAAATAAATAGTTAATAGAAAGCCTAAGAAGTAAAAAGGCATTAACTTTTTAGTTCCCATGAAATTAAGCAGCATTGCAATACCAAGAGCAGGCATGATCGCACCTACGACCTGCATAGCTTGAACTAACGAATTAGGGATGCTGGCTAGAAGATTTCTCATAGTCCCAGCGCCAAAATAAACTAAAATAAATGCAGGAACCCCAGTTACCAGGAAATTTAAAATCCCAGAGGGGACAAAATTCATGATTCTCATTGCCCTGATATTATTTTGATCTAAGTATTTTTCGGCACGATGAACCCAAATAGAGTTCAATGACATGGTAATTTGAAAGGTTAATATCCCAAAAAGACTAAATGGTACTGCAAAAGACACCCCCAAACTGGGTTTAGCATTTGCCAAAATAGTCATAGTGGGACCGAAAACGGCTGCAACTGGCAGGTTGCCCGGCATTGTTCCACCTGCAGTGATCCAACCTAAATATGCCAAATTAATGTACGCACCTGCCTGCATTCCCAGCATTGGTTTTCCTAAAGCTAGACCAACTAGTAATCCCGTCCATAAAGGATAAAACCAAGTCCTAGTTAATAACTGACTGGGCCACCAATTTGCGATGGTTGCAATTAAGCACACCAAAATTGCTGATACTAACATTTTTTGCCTCCTTTAAATCCCATCAATGCAGATATTTTTCAGCATCAACTTCTTTTTGATCAGGGATAATATGAATGGTTACTTTGACACCTCTGTTAATAATATTTTGCAAAGACTTTTTTTCTTCGTCGTTCATTGCAATATTGCGATAAAATGGCTGCCGGTCTTTTCTTGCACCCATTCCTCCTATAATTAACTTGCTAATATTGATGCCGCTGACAATAACTTTTTCAATTACAAGTGGTTCTTTGACTAAAATAATGATTTTATCGTCATTAAAATTGTCCAAGTCTTGCAGCTTTTCGATAGCAGTATCAGAATCAAAAACATCTACTTTAATGCCCGTAGGAGCAGACATTTTAAGTACTTCAATCATAAAATCATCTTTGGCGACTTTATCGTCAATGACAATAATGTGATTGGCGTGGGTCTTCTTGACCCAGGCGGTCATTACTTGACCATGAATTAAGCGATCATCAATTCTCGTTAAAACTATTTCTGCCATTCTTGTTACCCCTTTTTATAAAAATCAAAGTTTTGAATTTTAATGGTTTCTGCTGCCATTTGTTGCAAATGCTTGGTGAAATCATCCAGACTTTGATATTGGTTTCTGCTCAATAGTGCTTCAATCAGAATGGGCAAGTTTACGCCGCAAAAAACCTGATATTCGATATCTTTATTTAATTGTGGGTAATTTTGCACCAAAACATTATAAGGACTGGCTCCGAACATGTCACAGAAAGCCAAAACTTTTGCTCCTTTACCAAAAGATTTTAAACTTTGATACACTCTGTCCTTAAAACCATCAATACTATCCGTTTCCGCAAATTCAACGAAACTCACTTGAGATTGCTGACCGACAATCATTTTTGCTGCTGACAGAATGCCTTCAGCGAACTTTCCGTGAGTAGCGACTAATATCCCAATCATTAAAATCTCCTCTAAAGCAAATAGCTTATTATTCATTATTATTAAAAATAGAAACGTTTCCATAAATTAGTATAAATTCAGTGTTGTATTTTTGTCAAGTATGCGTTTACAGGGTAAATATTAGATAAAAAACCAAAAATTAAAGGAAACGTTTCTATTTAAAAATTGCTTGAAACCCTGCAACATTAGTATTTGCCACACGTTGTGTTAAAATAAAAGTTACTGAGACAAGTAATTTAAATCCTTAAATTTTCAATATATTGGTAAACAAAAAAGATGACGGATAAAAACATATCAATTCGAGAAATCGCCAAATTAAGCGGAGTATCAATCTCAACTGTTTCTCGTGTAATTAATAATAGTGGCAGTTATTCTCAAAAGACCGCCAAAAAAGTGATGGACGTAGTCAATGAATATGATTATCACGCTAATAGCATTGCCAAGGGTTTAAGGCAGAAAAGAACCAATTCAATTGGTATTATTGTGCCTAATTTAGGCAATTCTTTTTTTTCTAATTTAGTTGAATTGATTGAAAATCAATTAGCAAATCAAAATTATTCCACTATAATTTGTGATACTTCCAACAATCAAGTTAAAGAACGCAAAAGTATTGATATGCTAAATGCCCGTCTCGTTGATGGTATTATTGTCATTTCTGGGCGTACTAAGTTCCAATCTGAAAGTCTTAATTATTCTGTTCCGCTAGTATATATAGATCGTGAAGCTCAGAATGATACGGATTACTATTTTATCGGTTCAGATCATTATAAAGGTGCAGCTTTAGCAACCAATAAGTTGATATCTGCACACACTAAACCTTTTTTATTTAAAAATGAGAAGGAATATCCTTCTATCAAAGAACGCATCAAGGGTTATGTTGATACCTACAAAAAAGAATTTAACACTTTTGATGCAGACCGAATTTTGGTTGTTCCGAAAAGGGCAAGTTTACAGGAGGAAAGGGCAATTATTCGTTCGCGTTTACGTGGGATTTTTTCCCGGTATTCTGCGCCAATTGGAATATTTGCGACCAATGATTCACTAGCTGTGAATATTATTCTAGCAGCACGTGATATTAACGTTAACGTGCCTAAGGATTTAAAAGTAATTGGTTTTGACGACGCGCCGATAGCCCAATATAGTGTCCCTGAATTAACCACTATTCATCAAGATGTGCAAACTATAGCTAAAATTGCCTGTACCAAGTTAATTGAACAAGTTACAAAGCCTAAAGCGGTAAAAAGGCCGCAGAAAATCATTGTAGATGTTTCTTTAATAGAGAGAGGGTCAGCTTAAGCTGAAACCCTAGCTTTTTGCTTAATTAAAAAATTCACAAGTTCTTTTAAAACCGTATTTTTATTGTGCCTGCTGTTTCAGGATATTTCCTCTGCAGAAATATTCTTAGAAAATGGAGAAAAAGTTTTTTCGTTATGGGTTTTTCCTGACCAAAAGCAAAATTATATATTTGTTAATAGTTTAAATGCTAAAACTGTAATAAAATATGAAATAAATGAATTAAGAATAATGAAAGTAGAAGGTAAGAAGAATGTTTAAGTGGTTTGGCAAAAAGCAGGAGAAAAAAGAAGATTTGACGGTCACTGCACCAATTAGTGGCAAACTTGAAAAAATTGAAGAAGTAAGTGACCCGGCTTTCGCCCAGAAGATGTTGGGGGATGGTTTTGCTATTGTCCCTGAAGAAGATAAAGTAACAGTTTATGCACCTGTAAGTGGTAAAATTGAGGCACTTCCCAAAACGAAACATGCTATAGGTATTCAAACGGCACAGGGCGTCGAGGTACTTATTCACATTGGTATTGATACTGTAAACCTAAATGGAAAGGGTTTTGAAGTAATGGTGAACCAAGATGATGAGGTAAAGCAGGGACAAAAACTAGAAGTGTTTGATAAGAACGTAGTAACTGAAAATAAACTAGATCCAACTGTTATTGTTGTATTCACTAGTGGCTATGAAAAAGAAGTCAAATTGAATCAGGATAATGGTGCAGCAGTTAAAGCCAACGATTTATTAATAGGATAAACATTTTTGCTATATAAAAACAGGTTTAATTTCTAAAATAGGGAATTAAACCTGTTTTTTAGTATTGTCAACATGTGCATTATATAATTAGGCATAACTTAAATTCAACTATGGCTTAACTTTTTTTATTCAAAAAAGTTTTTTGATTATTTTAATATATTATATTCTGTAGTAAACTTAAATAAAATTATTATTAGAATAAAAAGGAGGGGCAATGCTAAAGGTAGAACATTTAAGTAAAAAGTTTGATACTTTTCCGGCGCTTCAAGATGTCAACTTTACAATTCATCCTGGTAAAATTATGGGTTTGATTGGTCAAAATGGGGCAGGGAAAACCACGACTTTTCATAGTATTTTAAACTTTCTGCACTATGAAGGAAAAATTACTTGGGAAGATCAGCCCATTACTGAAAAAACTTTTGATACTATCGGCTATTTGCCGGAAGAACGTAGTTTACTACCCAAAATGACTATTGAACAGCAAATTGTTTATTTGGCGGAGCTAAAAAGCTGTCCGGCGAAAGAGATAAAACCGCAAATTGATAAATGGTTAAAACGCTTTGATGTCCAGGGCAAGAAAAGCGACAAAATAAAAACACTTTCGAAAGGTAATCAGCAGAAAGTGCAATTAATTTGTACTTTGATTCACCAGCCAAAATTAATTATTTTGGATGAACCATTTAGTGGTTTGGATCCGGTAAATGCAGATTTACTTAAAAACGCAGTTTTAGATGCTAAAAAGAATAATGCAGCAATTATCTTCTCCAGTCATGATATGTCAAATGTTGAAGAAATCTGCGATAGTTTAATCATGTTAAAAAAAGGACAAGTTGTTTTAAGTGGTACAGTTGACGCTGTTCGTGACTCATTTGGTAAAACGGAAATTTACTGCAAAACTACCAAGTCGCTTGCAGAATTGCAACAGCTTCCTCACGTTGAAAAAGTGGAAAAGAAGTTGCATGGTCAATATCTTTTACGAATTGACGATGAAAGCAGCGGCCCGGGAGTCTTTGACGCTTTGACCAACGGCGAATATGTTGAGGAGTTCCGGCAACAACCACCAACACTTGACGAAATATTTAGAATGGAAGCTGGTGAACAACATGAATAAGTTATGGACCGTAACGCTGCAAACTTATTGGCATCAAGTTAAGTCTTGGTCTTTTCTGCTTTTGATTCTGGGTCCATTTTTCATAATTGGTTGTGGTGCTTTAGGAGGAGCTATCGGTGCTAGTTCTGATCCAGACAGTCAGATTGCAGTTATCAGTTCCAATGAGCAAGTTCGCCAAAACTTTATTAAAAATAATGATAAATATGTTGATGCTAAAATTAAAACCGCTGAATCCGCTAAAAAGGCTGTCAAAAAAGAAAAAGTTGATGGCTACTTGGTATTTGAAACGCAAAAAAATCAGGTTAAGGCGGTTTATCACGGAGCATCACCCATTGATGATGAATTGAAACCCAAAGTAAAAAGCTATTTACAAATGATGCAAAGCCAGCTTAATTTGCAGCAAGCGCAATTAGCACCACACCAACTCAAAGCCTTGCAGCAGCAACCGCAATATAGTGAGATACTCCAGAAAAATCATCAGGGAGATAAATTGGTTAAAATGGTGTCATTAATTATTGTGATTATGGTCGTTTACATGGTTTTGATGTCCTATAGTAGCATTACAGCTCAAGAAATAGCTTCTGAAAAAGGCACGAAGATTATGGAAATCATTTTTTCCAGTACAACTGCTGCAAAATATTTTTTAGGCAAAATTTTGGGTATTTTCGGCGTAATTATTACTCAACTCGCAATCTATATTGTAGGCGGTTGGGCAACTTACCGCTGGGCATTGCATGCAAAAATTACGTCTTCTTTCATGCATAACAACCAAGCAGTCATAAATAAAATTCTGGGCAATTTGGTAAATGTCAATCTCGTTTTCCTGATTCTCGGTGTAATTATTTATACGATATTAGCAGCTTTTTCAGGAGCTTTAGTAGCTAAGCCTGAAGATTCTTCAAAAGCTGCTCAAGGTACTACAATGCTTTCCCTCATTGCATTTTTCCTGTCATTTGCGCTTATTACTAACCCAGAACAAATTCTGCCGCAAATATTATCCTACGTGCCATTCTTTTCTTCATTCATGATGCCAATTCGTATAATTAATGGTCATGTGGGTAATGTGGAAGTTATTCTGTCGCTGGCGATTTTAATAGTAAGTATTATTGGCTTGACAATATACATTAGTAAAATCTATCAAGGCGTAATTTTACAAACAGAAGATACCAGCTTTTGGAAGAGATTAAAACGAGGACTGGCATATAGTAAAGCGTAAATAATATAAAAAAGATTAGGATGAAAAAATCCTAGTCTTTTTTAGCATATTGCTTTTAATGTTTAAACAGATTGTAGCTGGCATTTATAAACCTTAATTAGAATTCACAGCTACTTTTTTGAATTTTTAACTTGGTGTATAATAAAATAATATTCAAACCAAATACTGTATTTTTTATGATTAGTCTTTAGTGGATATCATTTGAATATATTTAAACTTTGTATGTCCAATGGCTGGATTTTAGTAACTGAACAATGTCTAGTTACTGGTAATAACTATTTCTCTGACTTTTTAATTGTGGCTGCAAAGACCAAAATATTAATAATAGTTTTAAACAAAATTTGTCATTCGGAGGAACCATGATTATCAGTAATATTTGGTTGATTATTTTTGCCACTATTTCTTCATTTTCCAGGGGAATAATATCAGTTATTGACCGTTACCAAATGGGGTATCGGAAGCAAAGCTCAATTGATGTGAACTTTTTAAATAATATTTGTAGTTCGGTTTTAGTAACTTTCTTTCTAATTTACGTCCTGCACAGTTTTCCTAGTCCTAGAATAACCAACAACTATCTTATTAAAGTCCTTTTATATGCTTTTTTGGCTCAGGTCGTCGCTTATGGCTATAGTTATGTGTTTAAAAAAGTTTCAATTATGCAGTCTGTGCTTTTGAGTAAAGTGACCGATCTTTTTATTCCTTGGGCTATCTTGCTGACTATGGGTTACTTTAGCAAATCTTCATATCTGGTTTCGATTATTTCCACGGTGATCGTGGTTATTTATATTGTTTTCGAACAGCGCCACAATAATTTAAATTTGAAAAACCTGTTGACTACTTTTGCTGTAATTGCGCCCTTATTGATTATTCAAGCTGCACTTTCGCCGTTATTAACCAAAGGCCTTATCAAACCGATTGATCTGGTCTTTTTTACTATCATGACAATTTATGTGCGCTGTTTAATTACCCTAATTACTTTTATTTATAAAAATAGAACTCTCAAGATCAGCGCTGAAAATCTCAAAGGTAAGGTTTATCTAATTTATGGTTCCCGGGCGGTTTTGACTCTTTTAGCGCAAGTAACTTATACTTTGGCAACGTCTTCACCCAACTCAAGCATTGCCTGGATCTTTTTAAACATGACCTCTTTATACAGCGTCATCTTTGGCGATATTTTCCTTAAAGAAAAGATGAAGTTCGCAGATATCTTGGTAATTGTGGCCATTTTTATCTTGGCTTTGTTTTCAAAGTAACTGCAGGAGTTTGGAAAAATAAGAATTAAGCGCTATAATGGCGCTATGATTTGGAAACGCCGGTTCAAGGTGAGTGCTGGTTTTTATTTGGGGATGAAACCTGCACTCTGAATTAAGTATTGGGGAATAATTAATGATAATTGAAACCAAGAACCTGGCGAAACGGTATCGTAAGGTGAAAGCAGCTAAGCTGTTTCACAAAGAATATCGCATTTTTGACGCAGTAAAAAATGTTTCTCTAGAGATTTATCAAGGAGATCATGTTGGCTTAGTGGGGTTAAATGGTTCCGGCAAGTCGACTTTGATCAAAATGATTTTAGGTATTTTGCAGCCTGATGGCGGCAGTATCAAAACTTTTGACAAAGATCCGCTTAATAACAGACAAAAAAATGCGACCAAAATAGGGGTTGTGTTTGGGCAAAGAAGCCAATTACGTTGGGATTTGCCCGCAATAGACACCTTCAAACTCAACCGTGAAATATATCAAGTACCGGAGGATATTTTTACCAAACGGGTAACAAAGTTAGCGCGGATGTTGCAGGCTACCGAGTTTTTAACGCAACCGGTGCGCACCCTTAGTTTGGGTCAAAGGATGAAAGCTGAATTTATTGCAGCTCTTATTCACGATCCTGAACTGCTTATTTTAGATGAACCCACAATTGGACTTGACGTTCTGACTAAAAATAGCATTACGCAATTTTTACAACAATTAACTGATAAAACGATCATTTTCACTTCGCACGATCTCGATGAAGTAGCTAAAGTATGCTCACGCATTTTAATTTTGAATAAAGGGCAGTTGGTATTAGATCAAAGTAGTCTACAACTAGCAGAATTAGATGTGCCCACAACGGTCACGTTTACCAGTGCAGATAAATTAAGTGCTGATTTAATTAACCAATGGCCCAACATGATGCAGCTTAAAAACGGTTCATACCAGATTGCAGGCATTAAGCAAGAAAATCTGAAAGAAGTGTTAAGTACAATTACTGCCCACATCCCAGTTGCCAATATTGAAGTTAAGAGCAATAAATTGGCATATTTATTAGCGCACCTCAAACAGCAGGAGGTGCAGCAATGAAATATAGGCTAATGCTCATTAAAATAGGAATAAAAAAAGGTCTAGCCTCAAAATATGCTTTGATTTTCTGGCTGTTTTCATCTTTAATTTCGCTTACCGTACAGTATTTTTTGTGGCAAGCTGTTCTAACTGGCAAGCCAAACGGTGAATTTAAACAAACAATTAGTTATTTGGTATTAATGCAACTTTTGACCGTGCTTTTTCCTAAAACCAGCTACGATGTGAATGATAAAGTTCGTTCTGGTGATATTGCACTTGACCTGTTAAAACCAGTAGCATTTGCAACGCAGCTACTGTGGGAAAGCATCGGCTATTCAGTTGTCAAATTTGCAGTGATTGGTACAGTGGATTTATTAGTTTGTTTATGGATTCTGAATTTTCAAATTGCAGTGGGCACAATTTTAATGGTCTTAGTAACAACCACTTTGGCGTATTTATTGTATTTTGAACTGGAACTGCTTTTAGGGACATTTTCTTTTTACACTTATAGTATTTGGGGCATCTCCACTTTTAAAGAAGCAATACTATTGGTATTAGCTGGCAATATTTTTCCGGCCAATTTTTATCCTGCCGTAATTAAAAAGGTGGCATCTTTTCTGCCATTTCAGTATTCATTTGGTGCAGTAGGAATGCTGGCGCAAAAGCCATCGTGGAGTTTATTTATTCAAGTAGTTTTGATCCAGCTAACCTATATTGCTCTGTTCAACGTGCTTTTTAAATTCTTGTTTAAGCGCTCCGTTGTTTCAACTGTGATTCAAGGAGGGTAATAATGAGATATTTAAAATTGTTAGCCACTTATTTAAAAGTAAATTTAAAATCACTTGCTGTTTATGACCTGGACTTTTATTTTGCGCTAGCAGGGATGATCATTCAAAACTTGCTTAATATCCTCGCTTTAAGATTTATTTTTAATATTGTGCCCCGCATCAAAGGCTATAATTTTGCACAATTGCTTTTAACTTACGCCTTGGCAACTTTAGCTTTTGCCATTTTTCGCTGCTTTTTTATCAATGTACTCAACATTTCTGATTATATTCATGACGGGCGCTTAGATACAATCTTAATTAAACCCGTCAATCCTTTATTTCAGCTTGTTAATGAACGAGTCGATGAAGATGCGTGGGGTGATTTAATTGTTGCGCTGTTGCTGTTGATAATTGTGGATATGCAGTTACATAATCCGTGGTATATCACGGTCATGTTTATTTTTATCTCACTTTTTACTTCGCTCATCTTTTTGGGATTGGCCGTATTAGGTAATATAGTTGCACTACTTTCTAATGGTTTAGCCAACTTGGCAGAAACAACATTTGACTTTTTTGACATGAGTAAATATCCGTTAGCGATCTATTCGTCGGCTTTAAGGCTAATTATGACCTTTATCTTGCCAATCGGCTGGGTTGCTTCAATTCCACAAGAAAAAATTGCAGTTAAGCATGAGTGGGTCTGGCTACTGTTAGTTCCTGCCGCGTGTGTATTCTTTTTTATCCTAATTTATCAGTTATGGCGGGTATTTTTACAAAAATACCAAAGTACTGGCAGTTAGAAAAAGCCCTGTAGTAATAGCTACAGGGCTTTTAAAGTCTATGATATTCTTTTTCTTTTCATTTTTTTGGCATTAAGTATTATTACTTAAAAATTGATTCCTGCAGTAATTTTAAAAATAATTCTGCGACTGGTGATAAATTAACACCGTGTTTCCAAACTACTTTGATAGCTTGGTGCAGCGCTGGCTGTAATTTTCTAAATGTAATGCCTGAGCCTTTAGAGGTATCAGCTAATTTATCTAAAGTAAGCATTAATGCGGCGTGATTTTTGACCATCAAGGTACCGTTAAAATTTAAATTATAGCTGCCAATAAAATTGACTGAATCATAGTAATTTCCTAGCCAGTTTTGAAAAAGGTGCATTTTTTGCGCTTGCTGCGAATTTAGTAAAGAGCGCCCTTGTAAGTCTGCCGGTCTGATCACTGCTTTTTGCGCTAAGGGATCATTAGTAGGCATTAAAATTCCCCAAGTATCTCTTTCGGGTAAGGTTAAAGAGGCGTAATTAGCTAAAGGAACGTTCCCGATAATGACTGCAAAGTCAACCGTCCCGTTATCTAGCTTGCGTTCGGCATAACTGTAGTCTCCGCTTAATAGGTGAATTTTAACAGAAGGGTGCTCTTTAATAATTGCGCTGACCACATTCATGACCCGCTGCATCCCGAGGCTTTCTCCCGCAGCAATGTTCAAGTCGCCACTGACAAAAGAATCTTTTTCGATATTTCTTTTAGTTTTGGCAGTTAATTCCAATATCTCTTGTGCCTGTTCTAATAAATATTGTCCTGCTGGAGTTAAAGCCAAGCGCCGTGACTTACGGCTAAATAATTTAACGCCAAGTTCAGCTTCCAGGTCAGCAATTTGCCTTGATAACGCTGGTTGAGAGATAAGCAGCTTTTTGGCAGCACGAGTCATATTGCCTTCTTGGGCGACGGCTACAAAATAATTCAAAACTCTTAATTCCATGATACCTTCCTTTTATTACTAGTGGTTTTAACTATCACAGACATTTTTTAATGCAAGCAGGTTATAAAAACTCATGTTTAATAAGTATTTTACATAAAAAGCTGATATGACTAAAATTTTAATTGTTAAGTAAGATTACTGTTCTTACATTAATATATTTTTTAGATAATACTTAAACTTAGATCTAAGTTTAAATTCATTAGGAAGAGCAAAATATAATGAAAATATCAGAAGTAGCTGAAAAAGTAGAATTAACGCCTGTAACTCTCAGATATTATGAAAAGATGGGCTTAATACCCGAAGTCAAAAAAGAGCACGGTGTTAGAAATTATGAGGAAAAAGATCTTACTTGGATTAGTTTTATTAAGTGCATGCGGCAGGTGAAAATTCCAGTGAAGGATTTACTTGAATACACCGAATTATTGCAGCAAGGCAGTGATACTAAGAAGTCCAGACGGCAGATTTTAGTTAAAGAATTGCATAGGCTAGAAAAGCAAGACCAAAATATTCAGGCTACAATTGCCCGGTTAAAAACTAAAATCAATTTATATGATCAAGGCAAAATTCAGTAGGATAAATTACCAGAGGAAGTTGACTAATAAACGGTCAACTTTAGTATTTTCGTGCAATTTACTGTGTTGAGCGCGAGGACCTTTTATTTCTTGTTCTTGGTATGAGTGAGCGCGTTTACTTACTAAATAGCGATAAGAGCGAGCAGAATTAACGGTGACGTCACCATCACTGCCAGAACCTGTGTCACCATAGATATTTAAGACGTCAGCGTTTTGAGGAAACTTCCTTCTTAAACTTAAAAGTTCGCGGTAATCCGCACTCATTTTTTGCGGTTTGCCAGCGTGATTTAAGATAGTTTTATTTGGTGCTCCTTGTTCACCAATATAACCGTTATAATGACCGGCAATTGAAACCTGTTTATTTAAGTGGGGCATGTGCGAATTAGTCGCATTATTGTGTAAGTAATAGGCAATTTGTAAATTGCCCATCGAATGTCCTACTAAGTTAATTCGCTTAAAGTGATACCTTTTTTGCAGTGCAATGATCACGTCTTTAATATAATTGCTGCTCTTGTTCATGGCAGCAATTTGATTATTCGTTCCAGCAAAAATGCTCTTATTATTTTGGAGGTTGACTTCAACTATCGGGTTCTTGGCCCGCTTTTTTATTGTTCCTATTAAGATGACTTTACCAGTAGAGCTAACGTCGGCTCGAATGACAGAATTAGTAGCATGATGTTTTTGTGCATAAGCCACCATACTTTCTTCAGCGTGGTAACTGCTGCCCCAGCCATGTACAAAAAGTGTTGGCGTATTGATGCGAATACTTGCACCATTTTCTTCCTGATAGTTGTTTTTAAATATGCAAACGGCAAGTAGCAATAACGTTAATAGCAACGTGCCTGTTATGATAGATTTTCTTTTTGTAGTCATAATTAATCAGCTCCTAAAGAAGGATCAGTTGCAATTATAAAATTTGCTGCACATCTGCAACATAAAATTTTATAATTATCAAAATTGTAGTACTTAAAGTTAAGGTTAAGTCAAATAGTAAAGTGATTTTTTAGTTAAATATCGTTTACACTATAGTTGCTAAGTAAATTTGAACATTGTGAAACCGAAAGGAAACATAATGACAATTGGAGAATTATTGAAGCAATTTCGCATTAAAAATTTAAAAACACAGAAAGAATGGGCGTCTGGCATAGTTAGTCCCTCATACTATGCCAAAGTAGAAAAAGGGCTTCACCGCATTACTGCCGAAGACTTATTAGCGATTTTAACTGCTAACCAGATTAAACCGGAAGATTTTTTTAACAAATTAAGTGCTAATCAGGAGCATGACAATGCAGCCAGCTTTATTGATCGTGAAGTAAACAGGGCATATTATCAGAATAATCCTGCTAAAATCAGAAAAATCAGGGAGTATGTAGCAGATAGTGATTTTAAAGATAAAGAAAAGATACTATTGCTGATTGATTTCGAATTGGCCGATGTGGAAAATAAGCTGGCAGATTTGAGTGAAACTAAAAAAAGCAAACTCAAAAGTTGGCTCTTTGACCAAAATGATTTTGACGAGAGAGCGTTGCGAATTTACATTAATTTAATCCCAATTTATGATTTAAAGAGCAATTTGCTAATAGGTAAAAAGATAGTTGAAAAGTTAAAGAATGTTTCAAAACCGCGCCAGCAAGAAGAATTGTTAGATGTTATCTGCAATATCTTGATCATGTGTATTGAGCAAAAGTCATATACTGAAGCACAATACTTTATTACTGCTGCTGAAAAGGTGAAGATGATTCCTGAACTCTTTTTCTGCAAAAATATGCTGGTTTTATTGGAAAACATGGTCAATTATCATTTTGTGCATAAACCTGAATATATATCTAAGTGCAAGTGGGCAATCAAGAATTTTACTTTATTAGGGATGCCGGAATATGGTGAGCAGGCAGAACTTTTTGTTAACGAAAACCTAAATAAATAAAAACTCTACTTATTAAAGATAAGTTAGTGGTATGATTAAATTATTAAGAAAACGTTTTATTTAATAGAGGAGAATTGATTATGAAAATAGGTTTTATTGGAACTGGAGTTATGGGAAATGCCATTTGCCTTAACTTGTTAAAAGCTGGTCATCAATTGTGGGTTTATAATCGCACTAAGAGTAAGACTGATAACCTGGTTGCAAAAGGTGCTACTTGGTGTGATAATCCTAAAGCTGTAGTTGAACGGACTGAGACAATTTTCACTATTGTGGGGTTTCCCGCTGACGTTGAACAAGTTTATTTCGGCGATAATGGTATTTTGCAAGCCGAAGTTAAGGGCAAAAATCTGGTAGACATGACCACTTCCAAGCCTGCTTTAGCACAAAAAATTTTTGCTGCAGGTGAAAAGCAGGGCGCTAAAGTGCTAGATGCTCCCGTTTCAGGCGGTGATTTAGGTGCTAAAAATGGTACGCTGACCATTATGGTTGGCGGCGATGAATCTGCTTATCAAAACTTGGAACCTGTTTTTAAGGATTTCGGAAAGCAAGTTCACTTTTTTGGACCAGCTGGTGCAGGTCAGAATACTAAAATGGCTAATCAGATCATGATTGCAGGCACCATGACCGGTATGACAGAAATGCTGGTTTATGCAAAAAAGGCGGGGCTTGACCTTGAAGCAGTCCTTAAAACGGTCGGAGCAGGCAGTGCTGCTAACTGGAGCTTGAGTAATTATGGTCCGCGGGTCTTAAAGGGTGACTATACCCCCGGCTTTTTCAGCAAACACTTTTTGAAGGATTTGCGCATTGCTCTAGAGACTGCTAAAGAAATGAAAATTGAGCTGCCAGCAACCGAAGAAGCTAAAAAGTTATACGAAACATTAGTTGATGAAAAGCACTTGGGTGACTTGGGGACTCAAGGACTAATTAAATTGTGGTGGCAGTAAAATATTAATTTTAAACAAAATAAAAACGGGGTAGTTTCAATTACGAAACTATCTCGTTTTTTGGGCTTGCTTACTTAATTTTACTTTTGACTTCTGGCACACCGTCTAGCACGTTAGCATAACGAGCTAAGGTAAAGAGGTAGTCTGACAAGCGGTTGATGTATTCCAAACAAGCGGGAGCAAGTTTTTGTTCTTCAGCGTTTAGTTTTACCATGGAACGCTCGGCTCGTCTGGCAACTGTACGAGCATAGTGTAAGTGAGTGGCAGTGATCGAACCGCCAGGTAAAATGAAATGGGTTGTTTGAGGAATTTGTTTATTAAGTTTGTCGATCTGTTTTTCAAGTTCTGCTACTTTTTCAGCCGTAATTTCTTCGTGTCTTTTGACAACAATGTCACTTTCCAGTTCATATAAGTCTCGTTGCAAATTTTGTAAAGGAGTATGCAGCTTCTGACATTTGGCAGACAAGTTGGCAATCACAACGCCCAGGTAAGAATCAAGTTCATCAATATCACCGACAGCGATAATCTGCAGATCATATTTGGGAACCATTTTGCCGGTTACCTGTTTGGTAAAACCTTGATCGCCCACCTTAGTGTAGATTTTAATTGTCATAATAGCCTCCGTTTGTAATGATCAAGTGCAATATTTAACGGCTTGTATAAAATTGGGTAAAACACTAGGTTGCCGACAGCATGATAAGTATCAAAGACCAGACTGCCTGCCCAATAAGCTAGGAACGCATTGAAGCCGCCAAATATAGACATGCCGAAGTCGACAAAGCAGCCATATTCCCAGCCGAGAAAAACAGCAAGAATAAGTTGCAGTGTAAAATGTTTTTTAAGTGGCGTAAATTTACCGAGCAAAGCCACAGTTAAAACACAGCCGCCATAGGCTAAGACTTGTGATACTGTCCAAATGCCAAAGCCCAAGTAAATGTTGGAAACTACCATAGTTAAAAGTGCTAAAACAAAGCCGAAATCAAAGCCAATATTTAAAGTTACAATCATCAAAATATCGGTTACTGGTTGAACATTGGGCACAGGAATAATTTTAAATATTCTTAGTGCCACACACATGGCTGTTAAAATTGCTAATAACGCTATTTTCTTAGTTGAACTGCGGACCATAGCAATTTTAGAAGTTAACTTTTGCTAAAGTAAATTTAATTTTATCTTTGTTAGCAAGCTTCTGTATTGCCGCACCTTTTTGTGCAAACTTGCCGTTAATGGTGTAAGTCCAATAAATCTTCTTGCGCTTATTTTGGCTCTTACCAGCTATTGAAGTAATAAGACCGTGATCACTCTTTATTTTCCAGCACTTTTTCAAACCGCGCATTACTGTTGAGTTCTTAGGCAATTTAATAGTCTTTTTCTTGTAATTCTTATTATGTACTTTGAGGGTGTAAGTAACTTTGATTTTGCTGCTGGCGTCTACCTGTTGGACATTTTGGGTTGTTTCGTAGCCAGCAAAAGTAAAGGTAAAAATAGTGGCTATTCCGGTTAAAACTGATAATTTGCTTTTCTTCATAATATACTCCTAATCTATAGATTTTTGTGCAAGCACTAAAAACTTCGTACTTAGCTGCTTGCACGGCACTAGTTTAATTTAAAAAACTTATTTAACTGGACATGCACCAGATTCACAGTCTGTTTGGTCAACTAATTCCAAATCTTTTTGATCATCATTTTGTTCTGCAAATACTTGGGCTACATCACCGGTAATTTCAGCTTTTCTTTCCTCATATTTAACTTTATCGATTGGTTCTTTTGGCGCTTGTTTAAGTGAACCACCATAGTATGGCAATAAGGAAGTTGACTTAATTACATGCCGGTATTGTTCAAAGAGTGGGGTAATCTTGTCACCTTCATTGCTTTGGAAAGTAACGGTACAGCTAACTGCATTATCTGACCAATAAGTTTGCAAAAAGGCTTGTGTTGCAAATTGTTCTTCAATTGAAACTGTACCGGCAGAAGCAAAGTTCTTGCTGTCGGCGTGAGCAGCACGCAATGGAAATTCAACACAAGTTGTGTTTGGTGAGTAAATATCAGGTTCTGAATAGTAACCACATGCGTCCAATGCTTTAAGCAATGGATCAGAAGCTTGGAACCTAATTCTTTGAATTAAGTAGCCGGCATAGTGGAAGTGCATTCCTTCAGAGGCCCCAGCCAATTTGGCAACAGTACCAGAAGGCTTAACAGTTGTGTGCTTGATTGACTCATTGCAGTTTAAAGTTTTGCTGTATTCTTTATCAGCATCAATGACGGCTTGGTAAGCTTCAGTAACCATTTTAATTCCCTGAGGGTCGTAAATTGGTTTTTTAATCTTTGCGCCGGTTTCTTCATCAGTGCTGTCTTCAAAGCCGGTGACAACCCGGTGACCCAAATCATTTAACAGCCAGTCTTGAATACCTGACATTGAAACACCGATTCTACGATTCTTATAAATGATGTTGCGGGAAATTTCCCAGTCGTAGTCACTAAACGTTACCCGTTTGGCGTAGCGAGTGGCCAACCTGAAAACGTCCTTTAGTTTCCAACCTTGTTGTTCTGCAATGTATGGGAATACTTCAAACAGGTTGCATGGCTCACCGTTAGCCAAGGAAATCTCTCCGCAAGGGTTGGTGCCTTCAACGTCGCCGTCAATATCTTTTTGATAGCCGTCAATAATACGACCATAGTTACGAGATAAGTCAAGGTTAACTATTCCTGGTTCACCGTTTTCTCTAATACCGTTAGCAATTGGTTCATATTCATCAAAGTTAGAATCAATTGCTACACTGTTGTTTGATGCCCAACGGTGGTGGTAGAGTTTGTCTTTATCCTGTTTCATCGTGATGAAGTCTTGGTCGGTACTTGTACCTAAAGCCAGTTCAGCTGATCTTCTCACATTGCCGGCAACGACTGTTTTACCAATCAAGTTGCAAATATCCGTACAATCAACAGAAGTTAAATTGCCGCCAACCCGATTGTTAATAATGTTGTTAATATCAAAAAGCATTTCCACTAACGGCATAGGTCCAGAAGCAGTACCGCCAAAACCGTGAATTTTAGCCCCGTAAGGACGAATTCTGCTGATGTTCAGTACCAGTTTGGTCTTGTTTTCAGCATTGGTTTGATTAAAATGCATGTCAACTAAACGAGCATTGGCCAAAACCCAACCTTCACGGGTATCAGGCAAGTTGTAGTATACGTAGTCAGACTTGCCGTCATTTTGCTTTGCCCATTCGTCTTTGTCCGTTGCACCCAATTTAACCGAATCCGCGTATGAGGCACTCTTTTTGTCGATCACGATTGTTAAATCGATTTTGTTATCAACTGTTGGGATCTTTTGAATGTTGTCTTGAACAACAGAAAAGCCAACGCCGCCGCCTTTCATTAGTTGGTCAAAAAGAAATGAAAATGGCATTGAAACTGCTTCTTGCGTTTGCCCTAAATAGTCTGGCACTATATGGCTGTCACCGTATTTTTGGGGACGAATAGCTATAAACCAGCAATTATTCAACGAATCACCATTACGCTTTTGGTAATCTGTCCCAGAGACCCAGAGGTTACGACCAGAAGGCGTTGCGCCTAAACCGTAAACCAATTTAAATAGGCTCTTGGCCTCATCAGTTAGTTCATCAACTACTTCATTTGCAGGAGAATCTTTGAGACGAGGATCAAGATTAATATTGCCTTCGATTACGCGTTTAACCGTTTCATCCCAATTTTCGGAACGATTTTTTTCAGGAAGCCATCTGGCGTAGGTCCGTTTATAAGTAACCCAGCCAAGCTCTCCCCAGTGGGGAGTGACAGTTTGTTTCACTTGATCAATGTAACCCTGATCTAAGGTTATGCTCGTATTTTTCATATTCAAAGTTACTCCTTCAACTAGCAAATTGTTCCACAGACACATCATCTATGGCTACAAATAGAACTATACCACAATATCTTGTATTTACTAGAGGAAAGTTTGCTCTTAAACACAAGTAAAAGTCACAACTTGATGTGCGAGTAAGTTATCGGGGATAATAAAAAAACATATAGAATTCGAAGATATAAAAAAAGCATAATAAGCTAAAAATAGCGTTTATTATGCTTGAATATATTTTTGTTTTTAAACTAAAAATTAGTGCCTAGCTAACGTGAAGAAAAGGAAAATTAAGCCAAGAATAACGACTATTGGCACTAATAAATGAATAAAGAAAATAAAGGCAAGTGTGCAAGTTAAAATGAAAAATAAGATTTTAAATATACCAACGCCCAGTTTTATAAATAACCAAATTAACAAGAATGCTAGTAATAGTCCAACCATGCTTAATCACCCCTTTTATCAGAATTAAGTGATATTATAGCTGATTTTTAAGAAGAGTAATAGTAATGCAAGCAAAATTTAAAAATAGTTAATTTTGTTCCCAATGTGTGAAATATTGTTATAATAGACCTCCACACTAATTTTTAGTGAATACGCATTTTATTCTGCGGAATAATTGGAGAGGAAGAAATTGCTTGCGTTATAAACAAATAATTTTTGATGTTGATGATACTTTGATTGATTTTGCTGCTACAGAAAATTTTGCTCTGCATAGTCTTTTTCAGGCTCATCATTGGCAGTTAACAGACAACATGCAGCGTGATTATCATGCATATAATCAAGGACTTTGGCGTAAGCTGGAACAAGGTAAAATCGATTATAATCAACTCAGCAAGACTGTCTTTAGCGAATTTATCAAAGAAAATTTAGGCATTGATATTGACGGAATTGCAATTATGAACGAATACCGTTCTTATTTTAGTGAAGCTCATAAGTTGCTGCCCGGTGTGATTGATACTTTGCGTTTTGCTAAAAAGCACAATTACGTTTTAACTATTTTAAGTAACGGTGAAGCCTTTATGCAGAGGCACCGTTTGCAGTTAGCGGGCATTGATAAATATTTTTCGCTGATTGTGACATCAGAAGAAGCCGGCTTTGCTAAACCGGATACCCGTATCTTTGATTACTTTTTTGCTCATACTGAAATCGGCCCTGAAGAAACTGTCTTCTTTGGAGATGGGCTGCAATCCGACATACTGGGTGCAGAAAATTACGGCTTTGACAGCATCTGGTATAACCACCGTAAACGGAAGAATAATATGAATCTGCATCCCTTATATGAAGTAGCAACATATCCGGAATTTGTGGCTTTGCTCAAGGGTGATTTGCAAAAGCAACCGCAATAATTGCTATCTTTTCCTGTAGAAGTATAGTTCAATCCTGTATAATAATTATTAGAGGTGAGAATAATGACTTTAAATATTCATTCTTTTAATGATACTTATGAATTAAATAATGGCGTTAAAATACCAGTCATTGGTTTAGGAACTTGGCAAACACCTGACGGTGAAGTAGCCAAGAACACTGTGAAGGATGCACTGGATCTGGGCTATCGCTTAATTGATACGGCTGCAGCTTACGGCAATGAGGAGAGCATCGGACAAGGAATTAAACAAAGCGGGGTCAATAGACACGACTTATTTGTAACCACTAAATTATGGAACGATCATCACGGCTATCAGGCAACTAAGGCTGCGATTGATGAAAGCTTGACTAAATTAGATTTAGATTACCTTGACTTGTATTTGATCCACTGGCCTAATCCAGCACCTGTGCGTGATCACTGGGCTGAATTAAACGCAGAAAGCTGGCAGGCAATGGAAGAAGCTGTTCAGGCAGGTAAAATTCGCGCAATCGGAGTATCGAATTTCAGACGGAAACACTTGGATGAGTTGCTGAAGACCGCCAAAATTCGTCCTGCTGTCAATCAAATTTACCTTAACCCAAGTGATATGGAAGAAGATGTGACTTCTTATAATAAAGAACTCGGCATCTTGAGCGAAGCATATTCACCACTTGGCAGGGGCGGTTTATTTGCTAATGAAACTGTCGTTTCTGTTGCGCAACACTATGACAAGTCTCCAGCGCAAGTCTTATTACGGTGGTCTTTGCAACACGGCTTTGTCCCATTACCAAAATCTGTCCACCGCGATCGGCTTGAATCTAATTTACAAGTTTTTGACTTTACAATTAGTGATGCTGATATGGCTAAACTTGATGGTTTGCATGGAGCAGCTAAATTAGCAAATGATCCAGATCACACGGACTTTTAAAAAAGGTGGTAGCTGATGAAAATTGGTTTTATTGGAACTGGTAAGATTGGTTCCGCTATCATTAAGGGCTTGTTAAATGCTAAAAATTCAAGCCAAGATATTTATGTTTATGACGGTGGTCATAAGTCCGCTCAAAAAATTGCTGCTGAATTTAATCTGCATTTAGTTAATAGCTACACTGAATTTAACGCTTGCCAGGCAGTTATAGTTGCTGTGAGTGGATCCAGTGCTGAAGCTATACTGAAGCAGCTGGGGCAAAAATATCACGGTATTATGTTATCAACGGGTGGGGGCGATTTAACTCAGATTAATAGTGGACTTGCGCAAGATACCACATTTGCCAAGATAGTTCCTAATACTCCCGTTCAAATAGGTAGCGGAATTACAGCCATCAGTTTTATTCCTGATGAAAAGCCGGAAGTGATTGCTACTGTAAAAAAGATTTTTACTCAAATGGGTGCAGTTTACGTTGTGCCTGAAAATCTGCTAGGCATTTATGGTACAGTTGCTGGGTGCACGCCTGCTTTTGTCGATCTTATGATTGCAGCGCTGAGTGATGCCGCAGTGCAAAACGGTATTAAGCGCGCAGATTCATATCAGATAATTGAACAAATGCTTTTGGGTACCAGCCAATTGGCACTTGCTAGTAAAAAATTGCCGGAAGAATTAAAAGACGAAGTTACCACACCGGGTGGTTCAACTATTAGGGGAGTAGCCAAGCTTGAAGAAACGGGCTTTAGAAATGCGCTTATTCAAGCCGTAAATGCTGCCGCAAATTAAAATAATCATTAGAAAAGACACCAGATAAATTTATCTGGTGCCTTTTATTGTTATTTAAAGTGTATTTAAGAAGGGAAATGAATTTTACAAATTAAAATTCTTTGTTCAAATCAACAGGAGTATCAGCCTGCTCGCCATTAATTAACTTCAAGTTGTTATCAAAGGCTTTAATAACCATGTTGCGCACAGCGTGAGTAGTGTAGAAAGCCGTGTGTGGCGTTACCAAAACATTTGGCCGTGCGATTAAATCAGCTAAACGCTTGTCAGGGAAATCTTTGCCACTGAAGTCGCTGTTGAAAATACCAACTTCATTTTCGTAAGTGTCCATTACGAAGCCAAAGATCTTGCCTGAGTCAAGACCACGAATAACGGCGTCTGTGTCAACTAATGGACCACGAGAAACGTTAACGATAACAACGTCGTCTTTCATCTTTTTGATTGAGTCGTCGTTGATCATGTGGACATTTTCCGGAGTATCAGGAACGTGAAGTGAAATAACGTCAGACTTAGCGTAAAGCTCATCCAAGTCATCAACGTAGTAGCCCTTCTTTTCTAATTCTGGGTTCTTGAAAATGTCATAGGCAATGACTTTAGCGCCAAAGCCTTCCATAATTCTCATGAATACTTGACCAATGTGACCAGTACCGATAACACCAACTGTTTGGTCACGTACTTCACGACCGATTGTTGGTGCCCAACGTAAATCATGCTTAGCAATTTTTTCGTCCATTGCCTTATCTTGACGTAAAACTCTGGCAGCTTGAATAGCAGCGTGTTCAGCAATTGCGTCTGGTGAATATACCGGAACATTAGTTATTTTAAAACCTAATTCTTTCGCCTTTTTTAGGTCAATGTTGTCAATACCAACGTTACGGATTGACCAATTATGAATGCCTAATTTATCTAAAGCTTCAATAGTATCAGCCTTGTAATCTAGTTGCTGGTAAGTTACAACACCATCAGCACCCTTAGCTAATTCAGCTGTTTCAGGGGTGAGAAGTTGATCAGTAAAATCAACATCAACATCCTTGTGAGCTTCCTTCCATTCATGAACGTATGGTTCTTCGTCTTTACGAATGGCGTAAGCATAAATTTTAGTCATAAAATCTAACCTCCAAAGATTATTATTGTTGTCTCTTGTGCTATTATACACTTGCTTAACTAGATTTAAAAACATAAACTTGTGAAAATAATATTTTTATCAAAATGGCGTTCTGTTAGTAATCGCTTACAATAATATGGCACAAGGACTAACGCTTAATCAAAAAAGTTACAAGTATTTTTTGCCAAGATAGTGAAAAAAATAACAGCAATTTCACCTCAATATGATCACCTCAAACTTGGAATTGGAAAAAATCAGGGTGACAGAAGTTTTGTGTCCCAGCTAAAAAACTATATAATGAAAGAAATGAATAAAAAGGAGCAGAAAATGATCTTAATTTCGTGGAATATCGACTCATTAAATGCAGCTTTAACCGGAACTTCTTCCCGTGCAGTAGCAACACGCAAAGTTTTAGAAAAAATACATGCTGAAAATGCTGATATAGTTGCAATTCAAGAAACTAAATTACGTTCAACTGGACCAACTAAAAAACACATGGAAGTATTAACAAAAGAATTTCCAGAATATGATATTGTTTGGCGTTCATCAGAAGAACCGGCACGTAAAGGTTACGCTGGAACCATGTTTTTGTATAAAAAAGAACTCAAGCCTCAAGTGACTTATCCTGTAATTGGTGCACCGGAACCGATGGATCATGAAGGCAGAATCATCACTTTGGAATTTCCTGAGTATTTTGTCACGCAAGTATATACGCCAAATTCTGGCAATGGCCTTAAGCGTTTAAGTGAGCGTCAAGTCTGGGATGAAAAGTATATTAATTACTTGCAAAAATTAGATCAAGAAAAACCGGTTTTGGCTAGTGGCGATTATAATTGTGCTCACCACGAAATTGATCTGAAGCATCCGGACACTAATCACCATTCTGCAGGTTTTACAGATGAAGAGCGAGCAGATTTTACCCAATTGCTTAAAGCCGGCTTTACAGATACATTTAGAAAACTCAACGGCAATGTTGAAGGAGTCTACTCATGGTGGGCTCAAAGGGTAAGAACTGCAAAGGCTAATAATTCCGGCTGGAGAATTGATTATTGGCTAACTAGTAATAGAATTGCAAATAAGGTTAAGCGTTCTGAAATGATGGATACGGGAGAACGTGCTGATCACTGCCCAATTTTATTGGCAATAGATTTATAAGTAGTTGAAAAAAAGGGATCCAGATGGTTGGGTTTCTTTTTCTTTTGTGTAAAATAATTTTGAGGTGATGAGTATGAATGAGCCCTTGCAAGACGCCATTCTTAATGGTCTGTACGACCCTAAATATCCCGGTCATGAATTATTAGGGCCAAAACTGCTGCAAAATAATAAACAGGAGAATATTTGGCTGACGCTGCGCCAAGAGCTGCTTAACTGTCAAAATTTTACTTGGGCTATAGCCTTTGTTACTCAAGATATGCTCGTTCCCTTTAAAGTAGTTATGGCAGATTTAGCTAAGAAAAACATCTCGGGTACATTAATTACGGGTGACTATTTAGGATTTAATAATCCCAAAGTTTTTCGTGAGTTACTTAAAATTCCCAACTTGACAGTTAAAATTACGCCTCAAAGCGGATTTCATGCTAAAGGTTATCTCTTTGAACATGAGGACTGGCAAACTTTGGTTATCGGCAGTGCTAATTTCACCCGGTCGGCTTTACTTAGTAATTACGAATGGGCCTTAAAAATCAGCTCAAAAAATAATGCGACGTTGACAGAGCAGATTGCCAGGCAATTGCATGAGTTAAAAAATGATAGTATGCCACTATCTGAAAGCTGGATAAGAGAATATGAGCAAAATTGGGTGAAGCCGCAAGTGCAATCTCAGGTTCATGTTAATGAAACAACTAAAATTGTGCCAAATAAGATGCAAGAAGAAGCACTGCAGGAACTACAAGGCTTAATTAAAAATGGACAAAAGCGGGGTCTGGTAGTTTCAGCTACTGGAACTGGCAAAACCTATTTAGGAGCATTTGCTGTCAAAGATTTTAAACCACAGAAGTTTCTTTATGTAGTTCATCGTGAACAGATAGCTAAAAAGGCTTTAAAAAGTTTTCACCAAGTAATTGGCGGGAACTTAGCTGATTATGGTCTATTAACCGGGCATAAGCACCAGCTTGAACGCAAATATATTTTTGCCACCGTGCAGACTTTAAGTCAGCCGGAAGTACTTGCTAGTCTAAGTGCAACAACTTTTGATTACATTTTGATTGATGAGGCCCATAGGGCAGCTGCACCAAGTTATCAGCGCATTTTTGCCAAGTTTAAACCGCAATTTTGGCTGGGAATGACTGCCACTCCGGAAAGGATGGATGACCAGGATGTATACCGCCTCTTTGACTATAATTTAGCTTATGAGATTCGTTTGCGCGAAGCACTGGAAGAAAAAATGCTGGCTCCTTTTCATTATGTAGGCGTTGCAGATTATGAGGTTGATGGTGCTACGATTGACGAAACCACTAACTTGCGCAGACTACTGGCGCCAGAGCGGGTTGACTATGTTTTAAAGCAGCTGGATTATTACGGTTATTGTGGTTCTCAAGCTAAAGGATTGGTTTTTTGCAGCCGCCAAGAAGAAGCGCGTGAATTAGCGCAGGCCTTTTCAGACCGTGAACATCCTGCTATCGCCTTAACTAATGAAGACAGCGAAAAAAGAAGGCTGCAAGTAGTTAAGCAGCTGGAACAAGGACAAATTGATTACATTATTACCGTTGACCTCTTTAATGAAGGAATTGATATTCCGGCTTTAAACCAGATCATTATGTTGCGTAATACGCAGTCCAGCATTGTTTTTATCCAGCAGCTAGGCCGCGGTTTGCGTAAATATCCCGGTAAAGATTATGTCACGGTCATCGACTTTATTGGTAACTATAAAAATAATTATTTAATTCCAATTGCTTTAAATCAGGATGACAGCCGCTCGCAGGATAAGGCACGCGAGGAAAGCTTGCTTCCCAGCTTTATTGATGTTTCAACGATTAACTTTAGCCAAATTGCTTCTGCTAAGATTTTGGCTTCACTTGATCAGATTAAACTGGATAGTATTAAGGAATTGCGACAGTCATACCAGGAACTAGCGGAAAAAATAGGGCGTCCACCCCTGTTATTTGATTTTTACCGTTATGGCTCAACTTCACCCATGGTATTTGCCAATAATCATAGTCTTGAGCATTATGGTGAGTTTTTAATAAAAATGGGCGAACCTGTGAAGCTAAGTCGGTATGAAAGTGCTGTTTTGTCTTTTGCCACTAAAGAGTTATTGAATGGAAAAAGACCGCATGAACTGCTACTTTTAAAGCTGCTTTTAGAAAAAAAGCAGGTTAGCCAAGAAGAATTTGAACAAGCTCTGCATGATTATGGTGCTTATATTAATGAAAGAGTGTTAACTTCAGTTGAAGATATCCTTTCTTTAAGTTTTTTTGACATCAAGCAGGGAAAGACAACTAAAAAGGAACAATATGGCGGACAGCCACTTGTGGTTAAAGCAGATTTATTAGATTATGCGTTAGCACCTAAATTGGCACAATCTCTTTTGCAAAATGAAACCTTTAAAAAACTTTTTACTGATGTTATCAAAACTGGCTTGGCATTGAATCACAAGTATGATAATCAGAAGCAATTTACTCTTTATGAGCAATATGACCGTAAAGATGCTTGCCGATTATTAAATTGGCCGTTAGATGTTTCCGCACCGATGTACGGCTATCGTGTGGATGAACATGAGACCCCCATTTTTATTACTTACCAAAAAGATTCAAAGAAAAAACGCAACGCTTTATACCATAATACTTTGGAAGATGGCCGCTGCTTGCGTTGGTATACCCGCACCCCCCGTCATATCAACTCCGCCGAGGTGCAAAAATTACTTAATACGCCCCAGATGAAGCTATTGCTGTTTGTTAAGAAAAGTGATGCAATTGGCAAGCAGTTTTACTACTTAGGTCAAGTGCACATTCAAAAGGACACAGTCAAAGAAGAATTGCTGGGGCCGAAGAAAAAAGCAGCGGTAGGGATGAATTTGTTGCTGGAAAAGCCGTTGAATACAAAAATGTATGAGTTATTATTTGATGAATAAAAAAAGTCTAAGAATTAATTTTCTTAGACTTTTTCTGTTGGCTTTAGCACTTTAAAAGAGAATATCATAGAGTTTTCTGCCAGGTAGCACAAACGATTAATTAAAAATATTAAATAAAGATTAATTAAATCATTTAATTTGGCAATATCGTGTTAAAATAATAATAAATTTATAAGAAGATTTAATAAAAAGGAGGTAATAAAAATGGCAGAACATGACCTTAAAAACGCGGATCAAAGTAAAGCAATTCATAGTATTCGTCGAGAACATCGAATTAACAGAGTCGCTTTACCCCTTGCGGTCTTTTATGTATTCTATTTAATGTGGACAGTCTTAACAGATTTAGGTTTGTTTCTTAGAATTGTTACGGTCGCATTTTTTATTACACTTGTCTATTTTACTATCTCTGGGACTATGTATTTGAGTGACAAAATAAAAAAGAAACGTGAAAAATGATTTTCAATGTTAAAAACTTTAATAGAAAAGGCTAATAAATCACATTGGTAAATGTTGACTTATTAGCCTTTTGCGCTATAACTATTCAATTTTTAAAGTGACGAAACGTTGTTACAACCCTTTTGAACAAGAACCTAGCGTTTAACAAAAGTATTAGGTTTGATATGCTGTAAAATTTCGTAACCTACATCTTTTTCGTCATTTTCATTATCATCAGTTTGATTTAAAAACATGACGATACCGTTTTGGTTATCGGCAGTTAATTGCATCCAGGTGCCAAAATGTTGCCCCATAAAACTGCCATACGCATTTTTGATATTGTCTTTATTATATAAGTACAGTCCACCAGAGTAGTTAATTACCTTACTCTTTAGGTGAGTCATGTAGTAATAATCGTCTTTACTTAAAATAGAGCCGTCTGCTAATCCAACTTGGATTTTATAATATTCTTCTGGAGTCGAAAATAGATTACCCGCACCCGGGATTTGAGAAACTAGACTTTTCTTAAGATAAGTAGCATTTTGATAATTTTTACCTCCGTTTGAATAATATGAAATGGGATCTGTCATTGTTTTAGGGATATTTTGATAAAGGTATGTATTTTGTAAATTCAACTTATTAATAATACGAGTCTGCAGATTTTCTTCATATGACTTGCCTGTAATCTGCTTGATAATACCGGTCAGAAGAATGTAATTGCTGTTATTGTAATGATAATTGCCAATTTCATCGGATGATGAAGCATTAATATTATTGATCACCCACTTAATAGCATTATCTTCAGAATAGTTATAGCCGCGATCTATCTCTGTACCAGTAGCCATAATACCTGATGTATGAGTTAACAAGTTGCCCACTGTAATGCTATCAGCATTTTTAAGATTGGGATACCAGCGCGAGATTTTAGTGTTTTGGGTAAATTCTTTATTGGTTCCCTTAGTTTCATTAATTAGTTGGACTACCATTGCTGCAGTTACTACTTTTTGCAGAGAAGCTGTTGGGTAAACAACTTTACTGCTGCCATTACCAATTCTTTTGCCATACCAAGCATAGCCGTAACTGATTGTTTGTGGTACTCCGTCTTTTACAACCATAACTATGCCGCGTACATGATGCTTTTTAAAAGTGTTTCTGACAAAATTGTACATTTCAGTTTGTTTATTAGTTGTCGTTGCTGCTTTAACTTGATTGGCACTAGTAACAAGGGGCGTAGTAGCCATAAATAAAGCGGTTGTCAATGTCATAATTTTATGCTTCAAGATAATTTTTCTCCTTAGAAATATAGTAGTATTATAAAACTTTTAAATTAATAAAAGTATGCGAAAGGGTTAAAATTACTTAACAAACTTAATAGCCTTTGTAAATTTGTAAAATAGCCAAAATAGATATTGAAAATGGATGATTAGAGGAGAAATAAGCAAAAATTTCGATAAAAAGTCTTAGATACATAAGGGCTTATTGACAGAGTGAGAAAAAATAT
>NZ_KQ034046.1:117566-310768 GCF_000970855.1 Lactobacillus helsingborgensis
CGAGCAGCAGAAAGAGGACCTAACGGGTCCTCTTTTTTGTTTATCATTTTATCTGATGTTGGGGTTAATTTTTAATTTCATAAAGGTTCTAATTAAATTGCTTAATCCTGGCTTGAGTGCTTGACCATGTTTAACAGCAATAAAATACTTAATCTGGATTAAGTTTTGATCGACTGGAAGCAGATTAATTGGAGTTTGCGCCATTCTTTTAATTATACTTGCAGCTGAAATAGTTAATCCTACGCCTTTTATTGCTAAGTTGGTGGCAGTGATAATACTGCTGCTTTCTAAAATAATATTTGGCTTGATATGAAACTTTTGAAACGCGCCATTAACTTGATGACGGATAGCTGAATTAGTTGAACTAACTACAAAGGGTTCACGTAAGATTTCTTTGATGTCATATTCTTGTGGCTTTAAAATAAAATGACCCTTTTTAAAGAATTTTGATGTCGGGGGAATAATAACAAAATAACTTTCACCACCGTTAACGTAAAAGTCCAATCCCCGGTTAAGTGATTCTGGGGTCTGACCTAGATAACAATCTATTTGTTCATGCAAGAGATGGGCTTCGCTTACTCTGGGAAAATTCTCGGATAATTGAATTTTGATATTAGGATTTTTCAAAAGAAACTGCGGTAGTAGTTCTGGTAATAAAAAAGAACCTAGACTTTCTAAAACACCTATTCTAATTACTTCCTGATGAGGTGCTACGTATTGGGTCAATTGTTCCGTTAATTTTTGTTTATTTGTAATTTTTGTTTCTAGATAATTATAATAAATTACCCCGGCCTGAGTTAATGTAAAAGGTATTGTCTCACGGTCTATTATCTTAGTTCCGAGCTTTTTTCTATTCGCTTGATTAGCTGGGTTAAATATGGCTGCGAAATATACAATTCAGAGGCTGCTCTAGTAAAATTACTTTCTTTTAGCAGCACATCAATAAAATGTAGTACAGTTTCAGAATCATTCATAATTTACCTCCGATAACAATTTTATTATAGCGTTTTTGCTATAAAACTATTTCATTTTGAAAAGAAAAGTTAGTAAAATTTAATTGCTGAGTATTAAAAGAAAGGAAGTATATTAATAATGATGAAACCAGGTACTTATGAAGTTAAAGCTAAAGGTCATGGTTCTAGCTTTATGCCAATGAAAGTGACGCTTTCTGAAGATAAAATCAAAGAAATAGGTATTGACTCTAGTGGCGAAACTGCGGGAGTAGCAGATGAAGTCTTTAAACGTCTGCCCAAGCAAATTATTGCTAACCAAACTTTAAACGTTGATGCCGTAAGCGGCGCTACAATTTCTAGTCACGGCGTAATTGACGGTGTGGCCCAAGCAATTACAAAAGCTGGCGGAGATGCACAGGAGTGGCTTAATAGACCAAAGCCTAAGACGGCTAATGCAACTGATTCTGAATACCAAACTGATGTTGTAGTCATTGGCGCTGGCGGGGCAGGACTTGCGGCAGCTGCCAGAACAATTCAAAATGGTAAAAAGGTAATCGTGCTGGAAAAATTCCCTCAAATTGGTGGTAATACAACAAGAGCAGGTGGACCTTTAAATGCTGCTGAACCAGAATGGCAGAATAAGTTTAAGGCTTTACCTGGTGAAAAAGAAAGTTTGGCAAAATTAGCTGCAACTCCAATTGCTGAGATTGATCCAGAATACCGTGATGATTTTAAAGAATTGCAAAAACAAATTAAAGCTTATTTAGATTCTGGTAAAAACTACTTGTTTGATTCAGTTTTATTGCATGAGATACAGACTTATTTAGGTGGTAAAAGAACTGATTTAAACGGTAATGAAATTCACGGCAATTATGCCTTAGTTACTGAATTGGTTAATAATGTGCTTGATTCAGTTAAATGGTTGACTGATTTAGGGGTTAAATTTGACCGCTCTGATGTCACTATGCCGGTTGGTGCTTTATGGCGTCGCGGTCACAAACCAGTTGAACCAATGGGGTACGCTTTTATTCACGTTTTGGGTGATTGGGTAAAAGATCATGGTGCCACGGTTTTAACTGAAACGCGCGCGCAACATTTAATAATTGAAAATGGTGAAGTCACGGGTGTTGTAGCTCAAAATAGTGATGGCAGTAAGGTTACCATTCACGCGCAAAAAGTAATTTTAACTTCTGGCGGCTTTGGTGCCAACACCAAAATGGTGCAAAAGTATAACACATATTGGAAACACATTGATGATGATATTGCTACTACCAATTCACCAGCGATTACTGGTGATGGTATAGCTCTAGGTCAAGAAGCCGGTGCTGATTTAGTTGGTATGGGATTTATTCAATTAATGCCAGTTTCTGATCCTAAGACTGGTGAATTATTTACCGGTATTCAAACTCCACCTGAAAACTTTATTATGGTTAATCAAAAAGGAGAACGCTTTGTTAACGAATTTGCAGAGCGTGATACCTTGGCTAAGGCAGCAATTGCCAATGGGACTCTATTCTACTTAATCGCTGATGAGAAAATAAAAGCTACAGCCTATAATACAACGGAAGAATCACTTGCAGCACAGGTAAAAGCGGGTACTCTGTTAAAGGCGGACACTCTTGAAGAATTAGCTGAAAAAGCCGGCATGGATCCAGCTACTTTAGTCGATACTATTAAAAAATATAATTCTTATGTTGATGCTGGTAATGATCCAGAATTTGGTAAGAGTGCATTCAACCTTAAATGTGAAGTTGCACCATTTTATGCTACGCCACGTAAACCAGCTATTCATCATACAATGGGTGGCTTAAGAATTAATCCAAAAGCACAAGTAATAAACAAAGATGGACAGGTAATTGACGGCCTATATGCAGCTGGAGAAGTTGCTGGTGGGTTACATGCTGGTAATCGCCTTGGCGGTAATTCATTAGCAGACATTTTTACCTTTGGCCGGATTGCTGCCGACACCGCATGTAGTGAGATTAAGACAAGTGATGCGTTAAGTGGCGCATCACAGCAATAAATACTATTCTGCTTATAAAATAATAGTTAACCTAACTGGCTAACTATTATTTTTTTATTGCAAGTAAATATTAATATACATATAAATTACTACATTTTAAAACATAATTTGTAAATAAAAATACCAACCAGTGCGCCTAAAATAGGAGCAATAACCGGTACCCAACTGTAGTCCCAGTTTGAAGATCCCTTATTAGGAATAGGCAAAATAGCATGAACTATTCTAGGTCCCAAATCTCTAGCGGGATTTAACGCTGGGCCAGTAGGACCACCATCGGCGATTACTAATGCCATGATGATGAACCCGACACCCACATTGGCAATATCAACAGATTGTTTGAAGAATACACCACTATAGATTCCAGTACAAGTAAATACTAAAATTGCAGTTCCGATAAATTCTGCGATAAAACCATTCAACTTATTGTTAAGTGTTTCACCAGTCGCAAAACAAGAAAAAATTTGCCCTTCTCCATTAGTAGTTTCTCTAAAGTACGGCCAATAGATAGCAACAACCAATAATTGTCCTACAATAGCGCCGAGCATTTGGGCAATTATATATTGCGTAACATGACTCCAGGGAAAAACTCCAGCTGCAGCCTTTGCAATAGTAATTGCGGGATTAATATGGTTTCCTGAAATTGAGCCAAACATCATTGCTGGTATCATTACGCCAAAGCCAAACCCGAGCGCAATAAAAATCCACCCTCCGTTTGCTTGACCGTCTTTGCCATTGGCCGTGGTTTTCTTGAGAAATGAGTTGGCAACTGATCCGTTACCAAAAACTATAAAAACAGCTGTCCCCAAAAATTCGGCAAGATAGCGCGTCATCCAACTTCCAGTCATAATCTTCCTCCTTTAATTAATTAGACTTTGCACAAACTATAAACTAATGTGAAACGCTTACACAAATAGCTGAATGACTATTAATACTATTTGTTATCAGTAGCATTATTTTTAGTTATTGCCAGTGAAAAGGCTGAAGCATTAAGCCTTTAAAACTATTTCACGACATAATTTGTGCAAAATTTAACAAAAGTTATTTCTACCATAACTTTTTTTCAATGATGCTAAATCCCTGATTATTTAAGCTTTTACTACCAAATCCTGAAAAAAATAAAAAACAAGCCTAATTTGCTAATTGTTTCCGCTTACACAAAAATTAACCGTGAGAGCATAAAATGAGTTTGATGTTTTGAAAGGATCAAGGAAATTATGAGTTTTAATAAATATGATAACGTTTTGTTGGAAGCTGAAGATGGAATTGGCACATTGACCATTAACCGTCCTAAAGTTTTGAATGCTTTAAACTCTGAAACACTGCAAGATATTGGAGATGCCTTAAGAGAGGTAAAAGCTCACCAAGATGAGATCAAAGTTTTGATAATCACAGGTGCTGGTCCCAGATCATTTGTTGCCGGTGCAGATATATCACAGATGCGCGACATGAACACACTGCAAGCACTTGAGTTATCAAAACTGGCACATAAGTCTTTTGGCGAAATTGAAGATTTACCTCAATTTACGATTGCTGCTGTCAATGGTTTTGCACTTGGTGGTGGCTGCGAGTTAGCTTCATCTTGCGATATGCGTGTTGGTTCTGCTAAAGCTAAGTTTGGTCAACCCGAAGTTGGCTTGGGTATTATTCCCGGCTTTGGTGGGACACAACGCCTGACACGCCTAGTTGGTCGCGGAAAAGCTAAGGAAATGATTGCAACATCTACAATGATTTCTGCAGATGAAGCTTATCGCATCGGTCTACTTGATGAGTTAGTTGAGCCGGAAGAATTAATGAACAAAGCCCGTGAAATTGCCAAGCAGGTTATGAAGAATGGTCCTATTGCAGTTGCTCTAGCCAAATATTCTGTTGACCGGGGCGCAGATTTGCCACTTGATGTTGCTATTGACATGGAATCACAAATTTGGGCTGAAACTTTTGCTACTAAAGATCAAACAGAAGGAATGAGTGCGTTTGTTGATAAGAGAGATGCAAAATTCTCAGGTAAATAATTAATTACTCAAAGCCTCCCTTTGCTTTATTAAATAAATTAAAAAATCAAATATTTTAAGGAGATTAATATGAATCGCGTTACAAAATTATTAGGTATTAAATATCCAGTTGTTCAAGGTGCCATGCAGGAAGTTGCTACAGCTGACTTAGCTGCTGCGGTTTCAAACGGCGGCGGCTTAGGCATTATTGCTGCCGGTGGAAAAACTCCGGATCAGGTTAGAGAAGCAATTAGAAAAGCCAAAAAACTTACTGATAAACCTTTTGCTGTTAACTTGATGCTGATGGACAAGAATACCCCTAATGTTGTTAAGGTTTTAATTGAAGAAGGAGTAAAAATTGTTACTACTGGTGCAGGTACTCCCAAACCTTATATGACAGACTTAAAAGCTGCAGGTGTGAAAGTAATGCCTGTTATTCCAAATGTCAAAATTGCTAAGAAGATGGAAGAAATGGGCGCAGATGCAGTGATTGTTGAGGGTATGGAAGCCGGTGGCCACATTGGTAACACCACTTCAATGGTTTTATGGCCTCAAATCGCCGATGCAATTTCAATTCCTTTAATTGCTGCCGGTGGTATTGGTGATGGTCGTGGAGTTGTTGAAGCCTTTGTTGCGGGAGCAGAAGGAGTGCAGTGCGGTACGATATTCTCCATTGCCAAGGAAAGCCCAGTCGGTGAAAATTGGCGCAAAGCCGTAATTGACGCAACAGATACTGGAACTGCAGTAGTAGGTACCTCTATTAAGGGTGGCGCTACCCGCGGAATTGCTAATGAAGAAGCTCTTAAGTTAACTGAACTTGAAAAGACTGGCGTTTCTCGCGATGATTTCAATGCTGCTATGAATAAGGCCCTTTATAAAGGCGTTCAAGAAGACGATCCTAAAGAAAGCTTCTTCATGTCTGGTGAAGTTGCCGGATTGATTAAAGAATCAAAACCGGCTGCTCAAATTGTGCAGGACCTTATGGATGATGCCCAAAGAGTCATTAAAAAAGGCGTAGAAATTTTATAGAAAGAATAAGAGGTAAGCATTATAGCTGAAGAAAAGTTAAGAATTGGGCTATCTGGCACTTTTACTAAACAAGTTACAGATGAACTGGTTCAACAATTTGCTGAACTAAGCGGTGACCATAATCCAGTTCACATGGACGAAGAATTTGCCAAAAAGACCCAATTTAAGCATAGAATTGCACACGGAATGATTACTGCTGCTTTTATTTCTACCTGTTTAGCAGAGCATATTCCGGGACAAGAAAGTTGTATTTATCTAGATCAAACCCTTAAGTTTGTCAAACCTGTGTACTTAAATGACGTGTTGACTGTCAAATGTACGATTACTGAATTTATTCCTAAAAAGAACTTCACTATTGTTGTGTATGATACTACTGTAACAAATCAAGATAATGTTGTTGTTACCAGTGGTCAAGCGCAATGTATGGCTACTAAGTAAAAAGAAATTTATGTGATAACAAACTACCTTGCACTAACAAGTATTTAACTAGTTTTGTGCAAGGTTTTTTTGATTAAAACCATAACTTAAAGTTATATAGACAGTGAAAATTATGTATTTCACAATCTATACTTGTAAGCGTTACCCTTATTGTGTCGGAACGATGTATGAATGACATAGTTCGGATAGTTATTGGTTTTAAAATTAATTTTTTGATTACATAAAGTGCTCTCATCAATCTAAATAAACTCATTTTTATTAATTGTAATTGAATAAATTATTTTTTGACTCATTAGGAGGATTAATCTGATGGCAATTCAATTTATTAATAGTCAAAAAGCTGCCGAATTAATTCCAGATAATGCAGTAATTGCACTAGATGGGTTTTTAGGTACAGATACTCCAGAAGAAATTTTGGAATGCATGAGAGCACGTTATAAAAAAGAAGGACATCCTAAAGGACTGGATGTTTGGCACGCAGCCGGCATAGGCGACGGCAAAACTAAGGGGACAAATAATTTTGCAGAAAAAGGCTTTCTGCATCGTTTAGTTGGTGGACACTGGGCACTAGCACCAGAGCTGGAACCATTGTCAGCTGCTAATGATTTTGAAGCTTTTAATTTCCCTCAAGGAGTTTTGTCACAAATATTTAGGGATGCGGCTGCACATAAGCCGGTCTTAATTACTAATGTGGGTTTAGGTACCTTCGTCGACCCCGAGGTTAGCGGCGGTAGACTAAATGATGCAGCTAAAAACGCTACATTGGTCAACAGGATCAATATTCATGGCAAAGATTATTTAGCTTATGAAGTACCAAAACCAAATGTTGCTCTTTTACGGGGCACATTTGCTGATGAAGATGGTAATATTACGTTCGATGATGAGCCGCTTACCCTAGTGGCAACAGCGATAGCCATGGCCGCTCATAATAATGGCGGCAAGGTTTTTGTTCAAGTTAAACGTGTGCTTAAGCGCGGTTCCATGAAGCCTAAAGATATCAGAATCCCAGGGATATTAGTTGATTATGTTGTAGAAGCTGATAGTGCTGAGTGGACTAAGCAAACAACAGATACTCAGTATAACCCCGACTTTGTCAGCTCTGCTGTTATTAAAGCCGAAGATGAAATCAATATACCGCTAGATAGTAAAAAGGTTATAGCACGTAGAGCTGCTCTGCTCTTTAATGAAAAAACCGACCAGGTGGTTAATTTCGGTATTGGCCAGTATCCAGAAACCTGTTCGTTAGTCTTAAAAGAAGAAGGACTTTCCGATAATATCATGACTACCGTTGAGCCCGGTACTTTTGGCGGCACCCCACTTGGTGGTGGTGACTTCGGCGCTGCTATTTCCCCACAATCAATTATTGATGAGCCGTACATGTTTGACTTTTATGACGGCGGCGGGATTGATTTAACATTTTTGGGCTTGGCTGAAGCAGATGCCAAAGGTAATTTGAACGTTTCTAAATTTGGTCCTAAGATTGCTGGTACTGGCGGCTTTGTCGATATTACGCAAAATACTCCTAAAATTATCTTTACTGGTACTTTTACAGCTGCTGGGTTGAAAGAAGAAGTTAAAGACGGCAAGCTGCACATTATCCAAGAAGGTAAGGTCAAGAAGTTCGTTAAGGAAGTTCAACAAGTTACATTTTCAGGGCAAGTGGCTTCTTCTAACAAGCAAAAAGTATGGTATGTCACTGAACGTGCTGTCTTTGAATTAGCCGAAAATGGTTTGAAACTAATCGAGATCGCACCCGGTGTTGATCTGCAAAAAGACGTTCTTGATCAAATGGAATTCAAACCAATTATTAGTGATGATTTGAAAGAAATGGATTCTAGGATTTTCCAGGAACCGCTTATGAATATAAAAAATAATAATTAGTTTTATTAAGTTAAGCTAATAAAAGAAGCAGTATTTTAAATGGTTTAAGAAAAAATACATTTAATGCTGCTTTTTTTATAAATCTGAACGTGAATGAAAGTAGGAGAGCTTATCTTGGATATTAATCAGATTAAATACTTGCTTGCAGTGGTAGATAATAATTTTAACCTAACTAAAAGTGCGGAAATTTTGCATGTTTCTCAACCAGCAATTAGTAAATCAATTAAAGACATTGAATTTAGGAAGGGCATCAAAGTTTTCAAGCACAAAAAAGGCAGGATTATTGGGCTCACCCGCTATGGCCAGGCTCTAGTAAATGAATCAAGAAAAGTATATCAACAATACGTTGAAATGATGGAAAAACTAAATCGTTTTTCAGAAGAAAAGAATGGAATAGTAAAAATTGGCATAGCTCCAGTAATTAATTCTATTGTTTTTAATGACGCCTTGATTGCATTTATTAATTCTAATCCTGGGATTGAGCTTAAATTGGTTGAATGTGGAGCCTATAGTTTGCAAAAGATGCTCGTACTAGGGGATATAGACTTGGCGGTAATTGTTTCCCCCGCTACAATTGAGGGCATCTATGAAAATTTGATTTATGAAAGCAGCGTTCGCGTGTGGTTTAACGCTAATCATCGTTTTAATCAAACCGGTGCCAAGGTAATTCCGTTTGCTGAAATCGAAAAAGAGAAGATCGTGACTTTAACTGATAGTTTTATGGTTACTTTCCAACTAAATAAGAGATTCAGAGGGGACCGCAAGAGACCTAATTATTTTTTACAAACCGTGTCTTGGGATCTGGTGTTAAACCTGGTACAAAGAGATGAAAATTTGGTGGGTATTTTGGCCGCCCCAATTGGACAAAATTATAGTGACAAGGAAATCAAAAGTAAGGAAATGGAACCAGCTTTTCCGTGGCGGATTTCACTTTGTAACACCAGCACGTCTATTGAGAGTCCAGCGGTTGATTACACTAAAAATTGGTTTTTGAAATATTTTTCCAAGTATAAAAAAATTTCTATTGAAGGCTAGAAGGAATTAAAAAATGTTGATGCAAATTGCTAATAGGAAAATTTATTATGAAGTGACGGGAAAAGGTCAGGCAGTAGTCTTTTGTCATGGCTTTGGCGGTAACCACGTGGTATGGGCTGGGCAAGTGCCTTACTTAACCCAACACGGCTACCAAGTAATTACTTTCGACTTGGCTGGGCACGGCAGTTCAGAAGGACCTGCAGTAAGCACCATGGGAGACTTGGCAGATGAAGCTGCCGAATTAATTACCAGATTAAATTTAAAAGACATAATTTTAATCGGGCACTCAATGGGTGCAGGTTTAGTGTGGGCCATTTTAAAATATCATCCCGAATTGAAGATAGCTAAGATCATTACAATTGATCAAACGCCCAAAATGCTGAATGACGAAAAATGGCATTATGGCTGGGCTCACGGCCAGATAGAATTAACGCGGCATAATTTTAAAGAGGTATTATCCCATTATGATCATATTAAAGAAACGCTAAATGGGATTGATAGCCAAGTTTGGTCTGAACTATATCCGTTTAAACGGCAGCATCCCTTTAAGCGCGAGGAAAATATGCCACTGCTTTTTGATCACGTTCAAAAAGATTGGCGTCAAACTGTTTATAGTATCGATTTTCCGGCGCTATCAATCAGTTCAACTAAAAGTCCTTACTTTAGGATCGGCTACGTGAATGAAATGCAAAAGCACAATCAACACATTGAAATCAACACTGTTACTGATGCCGGTCATGACATAATGGCTGAAAAACCGGCAGAATTTAATCATTTGCTGGGCAAATTTTTAGGGATTGAATAGCATGCATGCCCCCAATAGCAATTTGCTACAGACGTCATTAAAAAAGTGAAAGTTCAATAATAGCAGATACCATTATTGGCAGACTGAATAATGATAAATATGACAAAGACAATATGGAGTAAAAGTATGAAAAGAGATAATACAGTTAAATTAGCAGTTACTGCTGTGTTTATGGCGATATTGATTTTACAAACCTTTGTACCTAATATTGGCTACATCCGTATTTTGCCAGCGATTCCGGCTATTACTACCATTCCGTTAACTGTTGCTATTTATGGTAGTTTACTTAATCCTTGTTATGGTACAGTTTTTGGCCTATTTTGGGGTTTGACCAGGTTAGTGGTGGCGTACACACAGCCGGGAGATATGGTTAGTCTCTTGCTGTTTCGCAATCCGGTAATTTCTTTAGTACCAAGCATCTTGGCCGGACTTTTCCCTAGTTTGATTACTAAATATTTTCAGCAAAAGAATTTACCGGTCAAAAAGTGGGTTTATGTATTAAATGGGGCTGTAACATCTTTGACCAACACGGGACTGGTCATTACTTTAGCCAGCTTATTCTTTATGCGAAATCCGCAAATATTGCTCTCAAATATCGGCAATTTCACGGCAGGGATGCCGCTATTTATAGTTTTACTTGTTTCGCTGGGAATGAATGGTTTAGTCGAAGCGATTTTTACTGCAATAGTCACACCTATAGTTGTTACGCCTTTGCACTATATAATGAAAAGAGCATAAATGATGAAAAACTTTACTAAAATTTCACGGCAGGATTGGTCCCAGGCAAAGAGTAAGACCAGCAAAATCAGCAAAAATGAGTTAAAAGAACTCACTTCATTAGGCGATATTGTCGACTCCAGCGATGTTAACGAAATTTATGCTCCCTTGGTGCATTACTTGTATCTGTTTGTGCATAACGAACAATTGCTGCTGCAATCAATGAACCATTTTATTGGGGCTAATAATGTTAATAAACCCTTTATTATTGGTATTTCTGGTCCAGTTGCCGTCGGGAAATCCACAGTATCGCGCCTGTTAAAAGTCTTGCTTGAACGCCTTTATCCTAAATTGACAGTACAACTGATGACGACAGACGGCTTTTTATATCCTAATCGTGAATTAAAGCAAAAAAGACTGATGGATAGTAAAGGCTTCCCCGAATCTTACAATATGAAACTGCTAGCAGATTTTTTATCAGATGTAGCCAGTGGCCAAAAAGAAGTGTTTTATCCGTTATATTCACACGAACTGTCAGATATTGTTCCTGGCGGTTACGGCAAGATTACTAATCCTAATATTTTAATTATTGAAGGGATAAATACCCTGCAAATTCCACCTAATAAAATGATTGCGACAAGTGATTTTTTTAATTTTTCGATTTATATTGATGCAAATGAAAAACTGATCAGGACATGGTTCTTGCAACGTTTTGTTCATCTGCTGGTCATGAACCAAAATAATCCTGCCAGTTTTTATTATTCTTGGGCAAACGGACCAAAAAGACGAGCTGTCGAAATGGCGGAAAGGGTCTGGCAAACCGTTAACTTAGTTAACCTACGTGAATTTATCGCGCCTACTAAGTCAAGGGCCAATGTTATTTTGCATAAAACAGCCGGCCATGAGATTAACTATGTGTATTTACGTAATTATTAAAAAAGAAGAAGGCAGAGCGCCTTCTTTTTTTATATGTATCCTCTTTGAAGAGCTACAAAAATGGTGACAATCAGTAAATCGGCACAGCCGCCTAAACTATAATTGTGTATTAAACAATCACGGCATAATTTTTGCAGTTGCTTTCTTCCGGCCAAAGTCTGATAGCCGCCTAAAGCCAAGTATTTTGTTGCTCCTGCGTGCAGCCATTTAATCACACTATAATTGCCAGCTCGTTTAATCAAATTGCTGTCAACACTTACTGCAGCTATTTTAATTAGTGTGTCAATGAGTCTTGCTTGTAGTGTTCCCGTACTGTTTTTTAAGAAAGGCAAAGCAACTTCTCTGACCACAGGATAACCTTGTTCAGCTTGTGCGCGTGCTCCGCCTATTTGATATTGTATAAATTCTTTTTCTCCTGCTGTTTGCAACTGGTTATTTTCCACTAGATCATGGTGGACAAGACCACGGCACATCTGGGTAATGGTGAGAAATAATTCGGTGTTATTAACTGCAGAATAACTTTCGGCACAAGCACAGATCCCTAAGGCAAATATTGCTCCTTTATGAGTATTGACACCATGAGTAGCAGTAAACATTTCTTTTTCAGCGATGATGCCTCTTTTGCGCAATTGCTGAAACATTTTGGTTAAATCAGTAGCTGAAAAATTTTGCCCAATTTGAACAGCAGCAGCAAAATATGATTCTAAGCTTAAGCTGCTGTCAATAAAAGTGTAAATATCCATATCTGGATGCGGGCCGGAACTTGCAGGATTTACCAAACCCGGCTTTGGTTCGGTTACGACTTCATATAAAAGAGCACGTAGGGCGTTTGTGGTAATTGAATTAGTCATAGTTATCCGTTTTCTCCATTAGTTGCGTTATTTTTGGAAATTTTAATTGACAGGAATATTATCAACAATTTTTTGAATATCTGGTTTATGGCTTTTAAGAAAGTCGATAAAATCAACAATTCCCGGTGAAAAATTCTGATTGGGGTCATAAACTAAATAAACCTGACGAGTATTTTTAGGTAAGTCCAGTTTGATGATGTGAATATCGAAACCGCTCAAATAAATAGTTTTGGCAACGATGCCGACAATATCATTGGTCAACACTTGTCCCGCAATCGCCAATTCATCATGCAGTCTATTTGTGATACTTAGATCAGATGCGGTTGCCAGTAGAGCATTGGTGATGTCTTTACCAATCTGAATTTTTTTGGAATAAGTAATAATTGGCTCACCTTGTAATTCTGCGGGAGAGATTTCATTTATTTTGGCTAGGTCGTTTTCTTTTGAAACGATAGCAACAATTTCCTCGGTGTAAAGGGGAATGTAAGTAAAATAACTAAATTCAGGTACAAATGAAGAAATTCCGATATCATACCAACCATTTTTAATGCCTTCGCAAATCTGATATGAAGGGTTATCGTGGTAGATGAAATGCGGGGAAATATTGCTTTCTTGTTGGAACTGCTTAGTTAAGTGGGGCAAAATAGTCCCAATTGCTGTAGGGATGCCGGCAATATGGATGTTGCCTTGATCTTGACTGATACGCTGTTCAATCTTCTTTTTACCACTATCTAAAATATTTAGTGATTTGGTCACAGTATCATAAAAAATGCGCCCATATTCAGTTAATTGCACGTAGCGTCCATTATGTTTAAACAATTTGCAGTGCAGTTCATTTTCCAATTGTTTAATCGATATTGAAAGAGTCGGTTGACTGATAAACAAGTTTTCTGCTGCTTTAGTGTATTGTTTTTGGTCTGCCAATTCGCAAAAATAGTAGAGTTGATTTAGATTCATGATCTTACCTCAAAAAGTATTTTTATATTTAATACTTATATTAAAAAACACTATACTCATTTTTGTAAAGCCCTTACAAGATTTATTTATATTATTACTGCTAGAATTAATATTCCCGTCGTATTGTTGATTGTTCTATTTAGTAGTCGCTGTTCCGGGCAAAGGGGATTTAAAAAACTAGCAGCTTTCTTTGCGTTAACAAATAACTTTGAGCTGCCTTGGCAATATGGATATGCAATTTATTACTGTGAGATACCTGATAAGTATCTGTTTAACAAGACAATAGAGGGTATAAATGCTGCTAATTATAGTTATTTTTTATAATTTAGCAGTCAGAAATAATTATTCATATCCGTTTTAATAAGATATATTTATTTCTGAAATATTAGCAGTCTTAATTTTGAAAGGTAAAGCTATGAAAAAAGGTGAAAGTTATAGTGGTGTTGCCGCTTCTGTTTATATCCATTTTGCAGTTGTGGGAGCAGCTACCTTATTTATTAGTCAATATAGGGAAATATTGGCCCATTCTTGGAATGCTACTGAAACCCAAGTCTCGCTTGTAATTGCAATGGTGGGCTTGGGTAGAATTTTTACAATTCTATTTGCTGGTGCTATTTCAGATAAGATTGGTCGCAAAAGGACTTTGTTAATTGCATTATTAAGTGACGCAATCTTTCTTCTTGGCGCTGCTTTTGCCAATAATATTTGGGTAGCCGGTTTAGCGGCAATGGTTTTCGGTGCAACCAATTCATTTGGCGATACTGCGGGTTATCCTGCACTTGCAGATGCTTTTCCAGATAAAACAGCTACAATGAACTCGTTTGTTAAAGCTGCAATGCAAGTAATGCAAATGGTATTTCCATTTTGCGTGAAAGTAATTAAAAACCCCAAGATTACAGCGTTAATATTAGTCATTATTATTTTACTGGATGTTGTATTTACAATGAAGACGGCTTTTGCCCCACAAGCTGAAGCAAAAGCCGCACCTGCAACAGAGAAAAAACAAGAGACTGGTGTTAGTGAGCAGAATCAGCCTAAGTTAGCCGTTGATGGCCTGATGATTATTGGTTTAGGCTTTACGCTTTGCTTTACATTCTATATTTTTTCTCTTTATGCTCCTTACTACGGGCAGTATGTGTTAAATGAGCCCGCTGCTAACGCCAATCAGCTTGTATCATGGTATTCAATTGCTTCCTTAATATCTGTGTTTGTGACATCAGCTTTAGTTACTAAGGTAAAAAGATTGAATTTAATTATGGTATATTCGGCAATCACTGCTCTTGGTCTGCTATTTATGGTCTTAAAGCCATCCCTGTTAGCCGGTGAAATAGGTGCTTTGGCTGTCGGTTTCTTTACTGCAGGAGGAGTATGGCAGGTTGGACTTTCTGTTTTGACTTCTTATTTCCCCCAGAGTCACGGGAAAATTACTTCATACTATAGTTTTGCTCCAGCCGTAGTTTACTTCGTGGCACCGCTTGTAGCCGCGTTTGTATTAAAGGCTAACGCTACAAGTACGCTAATGGTATTTTGGATAACTACAGTCATAACAATCATTTCGGTAGTTCTATGTGTTGTCTTAATTAGTCGTAGTAAAAATTTCAACATCAAAAATTAATGTAAAACGGAAGGTGGAGTTATGTCAGAAAAAACAATTAAAGCAACAGCAGAGGGCAGAAATGGTCAGATCGACTTTGATATTAAAGTTGAAAATAACCGAATTACCGATATTAATGTAACCAAAACTGCAGAAACCCCAGGTATCTTCAACCAGGTTGTGGGTAAATTAAAAAAGAATATTATTAATAATCAAAGTTTCGCTGTTGACGCTATTTCCGGTGCTTCCATTATGACGCAAGCCATGCTTGACTCTGGGAAGAAGGCCTTAAAAGAAAATGGTGTAAATATTGCTTCTCAGCCTAGTGATCAGTCACATCAAGATGTAACTTATGATGTAGATGTAGCCGTAATTGGTTCAGGGATGGCTGGCTTAATGGCTGCCTCTCGGGCATTATCAATGGGTAAAAATGTTCTTTTACTTGAAAAAAATGGTTATCTCGGTGGGGCTACAATTTTAAATGGCTCAAACGTAGTTGGTACTGGTTCAAAATTAGCGGCTGCTTTATTTGGTGAGGAAGCCCAAAAAGATTCTCCGCAGCTTTTAGTTCAGGATATTGCCCGTGAATGCCGGGGGACAAATTATCCCTTACTTTCAAATTTACTGGCGCAAAATATTGGTAAAGCAGTTGACTTTATCACTGAATTTGCGGACCTAACCTATCAACAGGCCGAAACACAAACTATTGAGCATTCTGTTGACCGCCAAATTGAAATGCCCACTGAAAGTTCTTATGAATTGATTTCTAAAGTGGCAAATGCCTTTACCAAAAAGGGTGGCAAAATTTTACTTGAAACTCGGGTGGAACAACTTAATAAAAACAAACAGGGCCAGCTTGTCTCATTAGTTGCTGAAGGCAAGCACGAAACTGTTACCGTAAACTTTAAGTCCTTAGTTATGGCAGCTGGCGGTTGGGGTGCCCGTGATTACCTTAAGCATAAGACCAATATCCCTTATTACGGCCCAATGACTTCTACTGGTGATTATTTTGATTTTGCTAAAAATATGAATTTGGCTTCCCGCAATCTTGACTGGTATAAAGTTTACCCCCATGGTTTAGAAGTTGAACCTGGCATTGCCAAACTAACCACCTATTCAACAAAAGAAGCTACAGACATGGGTGCTATTTTTGTCAATACCAGTGGTAAGCGAATTGTAAATGAATCTGCCCCATACACTCACTTTAGGGATGCTATTGCTGAGCAAAAGGATAAAATTGCTTTTGTAGTAATGGATGAGAGAACTTGGAACAGATTTTATGAATTGCTGCTTAAATATGGTTTTAGCAAAGACGAAGTGCAAGGTTTCTTCGATCTTGATGGCAAGAGGAGTCCGATTTTAGTTAGCGGAGACTTAAAGACAGTGGCTCAAAAAGCCGGCATTGATTATGAAAACCTCAAGAAGACTTTAACTGACTATGATAAATACGTTGCCTCAGGTAATGATCCTGAGTTTGGTCGTCCTTGTCAGTTTATGCATAAATATGAAGGCGAGACCTACTTTGTGATTGAGCAGAAATTACGTTTTTGTACTACCCTTGGTGGCTATGAAACTAATCAGCGTATGCAACTTTTAGACCAAGACTTTAAAGCACTAGATAATTTCTATGCCGCTGGTGAGATTGTTGGCGGTGCTAATGGTCATGATTCAATGCCAAGTATGATGAATTCTTGGTCTTATGCTTCAGGTTTCGTTGCCGGAACAGAGGCTGCTGATAATACTAATTATCAAAAACTGACCACGACTTCACCTGCTTCAACTGATGCAGTGTCTGGCGCTTCTAAAAATTAACGTAGATTAATTATTTTTAATTTTAATAAAGGAGAAAAATGATGACTAATAAAATTACTGGTGTTAATGGTCCTATTACTGGCTGGCTCGATGGTCATACCTACTTAATTGGTTTGATGGCTTATCCTATTCGGCATTCAATGTCACCGACAATGCACAATAATGCGTTTGCTAAGCTGGGCTTGAATTACACCTATCTTTGTTTTGAAGTTGGCAACGATAAATTAAAAGGCGCAGTTGACGCTATTCGCACGTTAGATATGCGTGGTTCCAACGTTTCGATGCCTAATAAAAAAGAGGTCATTCAATACCTCGATAAATTATCACCTGCTGCTAAAATGTGTGATGCTGTTAATACTATTGTGAACGATCATGGCGTTTTGACAGGCTACACCACTGATGGTATCGGTTTTGTGCAATCACTTAAAGATGAAGGCTTTGATATTAAAGGTAAAATTATGACCTTAACCGGTGCTGGTGGTGCTGCAACACCGATAGCAGTTCAGTCAGCTTTAGATGGTGCTAAGGAAATTAGAATGTTTAACATTAGAGATAAAAATTGGCCGCAAGCTGAAAAGACTGTTAAAACTATTCGTGAAAACACTGACTGCAAGGTTTCTCTGACTGAATTATCTGATCAGGAAGCATTTAAACAATCAATTGGAGAAAGTGATATTTACTGTGATGCAACCAGCATCGGAATGAAGCCGTTTGAAGATAAGACGTTAGTTTCAGATCCATCGTGGTTCCATCAGGATATGGTGGTATTTGACACGGTTTACTCTCCTAGAACTACTAAGTTAATGAGAGTGGCACAAGAGGCTGGAGTTAAGCATGTCTATGACGGTATCGGCATGATGATTGATCAAGGAGCAGCATCATTTAAGCTGTGGACAGGTAAAGAGATGCCAACCGATTATATCCGTGAGATTATATTTTCAGACGACAACGATTAGTTGAGGGATTGACTAATGGCTACTGTAAAGATTAGAAATACTATTTTAGGAGCAGGACTGCCCAAAATTGCCGTCCCTAATGTCGGAATAACCGCAGAAGAAATTTTGACTGCAGCTGAAAAGATTAAGTCTGCCAAACCTGATTTAATGGAATGGCGGATTGATTATTATGCTGCAGGAGTTAATGACTTTGACAAGCTAAATACTACTGCCAAGAAATTGCGGCAGGAAGTGGGTGAGCTGCCTATTTTGGTCACATTTCGCACAAAAAATGAAGGTGGAGTTTGCAGTCTGAATGAGGAGCAATATTTAAATTTAGTAGAATATGTCATTACTAATAGACTTGGTGATGCTGTTGATATTGAACTTTTCCACACTGAAAAAAGAGTAAAATCTTTAGTGAACTTAGCTCATGACTACAATGTCGTAGTAATTATGAGTAATCACGATTTTGAAAAGGTGCCAGCTAAAGACGTAATTGAATTTCGTTTACGAAAAATGGCGCAACTTGGTGCAGATGTCCCTAAGTTAGCCTGCATGCCTCATAGCGCTGCAGATGTTTTAACTCTTTTAGCAGCAACGACAGAAATGAATGCAGAAATTTCTAACCCCTTGATTACTATGGCTATGGGCGATATTGGTAAAGTTACCAGAATAGCTGGTCAAGTTTTCGGTTCTAGTTTGTCCTTTGGGACAGTGGGTCAAACCTCCGCACCGGGTCAACTATCGATTGCAGACTTACGTAATGCAGAAAATTACTTAGCTTTATCGTAAAATTTCTTAAAATAAGAGGTATTTTTGAGTTAGCTTTAAATATTAAGGCTAACTCTTTTTTAGTTAAAACTAAATTTATGTGCAAAATAAGTGTTAAACTTTTTAATAATAATATTAAGTATTTTCAGGGTAACTTTAGTATTGGAGAAATGTATGACCACAAACGAGAACATTGAGTGGTTTAAAAACGCTCAGTACGGCATGATGATCCATTGGGGTTTTCTTACCGCGATCAAAACTGGAAAGCGCCTATGACAATTGCTCATTACCGCAAGCACTTAAATAGTCTGGGAATCAATTACCTTTTAAACGTTGGACTTGATGGTCTGGGCAGAGTTCCTGTGCCAGCGCAAGAAAACATTAGGGCGGCAGCAAAATTGTTTGCAAAATAATAAAAAGGCGCATCATAATTCGATGCGCCTTAATTAATGAAAGTAATTCTAATCAAAACATCAGCTGAATAAATTTCCTTTGATTTCATCAAAATTATAGTGCTTTGACTTTTCAGCTTTTTTAATTTCGTTTACCAGCTCAAGAGCAGTAGTAAATTCATCATATTCTTCGATATCTATGAGTGCAAATTTGCCATAGCCATTTTTGGTGAGAAAAACTGGATTATCTTTTTTAACTTTATCAAGGACTTTATTGTAATTTCTTAATGCTGAAACAGGTTGGATTTGTAACATGAGCATCACTCTCTTAGACAAATATTGTACATTATTTAACTAAAAATTTACAGCATAATAATGAACAGAATTAATAAACGCCATTTTTTTAAGTTTTTCATTACTGTCTGGTATTAGACTAATTAGTTGTTAGACAAAGGATAAGATTCCTCACATAAATGAGGTTAATAGCATATTTTCTGTAGATGATGTGCCCAACTGATATTTAAAAGAAACCATTTTATTGGTATATGAGTGTATAACGACAAAAATTTATTAGAAAAAGACTTAGAAAAGTAGTTTATTCATCAAAAAAGCAGGCATACAAATATATGCCTGCTTTTTTAACTATTTATGTTAGTTAATCTTCGTAAGTACCGACTTTTTTCAGGTTACCCAAGACACTTTCACCGTGAGGTGATTGTCCTATTGCTACAGTCAAGTCGCGTCCTGCTAGGTTACCATGGTGCTCACCATCAGTCCAGTGCGGATTACCAGTAACATCATATACGACGCCTTTGATTGCTACATAGGCTGGATTACCATTTTTGCCATCGTATTTTGCTAAAGATTCTTTTGTAAATTTTTCCATTGGAATTATCCTCCTTCCGAATACACTTACTAATTGTCACCTACATTATAAGCTCAAAAAATGGGCAAGTCTAATTTTTATTTTGTTCTTTTTGATAATTAAAACGCCAGCCAGCAATATCCCATGGGGTAAAAGCTAAATCTAACTTACGTTGGTAAGCCTTTTCATAAGCTGCAACTTTTTGTTGATAGTCGCGTTTCATCATTAGCTTGGAATTTTCATTAGCAGTTAGTTTAACGTCGGGGAAAATCGGCGGTAAAACATGGACTACATATTTGGTTTGGTAAAAGTTGGGGTGGTTTTTTTCTATTTTGGCAGTTGATTGTATTTCAATAAAAGTTGAAATTACTGGTACGTTTTGCTTAGCAGCAAAATAATAGGCACCACGCTTTAATTCCCGGGGCTTACGGTAGTTCCACCACATTTCCTGTTCTGGAAAAATCAAAACCCAGCTGTTTTGCTCTAACGCATCATGCAGATGACGAGGAAATTCCGTACCCACATAGCTTGGAACTTGAATTAGGGGAATAGTGCCAACGTAGTTCATTAAGTAGCATAAAATTCCGGGTAATTTCAAGTTGGTATCTTCGATTGCAATTGTTAAAGAATGATGTGTTTTATTTGCCAGGTGCTTGATAGGCAAGGAATCAATTTGGTTAAAATGATTAGCAGTTATAATTGCTCCACCTTGTGGTAAATTAGCCAGATTTTCCAGACCGGTGAACGTAGTAGATGAAGTTAAGAAATGGGTCAAGCTATTAAAGAATAAGTGGCCAATCCGGTCATTTATCTTGCCTTTAATTGTTTTTTGCTCTTGCCAAAAATTGTTGACTAGATCTTTACTTTCATTCAGAGATAAAACTGGATCACCGACTTCGACTTTTGCATTCCAGTTGCCATTTTTTACAGCGTTTTCAATGTTCTGGATAACTTGTTCACGATTGTCACCAATAATCATAAACTGACAGGTCCTTGCTTTTTCACATTTGCCCAGTTATGAGGGTCATTAATAGTTTTATCTTCTTTAGCCAGCATGTGATCTAATTTATGTCGATCTTCATCACGTTGCTGATCAGTGTAATTATTGAGTTCTCTTAAGAGTTCCTCATAAAACTTGGTTTCTTTTGCACTATTCCAGAAATACTTTTCGTATTGAATGTTTTTGAAATGCCAAGGCTTAAAGAAAAGGTTGTAGTGAATTAAGCTGGGATTTGCCAGGGGTTCGGTATTGTCATTTGGCATTGCGTCCCATTTAGGATCAAGATGCAGTATTCTTTTATCCCCAATTTCATTTAAGTAGTCTTGATCAGGAGCGATGCAGTCAAAATGATATTTTGTCAGCAAATGCATAAAGTGATCAATAAAGTGCTCGTCGCGAAAAGCTTTGCAGTTTAAAACCAACATTCCAGAATTAATGTACTTCTTGGGATCTAAAACCAGCACTTCTTTAATATAAGCAACCATTTTTGCTACGTATTGAATTGAAGAATCTGTACAGGCAGCAAACAAATGATTGCCAAGTTCAGTATCATATAATTTACCAATATCATCATTAACGACAGTGTCGCTGTCAATGTAAATAGCTTTATCATATTGCGGGAAAAGATCAGGAATGAATAAGCGGTAAAAAATTGACATAGTAAAGAAATCAGCCCGCAGGAAGTTTTCAGTCCGATTTTGAATAGGCGCAACTATTTCATCATTAATTTTAAAAAACTTAACGTGAACGTTAGCAGCACCTAAAGCCTGCAAGTCTTGTTTATGCTGCTCAGATAAATCCTGACTTAAAAAGTAGACGGTGTAATCTTTAGTTTTAGCAGCATTTTGCACTAAAGAATTAAGTGATACAGCTGCATATTGAGTAAAGTCATCACTGATAGCATAAAAAACTGGAATTGTCATATATTATTTTTCTCCAAACATTATTTTTATAAATTGCTTTTCACATTGAGATAGTAAGTCAGAATGTCGTCATATTCATGCAATTTTAACACTTTATGGACCCTTGTCACATCCCAGGGCTTCACTGTTAATGTGTGAAAAATGGGCAGGAAGCGAAAACTCGTAGTAAAGTGCTGAATTACAGTGTCTGACTGCAATTTATACTGTTCATTATAACGTCGGGGTGCAATTTTCTTCTTTCTGGCATACCGATTAAGTGCAGTTTGATCTGGCATTAAAACGGTTCTGGTCTGTAACAAGCGCCGGATTCTAGTAAATAGCTTAGTTTTCCTGATTTCAGGCAAATTAAGCAGCAATACACCGGAATTGACATAGTCAAAAACTTTGTGCTCATGAAAATTGTGGAAAAAGAACCGTCCCCAATAATCAAGGACACCTGCAAACTCAAAACCGGCTAAGTCTTGCTCATAAAAGCTGACTAAGCTGCGCCTAATAATCACATCAGCGTCAAGATAAAGTATTTTGTTTGGTAGTTGAGGAATTTCATCCGCAAATAGTCTCAGCATCGCATAAGGGGTAAAGTGTGTGCTCATGTTGGCTATTAATGGTTCTCTGACAAATAAGCCGGTGCAGTCCATTAATTTTAAAGTGCTATGAGGATTTTGCTTTACCAAAAGAGATTTTAAATAGTCCGCTGCGTGTTTGCTAAAGGGCTTAAACTTTTTATGAAAGCTTTGCGTGTACATCGTTAGAATGTAAATGTGGAGTTCTTCTGCGCCGCTGTTTTTTAATAAAGAAAGAGTGGCGATAAGAATGCCATCTTCGGCGTTATGATCACCGCAAAAAAGAATATTCATTTAGAACTCCTTAATTTATTTTTTGATAAGTGCAATACTCGTAATCGCTCAAAAGAGCGCGTTTTTGCATTGCTTGGTAGATTTGGCTGTGCAGCTTTTTTTGCGCCTGCTTTTTATTAAGATTTGTATCTGGATAAAAAGGGCCGTCTATGTAAACTGTCATTTTCGGCTTTTTGCCTCTTTTAGGCTTGGAATAAGTAGTTGTCATGGCAAAGCTGGGAGCAGCTAACATAACAGGAAAGTGCATGCTAGTGGCAGGAAAGGGCCTAATTTTAGTGTAATAAGGCCAGACATGAGCTTCAGGGTAAATAACAACTACTTTTTTAGCTTTAATGACGGCAGTGACAGCTTTAATCAGTTTACCAGATTGGTTTAGGTTCTGACCCACTGGCAGCCCAAAATAGGGCAAAACCAACTTGCCTAAAATTGGGAGACTCCAGTTTGCTTGTGAGCCGATAGCATAATAATCTGAGGTAGAAATAATGCTGAGTGGCAAAACGACATCACCGAAGGCTTGTGTATGGTTGCCGTATATAAAATAACCTTGACCATTTAGCAGCGATAATTTGCTTTTGCCGACAATGCGTATCCGCAGAATTAAACGAATATAGATAATACTGATTAAATGAGCAAGAAAGCGCACAATTTTGGACCAAATTCTGCCACCAAGTGAGTGAGGAAAGATAGTGTAATTCTCAGGCAAATGATATTCTTGGCTCTTAGTGACCACTACATCATCAGTTAAATGCTGGTAGTAGTATTTATGTTTACCCATGAAACCCTTCTTTCAATACAGTCATTAAGTAATTCTATCATGAATTATACCAGATTAAAAAGGGGCCTAAAGGGTTCTAAAAAAGAGCTAAATTGAGTATAAAAATATTTTCATATAGTAAATGATTAATTTGTTATTTGGCTCCATTTACTAATTTGTATATAAAAAGATTCTACCCTTAAATTCTACTCTCTTAGCGGTTAAAAAATGGTATAAATTACTATTTTTATAAAAATAATTTCAGTCTGACAATAATTTTCAGCGTGCTTAGTGATTAATAATAGTTCATTAAATTTGTAAATACATAATATTTAAGGCGGCAACAATAAATGCTTATTTAGCAGTTGACATTATATTTTATCACTACTAAAATGGTGTTATGTAATTACAAAAGGAGAACAAAATGAAATATACAATTGATGACTTTGCCCGTTTGATTGATCATACTAATTTACATGCTGATGCGACAGAAGATGATATGAAAAAACTTTGTGCAGAAGCTAAAAAATACCATTTTAAAATGGTAGCTATTAACCAGGTACAATCACATTTTTGTGCAGAACAATTAAAAGGAACTGATATTGATACTGGCGCTGCTATCAGCTTTCCTTTAGGCCAAACAACAGTAGCCTGCAAATTGGCGGAAACTGAAGACGCTTTAAAAAATGGTGCTAATGAAATCGATTATGTCGTTAATTTAACGCAAGTCAGAGCTCATAACTGGGCTTATATTGAAGATGAAATGCAAAAAATGGTAAAGCTCTGCCATCAGCATCAGGTACCATGTAAAGTTATTTTTGAAACTTGCTATTTAACTAAAGCAGAAATTAAACAACTCGCTTTAGTAGCTAGAAAGGTCAAACCCGATTTTATTAAGACTTCTACCGGTTTTGGTACTGCTGGTGCAACAGTGGAAAATGTCAGGTTAATGAAAGAAACCGTAGGCCCAGATGTCAAGGTCAAGGCTGCAGGCGGAATACGCAATACTGATGACTTTTTGGCTATGATTGCTGCTGGGGCTGAGCGTATTGGTACTAGTTCTGGTGTCAAAATCATTGAGGCGTTAAAAAAGCGTTTTGCAGAAGACGGTATTAGTGCCATTGAAATATAATTAATTAGTAAGCCGCTGTGAAGCTGAAAGGTCTTTCTTACTTTACACTGGCTTTTTGCATGATATAGTAAATAATTGTAATGACATTATTAGTAATCTGAAAATGGTGGGGTAAATTGACAGAGAAAGAACTTCCTAAATACCAAGTAATTGCCAATGATTTGTTAGCTAAAATTCAAACCGGATTTTACCCGCAAAATTCAATTATTCCACCAGAAATAGACTTGGCGCAGAAGTATCAGGTAAGTAGGCCAACGGTGCGCCAAGCAATTTCCCAACTGGTGCATCAAGGCTATCTGGAGCGAAAGCGTAAACGGGGCACATTAGTTAAAAAGGTAAAAATAGAACAAGAATTTACGCATTTAATTGAAAGCTATAGTGAGGAAATGAGTGCCAAGGGCATTTATCCCAAAACTAACCTGCTTTATTTTAAAGAAGAAAAAGCCAACTCCGAGGTAAGCAAGAATTTACAATTGCCACTAAACGAGCCTGTTTTTAAGTTGGTACGATTACGGTATGCTAATAACCAACCGATAGTTTTAGTAACAACTTATGTGCCTAAAAGACGTGTACCTGAATTAATTAATTATGATTTTGCTCAAGTCTCTTTATATAGCACGCTTGAAAAATATCACTTGAAAGTGACACGTGTAATTAGAAAACTAGAGGTGCTGGCAGCAAGTGAAACTACCGCTAACTTATTAAATATAGCAGTTAACGAACCTATTTTTTATTTTCACACTCAGGGGTTAACGGCTGACGAGCAGCCAATTGAATATTCGATCGCCGAATACCGTGGTGATATTAATTCATTCGTAATTGATGTGCGACGATAATTGAGGAATTTAAAAAGTCTTGCTTTAACCCATATTAGTCAAAAGCAAGACTTTTTTATTTGATTTTGATTGAGCCTACCGAGCTGAAAGCAGTTAATTGGTTAGCGTTATCGGCGTGTTTGTAAAAATGTTTTCCTATTTTACTACCATGGAAATAAATTGAGCCTAAAGTAGTAGATAAATCATAATCAGTCTGATTGTCTCTATCGCCTAATGTTTTTAGTGATCCAGCAGCCAGTTTAAAGTGGTTTTTTCCTTGTAAACCTTTGATCTTGACAGATCCGGCAGCTAGTCTGGCGTTAGAATTCATCTTACAGTGATTGATATCTAAACTGCCGGCATCTAAACGTATTTTAGCATCGTTTTGAATCGTGACCCCCTCTAACTTTAACGAACCGGCATTTTCTCTGATCTCAAGTTGTTGCATGTTCAAGTCATTCAAAATAATGCTACCGGCAAAGTCTTTTATTTGTACTTCATTGAGTCTGGCAGTCTGGGGAACCGTAATTATCAATTCAGATTTAGTTTTGCGAATATAAATTTTTTCCCGATGATTCTGATAATATTGAGGCTTTTGCTCACGAATAAAAAGAGTTTGTTCTGCCACACTGATTTTCATGCGCTCAGGATTAATATCATGAGTTGATATATGAAAAGCAGAGCCTACTTGAACAGTAACACTAGCGGCGTAAATTTGGGCATCTATGTTAATAAAATTTTCTAAATCAATTTCTTGTGATTCTACTTTTTCTTCTTCAGCGTCAAAGTCTCCGTTAATATATATTTTCATAATTAAGCTATCTCTTATCTTTTTAACACTAATTTAATTTTTATTTTAATTTATCATATCATGCTAGTTTAAGTGAAGCAATAAAAAATAAACTCGGTAGTTATTACTTTTGATATAGATATATAAAAAGACTTGGATTAATTTTTAAAATCAATCCAGGCCTTTTTATTTTATGTGGTTAATCATTTGCGTGCTGCATAGTTTAATTTATGAGAATATCACCGTCGCCACAAGAAACTTTGAGTAGAGGCGTGCCCCTTAATTTTTTAACAAAATGTCTGTGATAGTTATTACCGTGAAATACAAGCTCGTCTTCTGAAGAAGTTGACAACTGATAGCTGGCCTTAGGAGGTCTGCTCATTTGGAAATCTCCTTCACTCAAATTAAAGGAACTGTCAGCCAGTAACTTGGAATCATTGACTCTGACATCACCGTCACCCAAAGTTGCCTTTACTTTAAATTGACTATTTGTAACAGTTAAATCACCATCACTCAAGTTCAAGATACCACTGGTTAAAGTTGAATTAGTAATTTTTAGGTCACCGTCAGCAAGGTCAAAATTGGCTTTGTGAGTTGTCACGTTTTCAGCGCTAACATTACCATCTTCAACCTGCAAGTCGAGGTCAGCGATAGATAAGTCAGCTAAATGAATATTGCCCTCAGAACATGATCCTGTTATTTCTTTGATAGAGCCAATTGCCGGAACGGTAACATTTACCTGATAAGTCCCGTCTTCATAAGCATTATTGTCAGAGATAGTCAGCTGGTCGTCTTCAACTTTAGCACTAATCTTTTTGACGTTGGGGCCGCTGATAGTAACCTGAAAGTCGTTTCCCTTAGTAATTTTGATGTTGGGTTCTTCAGCATCAATATTAATCTTAGAAAACTTGTCTAAATTAAAAGTGCGCTTTTTGGCTACTATGTGATGGGACTTTCTACTACTTTCATCGTGATTAAAGAGATTGCCAATATTAGTTGTCCTGCCCGAATGAATGTTATTGATATCATCATTTCCGCCTTTGGCATGACCAAAAATAAATAAAATGATGCCAATAATGACGATCAGCCCGCTAATTTGGTAAAACTTTTTCATTGCTCTCCTCCTTGTTTGGGCTACGTTTTTTTGAATAGGTGCTACTTACCAAGAAAGCATCTATGTAAATTACTTGCCCACTAATTAATTAGAATATCGCCATCCATACTGGTAACTTTTAGTACGGGTTTATTTTTAACTTTTTTTGCAAAATGGTTGGAATGGTAAGAACCTTTAAACATGATTTTATCATCCGAGTGATTTGTCAATACATAGTTGATCTTCGGCGCATTTGACATTGAAAAGTCGCCGTCATTCAATATAACTGAGCTGTTATTTAGTATTTGAGAGTCGCTAATTTTAACATCGCCATCATTTAGTTTTAGTGAACTACGTGAAAAAGTCGATTGACTTACTTTGAGGTCACCGTCATTTGAATTTAGGTCAAGGTTTTTTGCAGTAAGCTTATTAAGCAAAACGTCGCCATCTTCTATTGTCAAATTGATGTGGGGAACATTTAAACTGTTGATATAAAAATCGCCTTCTTCACAAAAACCAGTTATCTTTTTCACTGCGTTTTTAGCAGGAAGATAAACATCAACGCTGTAATAACCATCGTTATAATCATGTTCAGGCTGATCCGAAATAGTGAGCACATTATGCTCAACTTTAGTTTTTATTTTGTTGATGTCTGCTCCGTGCCCACCTCTAACTACCACTTTGAACTTGTTAATATTCTTAAGTGAAATTCGGATATCGGGTCTGTAACAGGCTAACTTAATACTATTGAACTTTTTAACGTAAAAAGTTTTGCTTGCATTATAATGAGCGTGTTTACCATTATAATCATGTGATGGGTTATCATTTAATCTAAATACGACTAGAAGAATGAGACCGATAAGTACTATCAGTCCAAAGATTAGCCCACAGATTTTGTACAACTTTTTCATTTTTCTTTATCCTCATTAGTATTTTTTTCAGAACTCGTCTGAAAGTAATTTTTCTTAAGCAGGTTTTTACCTAAGTTTCTAATAATTTGGGTACACTTGGCAATCAAAATTTGGCCTAGTTTGACGATAAACGGGAGTAACAGCAGGATGACACCGATACAAATTAACGATTTACCTAAGTAGATGCAGCCTGTTGGCCAGTTACTGGTGAATAGAAGGGTCAGTGACCTAAGAAAGTTTAGACCGCCACCAACAAAGAATTTAAACAAAAAGGCTACTAAGGCGAAAAATAAGCCAAAGAAAACCGCCAGTAAAAAGAAGATCACGAATAAAATTGCCAAAATGAGCGGGATGCCGATTGGTGCAGCACAAATTCCCAACAAAATGTACCAGCTTGCTTTTAAGTTTGACTTAGGAGTCTCAGGTTTGGCGGGAGCAGAATCTTCTTTGGTTGAATAATCGGCCATAATGTTAATTGCCAGCTGCTTGGGAGTTCCTAGTTCAGTATCAATTGTTGAGCGTCTAACAAAATCACCATCTAACAAAAATTCACGATAAAACTCAACGACATCTTCACGATCTTTTTCAGGTAAATCGACTAAGTTTTGTTCAAGTTCGGAAATATAATCATCAATTACTTTGGTCATTTTGTCCTCCTAATACTTGATTAACTCTTGCACTAAAATCTAGCCATTCATCTTGTATGGTTTTTAATAAAGTTATGCCATCATCGGTAATGTGATAATAACGCCGGTTACGACCTTGATATGGTTCATCATAAGTTGTTAAACAGTTATTTTTCTTTAGTCTGCGTAACACTGGATAGATAGTTGACTCGGAGATGTCAAAAATCTTTTGGACATTTTGCGTCAAAGCGTAGCCATACAGATCATCTTGTTTTAGAAAAGCTAAAACTGCACCATCTAGCAAACGAGTTGGTATTTGAATTGCCATGCTTTGCCTCCCTTAATATTATATGATATATAATATTTTAATTTAGGTTTTACACATTAGCAAGTACTAAAAAGAAATTTTTATTAACTGTCCCGAAAAAAGAAGAAGCTCATAAGAGCTTCTTCTTGCTGTATTGTTTTAAAAATTTGAATTGCTTTATTTGATGACTATATCTCCATCTCTGACAGATGCTTTTAGTAAATCACCTTGCTTGGTTTGGCTGGTAAACTTGTTGCCAATACTGGAATTATGATAGATAATGTCCCCATCTTTAACGTCTAATTGTACACCTGTATCATGAGTGATTTGGTGTAAATTCAAATCGCCGTCTGCCATTCTAATATTATTTTGGTGCTCGAGTTGAGTCTGGGTTATATTAATATCACCATCGGCTGCTTCAAGGTTGGAGTTTATATGACATTGTTTGATCTCTAAATCTCCATCACGTGTTTGCACAATTGCCTGTTTGATAATGCTGCGTTTAAAACTGCTGTCGCCATCATAGATTCTGCTTGATAGTTGGGCAATTTCTGACTGTGTAATAAAGTTGTCGGAGTTTTTTCCAGAAAAAATCACTTCACCAGTAACATGAACGTTATTTAAATATAGGTCCCCTGTACGCAGATTAAATGTAATGTTATCAAGCTGCAGGTTTTGCACCATTATGTCACCATTACGGCTGTGACCACTAATTTTAGCTAATGAGTCTTTTTGCGGAACTGTGATTTCTACCCGACTGGCACTTGTGAGCCTGTTAAACATTACCACATGGTTTTTTTCTTTAGCAATACCTTCCTTAATCAAAAGTGTTTGCTTCATTAAACTAACTTCTATTGGTCTGCTGCCATAATCCGCTACCAATACCTGAAATTTATTCCCTAAATGGATAATGATGTCTGTGCTATGCACTGCCAGCTGGACTTGATCAAAACTTGCAAATGAAAGTACACGTTCTCTGCGGGGATATTTTTTAACCCGTAACCCGTTAAAATAATTGTCACTGGCGTGGGGATTGTTTGCAGAAGACATAACAGCAGTTAAGAACTTAACGTAATCTTGTTTAATTTCGTTAGCCAAGCTGTTGGGCGTTCCCAGCTCTTTAATGATTTCTTCTTTTGTTTGAAAATCACCGTCCAGCAAAAAAGTCCGGTAAAAGTCAAGCGCATATCGCTGCTCAGAGTCAGATAGTGTTGACAAGTTTGAAGCTAATTTTGCAATAAAATTTTCAATTACTGGTGTCATTTTTATTGTCCTATTACTAAAATAATTATCGCTTTTCTTTTATTATACGCTATAATTTATGAAAAAAATATTAAAAATGATTATAGTTTAAAGATTAGTTTGACCATAAAAACTGGCCAATATAGCGGTCCACTTTTGAATTTTCATGCAGTTGACTATGTTGGCCCTTTGCACCCTTAATTTCAATTTCGCGGTAATTAACTTTTCCCCTTAATAAATAGCGTAAGGACTGAGCAGAGACACAGCTGACATCATCATCAGAATTAGTGCCGTCTTCTTTATTGCCGTAGATATTCAACACAGCAGCTTTGCTGGGAAAATTATGACGTTCTTTTAAAAGAGCGCGGTAAGACTGGGTCATGTATTTTGGCCTGCCGTTATGTAAAAGGTAATTATGATTAGGTTGATCGTCTATGCCGATAATACCATTAAACGGCGCGCCCAGATTAACCTGCTTTTTTAATTGGGGCAAACCTTGTTTTTGACCATATTTCAGTTGATAAGAAAGAGTCATTAAATTGCCCATTGAATGAGCAACCGTATTATAGTGCTTAATATGATATTTGTGCTGCAAAGACAAGATGAGGTTATGAAACCATTCTCTAGTCACAAGGTAATCGCTATTTTTGTTGTCCGTTAAAATTACCTGAATAAGTGGTCGCTTAGTTTGCGGACGCCAATACCCTTGCAGGTTAACTTTGCCGGCAGCAGAAATTCTGGCTGTTAAAACTTTATGAGCACCATTATGTTTTTCTGCAAAGGCAATCATGCTTGCAGTCGAATGTGCTCCTGCACCATAGCCATGTAAGTAAATCGTGGGCGTAGCTTCAGCACGCCTTGCTTTTTGCAAGTCGTATTTAGTTTGCGGTATAGCTGGTTGAGAAGTAGCTTGCTTGCGCAGCCCAATTCCAACAATTACTACCAGCGCTATACAGAAAATACTAATAATTAATAGTCGTTTTTTCTTCATTTTTTTTGCCTATTTTACGAATTTTTGCCGTCAACTAATTATAATAAAGAGCAATTAAGGGATAAGCAACTAATAGCCTTAATAATGTCTTAAGCATTTCATTTTAATATGGAAGTTTGTTATGAAAATTAATAGTATAAAAAGAGCGCAACCTAAGAACAATTAAAAATGTTCGCAGTCACTTTTACTACTAGGAGAAAATTAATGCAACCAATCTTTATCTTAATTAGAGGCAATTCAGGTAGTGGCAAGAGTACTTTAGCTACCAGCTTGCAAGAATATTTTGGCTATCAGCAGTGTCTGCTTTTACACGAAGATATATTACGACTAGATATTTTACATGCTAAGGAAAATATTTCGGGACCAACAGCTAGTCTAATAGAACTAATGACTATTTTAGGAGGAGAATATTACCCGATCACCATTTTGGAGGGAATATTACCTAAAAGTATTTATGAACCAACTTTAACTAAATTGATACATAGATTTGGGTCTGGTGCCTATGTTTATTACTTGGATGTTCCTTTTGCGCAAACCTTGATTAATAATAGTCAGAAGCAAAATCCGTTCCCCACAGAAGTTTTACAAAAATGGTGGCTTGAAGATGATACATTGGATACATTGGGAATCAATGAGCGTAAATTAACAAATGGCACGGTAAGCGAATTGACAAAGCAAATTTTGTCAGATATTCAAATTGGGACAAACAAAAAAGACGACTAATTAGTCGTCTCTTTTTTAGTTGTCAAAAAGGTAATAAAAAAAGCACCGACTACTTGCAGTGCTATTTTTATTATGGTGGGTGGCCAGGGGCTCGAACCCTGGACCCACGGATTAAGAGTCCGTTGCTCTGCCAACTGAGCTAGCCACCCGTCATTATTTCTGTTGACCGTTAATTATGATAACAATTAATTTATTTTTTGACAAGCCTTTTGTGCAAAAAAGTATGAAGAATTCTACTTATTAAGTTTATCCTCTAACTGTCGTAAATATAGCTTATTTTTGAAAATACCCATTTCTTGTGATTCTTTGAGTTGATACTTAGTAGCTTTACCATTTCCAACTCTATCAATTACTTTTTTATTTTCTAGTTCTCTGATAATCTTTCGTGCTTTATAATCACTAAACTTGAAATGAGCTTTGATATTATCAATAGAAAATTGTTGGCAATCTACAGCATATTTTATAATGGCTTTTTCAGTTTCAGAAAATCCAACTAAAGTTTTTGAAAGATTTATTTTCCAAATACGAATTGTAGTTGTATCTCTTCCCTTAATAATATCGGGAATACGTAAGTTGTTTTTATATGCAGATTTGAAGATTCTTGGGCCACCAGAACCTGCTTTCTCTGCTATACCTACTTTCCTAAATAATAATGATATAATGCTATTCCTAGCTATTGGATTATTTCCATGAATAAATTCTTCTTTACTTACCCGCATATCACCAGGGTTTGAAAATTCAAAATAGTCGTCATAGTCATAAATAGCTATTGGACGATCAGAAGAATAATAGGCATGCATTAAGGAGTTGACTAATGCTTCTTTAACTGCAATCATCAAGTCACTGTGGTAAGACCCACGTGTAAAGTTTCTATCTTGGATGAATTTATCAGGGATTCCTCTTTCAAGCTGTTCAAGAACAAGAGTATAGAAAGAGAAAATATTCATTTCTGGGAAATTCATATCACCTGATGAGATTCTGGTTACCCACTCTTCTTCTAACACATTCTTTTTTCTATAAAAATCAAGTTGAAATCCAGGAAAACGATCCATTATCGCGTTAAGCTTACCAAAAAATAATAAACACCCAGTGGTCAGTTTTTTCTTTTGTTTAGAATCTTTTCTATCAATTCTTATTGCTCCAATGTTAAATAAAAAAGTTTCGTAATTTTGATCTTTAAAAGAAGTATCATTAGTATTTTTAATCAGTAGCTCTCGGTATTGATCAATATCTTGGGTATTTAAATCTTTTACAGAATAATTTTCTAGTAACTGGTTATCTAGATGAGTATATGAGTTTGCGATCATATATTTCAGTTGTTCTGGTTTTACTTTAAAATCTCCATCGTTTTCTCTGATGTAGCTATTTTGCAAATTGCCATTTAGATACACTGGCTTTTGATCAAAATTAGCAGCATGTATCTTTATTTTAATTAATTTTTTGTTATCCTCAATTATATGTACAATGTCCTGCTCATCAATTAATTTACAACTCACTTTATTACTATTGTGCAAAGTGGTAATTAATTCGTTAACTATCTTATCTGGATTAATTACGCCTTCAATTTGATAATTAAATTTTTTCTCTTCAGAAATACCTAAAATAACTGTTCCGCCATCAGTATTAGCAAAAGCACTATATGTGCGCCAAAAATCTTTAGGAAGACAGTTTTTTGCTGTTTTGTATTCAAGGTGTACGTTTTCATTTTCTAAGTTCATAAAATTTCCTCAAAAGTAAATCAAAAGTAAATCAAAAGTAAAAAGTTTGATTAGATATTGTTAAATCAACATTTTTGTTAGACAATTAATTTATTAATTGATAAAATCAAAAGTAAATCAACACGAATTGACAAACAGTAACTATATGGTATAATAGCAACCAAATTTATTTGGTTGCTATTATACCATATAGGAAACAAGAAATTAAATAGGCTTTATATTTAGATTTGATATCATTTTTGACAAACAAAAAGGAAGCAACCAAGTGATTGCTTCCTTTAATAATCAATGGGTGGCCAGGGGTTCGAACCCTGGACCCACGGATTAAGAGTCCGTTGCTCTGCCAGCTGAGCTAGCCACCCATAAGCGTTGTATTAAATAACCAACGAAAACTATTATGCTATTATTTTAAAGGAATTGCAAGTTTTTTTATTAAATTTTGATGACTTTTTTGGCTAATAAACTAAAAACCAGTATAATGATAACAAAAGGGGGCTTTTCGATGTCAAAGAAAATTCTCGTTGTTGATGATGAAAAACCGATTTCTGATATTATTAAATTTAATTTGACCAAAGAGGGTTTTGACGTCGACACTGCTTATGATGGTGAAGAAGCCATCAAGAAGGTTGACGAATACAATCCTGACTTAATGATTTTAGACTTGATGCTGCCTAAAAAAGATGGCTTGGATGTAGCACGTGAAGTAAGACAAACACACGATATGCCCATAATTATGGTTACGGCTAAAGATACTGAAATTGATAAAGTTCTGGGTTTGGAAATGGGCGCAGATGATTATGTGACCAAGCCTTTTTCTAACCGTGAATTAGTGGCACGGGTAAAGGCTAATTTGCGTCGGCGCAATATTGTTAAAAAAGATGAGAGTGCTAACGAGGACGCTTCATCCAAGAATATTACCATTGGCAATCTGGTAATTATGCCAGATGCTTATATTGTTGAAAAAGAAGGTAAAAAGATTGAACTGACTCACCGTGAGTTCGAATTACTTTATTATTTAGCCCAGCACATGGATCAGGTGATGACTAGAGAACACCTTTTACAGACGGTTTGGGGTTATGACTACTTCGGTGATGTTAGGACAGTTGATGTTACAGTTCACCGTTTACGTGAAAAAATTGAAGATAACCCAATTCAACCGCAGATTTTAGTGACTCGTCGCGGTGTTGGCTATTATGTAAAACAGCCTAATGAAGACTAATAAAGAAAGCCCGCAATGTTTAATAATGCGTGGTTTTCTTTTTATTTAATTTTGCGAAACCATGAAAAAAATCAAAAACAAGTTTAAACACTTAACCATTTCTATTAACACTACTTTAGCCATTGTATTTATGGCGACGATTATTGCCACAATTGAAGTAATCGGCGCTTATTTTACGCGTCAATTGGAACAAAACAGTATTGAAAACTTTCAATCTTCAATTCAGGTTTTGCCTATTGTGTCGAACCAGCTTTCAAATCAATTGCTAAAAGATAATAAACATACTGATAGCAATTTAAACAGAATAGTAAATGATTACAGCAACGGCGTGGGCACGATTAGCGAAATCATCGTTGTAGATAATAAGGATATTATTCGTGCAGTTTCAAATTTAAATGATAAAAACCGCATTGGTCAGCGCGTTAACAATACTATGGTTAAACAAGTCACTTCAACTGGCAGACAGGCAACTAAAGTTGTTAATGACCGCGGGGACTATATGATTCAAGTCACACCTCTTAGTGCCGGCAACGGTTCTGCTAATACCGTTGGCGCCATCTATGTGCGCGCGTCAATGCAAGGGGTTTTTAACGATTTGCGTAACATTTCGTTGATGTTTTTGGTTACTTCGTTGATTGCGGCGGTAATGGGAGCGATTTTGTCCTTAGTTGTTTCCCATGCTATTACTAAGCCGATTGAAGAAATGCAAAGTCAGGCACTTAATATCGCCGATGGCGATTATTCAAGTCAGGTAAAAATCTATTCAAACGATGAGTTGGGCCAACTAGGACAAGCCTTTAATACCCTATCAGTTAGAATTGAACGTTCTCAAGAAGAATCTGAAAGTGAACAACGCAGGTTGGACAGCGTTTTATCGCATATGAGTGACGGCGTCCTGGCTACTGACAGGCACGGCAACGTTAATGTTGTTAATCAAATGGCGCTTAACTTCTTAAACACTACCGACGATGAAATTATTAACAAGCCAATCGCTAGTGTATTAGGGTTAGAAGAATCGTCGCAAGACTTAATTGGCAGTCAAAAAGGGATAGTTATTACTATCAATAAGGGCACGCGCGATGAAGTGATTTTACATGCCAGCTTTTCTCTGATTAAGCGGGTTACCGGCTTTGTGTCCGGTAGCGTTTGCGTATTGCATGATATTACTGAGCAGCAAAAAAATGAAAATTCACAAAAGCAATTCGTTTCTAATGTTTCCCATGAATTGCGTACCCCACTGACAAGTTTGCATGCGTATATTGAAACTTTAAATGAAGGTGCTTGGAAAGATCCTAAGATTGCCCCTAAGTTTTTGCAGGTGACGCAAGAAGAAACAGAGCGCATGATTAGAATGATTAGTGAACTGCTTAGTCTGTCACGAATGGATAGAGGAGTTTCAAAAGTTGATTTGGAATGGGTTAACTTTAATGATTTTGTCGCTCATATCTTGGATCGCTTTGATATGATTGTAAAAACCGATAAGGCAGAAAATAAAAAATATACGATTGAGCGGCACATTGGCAAACAGGCATTATGGGTAGAAATCGACACGGACAAGTTTGCCCAGGTAATTGATAACATAATGAATAATGCAATTAAATATTCACCTGATGGGGGTAAAATTACGGTTAAATTACATTCTGAACAAAACCGAATTGTGCTTAGCATAGCTGATCAGGGGTTAGGTATTCCGCGTGAAGACCTTAATAAAATTTTTGACCGCTTTTACCGCGTTGATAAGGCTCGCTCTCGGGCTCAAGGCGGTACGGGATTGGGTCTTGCAATTGCCAAAGAAATTGTGGAAGAACATCATGGTCATATTTGGGCTAACAGTAGTGAGGGCAAAGGGTCAACTTTCTATATTTCACTGCCGTATGAGCCAATGAGTGAAGGAGATGATTGGGATGAAGTCTAAATTTAAACTCGGTGACGCTTTACTTTTAATAGGAACGTTAGCAGTTTTTATTCTTTCAATCGTTCTCTGGATTTTCATCATGACTAATGACCAGTATTTTCATCACATTAGTCAACCAAGTAGAGTGACTGAGCAAGCCAAAAACCGGCGGGGACGCATTGCTTCTAATCTTTATATTCCTACCAACTCTTATGGCTTTAGAGATGGTCAACTCTACCGTTTGTATGATTCTAAGAAAAATCTGCCGCTAGAATTTATTAAAGAAATGAAGGGCGTTAAGTTTCGCAGTATTAGAAAAAGCAGTACGGGTAAAAAAGAATATGAAGAAATGCTGCATGATGAAGATTGTGTTCAGCTCAGTTTTCCTAAAGAGGTCAGCGTCAATCTGTTCACTAAGAAAAAAGTTAGAGAAAACGATGAAAGATTTAGACGTATTTTTGTCACCAGTAGCGACGATTACCTTTATTTAGGCAACGATAAGACCAATACTATTTACCGCGTTAACTTGATTAAAGCCGACTTTACCAAATTACGTGACTATGCCGGCAGAGCTCGGGGCAAAATTCCGGTTGAATTCGTCCGGCTTAAAAATTGTTATGAAGTCTTTTTTACTAAACAAGACCATTGGCGCATCTACAGCTACCTGACAAATACGCAAACCGATTCTTATTTTGTTTCCCGATTATTAGGTACTACTAGTGTGACTACCCGTTCTAATAAAAAAGGCTGGACCACGTATTCTCTCAACTACTATACAAATTTACGTGTTCCTAAAGCCAAGAGTGATAGGCATGATTTTCATTATACCCGCTTTGAAAAGCAGAAGGATTTGTCACTTAATGAACGTTTGTTAGAAAGTGTTGATTTTGTTCATAAACTGGGTTTAAGTGAGCAGGATCTGCGGTATTTTGATACGATTAATGACTCTATGAGTTATGTGAACTATATCGAAGGAATACCTGTTTTCTGGGATGAAAGCAGTCCCCAAGTCACTACTACCTTTACCGGCGACGCAGTTAAAGTTGACTTTAACAATACCGATTTGCAAATTCCCATACCTTTTGACGGGCAGACCAAGACTTTGCCTACTAGTGCAGCAGTGATGCAGAAACTCTTGAATGCTGGTATGAAAGAAACAGAGATCCAGCGTATTATTGTCGCGTTTCGGGTGGAAAAGGATAACTCTCATGATCATCTGGTTAACCTCATCCCCGGCTATTACATAAAAGCTTATGACCAATGGAAAAGTTTAGCCGCTTGGGAAAAAGAAGATTTTTCCGGCTTAAATAAATATAATGAAACATTGCCGAAAGAAGGAAAATAAGATGGACCGAAAAAGAATAGAATGGTTATTTTTCATTATCTTTCTCTTAATTGATATTTATTTAGGCATTGAGATATGGCGCTCACCTATTAATTTAAGCAGTACCCCGGGAACAACGGCAACCAGTATTCGGGCTGAAATGCGAGCTGATGGCATTGACGTTCCTTTACACATCTCGCGCAAACAGCAGTCTGGCTACTATTTAGCTGTTAAAAACCGTGATTATCTTTCTCGCAAAAGCAGCGGTTTAACCCAAGTAACAACGCATTATTCCAAAAGCGATAATTCGTTAACCGGAACGCCCAAGTCTATGATTTTGCTTAATGGCAACCGTAAAAAAATCATGCAGCAGTTGGAAGAATTTAAGAATGAACCTGCCAATGTTCCTTATGGTAAAGAATTTAAGTTTGAGCCCAGCATGTCAGGAGATAATACGTATTGTTATGTGCAAAACACTGATTATGGGCGGATTTATGACAGTGACGCGCAGTTAACAATTAATGTGCGCAATGGCCAGATTATTAATTATACTATTTCTTATATGGGACCAATAAAAGCGGTGCGTGAACCGCAATTGATTATTAGTGCTTGGCACGCTGTTAAGGCAATGTATACTGATAGAGAAATTGTTAACAATTCCAGAGTTATGCAAGTTAGTTTGGGATATTCCAAGTTAACCGATGTTCGCGGCAGTACGATCTTGCTGCCAACTTGGCTAATTCAAGTTGAGAATAAAACCACTAAAAATATTACCGTCAAAAGAGTTAATGCATTTACAGCACAAATTTTGCAAGGTAGCTCTTATAATGTTAATGTACAGAAAAATTAGAAAGGGAAAACACAGTGCAGGTTTCTGTTTTAGCTAGTGGTTCGACTGGCAATACCAGTTTAATTGAAACCGACCAGCATAAAATTTTAATGGACGCTGGTTTATCCGGTAAAAAAATAAAGTCTTTGTTAGCAGAAGTTGGTGTTGATATTAATGATATTGACATGGTCTTTTTAAGCCACGATCATTCAGACCATAGCAAGGGACTAGGTGTTTTAATGCGGCGCTATCCCCAAATTGCCGCATTTGCCAACAGCGGCACATGGGAATATTTAACCGAAACTCAAAAAATTGGGCAAATACCAGTTGAACAAATCAACGTGATTGAACCGGGACAGACTAAAACGTTTGGCGATTTAGACGTTACGGCTTTTGCTACAAGTCATGATGCCGCCGAACCGCAATATTATGTTTTTACTAGTGGCGGCAAGCGTATGGCTTTTTTGACAGATACAGGTTACGTTTCAGGTAAAGTAAAAGGCGTCATTAGCGATGCTGATGCTTATTTAATGGAATTTAATTATGATGACATGATGCTGCGTAACGGCCCGTATTCATGGGGCTTAAAGCAGCGAATACTGTCGGATGTAGGACATTTGTCAAACGAGGACGCGGGTCAAGCGTTGCTAGATGTAGTAACAAGTAGGACAGAGCATATTTTTTTAGCACATAGAAGTCAGCATAATAATACGGCTAAATTAGCTTATGATGCTGCTAAAAAGATCATGGTTAACGGCGATGCTAACTTACCCAGTGATGTTAAAATTGTTCTGACTGATCCGGTTCAACCAACTAATTTAGTACAAATTTAAGAAAACTTTTTATCTTTTTTCAAGATTTGTTAGTATAGTAAACAAAGATGTGTAAAGGAGACTGAATGATGTATAATCAAAACTCTGGTCATCAGCAGCATGGCATTGTTAAGACTGTTATTATTGGCTTAGTAGCAGGACTAATTGGTGGTGGCGCCTCGTATGTGGCCCTCGATCAAATAAATAATGCAAATATGAACAACAATGCGCAAACCAGTATTAGTTCAAGCAGCGCGAAGACTTCCAAAAATAGTGCCAAAACCAGTGGCACAATGACACCTGCTTATAATGACGTCAAGGGTGCAGTAGTATCCGTAATTAATATGAAAAGACAGTCAAACAGCAATAACTCTTTGTTTGATATCTTCGGTGATGACGACAATGACAATAAGAGTAAAGGAAAGCTGCAGACTTATAGTGAAGGTTCTGGAGTAATTTACCAGAAAGCTGGCAATAAAGGCTATATCGTCACTAATAATCACGTGGTTTCAGGTAGCGATAAAATACAAGTGATGCTTTCTAATGGTAAAACTGTCAACGCCCGCATCATTGGTACGGATGCAACAACAGACCTGGCAGTTCTTTCAATAGACAGCAGCTATGTTACTCAGACAGCCGAATTTGGCGATTCTAAGAGCTTACAAGCCGGTCAAACCGTAATTGCGGTTGGTTCCCCTCTTGGTAGCGAATATGCCTCTACGGTTACCCAGGGGATTATTTCAGCTCCTGCACGTACCATTACAACTTCATCTGCTAACCAGCAAACTGTTATTCAAACTGATGCAGCTATTAACCCGGGTAATTCGGGTGGTGCATTAGTCAATTCTGCCGGACAAGTTATTGGGATTAATTCAATGAAACTTTCTCAATCAAGTGATGGTACATCAGTTGAGGGTATGGGCTTTGCGATTCCTTCAAATGAGGTAGTCACAATTGTTAACCAGCTGGTTAAGAAGGGTAAAATCGTTCGTCCACAGCTGGGAGTTAAGGTCATAGCTTTGCAGGGCATTCCGTCCAGCTACAGAAAACACCTTAATATCAAGTCTAACCTCAAGAATGGTATTTATGTTGATTCGGTTACCAAGCACAGCGCAGCTGCAACAGCGGGAATTAAAGCGGGTGACGTAATAATTAAAGTTGACAACAAGGCTGTCTCTGATGTTGCTTCGTTACACAGCATTTTGTATAATCACAAAGTCGGAGATAGAGTGACTTTAACCGTTAACAGAAACGGCAAAGAAATTAATTTACAAGTAAAATTACAATCGGATTAGCTGAATTAATATTCTAAAAATAAGCTAAAAAAAGGCTATACTATGCGATTTAAAACATAAGTATAGCCTTTTTGTTAATAAAATTAGTGGGAAACAAAATAAGGTTCGTATTTTAAGTCTGTCAAGTAAAAAACTAGTAGTCAACCTTTGTTGAAAACTGTGGAAAACTTTGTGGATTGTGCATAAAAGGCGGAAATCAACTTGGGATAAATTGTGGAAAAGCTGTGAATTGTGTGTAAATAATAGTGAAAAGTAATTAGCACAAACAGTTGTTCAAGGCTTAACAGTAGTATTTGAGGTCTAAAAGTTTGTGAAAAATAACTATGAAAAATCTGTTTGTGGGTAAAATGTTCTCGAATAAAGTAAAAAAGTTTGCTAACCACAATTTATTTGCTTACTAAAGGTAAAGACCACAAAATATAGATTTTGCTTATACACAATTGTGGAAAAACCAAGTGGAAACTTTGGGAATTGGGGGATAAAATAGCAATTATGAATATTAAGATTGTTTGTGTGGGTAAGTTAAAAGAAAAATATTTTAGGGCTGCGATTGCTGAGTATCAAAAAAGACTGAGCAGGTTTGCCAAAGTCCAGATAATAGAAGTGCCAGATGAAAAAGCTCCTGAAAAATTTAGTGCGGCAGAACAGGAAAATGTTAAAGAAATAGAAGGACAGAGAATTCTCAGTAAAATTAAAGCTAAAGAATATGTTTTTGTGACGGCAATTAAAGGTAAAGAGAGAAGCAGTGAAGAACTTGCTGGAGAAATAAAAGATTTGGGCACTTACGGTCATTCAGATCTTACTTTCGTAATTGGTGGCAGCCTAGGTACCAGTGCTGCCGTTAATAAGCGGGCGGATGATCTACTCAGTTTTGGCAGGTTGACTATGCCTCACCAGTTAATGCGGGTTGTGCTAATTGAACAAATTTATCGCAGCTTTATGATTAATAGTGGGAGCCCGTATCACAAGTAGACCAAATTGTCTGAATGTTGTATTTTAAAGAGTAGATAGGATTGATTTTAAATTATATTTAGGATGGAATTTTAGTATGAAAAAGATTGGAATCCGTGAAGTTGCCGAAGAAGCACAAGTTTCTACCGCTACGGTTTCACGAGTTTTAAATAATAGGGGCTATATTAGTAAAGAAACTCGTGATAAAGTCCAGGCAGCAATGAGAAAATTAGAGTATTATCCCAACGATTTAGCTCGTGCGCTTTATCAAAAAAGAACATATACAGTCGGTGTCATTTTTCCTTCAAATGTTCATCCTTTTCAAGCTGAATTAATACAGGATATTGAATATTTGTTGTCTCAAAAGGGCTACAAAATGCTTCTTTGCAACAGTCTAAATAATCCCCAAAAAGAAATTGATTATTTGACAATGCTCCGCAAAAATCAAGTAGACGGCATTATTGTTGGCACGCATAATAAGTATGTGTCTGGTTATCAAAATTCTAAATTGCCCATAGTTGCTATTGACCGTGACTTGGGTGAAAATACTACAACTGTTGCCTGTGATAATTATGCTGGTGGTAAAATGGCGGTGCAATTGTTAATTGACCGTGGGTGTAAGCAAATACTTGATATTAGGGGTGATAGTTCAGTTAAGTTGCCAGCTAACGATCGCTCAATTGCCTATTTGAATTTGATGAAAAAAAATAATTTACCTAAAAATGTTCTGGAAGTTCCATTTGTGTGGAGTGCTGCTAAAAAGAAAGAGACTATTGAAAATTATTTGCAGAAGCATCCCCAAATTGATGGCATTTTTGCAGGAGATGACTTATTAGCTTCATTAGCTATTTTTTATCTAGAGATGCATGATAAAAGAGTACCAGAAGATGTCAAAGTTATCGGTTTTGATGGGGCAAAGCAAACTCTATTATATAACCCCAGATTAACAACAATCAGACAACCAATTGGTCAAATAGCACAAGTAGCAACAGAAAAATTAATAAATAAAATTAACGGTAAAAAAGAAACAGATTGCCTTGACCTTCCTGTAAGCCTTTATATAGGGCGCACAGTGTAATAATTACCAGTTTTTTTAACTGGCTTTTTTTAATTTTATATATGTAACCGGTTGACATATGTAACGGGTTGCAGTATATTCAATAGTGAATGTAAGTGCTAACAAGGAGGAAACGATGGATTTAAAGCCGACTAATAATCAACAAATTTACTATCAACCTAAAGATGTTTGGGTAGGAGATATTATGCCTTACGCTCAGGATAGTAAGTTTTATATTTACCATCAACGAGATAAACGGATTCATGGTCCAATTACTGATCCGTTTGGATGGTCGCTTGCAACCACCACAGACTTTGTACACTACGATGATTATGGAGAGGTACTAAAGCGGGGCAGCGATCAAGACTGGGATCAATTTGTTTATGCTGGGTCTGTTTTTGAAGCTAATGGTAAAATTCATGCTTTTTACACAGGTTTTAATAAAGAATTTTTAAAAGAAGGAAAGACTTCGCAAATACTATTGCATGCCACAAGTAATGACTTTATTCACTGGACGAAGTCAAAAAATGCTTTAAAGCTTGAACCACAACCCAGCTATGATAACCGTAATTGGCGTGATCCATCGGTCATTTGGGATGATACCAAAAAGGAATACCTGCTGATTTTAGGAGCGCGTAAAGGTCAAGATAAGCATAAGTTAACTGGAAGACTTGTAAAATACACTTCAAAAGATCTAGAGAACTGGCAATTTGAGGGTGACTTCTGGGCCCCAAATTTATATACCATGTTTGAAATGCCTCAACTTTTTAAAATGGGTGATTGGTGGTATCTGGTTTATTCAGAATATAGCGTCAAAAACAAGGTTTTTTATAGGATGAGTAAAAGTTTAAATGGCCCTTGGGTTAAGCCTAAAGATGAAGCTTTTGATGGTCGAGCTTACTATGCTGCCAGAACAGCATTTGACGGTAAGCGCCGAGTACTCTTTGGCTGGGTTCCCACTAAGGTTGGTCTGAATGATATGAACAATTATGAATGGGGCGGTACTTTTGTGCCACAAGAAATTTACCAACGTGCGGATAATACGTTGGGTGTTCGTCCTGTTGCAGAAATTTGTGCAGCCTTTGCAAATAAAAGAGAGATTCCGCCGCAGGAATTGCAAACTACAGACACTCTTGAAGAAAAAGAACTTATTAAGGATACGGGGGAACACTTCTATTTCCATACTAAAATCAGTTTTAGCAAATCTGTTAGTGATTTTTCTATTCGACTTTACCGAAATCCTGCAACAGATGAATCTTATGAGTTTAGATTTAATTTAGATGAGAGCTGTTTAACTTTGGATAAAAATCCTTGTTACAGGTGGTACCAAATGATGAGCAAGGGACTTAACAGACCAATCGATTTAAAGGCTGGTAAAGAATATGATCTAAAAGTAATTGTGGATGATAATATCCTAACGATTTATTTAGATGGTACTGCGTTAAATGCCCGCGTTTACCACAAATTTGGTCATACTTTAAGTGTGACTGTGACTAACGGAACGCTTCAACTTGATCAAATTGAGTTTTCAAATGATTATCGTAAATGATAAAAAGGGATAAAAACAAATGGCAGATTATAATAAAATTGCGCAAGAAGTCTTAGAAAATGTTGGTGGTGCAGATAATGTTGTTAGTGCCACTCATTGTGTTACCAGATTAAGGCTAGTCTTAAAAGATGCTAATAAGGCCGACCAAGATGCACTTAATAACATTGAGGGCACTAAAGGAGTAATTTACAACAGCGGTCAACTGCAAATAGTATTTGGTCCAGGAGCAGTAGAACAAGCTTATGATGCTTTTGTTAAAATCTCTGGGACTAAAGAAGTATCAGTTGATCAAATTAAAGATGAAGGTATCAAAAACAAAAATAAATTTCAGCAAGCCTTTAAAGTTTTTGGTGACATCTTTATTCCTATAATTCCGGCTTTTATTGGTGCTGCTATGATCTTAGGCTTAAGGTCATTGCTTGCTACTCCGGGCATGTTTGGTATGACCAAGTCACTGGCCCAACAGAGTGTGTATGTGGGCGATTTTTGTAAATTTTTAAATGTTATCGCCACTACATTTAAAATCTTGCCCGTATTAGTAATGTATTCAGCCACTAAGCGCTTTGGTGGTAATCCAATTTTGGGGATACTAGTCGGCTTTGTCATGATTTCACCTGATTTGGCTGATAGAAATGCTTTTGTCTTGGGACAAGTTCATCCAGCGTACTGGAATTTGTTTGGTCTAAAAATAGCTGCTGTGGGTTTCCAAGGTGGTGTCTTTGCGGCGATTTTAACTGCGTGGTTTCAGGCCAAGGTTGAAAAGATAGCTACTAAATATATACCTCAAGTTGTCTCGTATATACTCGTGCCTGCTGTTACTTTGCTGGCGGCCAATTTATCCCTATTTCTCATTTTTGGACCTCTTGGTCTCTGGATTGGGAATATTTTAGGCGGCATTATTAATTTCCTTTATATGAAGATGAGTGCTTTTGGTGCCTTTGTCTTTGCTGCAGGATTGCAACCTTTAGTGGTAACAGGAACGCATCAAGCTATCCAGGGAATTGAAGCTAATTTAATTGTACAGACAGGATTTGATTATATTCAACCTATTTGGTCAGTTTCCATTATTGCCCAAGGCGGTGGCTGTATTGGGATGTACTTGATTTTAAAGCAAAAATCCAAAGATCGTGATATTGCTATTTCAAGTTTTATTCCTACGTTAGTCGGAATTACTGAGCCCGCTATCTTTGCTGTTAATCTTAAATACAGTATTGTGCCTTTCGTATGTTCGTTTCTGGGAGCCGGATTTGGCGGAGTTTACATGAAGCTGTTAAATGTTAAAGGTTTAGCGCAGGGTCTTACTGTACTTCCGGGTTTAACGGTTGCCAGACCGATAGGACCGTATGTTATTGGTAACCTAATTGCATTTGTTTTGCCAATTATTTTTATTCTTGTTTGGAATAAATTCAGGCCGATATTGCCGGAAAACAAAAGAAGAGTGGACCACAAAGAAAGCAAAATACTAGTTGCTACTGATGATAATTCAGTCTTAGCGCCAGTTGATGGTGAATATTTACCTCTTGAAAAAGTTAATGATGAAACTTTTTCCAAAAAATTAGTTGGGGACGGTTTCGCTATCCAACCAACTACCGGTGATATTTTTGCACCCGTTAATGGTAAAGTGATATCTGTTTTCCCGACCAAGCATGCAATTACCTTAAAGAGTGAAAATGGCGTACAAATATTACTGCATATGGGAATTGATACTGTTGATTTAGGTGGCAAAGGTTTTACAATTTTAGTAAAAGATGGTCAAGAAATTGCAGCAGGCGATCCACTGGCTAAGATGGATTTAAAAGCTATTCAAGCAGCTGGTAAGCAAACAACAGTCATGGTATTATTCCCTGAATATAAAAATGGTTTTACCACAAAGAACAAGGATATAGAAGTAAATCACGGCAATTTAATTTTGCAATTAAACAAGTAAGCGAACTGAAATTTATAAAAATAAATAAGGAAGAAACAAAAATGCAGGTTCCAGCAAAAATTACTAACGAGCGATATCGCCTTAATTATCATGTCTCAACGCCTTCCGGATGGATGAATGATCCTAATGGCTGTTCGTATTATCAAGGCTACTACCATATTTTTTACCAGTATTATCCTTATTCAGCTGAAAGAGGTCCAATGCATTGGGGGCACTATCGTAGTCAAGACCTAATTCACTGGGAAGAACTGCCAATTGCACTGACACCAGACAGCCCTGAAGATGACAATGGCTGTTATTCTGGTAGTGCGATTAAAAAAGATGGCCGTTTATATCTGATCTATACTGGCAATCATTATTATGATGTGAATGATCACAGTCGTTTTTGCCAAACGCAAAATGTTGCATATAGTGATGATGGTGTTCATTTTACAAAATACAGTGGTAATCCAGTGATTGCTGTACCACCGGCTGATAACTCACAGCACTTTCGTGATCCAAAAGTATGGCAACATGGAGATTCATATTATATTATTGTTGGCAGTCAAGATAAAACAGGATTAGGTCGAGCAATTACTTATAAGTCAACTGATCTATTGCACTGGGAATATTTAGGACCAATTGCAGTTTCTCAGGGAACTGATAATGAAGGATATACGTGGGAGTGTCCAGATCTTTTTTCACTAAATGGGCAAGATGTTCTGTTATGTTCACCTCAGGGGATTGCAGCAAAAGGTAAAAAATATCTTAATCTTTACCAAACGGGATATTTCATCGGCAAGATGGATTATCACAAAAACCAGTTTGAACACAGAGCGTTTCAAGAACTTGATCATGGTCATGACTTTTACGCAGCGCAAACCATGTTAACACCTGATAACCGGCGCATTCTTTTTGGCTGGCTTGATATGTGGCACGCTGATTTTCCTGAACAGGCCGATGGCTGGTGTGGTGCTTTAACCATACCTAGAGAATTAACTTTAAAGAACAATCAGCTGTATATGAAACCCATTAAAGAACTGAAACAGCTGCGGCAAGAAAAAGTAATTGATGAAAAGTTGATGACTTCATTAAAGCAGATTAATGTTTCTGATCCGCAGCATCTGGAATTGCTTTTGACAGCTGAAACTGAAGATTGGTCTGGTAGTGAGATTAATTTTATACTCAAAAATAAGCAGGAAGATTTAGTAACACTCACTTGGAACAAAGGGAATAACGAAGTGGTTTTAACTCGAGCTGATAAACCCGCAGATGATTCTCGACGCTATGGTAGATTAAGACCAAAGTCCAATCTGAAAATCCGGGTATTTATTGATACCAGTTCAATTGAATTTTTCATAAATGACGGTGAACTGGTATTTTCAGAACGATATTATGCTTCCGAAACACCTCAGATTTTTGTCAATGCAGACCAGCCAGTCAAAGTGAATATTATAGGCTATACTTTAGCAAAATAAATTAGGTCAAAGAAAAAGTGGACATGAACGTCCACTTTTTTTATTTTAATGTGAATAAAGCCAAGTTTACTAAAAGAAGGATAATGATGGCTGTTAACCAGTCACTTTTTTTAATAGGAATGGGCACAATGACAGAGCGTTTAGCATTTTCCTGGTAGCCATGAGATGCCATTCCTTGTGCCAGATTTTCGGCTGAATTAAGGGCCACTAAGATCGCTTTAAAATAGAGAACGGGTGACCAAAAGCTCAGGTAAACGCCGCGCATCATGCCGGCAGTCCGAATTTGTTTAACGGCTGTTTTCATTCGCGGCACAATATTGAGAGCAGCTAAAACGCCATAAGCAAACTTACTCGGTAAATGAAAGTTTTGTTCAAAAGAGCGAGCTAAGTCTGTGGCAGTGGTTCCAATTGAGACACAGTAAATCGTCAGCGTATAGACATAAACACGGCTGGATAAACTCAGTGCATTTTGCAAGTTAGGTTGCGGTGCAAACCAATATAAAGTAGCAAAAACCGTAAATGCAGCAATTAGGGGCATTAAGAGCGTTAGCAGCAAATTCTTTAATTTAATATGTTTGTAAATTAGATAAATTAATGCAAAACCGATGATTAACAAATTGGTGCATAAACTGGACTTAAGAGATATTTCTAATGAAATAATTAGTGCCAGAAAAAATTTGAAACTAGGATTCATTGTTGATAGCCTCACTTATTTGTATAGCTTAAATGCTGTTCTTGAAAAACAAGATGATAGTCGCACCAATCAGCCAAATTAGTTAATTCGTGACTAATGATTAATAACGTTTGGTTACGGGCCTTTTGGCTTTTTCTTAGTAACGTCATTACTTTACCCGCAGAAACCGCATCCAGCCCGCTAAGGGGCTCGTCAATCAGTAATACATCTTGATCAGAGATCAGCATCAGTAAAATTTGCAGTTTCTTTTGTTGACCACCGGATAATGAGTAAACAACATGATCAAGCAAAGAATCAAGTTCAAGATAGGATAGTGTTTCATTTATTTTTTCATCCGTAAAGAAAGAATTAGTCCGGTGCTTTTTGCTCAGGTTAATTTCATCTGCCACTGAAACGTTGATGAACTGATCACTTGCACTTTGAAAAATTTGCCCGACTTTAAGCAGGTACTTGCGGGTCGCTAATTTGTTGATTTCCTGATTGTGGTAAGTGATACTGCCAGAATACGGCAACATTTTAGTTAATGCGTTAAAAAGCGAAGTTTTGCCCACACCGTTTGCTCCTGTTATCAGGGTAGTTTTACCAGCAACAATTTTTAAATTCTCTTGCTTGAGAAGCAAACGATTTTGATAAATCCGGGTATTTTGCAGCGTAAAACAATTTTGCTCGTTTTGTTCTGGCAGAGCAAAAGAATAAGAGGCAGCCATCATACTTTTCTGTAACAGCTGTTCTTTTTCTTCTGGTGCAAGTTGCACTATTTTTTTACCCTGAAATTGAAACAGGTTATCACAAATGCCCTCATAACCAGATAATACGTGGTCACTCACAATGATTGTTTTGCCCTGATCGCGCAAATGGGCTAGTTTAGCAATCAAAAACTTGCGGGCTGCAGGATCGCAACTGGCAAACGGCTCATCGAGTAAAAAAAGGTCAACATTCATTGCAATTAAAACGGCTAAAGCTACCCGCTGCTGTTCGCCGCCAGACATGGTATTAATTTTTTGATCAAGCAAATAATCAATTTGGGCAAACTGAACGGCTTCATTTAGACGCTTCTCATACTGCGCTTTAGTTAGGCATAAGTTTTCAAGTGCAAAAATGATTTCCTCACGTGGCGTTGCCATCGTGAACTGCTCACCGGCACTTTGAAACATCATTGCGGATTTTAACCCGGCTAAAGTCACAGTGCCGCTTAAGTGACCGGCAAATTTAGGATACAAGTCTGCTAAAATTTTTAATAATGTAGACTTACCGCAGCCGGTAGGGCCAACTAATAATGAAAATTCTCCCGTAGGAATCTTTAAATTAATATCAGTTAATATTTGATTTTCTTTATCGTATGAAAAAGTGAGGTTATTTAATTTAATCAATTTAGTTACCAAAAAAATCGTCAGGAGAATACCTGACGACGTAAAATCTTTCGTTTTCCCTTCGCTGGCATTATCCATAGCAGGTTCAACGGGTATATTCTCAGCCTATACGGCACCCCGATATTATTTTCATTATACCTAAAAGAATTTTTATTGTCTAGACTGATTAGTCTTGCTTTTAACGGTCTGTAATAATTGTGAAATAACAAAAATCTATTAGCAAGCTGCCAATTTGCTATATAATAAATTTATGAAAATAAAAAATAAAACAAGAAGGTGACGTAATGGCGGCAGTTAAGTTAGAACAATATTTGGCTAGTGTCTTGGACTCAAAAAAGTCGGACACAAATGAGATAAGAATAAAGCCGGGAAATGAAGATTTTAATTTATTCAGTGCTTTTTTGGAAAATCGTAATACTGGGATACATCGTTATCAAACTACAGGCTTAACCATTCTTTATTTGGCAAAAGGAGCAGTCAAAACCAGGATTAACGCTCAGGAACTTACTTTGGGTGCTGGTAATATTATTTTTTTACAGAAGAAATGCAACTACGAGATTTTAAAACCAAGCCATAAAGATATTTTAGTTAAACTTGAATTTGACCCTAATTTAACTATGCAAGATTTTCTAGGTGATTACTCTAAACTGAATCGTGAAGAAAAGGGTCTACTTAAAAAAATTACTACAGCTTTTGATCAGAAACGCTTATTAAGTATGAGCGGCACGCCAATGTCTAAATCCGCTCATCTAGTTAAAAAAGTAATTGATGAATATCTCAATCAAAATCTTTTTGCACGCAACATAATTATGGCAGAACTTAATTTGCTCTTATTTTTAGCAATTAGAAGCCAAGACTTAGCTGCTGAAACTAGGTTGATTAGTAATCATCAGTTTGCTCAAACCGAGTTAGAGCAGTATATTGATGCTCATTTCACTGATGTCAGCCTTAATGATGCGGCCAAGTATTTTGGCTTTAACCCCAATTATTTTTCAAGTTTGGTTAAACAAAAAACGGGCAAAAGCTTTATGGAACATGTTGATGAAAGACGTATGCAGGAAGCGCGAAGTTTGCTGGCACGCCCGGATATCTCTGTTAAGGAAATAATTACCCGTGTAGGTTATAGCGGCAAATCATTCTTTTATAAAAAATTTAGTGAATATTACCATGAAACGCCCGTGCAGATGCGTGCAGAACTATTTCGACAAGCAAATATCAACTTAAAATAAAAGCAGCCTTACTAGAAAAGGCTACTTTATTTATTACATTTTTTCCAAACGTTTAATTCTATCCGCTGTCGGCGGGTGACTGTCAAATAAATGCGTAAAACTGCGTCTTTTGCGTAATGGATCCTCAATATACATTCCCGCACTGCTCGGATCGGCTTTTTTCATTGGTGCAGAACCGTCAATTTTCTCTAGCGCCGAAATTAATCCTTGAGGATTGCGCGTTAATTCAACTGACGAAGCGTCAGCCAAGTATTCCCGATTACGCGATAATGCCATTTGCGCTAAGCTGGCACAGATCGGACCCAGAATTAACACAAACAAAATAGCTATAACTTTGAAAATCACAATAATAGAACCGCCGTTGTTGTCGTCTCTATCTCTATCATCGTCAATCCACCAGATGTAGCGGCTGGCAATTCCCGATAAATATGAAATGACGCCAACCAAGACTGCAGCAATAGTAGAAACCAGAATGTCATAATTTCTAATATGAGAAATTTCATGACCTAAGACGCCCTCAAGTTCCTCGCGGTTCATCATGTCAAGCAAGCCTTGTGTCACTGCTACAGCAGAATGGTTAGGATCACGTCCTGTCGCAAAGGCATTGGGACTAGGATCGGCAATAATAAATACACGCGGCATCGGCACCTGTCCCACAAGTGCCATGTCCTCTACAACGTGCCAAAGTTCTGGATTATCCTGCTCATGGACTTCTTGGGCATGATTAAGACTCATTACCATGTTGGCTGGGTTAGGCAAGACAATTAGCATATAAATGATACTAAAAATGACGGCAATAACTAACCCTAGGACGGGTCGATCACTAAAAAGATAACCTAAGCCTGCCCCTACAAGTGCCAAAATAATAACAAACAGACCCATAATACCAACGGTCTTACGCTTATTGCGGGCAATTTGTTGAAATAACATAAAAATAACCTAGTATTTAAAATTTAACTTTAGGTACTTCTTTTTCCGACTCGTTAGTTTGTAAGTAATCAACCTTCTTAAAGCCGTGGATATGAGCAACTATGTTAGATGGGAAAGTTAAAAGTTTTTGATCATATAAGGCAGCTGATGAATTGTACAGTTGTCTGGAATAAGCAATCTTGTTTTCAGTGTTAGTTAATTCTTCTTGTAGTTTCAAGAAGTTTTGATTTGCTTTAAGATCAGGATAATTTTCTGATAAAGCAAAAATTGACTTAAGGGCATCGGAAATTTGGTTAGAAACCTTCAGAGTTTGAGCATGGTCATCACTAGGAATATTTGTTAACTGGTTACGCAAATGAACAACGTTTTCTAAAGTTTCTTTTTCGTGTTTAGCGTAACCTTTAGTAGTTTCGACCAAGTTAGGGATTAGATCATTACGCCGCTTCAATTGTACGTCGATCTGGCTCCAAGACTCATCGGTGTAAACCTTGGCTTTTTGTAAACCGTTGTATACTGCAATGTAAACTATAACTAATAAAATAGCAATTATTACAATTATCCAAGTTAAACTGATCATAATTTTCCTCCTTAATTTATATCACTCAATTATAACTGATTATGAAGCTTTTGAATATAAAAAAGAAGCTTATGCTATCTCTCATTAGCAAAGCTTTATTGATTTTATTAAATTAATAAAAGACCCCAGCCGGCAACGGTTAGAACCAGCAGACCAATAAACTGCATTACGGACCATTTCTTGAAGAATTCGCCCCTTGAAACTGTAGCGTTTTGGGTAAAAGTTTTTAATACTAGCATGTTAGCCATTGAACCGATGGGAGAGCCAAAACCGCCGATATTGGAGCCGAGGAATAATGCCTCCGCGTACGGGGTAAACTTACCAACTAAAATAGTTGCAGGAACATTGCTGATAATTTGACTGGAGATAATCGAGGTGAAGTAGGTCGAGCTTTCCGAATTGATCATTGTGTGAATGATACTGACAATCATTGGAATCTGTTGAATATCACTAATAAAAATAAAAAAGCAGGTAAAAGTTAATAGTAGAGCAAAGTCTACTTTAAGTAAAATTCTGGGGTTGATTAATAAAGCTAGTATAATTGCCACAATCATCGGAATGGCAACGTTAATCACCTTAAAGACCCCTAAGAAAAATAGGGCAAAAACCGCAGTCGTGATGATTGTCGGTCTTAAACTAATATTAATCTGTTTAATGTCTTGCCGCGGAATTTCTTTACGAGGAATGAAGTGAAAAATAATAAACGTGATGATCAGCGCCATTAATAGATATGGCAATGACCATGAGAAAAACTGTAGGGCGCTAACAGAATATTTGCTGACCAAAAAAATATTGTGAGGATTACCCCACGGTGTAAAAGCAGCACCAATATTTGCCCCCATCCCAATTAAAGTAACGGGCAAGATTTGAGGCAAATCACATCTTTTGGCGATATTCAAATACAAGGGAATTAATGTAAGCGCTGTTATGTCGTTGCCGAGAAACATCCCAGCAATAATTGCTAAGAGTGTAAACAAAATGTTTAATTTCTGCATATTGTCGGCAATACTGGTCAATTTATACGCCAACACGTCTAACACGTGCAGGTAGGCGTATATTTGAATAATGATTAGCATCGCGGCAACTGAAAATATTGTATGAAGGTTGATATCTTCAAGCCGCGGTCTAGCAAAAAAAAGACTAATAATCGTTATTACAAAAGTAATCTGCAGGATTTTATCACTAAAAACCTTTTTCAAGACGGTCATAAAATGTCCCCTTTCACAAGTTACAATCATCTATAATCGCTATATACATTTTGACCTTTTTTCCTCGTATTCGCAATAATAAATTTTCATATTGAAAATGCTCTTTTACTATAAACATAATTTTTGACACTATAACTTAATATATCTTATACTTGAGAAAATTGCTAAGGTTTAGGAGGAAATATTAAAATGAGTGATTCCGAATCAGTAAAAATGAACGTTAAATCAAGTGCTGCTGATAAGATTAGAAAAAGTGTGAAAGATGGACAAGTTGTTTTACTTTCATTAAATGACGGTTCTAACAAATATTCTAATATTGCTGGCAGCTGTGCTGCCGGTACTCGTTTTCAATTTGTAGTTTTGGATAAGCAAGATCCGGAATTTTCAATTAAAGTTGAAAATAATGCCGGCTTGGATTTATACACCAGTCCTGCAGAAATGCAATATTTAGGCAACAACTTGGTTGTTGATGAAAAGAATGCAGCTATTAGTTTAGCTGATGACAGTGGTGTAATTGATGCAGCTATGACTGTCAGTGCAAATAATTAGTGTTATAAACTAATAATATCTAATTAAAAATCACCTAATTTTTTAGCGGTCTCATTGAGGCCGCTTTTTTGCTCAAACCAAAAAGTCACACTCAAAAAGCGCATCTTGCTTCATTATAGCTTAAGTGGTAAACTATATAAGATTTTCGAAAATCTTGAAAGGAAGTATAGTACTATGCGTAAAGGTGAGAATTACAACACTGGTTGTGAGCCAAACCAAAGACCTAAGAACAAGAGAAATGGCAAAAAGCGTGTTGCGCACGTAGCAGCAGTTGTTGCTTTCTTGAACAAGGCCAAAGCAGACGAAAATAAATAGTCTGTTTTTAATTAAGACTAAAGGGTGGATGAAGCTTTCGTCCACCTTTTTTTATTGCTCTAAATTGAGTAAAATTAAATGGAAGTAATTACTTTTTGCTTTAAGGAGAATACTTAAAAGTGAAGTTTCAATGCAGTGCGTGCGGTTTGCGCATAAATGCCAAACATTTTAAACAAACAGGCTTGCTTAACCCTAAATTAACCAGTATTTGCGATCTGTGTATCCAGAGAGGGGAAGCGCCGGAAAATTTTGCCAATATTGCGGTAAAAGTCTTTGCGCAGTGTCTACTGTTTACTTTTGTAGGAAAAGATGATGACTCAGAAAGCCCCACGCTTTTAATTGCCAAAAATGACCTGCGCAAGCGCTATGAAGCTTTTATTCAGGATTATGACGGCAATGAATTAGCCCAGCAGCAACTATCAGTACATAATTTTAATCAGGCAGTAATTGACAGTGAAACGGGTCAAACTGATTTTGTGCCCAGCAGCGAGTTTACTTTTGCCGAAAATCTAAGTAAATTAGGCCTAAACGTCGACTTTAAGCTCAATGAAGTGGATTATATTGACCGTGAGCGTATTCGTGCTAAATACCATTATCGCTGCCAATATTGCGGCAGGCGCGGCCGCAGCGTTGATCACAAAGATCCGGTTTCGCTGTCACATAATAATGATTTTGACAACCTGATTTTATCCTGCACGGAATGCAATCGCATCAAGTCTAACATGCCGTATAAATTGTTTGTCAGTTTAAATAATGAAATCCCTGAAGTTAACCACAAACTCGTCAAATATGAAGACGCTCTTGCTACTTTGAAGGGTGAATTTGAGGAAAAACGTCGCGAATTAGCTGCTAAGATGCACCTAAAAGGCGTTGTTAATGATCCCGAACTTGACCAGATGCGTAAGCAAAACAAAAAACTGCAGGATGCAATTGATAGCTTGGAAAGCGATTATAACGACTTGCGTTCTTTACGCGAGCAGCACTTTATGACTGGTTGGAAACTAGCGCAAGTAAACACAAAAGAAGATATTATTTAACTTTTAAAAGGCTTACAATGAAGTTAAGGAAAAAGGGAGGTTAAAAAATGAAGTCAACTAAATTCAAGCAAAATATTTTAGCAAAATTGGGGATCAGTATGGCTGCCGCAGTCTTGGGCATGATGAGTGGCGCTAATCTAGTCCAGAATGTTGTGGCAGCTTCTGCTACACCTGCTGCTAAAGATCAAACTGCAAAAACAACACCGACTGCAACCAGCACTGTCAATAATCAGCTGGGCTTTTGGACTGGCACAGATGGCAGTTGCACTTGGCAATATGATGTTCTTACCAATACACTGACTATTAGCGGTGCTAAGGGAGCACAATTGTCAAGTACGCCTTTTACTAAAGAATTCAAATGGGCTGGGAATATTGAACATATTGTTTTTGAAAATCCGATTCAAATGGCTCCGGACTCAAAAGAAAAATTTGCTCAATTAAGTTCACTGCAAGATATCAAAGGTATAGACAAAGTTGATACCAGCAACGTAACTAATATGTCGAAGTTGTTTTCTGACGATTCGAACTTAACCAGTCTTGATGTCAGCCATTTTGATACTAGCCGGGTAACCGATATGAGTCAAATGTTTTTGGGTCTAAAAACGACCGAACTAGATGTCAGTCACTTTGATACCAAAAATGTAGTGAACATGAACGGCATGTTTGCATTCACAAAAGCCAAGCAGTTGGATCTGAAGAATTTTAATACATCTAAAGTAGCTGACATGGGAAGTATGTTTACCAATACGGTTGTTACAAAATTGGACCTAGACCACTTTGATACCAGTAATGTAACTAACATGGCCAACATGTTTGGTGAAGCTAAGGTCACACAACTTAATCTTAAAAACTTTAATACGCAAAATGTAACAAATATGAGTGGGATGTTCGCAAATGACAGCCTAACTAACTTAGACCTAAGTAATTTTGACACCCACAATGTTACCAAAATGAATGGTATGTTTGAAAAGCTTAAAAAAGTAACCAGTCTTGATTTAAGCAATTTTAATACCCAAAATGTGACTACAATGGCCTATATGTTTGCGGACGCGCCTGATTTAGTAAAAGTAAACACCACTGGCTGGGATACCCGCAACTTAACAGATACTCAGTATATGTTTAAAAATATGAATAGCTTAACTGATTTCGATTTGGGTAATTTGAATACCAGTAAAGTCAAAGATATGACTGGGATGTTTATCGGTTTTAACCATCTTGATCAATTGGACTTAAGTAAATTAGACACACGCAATGTCATTTCTATGGTTGGTATGTTTGAAAATGTCTCCAACGTTAAGAAAATTGATGTCAGTCATTTTGATGTTCGCAAAGTTACGCGCACTTTCAATATGTTTAGAAAATGTACGGCTTTATCTGAAGTAAATTTAAAGGGTTGGAACCCAAAGAGTTTAACGGATATGGCTAACATGTTTAGGAATGATAAAAATTTAGTTAATGTTGATTTAGGTAAGCTGAACACCAAAAATGTTTCCAGTATGGCTGACCTATTCAGAAATGATACCAAGTTGGAAACTGTAGACCTGCATGACTGGAACACGAGTAAAGTATATGCGACGGCTAGAATGTTCATGGATTGTCCTAATCTAACTTATGTCAACTTACACGGGTGGAAAATGCCCAAGTTAGAAGATTCAACGCAAATGTTTTATCACGATAAAAGCCTGATCGGTGTGGATCTTAGTCATTTTAATATTCATAATAGTCAAATATTATTGGAGGCTGGCAATCCTAAAGGGTTTGCTGTAAAGCTGGGCCATTACCGTTTGCGTAAGAGTTCAGGTGTAGGTCAAGGATTTAAGCATATTCAGGCTGTAGGCAAAGGAACAATTAGAAATCCGAAAGGCAAAAAATATACTGCAAAGCAATTATTCAGGCTGTATAATCATTCTGCCAAAAAGAGCCCTAAAGAAACTTATGTCATGTATAATGGTAAAAAACCACAGCTGCCAAAATCATTTCATTTTTAATCTTTAGTAAAATAAAAGGATTAGTTCATTTCAGAACTAATCCTTTTTAATTTGGCTTTCCAGCAAACTTTAACTAAAATCTTCGAAGTACAAAGTATCTATCTGGGTTTTAGTGGTTTCTAATAACCAGTTTGCTTGGTCTACTTGTGCCAAAGTTGCTTTTGCTGATCTTAAAACCACAGCTGCGTTAACTAAAGCATAGTCGTAACTAAGCATAAGTTCACCGTGACGGCCATTGCTGTCACCAATTTGCTGCCCAGAATCAAAGGCTTTTTGTAGCTGTGCTTTATCGCTGTCAGTGGCTATTTTTTGTTTCTGCTCAGTTTCTGCAGGTTTATTTAAAGGTGAAAGCTTTATACCGTCATAAAATTTCACGTCGCTCGCTTTAACGAAACTGTTAACGGAAATTATTTTTTCAGCGGTAGTTAAAGTGCTCCCAGCATTTTGAGAGTCTGTCTTAGGACTGCTTAATTGTGTACCGTCATTATTGAGGAGGTCTTTTTTGTTAAAGCTGCTGCTTAAAAGATGGTAATACAATTCAGCCTTATTTGTTGTTGCATTCCAAATATAGAACAAGCCGTCAACATTGAAGATGGACAGCTCCGCAGCATTAAAGCTAACTCCAACAGGGTTGCCCGTGACATCATACAACTTAATATTTGCAGTCTTCTTTGATTTCACAAAACTGCATACTTGAACAAAGTAATTGGAAGTTGGCAAATAGTTTCTTAAATTGATGTAGCTTTCATCTATGTACTCATTAGGATGATCATGCAGACGGAAAATATAGCCTTCAAAGTCTTCTGCCCAAGGTTGAACAGCCAAATCGACTTTTATTTTCTGCCCCTTTTTTAAAACATGTTTCGTTGTCTTATTTTTGATAGTTTGAGTTGCTGTCTTTTTTAAGACCGTGGCAGTTGTAACCCCATTGTAAGTTAGAGGATAACCATCTAAGCTTGCCACATTATAGGCTTTGACATAGCGATTTTTACCAATGGCATAATAATTTTTCCCTTTAATTTTTGTAAGAGGAAGGTAGAAAAAGTGCTCATCGTTATCTGATTTAAAGTATTTACTATAATAGTATTTCGGCTTTGATTTAACTTGTTTAACTTTGCCCTGATACTTAACAATAGCGCGCTTAGGTAAAGTGTAACCACTCTTGTTACCGGCTTTAGTATATACAGCTGATTTCTGTAATAAAACCAATTTGCCCTTTTTACTGTTCTTACCGTTAACTTCCTTGACATCTGCTGCATTAATGTAGCAACCATCACCAATATTATAGAATTTTTGCCCATTAATTATTTTGGTGCCGTAATATTCTACGATACCTGCGTCAAAATTAGGAATGTATCTATAGCCATTTATATCATTGTCAGCATTTGATAGATCTGCTTTCTTGTTTTTAATTTTATGACCATATTTATTATAAAGATGGGCATCATAGATTAACGTGATTTTACCCTTTGCGGTCTTTTTACTGGTTCTGGCAGCTGCAACTGTCTGTATTTGATTGCAATTTGCTAAAAAAGGTGTGACGATCAATGCCAAAGCCGTAATCGCCAAACAGATTTTTTTGGTAAGTTTCATGATTTACCTCCTTACTAATCCTTTCTACTAAATTTATTATAACCTAATATAGGGGTAGTAATACATGTCTTACAGTAAAAGAATAATAGTCTGGCAAAGTTTAACTTAAGTTTTAAATTATTAATTAGTTTTAAGTAAAATACTCGTATAATTAGGGTAAGAGAAAAGAGGTGTCAAGATGAAGATACCAAATTTAAGCAAGTTTAAAAAAACTGGGATAGGTATTGCAACAATGGCATTAGGTTTAGTCGTAATGGTGCAATCTAACTTAAATGTAGCTGCAGCAACACCTACTGTTGTCCCAGTTAGTGCGACAGGTTTGCCAGCTGATGCTGGTCTGTGGACTGGCACTGATGGCAGCTGCACATGGAAATACGACGTTATTAGCAGAACCCTGCGGATTAGTGGCGCGCAAAAGAATAGTCAATTATCAAGTACACCGTTTTTAAAACAGTTTAAATGGTCTGGTAATATTGAGCATATTGTGTTTGAAACACCAGTTCAAATGGCTCCGAATTCGGCAGAAAAGTTTTTCGGTCTGGAGTATTTGGAGGATATTACAGGTCTCGACAAAGTTGATACTAGTCAAGTGACAAATATGGCTTTGCTTTTTGCTAATGACAAAGCTCTAACTAAAGCTGATGTGAGTCACTTTGATACCAGCCAAGTGACTAGCATGGAACGAATGTTTGACAATACAGGACTAACAGAAGTAGATTTGAGCGGTTTTAATACCAGCAAAGTCACAAATATGAGCGGTATGTTTAGAAACAGCCCGATGAAACATCTTAATCTGAAAAGTTTTGCTACCAGCCAGGTGACCGATATGGGAGATATGTTTGCGGATAGCGATGTGGCAGAGCTTGATCTGACTAATTTTAATACCGGTAATGTCACTAACATGTCTGGTATGTTTGCTGGAATAAAAGTTCCTGAACTAAATCTTGAGCACTTTAACACTAGTAAAGTTAATAATATGTCTGGTATGTTTTCCAGTACCCAAAATCTGTCAAGTCTTGATTTGAGTAATTTTGATACCAGTCAAGTGACTGATATGGCGGAAATGTTTAGGGGTAGTAAAGTTACTCACTTAAACTTGGCTAATTGGGACACCAAAAACGTCACCAGTATGAAAAATATGTTCCAAGGATGTTCTGACTTAACTAAACTTGACTTAAGTGGCTTTAATACCGGTAATGTTACAGATATGGCGGGGATGTTTGCAAAATTCGCTCATTTGGATCAGCTAAATTTCAGTCACTTTGATACGAGTAAAGTTAAAGATATGAAAGAAATGTTCGCCCACAATCCGGCTGCTACTAGTTTGGATTTAAGCAGTTTTGATACCAGCAACGTTACTAATATGATCTCGCTGTTTTCTGGAGACAGTTCTTTGGCCAAACTCAATTTAACAGGCTGGAACACCAAGAACGTACGCTGGATGAATTCAATGTTCAGTGGCGACAGCAGTTTAAAAGACATTGACTTGAGGCACTTTAATACTGCCAAAGTTACTGATATGCTGAGGATGTTTAAAGGTGCAAAAAGTCTGGAGCAGCTTGACCTGCATACTTGGGATACACGCCAGGTTACCAGGGTCAGCCAAATGTTTATGGACTGTGATAATCTTGTTTTTGTTGATCTGCGTGGCTGGCGGTTACCAAAAATGTATGATTCAACGGAAATGTTTACTAATGATCAAGAGCTCGCTGGAGTTGATTTAAGCCATTTTAATATTCACAATAGTCAGATTTTGAAAAATGCTGGTAATCCAAAAGGCTTTGCTGTCAAGCTCGGTCATTACCGCTTACGTAAGAGTTCGGGAGTAGGTCAAGGATTTAAACATATTCAAGCTGTTGGCAAAGGCACAATTGCCAAGCCTCGGGGCAAGAAATATACTGCAAAACAATTGCTTAAACTGTATAACCATTCGGCTAAAAAGAGCCCCAAGGAAACTTATGTCATGTATAATGGCAAAAAGCCGCAGCTGCCTAAAGGGTTCAAACTTAAATAGATAAGACAAAAAAGGCTAGTTCGTTTTTAATTACGAATTAGTCTTTTTGTTTATGTTAAAAAATTAATCACCGGGAGGAGTAGACATAGTTGTCAGCTGCTTTTTAGCGGTTTTAACATACCAGACAGCTTCATCTACCTGCGTGACAGTTGCCTTATCAGACCTTAACATAGCAGAAGCGTTTCTTAAGGCACAATCATAATTAGACATAAGATCATGATAAGCGCTATTTTGTTCTAGATCTTTTCCTTCATTAAAAAGTGTGAGCAGTTCCTGTTTGTCAGCTCCTGTCGCAATCTTTTGCCCATTTTCAGCCTGCTCAATCGTATTCAGTGCCTTTAGCTTTAACCCGCTGACGTATTTCACATCGTTCACCTTAATAAAGTTATTGCCATAGATTAATGCTTGCTTTTTTGCAGGGTAAGTTGGTTCTGAATTTGGCACCGAGTTTGGTTTGTTGGCATCAATCACACTAGCGTCACTGTAATTTAAACAATGATAAAACAGTTCCGCCTTATTTTCCTCAGGTACCCAGAGGTACATTAAGCCATCAACTGTCAGATTACTGTATTGTGGCTTTATAATACGTTTACCAATTGTCTTGCCAGATGTGTCATAAAGTTCAACGCTGTTATCTGTCACTGGCGTAACGTAAGTATAAACTAAGTCGCGATAGTCAATGATAGGCAAATTCTTTTTCAATTTAACATCGTCTTCATCAACATATTCATCTGGATAGTCGTGCAGTCTGTAAAGATAACCCTCAAAGCCATCATTTTGGTAAGGAATAACAGTTAAATCAAGTTTAATCTTCTGTCCTTTTTTCAGTTTACGTTTAACGGCAGAATAATTTACCGTTATGCTGGCGGTGTTCTTAAGAACAGTCGCTGACGAAACACCGTTGTAGCGAGCAATGTGACCGTTAATATAGCCGATGTTAGCTGCTTTAATGTAACTGTTATGTCCTAAGGAGTAAAAATATTTTCCTTTTATTTTGTGGGCAGGTACGTATTTGGGCTGGAAGTACCTTGCGACATCCTTAAGGTAGTAAAAATATTTGGGTGTTTTAGTAGCAGTCTTAGCTTTTCCTTGGTACTTAACAACTGTATTAGTTCTTAATTTCTTTCCCGTTGTTTTGCCAGTCTTGGTGTAAATCAGTGCATCGTGTTTGATAGTCAATTTACCTTGTGTGATATTGCGCCCATTGACTTTTAAAACATTAGCACTATTAATGTAATAGTTATGCCCCAAGTGGTAAAACTTTTGTCCGTTAATTTTTTTAGTGCCGTAGTAGAGATAGCTGGTTCTACTGTCATCATCATAAACTATCATTTCTGTAGTCAAATAGCCCTTGGGATCAGCATTAAAGCCGTTAGGAATGTTATAGCTATGTGTACCCCGATTTTGCTTCAATTTTATTTTATGGCCTGACGGGTTGTAAACATAATCACTCTCAAGCAGCGTGACTTTTCCTTTGGCTTTCTGAGCTGCTTCTACCGTTTGGGAGTTAGCGGTATATGGCAAAAATAGAGTGGTGGATAGGGCCAGGGCTGTTAAGCCAATGCCAACTTTCTTGAAAAATTTCATATCTTCACCTCATTATCTGTGATTTTGTACCTAATATAATTATAACGTAAACTAGTTAATAAATTTAGAGCAAACAGACGTTCATTTATTTTTGCTAGCGGACAAATGCTTGTATAATTAGGTTAGTAAGTGTCTGAAAGTAAATAAAAAGAAGATGTCATGATGAAGCAAGAATCATTATTTGCAAATAGTGGGCAAAATGAACCATTGGCTAACCGCGTACGGCCCCAAAACCTAGATCAATTTGTGGGGCAAGAACAGCTGCTGGGACCGGGGAAAATATTGCGCGAAATCATTGATAATGACCAAGTTTCCTCAATGATTTTTTGGGGACCACCGGGAGTCGGCAAAACGACTTTGGCTGAAATAATTGCCCGGCAGAGTCAGGCGAGCTTTTTTAATTTTAGTGCGGTTGACAGCAGCATTACTAAAATCCGCAAAATTATGAAGCAGGCTGAAGCAGAACACGAAGTGGGGCAAAAAACGCTGGTATTTGTAGATGAAATCCATCGTTTTAACAAAGCACAACAAGATGCTTTTTTACCCTACGTTGAACGTGGCAGTATCATTTTAATTGGCGCCACGACCGAAAATCCTTCCTTTGAAGTTAACTCGGCGCTGCTTTCACGCTGCAAGGTTTTTGTCTTAAAACCGCTTGAAGTCAAAGATATTATCAAGTTATTGCAAAATGCTTTGCGCAACCCTAACGGTTTTGGCAAGTTAACCGTTAAAATCAGTGAGCAGGAGATTAAAGCCATTGCCAAATTTGCCAACGGTGACGCCAGAACAGCTTTAAACACGCTGGAGATGGCAGTTTTAAACGGTCATAAAACTGGCAATACGATTGCTGTGACTATGGATAGTCTGGGACAATTAATTACCCAAAAGTCAGTCCTGTATGATAAAGACGGAGAAGAACACTACAATATCATCTCCGCTTTGCATAAATCAATGCGTAACAGCGATGTGGACGCGGCAATTTATTGGCTGTCGCGGATGCTTGAAGGAGGAGAAGATCCGCTTTATATTGCACGTAGACTAGTGCGTTTTGCCAGTGAAGATATTGGCTTGGCAGATACTAATGCGCTGAATGTGGCGGTCAACGTCTTTCAGGCTTGTCAATTTATAGGGATGCCGGAATGTGATGTTCATTTGACGGAAGCAGTGATTTATTTGTCGCTTGCGCCAAAATCAAATGCGGTTTATAAAGCTAGATTAGCCGCTGAAGAAGATGTTAAGAAGACGATTGATGAACCAGTACCTTTGCAGATTCGCAACGCCCCGACTAAGTTAATGAAAGATTTGGGCTATGGTAAAGGTTACCAGCTCGCGCATTATGCTAAAGACAAGTTAACGACAATGAAAACTATGCCACCGAGTTTAGAGGGACACGAATATTATTTGCCAACCTCGCAAGGTCATGAAGACCGCTTTAAAAAGAGGCTGGAGCAGATTAAAGAATGGCACAGAGAACACGATAAATAGAAAGTCTAACCTCATTAGTTTTAATTACCAGGACACTAAAAGAATAATATAGCAGATCGATTAGCTAGATGATGATTAAGCATACACTGCTATTTGAGCATTAAGTAAAAAGCGGGCAAACCACAATTTAAGTGGTTTGCCTGTTTTTGTGCTCTTTCTTTTCTGTGGCAATATTTATTTAAATTCACTATTTGACGAAAACCATGTTGCCTGAAGCCCACATAATGTAAAAAAACAGAATAACACTAATTATTAGAGCTAATAGCCAACCCAAAACCAAACTTATAATAAAGGTAATATGTTTGTGTTGAAAAAATGTTGTTAATACTTCCGCCAAAGCTGATAGTAGAAGACCTAAGGCGCCAACGCTTAAATCAACAGATTTGAAAAACGGTAAGATTAAAACCAATAAGAATGCGCCTAATACAATAAACCATAAATATTTATAGCCATGATCTATTAGCAGTTGTTCTTTCATCGTAGTCTGGTTTCTGGTCATTATCAATAGCTCCAATCATGATATTGCCAAGATTTATTATGCACAAAGCAAGATTAAATTCTTCACAGATACAAGAAACAGTTATAATTTTAACTTTTATTTATATCAATGATAATATTTACTTATAGGTTAGTACATAAATATTAAATTGTAAAATTTTTAATTAGAGATAAATTAAGCTGATTTTTGACCAATCTAAAACAGATGTAATAGCTGATATTTCTAACAGAACAAGTGCAGTGACTAATAGAACCTTTGACTAATACCACATTTCATTTATAATTATAAATAATAAAATAATTAAAATAAATCGAAAAAGAAAGGCTGTGGGAAATGAGATGAAAATGAAATTAGCAAGAGTTGCTTTACTGTGGTTGTGTATAATTGAAATGGAGGCTTTTTTCTCCAATAAGCCGAATTATAACTTAATATGGTCAATTAGTGCATTCATCATAACAATAATTGCTACAGCTTGCTTTGAAGTAAAAGAAGAAACATTTACTAAGCAAGTCGAAAATGATTTATTTTATTTTATGGCATTACAAGGTGCACCTATTAGTTTTGAAACTTTATATTTATTGAATATGACAGATGAGCAAGAAGATCACCCATTAGTGATACTCTTAATTATTGTCTTAAATCTAATCTGTGTGCTTTTATTTGACTATTTAATTAATCGGGCTAAATTTTACCAAGCTGAAGGTAAAAATGAGTAAAATTTAACAAGATTTGAGTACCAGGCAACTATACTGCTTGGTATTTTTTTCTAGCATAAAGTACATTAGACTATTTGATATATACAGATTTCTCAGCTGGCTCTTCCGATAGCTTTTTTAGTTTAGAGTAATACATGTAGGAGCATTTATTCGATAAAATTGTTTCAGTCTTGTAAACATAATTTGCAATTTACAAAGCAGAAACATTAATAATATACTTAAATAAAGTAGCAGCGTATGCATAATAACAAGTGATTATATGAATATAGGCAAAAAATGAGTAGTACATCAGTAATAGAAAACGTAGAAATTAACGGCGCTAAACTTTATTTTTCAATTAGTTCAAAGCAAGGCCGGAAACCAATCATTTTATACTTGCATGGTGGACCGGGCGATGCCTGCATCCCCTTGACTAAAAAATTTAATAGCGAACTGGAAGATCATTTTATCTTTGTCAATCTGGAACAAAGGGGCAGCGGCCTATCGTATTACAAATTTTCACCTGAAGAAAACTTGTCCATTAATACCATCTTGACAGATATTCATCAGTTTGTGCTTTATTTATTAAAACGGTTAAAACAAGATAAATTGATTATTATGGGTCATTCTTGGGGCACAGTTTTAGGACTCTATTTTATTCAAAAGTATCCAGAGCTGGTTACGGAATATATCGGAATTGGTCAAGTCGTTAATATGAAAAAGAATATTGCTCTACAAAAAGCTTTTTTACGAACAAAAATGAAAAACACTGCCAAACTTGACCAACTTGATTTTGTCCATGAACCAACTAAAGCCAGCCTCAAATTAACTAAAATGATTGTGGCTTATGGCGGTTCAATCTACGGCGCTAAAAACTACCGCAAATTAATTGGTCCTTTTATATCTGCTAAAGATTATTCTTTTAAAGACTTAATTCATCGCTTGCAGGGTTCGAAGCAATCAATTCAATATTTTTGGGAAGAACTAATGGACGTTAATTTTGAAAATATCCTGCATTTTGCCGTTCCCATCACTTTCTGTGAGGGCAGGCATGACCATCATGTGTCCTCGCAGTTGGCTGCAGAATATGCTGCTAAAATTACTAGTCCGTGCAATATAATTTGGTTTGACCATTCTGGTCATTTCCCGCAGTGGGAAGAACCAACTAAATTTAATCAGGAAATTATTGGACTTTTAGAGCCACAAGCAAACTAAAAAAACTGGCAAATCACGTTATTAACAGCGTGAGTTTACCAGTTTTTTATATTTAATTAGACCTTATTAATTATTCTGAAAATTACTCAAAAACTTGACGGTTTTTTCATTTTCCGGGTGATTGAATAATTGATCTGGCGTGCCTTGTTCAGTAATTACGCCATCGCTAATGAAAAACATTTGGTCGGAAATCTCCTTCGCAAACGCCATTTCGTGGGTTACGATAATCATCGTTAAACCAGTAGTAGCCAGATTCTTCATGACGCTTAAAACTTCACCGACCATTTCTGGATCCAAAGCACTAGTAGGCTCATCAAATAACAGAATTTCAGGATCCATGCAGATTGCGCGGGCAATCGCAACCCGTTGTTGTTGTCCACCTGAAAGTTGGCTGGGACGAGCATTAACGTATTGCTCCATACCTACTTTTTTCAGATTAGCAAGTGCAATTTTACGCGCCTCGTCTTTTGACCGTTTTAATACTAATTCTTGACCTACCATACAATTAGCTAAAACATTCTTATTTTCAAACAAGTCAAATTGTTGGAAAACCATGCCGACTTTAGCACGATAAATATTGCGATTGTAGTTTGGTGCCAAAACATTTTCACCATGAAAATCAATTTCACCAGCAGTAGGTTCTTCAAGCAGGTTGATACAGCGCAAAGTAGTTGATTTACCGCCACCTGAAGGACCGATAATGGTGGCAATTTCACCTTTATTAATGTCAAAAGAGATATCTTTTAACACTTGGTGTTCACCAAATGTTTTCTTGATGTGCTTTAAACTTAAAATAGTTTCGTTTGTTTCAGTCATTAGTTCTTAGCCTCCATGTCTTTTGGTGTGCCCACTTGAACTTGGTTTGCCATTAAGTTGTAATTCTTACTTCCTTGGAGGTGTTTTTCAATTAAGTTGAATATTCTGGTAATGGTAAAGGTCAAGATGAGGTAGATAGCAGAAATTGTTAAGTAAGTTGGGAAGAACTTAAATGTCTGACTCGCAATCGTTGAACCAACAAAGAACAACTCTGAGACGGAGATGATACTCAAAACTGAGGTATCCTTGATATTAACGATAAATTCATTAGTAATTGAAGGAAGACAATTCTTGATTGCTTGTGGCAGAATAATATGCCACATTCTCTGGTTGTGGGTCATTCCTAACGCACTGGCCGCTTCAAACTGACCTTCGGGTGTAGAAATAATTCCTCCCCTAATGATTTCTGCTAAATACGCTCCAGTGTTGATCGAAACAATGATTAGTGCGGCGACCGTTCTGTCAATATTCAGGTGCCAGAATTGGGCAATACCATAGTAAATCACAGCTGCTTGCACCATCATTGGCGTACCCCGGAAAATCTCAATATAAACCGAAAGCAGCCAGTTAACAAACTTGAGCAGCCATCTTTTACCACTGGTAGTTGGTGTAGGAATAGTTCTGACAATACCCACTGCCAGACCGATAAAGAAACCTGCAATAGTACCAACTGAAGCTAAAAGCAAGGTCATACCGATACCGTTTAAAATCATGCCGCCATATTGGCGCCACATAGATATTAACCAAGGTTCTGACTTAGTCTTTTTACCTTTTTTATCACTATCAGTTTTAGGCTGCTGCTTAACAGCTTCAGTCATTAACCTAACCCTTTTTGCTTGAGGAATAGTAGCTAAAATTTGGTTGACACTCTTGAGCAGTGCCTTGTTAGGCTTGGCAATTCCGATTGAGGTAACAGATTCTTCCTTAGTAGCGTGGAAACCAGCCATTTTGCTGACAGGAATTGACTTAATGTCAGGATCAACCATCTTAAAGGAAGTTGATTCAGTGTCTTCGGCAACATAGCCGTCAATGGTACCGGAGATTAAACTTTGCCGCATTGCCGCAAAATCGCGCATAGCTGGTTGTCTCTTAGCACCTTTTAACTGCTTGATTAAATCATAGTGGAAAGTACCCTGTTGCGCTGTTAATTTTGCACCCTTAAAGTCAGTCAGCTTTTTAGCGTTGGCGTATCTGCTGTTAAGTTTGGTAATTACCACAAAAGTACTGTTTCTATATGGCTGAGAGAAATTAATGGCTTTTTCACGTTCAGCTGTTGGGCTCATGCCAGCGATAATCAAATCGGCTTTGCCGCTGGTCAAAGCGGGGAGTAAACCATCCCATTCAGTCTTAACAACTTCTACTTTTCTATGTAATTTTTGACCAATAATTTTGGCAATTTTAACGTCATAACCATTGGCGTATTCTTTTGAGCCTTCAATTGGCACAGCATCATTGGCATCATTAGTCTGTGTCCAATTGTACGGCTGATAATTAGCTTCCATGGCGACTTTGAGCGTACCGTCGTCCTTTTTGGCACTAACTTCATTCAGGCTAAAATTAGCCCCAATGCCCAAACAGGTGAACAGGGCAACTAAGGTAGCCAACCACTTAAATCTTGACTTCATTTTGAAAACCTCCACAAAATATGTTTCAAATAAAGCCAACACAATAAAAGCGTAAATAAAAAACTCGCTGTTACGCAAAACAACGAGGTTATAATCTATTATTAGAACAAATCATATAGCGCTCCCCGGGGACTAACCGGGACAGTCTGCAAAATATTCTCTTGCAGCCCAACAAGAAGATTGAAACGAACAACATCCTTGTTTCGGCGGTAATTCTTACGCTAACCTTCAAAGTGTTCGCTCACTCAGATTAGTTTCGTAACAACCGCGACCTCTATTGCATTGGAAATTATTTAACTTAGAAAAATAATAGGCTATTAAGAGAGACTTGTCAATAATTTTATTTAAAAAATATTTTATAATTATCTCATTTATTTTCTTTTACTATTTTAAAAGACTTCTGCAAGCTGCTCTTATCGCCAGCCGTTATCTGCTTGATAAGCGCTCTTTTTCATTCTAGAAACATAGGGGTTACCGGCAACATAATAACGTAATTTTTTGTTAGCCCATTCTAATTCAGATTGACTAACACCAATTCTGGCACTGGTTTTAATTTCCTTAGCCCACTTTTTATGATTATCATCTAAATCAATTTTAAATGGGGAATCAGACAAGAAGTGTAAATTCCATTTTTTATCGTGAATGCCAAAAGCCTGCATCATTTTAGCAGGACCATTAGTTAAAAGCACACCGTCTTTGCCCCCGCGGTTTTTAATCATCTGCTCTATACCCCAGACTGGTTCGATAGCCCTGATTAAAACTCCTTGCGGCTCATTATATTCTTGCGTTGCGACATCGAAAAAGAAGTACTGTCTTTGAGCGTAAATATAAATGGTGCCGCCTTTGCGATAAAGACCTTCATTCGCTGGGCTGCGATGGCCGCCGTAAGAATGTGCTGCCCGGTCTTTGACCCCTAAATATGCTTCAGCCTCCACAATATAGCCACCCATTATATTCTGACCATCATTATATGTTAATGGTCTGCCGATTAAGTCTTTAGTAATAGCAGCAGTTGGTTTATTAGTAAAATAAGTTGAATAATTCATTTTTTCTTCCGTGTAGTAAACTTAAACTAAAAGGAGATATTATCATGACAAAAATAAAAGTAGTGCGCATTTATGAACATGAGCAGCCTGCTGGCTACCGCATTTTAGTTGATCGTCTGTGGCCACGAGGCAAAAGCAAAAAAGATGCTAATTTGGATGAGTGGGTCAAAGAAATTGGTCCCAGCACCGAATTGCGTAAGTGGTTCAATCACGATGATACTAAATATCCTGAGTTTAGGCAAAAGTACATTGCTGAATTGGAGCATAATCCAGCGACCACAGCTTTTGTTGATCAGGTTAAAGCCAAGCTTGCCGAACAAGATGTCCTTTTTCTTTATGGCGCTAAAAACAAAGAACACAACCAGGCAGTTGTGCTCAAAGAATATGTTGAACAAAGATTATAGTTTTTGACTTTTCTTTTAGTACGCAAAAAGTGAAAAGTAATGGTTAAAATTAGGATGCTGAAAACGAGCAATTCGAATAGCCTAATGGGCTTTTTAAAAAATTAGAGCTGTTTAAAAACATCCAGTGCGTCTGCAATAATAGCAGAAATTCCTTCTGCCGGAATAGCTGTTTTATTGATTGCCCAAACTTTGGCACCGGCTTGCCTATATGATAATAATTGGGCAAATGGATACACAACAAAACTGGTGCCTGAAATAATTACGAGGTCAGAATTCTGCATTGCGTTGACAGATTTGGCTAAACTGTCACCATTAATTGCTTCACCGTATAAAACAATTCCTGGTCTGATAATACCGCCACAATTTTCATGACGGTAGGACTTAGCGTATTCAGCGTAGTCAACAGCTTTGTGACATTTAGTGCAGTAGATATTATAGAGACAGCCGTGAAATTCAGTCACGTGTTTATTACCCGCTTTGGTATCTAAGCCGTCAACATTTTGGGTGATTAAATCGCCTTTTTCGTTGCAGATAGCAGCAATTTTCTCGTGGATGTCGTTTGGCTTGGCGTCAGGGAAGTACATATTATCCATTACGAACTTGTAGAAAAAGTCAGGGCGCTGATAAAGAGTTTCTTCGCTCAATATTGTTTCTGGACTTTCAGAAACGCCGTCATAAATGCCGTTTTTAGAGCGGTAATCAGGAATACCTGAATGAGTCGATACTCCTGCGCCCGTCAAAAAAGTAACGTGGCGTGCCTGATCAATATCATTTTTTAACTCAGTTATCTTGTTAGAATCAATCATAATTTTGCCTTTCTTAAAACTAGTTCTGCTACTGCTAGTTTACTACAAGATTTTGTCTAACATATAGGGTTATTGCAATAAAACCATGCCATCAGTTATTGACAGCATGGTTTTTGTTTATTAAAGAATTTGGATACCGTGCTCTTGGCACTTGGTAATCATGTCATGCGGCCAAACGCTGGCTTGAACTTCTCCAATGTGAGCTTTCCCCAGCAAAAGCATACATAACCGTGATTGTCCAATACCGCCACCAATGGTATAAGGCAATTCCCCGTCAAGCAGCATCCGGTGAAATTCCAGCTTTTCGCGTTCAAGGCAATCAGCCTTTTTTAATTGTGCGTGCAAACTTTCAGGACTAACGCGAATGCCCATTGAGGAAATCTCGATTTTTTGCTTTAAAGGTTCATACCAGAAAATCAGATCGCCGTTTAGTTGCCAGTCATCATAATCCGGGGCACGACCATCATGAGGTTTACCACTTCTTTTCAGTTTGTCACCAACTTTCATAATAAAGACCGCCTTTTCTTCCGCGGTAATCTTGTTTTCTCTTTCTTCAGGGCTGATGTCTGGCCAGCGGTCTTCTAATTCCTGTGTAGTGATAAAGTAAAGTTTTTCTGGTAAACGATAAGTAGAGGCAGGGTAGCGGAAAGCACAGCCAGCTTCAATCTCTTTAATGGCAGCAAAAATTTTAGTAACAGTATTTTTAAGGGTTTCTTCCGTTCTTTCCTCCTTAGCAATGATTTTTTCCCAATCCCATTGATCAACATAAATTGAGTGGAAATTGTCTAAGTCTTCATCGCGGCGAATGGCGTTCATGTTAGTATAAAGACCTTCGTGCATGTGAAAGTCGTATTTTTTCAGTGCCATTCTTTTCCATTTAGCAAGGGAATGGACGATTTCAACTGTATCATCTGCCGGTAAGTCCTTCGCATCAAAAGCAACGGGACGTTCAACGCCATTTAAGTTGTCGTTTAAACCAGTATTTTTTTCAACAAACAGCGGGGCAGACATCCGCTGTAAGTTTAATTTTTTAGCCAAAATCTTTTGAAATTCTTCACGAATGAAAACAATCGCAGCTTCAGTGTCACGAATGGTAAGAGTAGGGTGATAACCTGCAGGTAAAATTAAAGTCATTGTGTTGACCTCCTATGATTTTAAGGAAAAGAAAAAGCCTCCATCCCGTTTTTAATAAAACAAGGACGAAAGGCTTTTTCCGCGGTACCACCTTAATTGCCCTAAATAAGGGCCAACTCATGAAGCACTAACATGCTCCACCAGCGTGGTAACGTACTGGAGACGACACAACCTACTTTCACGTAAATTTCAGCGTGCTGCTAAAAGTGTTTTTCAATAATTCAGGGTCTAACAGTTTCCCACTATCACCGTTTCACTTAAAGAAATAAATTATTTACTCGTCTTTTTCACTGCATTTAATTTAATAGTAATTTAACAATAATTTCAATAAAAATTCAAGTAATATTTTATTTATTTTGTGAATATTTGGTGAAGAAATGCTATTCGTTAAATTTTATCTGTTAGTACATGCTTAACATCAGAAAGCGAATCAACTAAATAATCTGCTGCAGCTTGGGAAAAGGGAAAGCGTTCCTCTTTTAAGGCAATAGTGAACATTCCGGCATTTTTACCAGCCGCAATGCCATAATCCGAATCTTCAATCACCACGCATTGCTTATTTTCTAAGCCTAGTTTGGCTGCCACAGTATTATAAATCTCAGGGTTGGGTTTTGATTGCTTGAACATATTGCCACTGATCACCGGATCAAAAAATTGCGTTAGCTGACACTGCGTCAATACAGTCTTGATTTTTTCTGGAGCTCCAGAAGACGCCAAGGCAAGTTTTAACCCTTGCTTTTGCAGCCACTTTAATAGCGGAATTGCATCAGGATTTAATAATTTCCGGTAGTTAATTGGGCGGTCCTTAAAGTATTGTTGAAATTTTTGATAATAGGCACGGTAATTAGGTTCACCAGAATAGTATTTTGAAATAATATCAAAGTACATTTTTTTATTTCCGCCAACCATTTTGATGAGTTCCTGGTCGGGAACGGCAACACCTAAATAGTCCAAGTATTCTTTTTGGCGTTTCAACTGTAATGGTTCACTATCAATTAACACACCATCCATATCAAAAATAACAGCTTTGAACATATATTCTTACCTCTGCTTCTTGATCTTGTCGTATTCTGCAGCAATTTGCTGCACCACAGTATTAGTGGTTGGTCGTTCAATGTACTTGGAAATGGTCTTGGTGATACCCATTTCTTTGATGTCTGCTTGAATTTTCATCGCTTGAGAATCACGAGGCTCGTCATAGGCAAATGCTGCTGCCAGTGCTTTTACATGGGCGGTATATGGCAGATGATATTTTTCACACAGATTGATTACGCCCATTAAGCGGTCGTTTTTACCAACTTTACGGATAGGATCAAAGCCTACACGATAAATTGAATCTGACATTTCGTCCTTAGCAGCCGGTAAATATTCCAGTTCCCGAATTTGATCACGTGTTACCGGATATTCATACAGGACGGCTTCTATTGTTTCGTCATGGACACCCTGAACTAGCTGGTGGACTTTCTCGTCTGTTTCAGCTTTTGCAATATCATCATATCCTTGCAGGTAGCCTTCATAGGCAGTAGTAGCATGGGGACCATTAATAGTGAAAACTTTGATATCTTTTAACATTTCTACATTGTCACGCACATCAAGCCACTTAACATCGCTAAAATCTGAGTATACGGGACCTTGGATAATAAGAGAAGCTACAGCTGTTGTTACTAACTTGGTCGCATAATTTGAATCCGCGTCGGTTGAACGGCGAACGATTGAGTCTCTTATTACCACGTTTTGATCAAACCAATTTCTCACTTCGTCATCAGCCAAGTGACTGCGGAAGTCTTGGGTTATTTGGTTAATCAAATGGTTTTTATTAGTCAGGCAAATTAGAGTCTTTTTTGCAGTGGGATCAACTTTAAATTGTTGGTTAAAGTAAACGGCTAATTCATTTGCCGCTGCAGGAAAATCACTGGGATAGAGGGGCAGCATTAATAAATCTGCCTTTAAAAAAGCCTTTAACACATGCTCGTAATCGTCTACCAGGTAGGCGTCATAATTTTTAATAGTATTCGTGAAGACGCGTTTGGTAGTGTGAACACTTACTTCATAGGTATGGGTCCGGTTCATTTCCTGAATAACGCGGGGATCGATATCTAAGAAAGTAATTTTCCACCCGGCATTATAAAATGTTTCTCCCATAAAGCCTTTACCCAAACGACCTGCACCAACAATTATTACATTTTTCATGTTTAAAATAACCCTCCGATAAAATTTTTTATTCAAATACTGCTAAAATTTCTTCAGGGCTTTTGGCAGTCCTGATTTTTTCTACATTTGCTTCATCCATTAAAGTCTGAGAAATCACTTTCAGAATATTGAGATGATCATCGCCTTCGCCGGCCAATCCCAAAAGGACATAAGCAATTTCATTTTTACCAAACTTGACTCCGTCAGGAACTTGAATGATTGATATTCCTGTTTTCTTAATTGCACCCCGTGTGTCTTCAAGACCATGTGGTACAGCAACGTGGTTACCGATATATACCGGCAAATCTTGATTTCTTTCAATCATTTGGTCGATATAATCTGGTGTAACGTAGCTGTTATCAACTAATATTTGTCCCGCTGCTCTAATGGCATCATCAACACTGGCAAATTTTTGATTGAGACGGATATTGTTAACGTTTAAGATTTGAGGATCAAGTTCTGGCTTTTTGGCCTGCTCCTCAGCGGGAGCTTCTGCTGTACCGCTGCTATTTTGCTTTTTAACAAAATCAATTACTTCTTTATAATTAGTATCTTTTAGAAAGTTATTAATTGGAATAAAAGTGGTATCTGGGTTATTACTGCTTGCTTTAGCCCGGTCAATTAGAGAATCAAGTGTAACTACCAGATCCGCATCTTGATCAATTTGGTTGGCAGAAGAATTTTTAACCTGAATGTCCGTTAAATTTTCTTTTTGCAATAACAGCTTTAAGACAGAAGCACCCATTGCACTGGAACCCATTCCGGAATCGCAGGCAACAATAATTTTCTTAATTTTGCCTTTCGCAGGCTTAACAACAAAATCATCTGTAGTTTTAACTTCATGATCGTCAACCGTGAAGGATAAAGTGGGGTCAACATCTTCTTTTGGTGGGAAGACCTTTAGTAAAAACGTACCGATTGCTGCAGCTACAAGGAAACCCGCAACAATTGAAACTAGATTAGCGAAAATGGCATCACGTGGAGTCATAATTGCAATATTGATTAAACTGCCAGGTGAGGCTACACCGATTAGACCGCCACCAAAAATAACTTGCAGATAAAGGGAAACTGCCAAACCACCCATTGTGGCAAAAATCATGATTGGGTTTCCCAGCACAAATGGAAAGTAGACTTCACCAATTCCAGCGATACCGGCAATAAACATTGCCATAGGTGCAGTATTTTTTGCTTTACCCTTGCCAAAGATCGAGATTGAGAGCAGAGTGCCAAGAAGTGGCCCGCAGTTACTATCGACTAAGAACATGATTGATTTTCCGGCTTTAGCTGCTTGTGCAAAACCGATAGGAGCTAAAATTCCGTGATTAACAACATTGTTTAAGAATAAAACTTGTGCGGGAGCCATAAAGACAGACAATAACGGAATCACCTTATTCTTAGTGGCCCAGTTAACACCTGCTGTAATCATTGCAATTAAGCCCCTAATTGCGGGGCCAACCGTGATAAACGCTAAAATACAATAAAATGCCCCGATAATACCTAAACTGAAATTATTTACCAGCATTTCAAAACCGGGTCTGATTTTGTTTTCGACGGCATGGTCAAACTTTTTCAGTGTCCAGGCTGCTAGTGGAGCAATAACCATTGCGCCACTAATCATTGTGATGTTTGAACCCACAATAACGCCCATGCTGGCAAAAAGCCCGATGACGCCGCCTCTTTGTCCGTGAATGTTATATCCTGCTGTATAAGCTATTAATAAAGGAAAAACGTAGTCCAAGATTGGTGCGATCAGCTGATTTAATTCCTTGTTAGGCATCCAGCCATGCGGAATGAAAAGAGCAGCCATCAGCCCCCAACCAACAAAAGCGCCCAGGTTGGGCATGACCATTGCGCTCATAATGCCGCCAAAACGTCTGATTTTGGTTAAAACGGTTGAACTATTGCTATTTTGGTTCATAATCTCCACCTCCTATCTAGTGGATTTAGCTCCTGTAATGTTAATGGTGGTGCCAGAAATATAGGAAGCATGGTCGGAAGATAAATATGTAATTAAATCAGCAATCTCACTGATTTTTCCGGGACGACCCAAAGGAATAATCGCTTTGTAGTCTGAACTGATATTATTAGGATCCTGTCCTCTGGTGTAAGCCAATGCTTTGAAGGCTGCGTCATTATTCATTGGCGTACGCTCATTAACACCGGGAGCCACAGCAACTACTCTGATGTTAAATTGACCTAGTTCTTTGGCCCAGGCTTTGGTGTAAACTGCGACTGCTGCCTTGTTTCCTGAATAACAGCTCTGACCTTTAGATCCCTCTAAACCTGCTTCAGAAGACATATTAATGATCACGCCTGCTTTTTGCTTAATCATTACTCGTGCAACAGCTTGGGCACAGAAAACAACGCCTTTTTGATTGATATTGGTCATGAAGTCAAAGTCATCTTCACTAAGTTCATATTCGGGATGCGTGCCGTAATAATCGACTAACATACGTGGTCTGCTTACTCCCGCGTTATTAACTAAGACATCAATGTGACCGTATTGGTCGACAATTTGTTTGACAACCGCTGTAACTTCTTTTTGATGTGAGACATCACAAGTCATTGTTGCAACGTTTGCCTGATTTTTATGTGCGTCATTTGCGGCAACGTCTAGTGAAATTACTTGAGCCCCATTTGCGGCTAATTCATTAACCATTGCTTCACCAAGCCCCATACTGCCTCCAGTAACGATTGCTACTTTACCTTCTAAATTAACCCATTGTTGAGTCATAATCTGTATCTCCTTTTCTATATATTGCGGTCAAAATAGATACCGCTTTCATTAACCACCTGTATTCTATATGCGATTTATGCAAAAATCAATATATTTTTGCATGTTTGTTCAAATAAATTGCATAAATATGCAAAAACGTGCTAAAAGAAGCTCATTTTTGCTGCTAAAATTGAAATAAGTTAGTAAAAAGAAAATATGTTAAAATTAGTGAAGATAAACACGTTAAACGTAAACTAGGGATGCCTAATGTTAAAAAAAGAGCGCCAAAACCTGATTATTCAGGCAATTAATTTTCACAAACACGTTACTACAGCTGAATTGGTGGCTAAGTTTAACTGCTCAGAAGATACTATCCGCCGTGATCTGCGGGAGCTGGACCAAAAGGGGCTAATTAAAAGAATTTATAATGGAGCCATCCGCATAGGACCTCCTGTAACTACTTTTGAACAGCGCTTAACGATTAAAACCGAGATTAAAAAGCAGTTGGCCCAAAAAGCCTTGTCTTTTTTACGTGAAGACACGGTTATATTAATTGATGGCAGTACAACTAATTATTATTTAGCACAAGCTATACCCGAAAATTTTGCTGCTACGTTTATTACCAACTCGCCTTATGTAGCAATTCAGCTATCAAATAAAAGAAATGTTAATATCATTACTTTGGGCGGTATTTTTGCCAAAAGAGCAGCTGTCAGTTTGGGAGTAGAAGCACTTGATGCCTTGAGGACGTTTAGAATTGATACCTATGTTATCGGCATTCATAATTTGGATCCTGATAACGGCGTATCATTTCATAGTCAACAAGAAGCACAGGTTAAAAAGAAAATGATTGATGTTGCTGATAACGTTATTGCCTTGGCTACTAGTGATAAATTGGGCTTGTACAGCAATTTTATTTGTTGTGCCGCAGACAAAATTGATCAATTAATTACCGATTCTCAAGATGAAGAACTTTTAGCTCAATTTGCTAAAAAGCATATTGAAGTTGATCAAATAAAAAAAGCTTAGAGCCGCTTATTTAGCGGGCTTTAAGCTTTTAATGTATTAAATTTGTTTTTTACGTAAACTGGAATCTCTTTTAAGAGCTAGCTATGAAATAATTTACTGAATAAGTTAAAAAACTATGTAGTTACATTTACTTTATCCAACCAAAACGCCCCAGTCTGTTATAATGAGAATGAACAAATGTGAGGAGAATTCTATGGTAATTTTTTATCTTATTTTAGATGCCCTGCTTTTAGGCTATACTTGCTATAGTTGGTACTGGCAGGCAAACATTGATTTAAAAGGGCATTATCGCTCCTCTTCAATTATTTGGGCAATAATTTTTATTTGGATTGGCTTTACTTGGCAACTGATTGAAAAAAGTGATCCGGGACTGAGTTTCTTTTTAGCTATCTTTTTAATGATTGGAATTATAGACGGCTTTACGGGGTTCGCTCCCAAAAGGGCTGTCGTGTCGGGCTACTTTCGCCGTACCATATCATACGCCGATGTGGTAATGGTGACTCTAATCAAAGTACCTAACCCTAATAAAAAACAGGTAATTTGTATCTTGACCACCCAGAAGAATAAACAATATTATTTGCGCTTTTCTTATGGTGTAGCTCAAATTATTGAAGCACTAAAAAATCATATTCATCATGATATCCGCATTGAAGTACAGGATATCTTTTAAGATCACGCGGCTAGCGTGGTCTTTTTTGATAGCAATTTATTTTTCCCAGTTCATTTCCAAAAATTTACTGAAGCCGCCTTTAAGAGCACGTTTCTTATTAACTTGCTTTAAAAAGGTTTCTTGGTCAACATTTTTGAATTTAAGATAAGCCAAGATCACCTCATAAACATCACCCAGTTCTTCAATAAGGTTTTCTTCGGTTTTAGCAGCAAGAACCTCATTAGTTTCTTCAATTAATTTCTGCTTTAAAGCCGGCTCAATTTCTGCAGGTGCCAGTTCACGATAAGTCGCATAATGTGCAAATTCTGGAATTTTGTCTCTGACTAATTTTTTCATCTTTTAAGCCTCTCATACAAACTAAATTTTAGTATTATTATACTGCTAAAAATGGTAAAAATATTATGAAATATGTAACAAAAGAAAAGCTTAATTTAGTTAAGAAAGTGCGAATTCTATGCGCAATATGGAAGGCTTTTTGCTTATTATAAAATTGGTGAGAGCATCCGTGAAAAGCTCTGCAAAATCTTAAGCCAGCGACCTTGTTTGGCAATATCTTCTGGGGTTAACAGTGATGAAACTTTCATATCATCCTCAAATGATTTGGCAACCTCAAGCGTGAAGTTTTTATCATAAAAAACGGCAACATCTTCAAAATTGAGATCGTATGAGCGGTAATCTTGGTTCATAGATCCAACCGTAGAGAAAGTATCGTCAACTACTATGGTTTTGGCATGGATAAATCCCTTGTTATAAATGTAAATTTTGATACCGTAACGGGATAGTTCGTTAGCGTACCACTGCGTTGCCCGGTAAATGAAGGGGTGATCTGGTTTACAAGGAATCATAATTCTGAGATCTACTCCTGAGCGCGCTATGGTCTGTAAAGTCGCAAACATCGCATCGTCTGGAATTAGGTAGGGCGTTTGAATCCAAACCCTTTTTTTAGCCAGCGACATGAGCCGCATAATTCCATTGCGCATATTAGCATTATAACTGTCTGGCCCGTCTGAAACTATTTGGGTTGCCACGTCACCACGATGAATGTCGTTTTCATCCAAATTTGGGAACAAAATAGTGTTAAATGTGATTACTTGGTTCTCTTTTTGAATAGAGGCATTCCAATCCATGACAAAGCGCTCTTGCAGTAATAATGACGCTGAACCAACAATTCTGACTTGACTATCACGCCAGTAGCCAAATTTCTTTTTTCTGCTTAAATACTGATCACCGATATTGAAGCCGCCAGTCCAAGAGGTTTTACCGTCAACTACGACAATTTTACGGTGCAGGTGGTAGTTAATCCGGTACCGCGTAATCATGTTGCGCGAGGTAATAAAGGGCAGCACAACGCCGCCTGCTTTTCTTAATTGGTCAAACCAGGCTTTGGTTGCTCCCATGGAACCCCAAGCATCATAGAGCAAGCGCACAGATACACCTTCTTGGGCTTTTTTAATTAGTAAATCAAGAAAGTCGTTACCAATTTCATCATTATAAAAAGTGTAAAATTCCACATTCACCGATTGCTTGGCTTTTTTAATATCACGCATCATATCGCGAAACATGATTTCACCATCGGTGTAGAGCTTAACATGGTTGTTTTTACTTAAAGGTGATTCACCATCATGGTCAAAAAAATGTACCACCATCTTGGCCTTATTAGAGGTGTCAGAAGTGCTAATCTTTTTGGGAGCCGCAGTAATGGATTTTTGAACGTTGCGCAGACCAATGTGATGCTGTTTGTTAATCGCAAAAATATTTTCCTGCGAAATTCCCCGCCCGAAAAAACCGTAAATAATCATTCCTAAAACTGGAAAAACCAGCAGGATAATCAACCAAGCCCAAGTTGTTGAAACAGAGCGCCTTCTGTGAAAGACGATGTAAAAGGCTAAGATAGTATTAGTAATAATGATGATGCGTCCTATATCACGGAGCAGAATCACACGTATTTCCTCCAAAAATTAAGTTACTTTTTAAGACCAATAAATTTATCAATAATGTCAATCACAAACGGATTATCATGCATCCAGCTGTGTTCGGCGTATTTTTGTCCCCGTATTTCAACCTCATGGTATGACTTAGCATACGGAGCCAAAATATAACGGATGCTCTTAGCAGAAGTTACGGAGATAAACTTGTCGCTGTTTGTGTTATCTAAGACATTGCCGTAAATATTTAACACAGAAATGTTGGGATTGAACCGTTTGCGTCTTAGTAAGAGGTAAAGATAATGCAAATTCACTACAGCTGGACGCCCTTTGTGGTTAAAGGCGTTCACATTGGGAATATCTCCTAAATAAACTACCCCATCAAACGGCCCGGCAATAAAGGCACATTTTACCAGATGGGGAAAATTCTTTTTACGATATTCACGCATTTCTGTCCGCACTATACAAGGGCAAGCCAGTGAATGCGCAATTGCCGAATAGTGTGAAAAGTGGTACCTTTGAGCTAAAAAGGGTAGGGTAAAACGGAGATAATAGTCGATTGCATACACTCCAATTAGTCTCTGCCGAAAAACCACTTGTACAATCGGATTGCGATCTCCGGTCCAAGTACCTTCCAACTTAAAGTTACCTAACAAATCTGCGGTAACTTTAAGGTATTTCGCAGACCCTTTATCGGCAAGTGCCTGTTTAACCATTACCCTTGTAGTATAGTCACCGCCGCGAAAACCGTGAAAGTAAATAATGGGTATCTGCTCAAAGTTGCCTTCCTTTGGTTCAACCGTGGCATTATCTTCTATTCTTTTTTTATGCAGGCGTAAGAAAACGCGAGTGGGTGCAAAAGTTGCTAAAATAGCAAGAAAGAGCATGCTAATCTTACTTGGTTCTTTTGCGAGGTCGCGCTTGTGGTTTTTCTCTACTTCTTCCTTGTATTTTTTAGTATTGAAGAACATAATACCACCTTAAAAATAGAACTACTTCTATTTTAGCATTGACAGAAGAATTTAGTGATAGGGGAACATATGAAATTTTACGCAGTCAAAAAAGGCCGCCAACCAGGTGTTTATCGCACGTGGGAGGAAGCCAAAAAACAAGTTAATGGTTTTTCTGGTGCTGAGTTCAAATCTTTTGCCAAAATAACCGATGCCACAGAATACTTAAACTGGGACAAAGAAACAGTTAATCAGGTCTTTCAAAAAGGAGAAGACACTTTGCAAGAAGCGATTGCCAAGATCCAAAGAGAAAGCCGAAAAATTAATAATAGCAATGAAACTGCTACAAGTTCCGAGCAGGCGCCAAAATCTGCGGCAATAAACAAAGCTGCGAGCAACTATTTTGCCACGATTTATACTGATGGCGGCACGCGCAATACCGGCAATTTCAAGGGTGGTCATGTGCGGCAAACAGACAAGGCAGCTTGGGCCTATTTAATTGAGTGGCAAGAAAGTGGTCAGCCTAAGTCAACTTACAATTCAAATGGTGAGTTTGGCGCTACCAATAATAAAATGGAATTGACAGCTCTAATTGAAGCCCTTAAAAAATTACTGGAATTGGGCTTTAACGACAAGCCGTTATTATTTGTGCTTGATTCGCAGTACGTTTTAAATCCAATCACCAAAGGCTGGCTTAAAGGTTGGAAAAAGCGTGGCTGGACTAAATCTACTCCAGGAGCAATTGCCAATCTTAGCTGCTGGCAAGAACTTGACCAACTATTAAGTAAATTTACTCAGACTAAATTTGAATGGACTAAAGGCCATGCCAATAATCGCGGCAATGAATTTGTTGACCAAACTTTAAATAAGTTTATGGATCAAATGTAATTAGTTAATATTGAATAGCCATTAAGCCACTGAAAAGGTGACTGAAGAATGCAGTGATATTATGCCAAATTTGTTCAAGCCAGTTACGATTTTCTGGTGTATTGATCTTATCAAAAATGCCTTTGGCATTCTTTTTAATGTTTTTAGAAAGTGCATCTGCCTGATCTTTGAATTTGTGATTTTTTAAGGCACCAGAATCGCGTACTTCAATGAGAACGTTAATAATCTGTTGTTTCTGGTTATTATTAATCACGTCACCAAGATGATTGATGTTGATTTGGTTGGTAACAATGTCATGAATTTGACTATCGGAAACGTTGTTGCCGATTTGGCTCATTTCCTGTTTGGCACCGGCAATAGCATTATTTAATTGGGCGTCGCTATAGCCGTCTTTATCCTTATTTTCTTTAGTGATTTTGCTTAAAGTGTTCATTTCATCTTGAGCAGCATTAACTTGACTTTGGTTTAAGTTTTCGCCGGTTTTACTGTAAGCAGCGTAAACACCGGCTAAAGCACCGGAGCCATCAATCGGCACAGCGCTGGTAACATAGATATTGGCATCAGAGATGCCCGCAGTTAAAGCCGCATTTTGATATTGGTCGGCAGTGATGGTGGTAATGTTGTTGTGCCCGTTATAATCAAGAATGCGAACGTTAATACCATTACCTGCAGCTGTTTTTTCGATCATAGCACTGGACCATACGCCCGATTGGGTCGTGAAATTAGCACCAGAGGGGTTGAGATACTTTACTAGATCGGCACCTGTGATAGTCATAGTTTGATAGCTGCTGCCGTTTAGTGGATTACTAAGCGTTTTTAAAGTACCGCTTTTTTGAGTTTCAGTCAGGGATGTTCCCAAACAAATAACAGGTAAGTCGTCTGCTTTAACCGTCTGTTCAAAGGCACCGCAGACAACTGTACTTAAAAATAACATGGTAATAATAGTTAAAAAAGTTTTTGCTTTTTTCATATAATAATTAACTCCTTTTGAATGAAACTAATTATACTAAATACTCAAAACAAAAGTTTAAATTATGGTTATGTACCACCTAGTTTACGTTATTTTTAAGATTTAAGATGGTATAATAACAAAAGTAAAGGAGGAAACTATGATTCAGCAACCTGAATTAACAGTTATCATGCCAATTTACAATGTTGAAAAATATTTAACTCGGGCTCTTGACCATTTAGCTAAACAAGATGATCCGAATTTCAAATTGTTAATTGTCAATGACGGTTCAACGGATAATACCAGAAAAATAGCTGAAAGCTATCGTGAACGCTTCCGTTACTTTAAAATAATTAATAAACATAATGGCGGCTTGTCTGATGCCCGCAATGTGGGCATTGCCAATGTTGATACGCCTTATTTTACATTTCATGATGGTGACGACTGGGTTGATTCCGGTTATACTGCCTTTTTTGTCCGTGCGTTTCATGATCATCCTGATGCAGCAATGGTTTCTTGTGGCTTTTGGCTTGATTATGAAAATAAACAAGGTTCAGTTCCTGTAACTAAAAAACAAGTACGGGGAATGAAAGGAAAAGCGCGAACATACCAGTTAATCAGTAATCCTTTTGGCTCTTTATGTGATAATCATTGCCTAGCTACCCCAGTAAAGGGCTATACCTGGAACAAGGGCTATAAGTTATCGGTTGTACGGCAAAATCATTTGCATTTCATGAAAGACTTAGCTTTTATGGAGGATCAGATTTTTAACGTACAATACTTGGCATTGACCGAGGGCTTTTACTGCGATAGCACTCCTATCTACCATTACTGGCAGCGTAAAGACAGTATGGTTCATCACTTCAACTTAAAAATGATACCTGATAATTTTAAAGCAAATTATATTGTTGCTAAAATTATTGTCCGTAGTCTATGGCAAGAGCATAGAAAAGAAAATGGTTCTGAACAAAAGTTAATAGAGGCTAGTGAAAGAGACCAGAGATGAGAGTAAAAGTTAATGGTAATGAGCTTTATTATAGTAAATTAGGTAAAGGTGCCCCGCTTTTGTTACTGCATGGGCACCATTTAGATGGTGGCATGTTTGACCAAATTGTTGCGCCACTGTCTCTTTATTACACTGTTTATGTGCTGGACATGAGAGGACACGGACTGAGCCAGGGAGAAGCAGCAGAACACTATCAAACAGAAGTTGAAGATTTGTCTGCTTTTATTAATCAGGTAAATATTAGAGGGTGCTATTGCTTTGGCTTTGATGCCGGTGGCTTAGTGGCAATGATGCTTGCCAGTCAAGATCAGACTGTGTTTCAAAAATTGATGGTAGCCGGTGTTTTTGTCAATGGCAACGGTATTAGGTCATATCATTATCTGACTGAAGGGTTTCTGCGTTTCTTGCGGATGAACCGCGATAGTAAGGTAGAACTGTCAGAAAGTTTTATGTCGGTCGATAGCTTGAAGGCAATCAAAATTCCAACCTATTGTGTTGTGGGAGAAAAAGACTGGGTTAAAGTTGAACACGTTAGATGGTACAGCCAAATTATCCCTCAGGGTCAGCTTTTGGTTATGCCTAGACAAAAGCACGACAGTTATGCCGTTAAGAGCTTCAAATTACTGAACTTAATGGAAGATTTTTTTAAATAGATTACTAAAATTTAAAAGAGAAACTTGAATAAAAAAGCCGAAAACTACTTTCGGCTTTTTTTCAATTTATTACTTTGCTAGGCACTAGGGACTTTTTTGGTTATAATAGACATGCAAAGATTGTATTTTAAATAAACGAGGTAGCTATGAACAAGGAAGAACTTCTTCAGTTAATGCACCCAATGAAGCTGATTGGGTTAGGCGGAAATCCCGCTTTAAATGAAAAAATTGCGCAAATTTTGAAAAAACCGTTAATCGAAACTGCTGTGCAGCATTTCAGTGATGGCGAAATTCAAGTCAATATTGGTGAAAGTGTCAGGGGATGCGACGTTTTCGTTATTCAATCAATTCAAGACCCTGTAAATGAGAACTTTATGGAACTGGAAATTGTTTTAGATGCTTTACACCGTGCTTCAGCTCACCGGATAAACGTAGTAGTGCCATATTTAGCATACTCGCGCTCAGATACGAAAACACGTTCGCGGGAACCAATTACTGCTAAATTGGTAGCTAATTTATTGCAAATTACTGGTATGGATCACTTAATCGTACTGGATTTACATGCTTCACAAATTCAAGGTTTTTACAATGTTCCAGTTGACCACTTACATGCTATGCCGTTATTAGCGCAATACTTTATTGATAACGGTATTGCTACTAAGGAAGAAGACGATATTGTAGTTGTTTCACCAGACCATTCTGGTGCTAAGCTGGCTCGTAATTTTGGGCAATTCTTTGACGCTCCAATTGCAATTGTAGATCAGCGCAGGGCTCGTTACGATGCCGATGTACACAGCATGATTGGTGATGTGAAGGACAAGAAATGTATTATTGTTGATGACTTGATTGACACCGGTTCACGTATTTCTTCTTCAACCAAATCAGTTCTAGCAGCGGGCGCTAAAAAAGTTTATGTTGCTGCAACGCATGCACTGCTCTCACAAAATGCACTGGAAGTTCTGAATGAATTACCAATTGAACAAATCGTAGTAACAGATACAATTAAACACAGCCATTATCCAGATAGAATGGTTCGTATCTCAGTAGATTTGCTTTTAGCGCGGGGAATTAATTATGTATATAATGACCGCTCAATGCATTCATTAAGTGAAAGTGACTTGAAATAATCACATGATAAATGGCTTACTTTTAGTATGTAATTAAAATAGTTAAAACTATAAGCAAATAATATACCAGTGCCTTTTTGTTTATTTATTCTATATCATTGGTATAATTAAAGCAAAATGTATAGGAGCTGAGAAAACATTATGGCACGACGTAAAAATTATAAAAGAAGACGTACTATTTTAAGTAATACTTTTCATTTAATCAGAGAAAACGGAATGGATAGTGTTTCGTTTCAAATGATTGCAGAAAAATCGGGGATTTCTAAATCCTTGCTGCAATCTTATTATCCACATAAATCTGGCTTAATTGCAGATGTTGTCCGCAACATTCTCAATACGTTAGACAAGCAAGTGCAAAAATTTAGTGCTACTAAAGAGGACGAAGTATGTGCCCGCACCAAAGCCTTTATTTATGCAATTGAAATGTTGGGAATTTATGATGAAGGTCTTAAGCGGATCATTACAGAGGTATTCAAGAGTAATGAATCACTCGACTTTTGGAGTCAAACAATCAATGATTGGTTAAAAGAAAAACAACTATTTGACCACCTTGACTTTGAACCTAGAGAAGTACGAATGGGGATTGCCTTTGTAGTGACCGGTATTAGTCGTCTTTATTATGATAATCAAAAATATGAAGTTTCTCCTGAAGAAATAGCAGATTATGGTACAGAATCATTTATGTATAGTTTTCTGCATAGTTCAAGAAAAACTATTGATAAGGCGCTCAAAGAGGGTCATGATATCATTGAATCTACCGATATTAAGACCATTCATCATGCAATAGATACAATGTTTGATGAAGACAAGGAGATTGTCTGTTAGGAAGGAAAAATATGGCAAATGGCGCGCGCAATGGTTTGCACAGAATGAGCGAAGAAGAAAGCAGTCAATATAAAAAAGCTTTGTCCTTTATTATCTTTCTGATTGTATCGCTAACCATGATTACCGCGACTTTCCTTAACCCCTTTTTTATGAAGGGACAGATTAGAAACAGTAGTAACGAAGCTGTAGTGGTTAGACAGGTTAATAAGCATTTTGATACATTAGCAGAAATAATAGGTGCTAATAAAGATGGTAGTGCCAACCTGCTAACTACTAAGCAAACGCAGCCGATTGCTGATCATATTATTGATTACACGTTGGGTACTCCTTGGTTTAAATTTAATAACATGAATTTAGCTAAACAAATTTTGCATGATATTGAATTAAATATTGACCAGGATTCTTCTAGTGATGCGCAACTAGTACAACACAAATTAAAAGAGCAAGCAAATAATGCTCCCTTTGACGTGAAGGATGCTTTTAATCTGAACACGATCACTTTGGGGGGCAATATTGCATTTATTTTGTTAATCGTTAACGTAATTATACTAGTAATGGCATTTATTAGTTTGCACTCACTGATTAGTGATATGAAGTTATTGCTTAATTCAAAAATGCTGACCCATGAAGTTACCGCATCTGGAATGTGGGCTGGCTTTTGGCTAATGCTAAGTGCGGGAATATTAGCTATTATTCCTGTCATATTTAATGTCGAAGGCTTGGCTGTATTAGGCTATGTCTTAGAGATCGGTAGTAGTATTTTTCTCGATTTTGTCATTGCTGGTGTCATTCTTTATATCCTGAGTGCAATTCCGTGGGAAATCAGCTCGCCAAATAATTAGGTAATTTAGGTGTCAAAAAAGCAATTTACCGTTGCTTGCCAAAGGAAGTTCAAATGAAAATTTATTTTGCTAATGCTCTGTTTTCACAGGCAGAAATTAATTATAATGCGCAACTGGCTGCTAAAATTCGTCAAATAGATGATGCAATTGATTTATATTTGCCCCAAGAAAACGCGTCAATCAATGATAAACAAGCGTATGCTGATTCTAAAATGATTGCTCAAGCAGATACCGAGAAGTTGGTTAACAGTGATTTAATGATTGCGGTGCTTGATGGGCTTAGTATTGATAATGGTGTTGCCAGTGAAATAGGCGTTGCTTATGCAAAAGAAATTCCGATAATTGGCTTGTACACAGATACACGCCAGCAGGGCGCTGATAATCAAGAAAAGTTGCAGGCTTTGACCCAGATTGCTGAAAACCAGTTTCACTACGTTAATTTGTATACTACGGGTCTAATTAAACTTAATGGTACCATTGTCAATAATGAAAATGACTTATTGGCAGCCGTCGCCAATTATATTTAAAAATGTGCTCAGTTTTAAAAATAACTATTTAAAGATATAATTGTCTCTCTAAAAAGGGATATTAATTCATTTTAAATAGAAACCATATTTCGCTTAACTTTCGAAATATGGTTTTTATTTATTTAATTTTATCTATATTTCACCCCATTATAGTTGATAATGGGGTAAAATATAGATAAAAGGATGTGACTGAAATGACTGATAAATCTGAATTGGAAAATTTGTTAAAACAAAATAATTATGTACTGTCTAGAAAACAACTTACAAAGAAAAACTATTCAGGGCAACAAATTAAAAGTTACATTAGAGACAATATGTTGATTTTAATTGATAAAGGGATTTATGGCAGCCCAAATCATTTAGAAGATGCTTTTTATACTATTCAGCTGAGACTCAAGAAAGGAATAATTTCGTTGAACTCCGCTCTTTATTTATTTGGTTTGAGTGATCGTGTTCCAGATAAAATTGAGCTTACCTTTCCGAGAGGATATAAAAATTCGAAATTAAAAGAACAAATTGTGCCCCATCAGCAAGTACCTCAAATTTATAATTTAGGTATAGAAATAGTAAAAACTCCTACTGGAAATAATGTTAGGGTTTATTCTATTGATCGAACTATGGCAGAAATATTACGTCCACAAAACCACATTGATCCTGAAATAATAAATAAGGCTTATAAGCAATATTTAAAACAGCCAAATAAAAATATTGCCAAATTGCTGTACTTTGCAAGAAAATTCAAAACTGTTAAGAAAGTTCAGGAATACCTAGAAATATTGCTATAAAAATGAATGATAAATTTCGAAACTTTACTAATAATCAACAAATGATAGCTCATATACGTAAACTGGCAAAAGATAATAAAACATCTACACAGGTAATTTTGGAGGAATTTACTTTAGATGATTTTGTAAAAAGAATAGCTAAATCAAAATATAAAAATAATTTAATCCTAAAGGGTGGATTTTTGTTGTCAAGTTTAATTGGTATTAATAACAGAACAACAGAAGATATTGATACAGATATTAAAGGAAAAAATTTGACTTCCTCCGAAGCAACAAAAATGGTTGATGAAATTTGCAATATCATTCCAAGTAAAAATGACCCAATTGAAATTAAAAGAGTTGGTAATGTACAAAAGATACATGAAGGAGCTGAATATGTTGGGTACCGAGTTCATTTACTGGGCACTCTTTATAAAAAATCTAAGGCCAATATCAAAATAGATATTTCTACCGGTGATATCATAACCCCTAAAGAAATCAAATATGAATACAATTCTTTGATCGATAACAGTCCAATAAAAATTTATGCTTATAATAATGAAACTATCATTGCCCAAAAACTAGAGACAATATTTAGTCGCAGTATTGTCAATACTCAATGAAAGACTTTTATGACATATATATGTTAAACAAGCTTAGAAAGCAAACATATTATAAAAAACTAAAGCTGAATTTACCCATAACTAGAACTGCTTTAGAAAATACTGCTAATTCAAGAAACAGCTTTAATGAAATTTTTGAAAAAGTAAATAAGGAAAATTATTTATGGCAAATTACATTAAATGAGATAAAAAGTAGTAAGGCAATGCAAGACAAATGGAAAAATTATACACATCAAAAAGCTTATGCCCAAAAGATAAACTTTCAAGACACTTTGAAAGCAATTGAAGAACTTATGCTGGAACTTTTTGATAATTAATTCTTTCACTCATATAGTGATGAAAGTTCACGGTTGTTATAGGATATCATTTTTAGAAGCTTTTATCATTGCGCAGAACTGGATTTTTCCTGAAGTTGAAACAGTTTAAAACTATAACTGCTTAAGCCCGTGATTTTTACTTCATATTCATGGCCAACTATTAGCGGCATTGATCCAGGATAATAGGTAATAATCGTTTCAAAGTTGCCGTAACCGGTCTTACTATAATTGCGGACGTTTTTTGCTTGATAAGTTTCACCATTATCTTTATCGGTAATAGTAATGACTGGTATTCCCTCAAAATGGCGGCTGGAAAGATAAACTGACCAGGCAATATTTTCACCTGCTAAAAGTTCAATAGGGAAAACGCCAGCGCTAGGATATGTGACCATTTCTTGGCTCGGAGAGCGGAAAACGTCAACCGGATTGAATACTTTTTGCACAGAATAACGGTAGCCGTTCGTACCATAAGCTGCACCGATACCGGTTGTAGTTAAGCGCGTTGATAGCAGCCAAGCACGATGACCGGTGTCTGCTCCGCCTAAATTATAGCGGTCAGTCAATAAATCAGTGATAACATCTCCTGCAGATTGGTCAGTGGTATTAAAATTAAGATTTGCTTGATTAGATGTGTTACGGGCTAGTTGCCAAGTATCTTTGCTAATCAATTTGGGGCGCTTATCATGAGGTAAATTATGCTGGTTAATCATCGGGTTAGCATTTAATGCAGCTAAAACAGCTGCAGTTTTTTGTGCAGCAATATTGTCCTCTGAGTTTTCATTTACCGGATTTAACCCAAATAACTCGCGGTAATAGTTTGTGTACGCTAATTGACTAGTGAGGTATGCGGGTACAAGCACGCCCTGCTTAAATTTAGTTTTAAAATAGGGTTTAGTTAAATAAAGGTTATTAAAGTTAAAAGCAGTTTTATCAAGCTGCGCGTATTCCTGTTGCAGCTTGTTTATCTTGCTTGTTTCACTTGGTGTGAGTTCCGCAGCGTATGTTTGGGTATTGCTAAAAGGAAAAAAGAAAAGCAAACATAAGAGGGCAGTATAAATTTTTTTGAACATTTAAAGATGCTCTCCTTTCTTTAACACTAATTATAAGGCAAAATAAAAATAGGTATGTGTAAATTACCAAATGATAGTTATATTTAATAATTTGAATGGCTTTTTGTAAAGGACTTTTATAAGGAAAAGATTTTGACTAACAGTGAAGACATGCGACTAGCAAAAAATATCAGTATCACTTTAACAGCTAATTTAGATGACTGGGACGGGGTCACTGGACCAGTAGATCAGGACTTGCGCCAGGTAGTAGTGCAAAAAACCAGTATCATTGATGGCAAGCTCTATGCTATGCAGCGTGTTGCGGGTGATACTCTGGTTTATCGCGGGCAAAATAACATTAATGCTGTTTTTAATAAAAAAATACCAGTTTTACATTTAACCGGTTCAGCAGCAGGACATACACAGACTTTGGAATTTGCCGGCAGATCTGGTCAATGGTTTATAGGCACCAAACCAAATGATTTAAATCAAAGTTGGTCTACATGGTCAAAGCAAGTTGCACGTATCAAAATGCCGCATTATTTTAAAATTGCTGCCAATACCAAAATGCAACCGCGATTATCAAATTTGAATTATGCAGGAGCAGATTTCGGCATCAGCTGCTCTGGAGAGCAGTTTGCACGTGTAGAAGTCGCTGTGTCACCTGATCTGCGCTACTTTTTAGTAGCCTATGGCGATAATGACTACACCGGCTATTTTGCGCTTTATTATCTAACTGATATTAATAATGCTCTTGATCACGCTACAACTACAACCAAACATGTTGATATTAGAACGATAAATTGCATTGCCGCATTTAAAGTGCCCAATTTTTCTGGTCATGGTGGGTTAGTTGGTTCGCTGCAAGGCTTTGCTATTAGTAATCACCGTGATATCTATCTTTCCAGCCAATTTGCAGATGATAGGTTAGGTCGGGATAGAAAGATTATTAAAATTCCTTGGGCAGCAGTTGATCCTCAGGCTTGGGAATTAGTTGACTTAGCTGGTGCAAGCGAGCTGGAAATCCCCGGCTATTATACAGAACTGGAAGACATACAACTAGTTAGTACGAATGATGTTTACTTGACGGTAGCTTATCATCAGTCTTTTGTCCCAGCTGCTCCGGCCAAACACCCAACAAAGATCAATAAACTTTATGAAATCACTTGGGATTCAAATAACAATTTTTAATATAGTATAAATTTTTCGGATATGATTTTGCCTTATGCAAGACTTTTTGCTTATAATAAAAAATATTCCTAAAAAATTGTCTAATTTACAATTCTTCGGGTTTTCTTGCCGTATAATTAAAAGTTAGAAACAATGACTAAGAGGTAAAAATAATGACTAAGAAAACACAAGTTGGTTTAATTTTTGGTGGTAATTCATCTGAATATGAAGTATCAATTATGTCTGGCCATAATATTTATAATGCCATCGACCAAGATAAATTCGATGTGCATCCAATTTGGATTACTAACGACGGCTATTTAGCAAGTGAAGAAGACTCTTTTAAAGTCTTAAAAAATCCTAAATATACCATTGAAAATCCTCATGAAGTTGCCAACATTTCAAAGTTAATTCAATTAAAAAATTTACCGGAAATTGATGTTTTCTTTCCGATTGTACACGGCAATTTAGGTGAAGACGGTTGTTTGCAAGGGCTGTTCCGCATTTTAAATAAGCCTTTTGTCGGTGATGATGTGTTAGCTTCGGCTGTGACAATGGACAAGGAATTTACCAAGATTTTAGCACAACGCGTCGGCGTTCCTGTAGCTGACTGGATCGCGATTAAGCGGTTTGAATATGAAGACGCTGCTAATGCCAAGCGGGACTATGACAAGGTCAGTGCTAAACTTGGTAGCGACCTCTTTGTTAAGCCGTCAAATCAAGGTTCTTCAGTTGGAGTTCATCATGTTACTAACAAAGAGGAGTTTGATGAGGCTCTAGCCGATGCTTTTAGATATGATGATAAAGTTTTAATTGAGGAAACCATTCACGGTACCGAAGTTGAGACTGCGGTTTTAGGTAATGATCAACCAATTGTTTCCGGTGTCGGACAAATTATTAATGCAGCTGGTACTTTCTACAGTTATGAAAATAAATATGATGATGATTCCACTACTACCTTGCAGATTCCTGCTAAATTACCTCAAGAAATTGTAGCTAAAGTTAGAGCTAATGCCCTAAAGGTTTACCAAGTCACAGAATGTAGTGGGTTAGCTCGTGTTGACTCCACACTGCGCGATAGCGATAATAAGATCATCTTAACTGAAGTGAACGCATTACCGGGCTTTACCAATATAAGTATGTATCCTAAACTTTTTGAAGAAGCAGGTATTTCATATTCTGAGTTAATTACCCGCCTGATTGAAAAAGCCCAGGAGCGTTTTAACCATAAGAAAAACTTGTTACATAAGATTGGTTAATTTAATTGTGCTAGGGAGTATATCTGATGAGTGAAGATAAGCATAATTTTGAAGAATTAACCGCACCGGCTGCAACGGCTAAGAAATTGCACATTAGTGTGGCTACTTTACGCAAATATTCTTTAATTGTAGAGAAAATTACTGGTAAACCCGATTATTATGCACGTACTAAGCAAAACGCCCGCTTATACAGTAAGCAAAATGTGCGTGATTTGGAAGATTTTCACCAATTGGCTCAGGATAACGGCTTAACGTTGCAGGAAGCCGCACAGCAAATTTTTGCAGTTACTGATAAAAATGAACGGATTAAGAAAAAGGAAAGTGGCAAAAAACAAGAAGTAATGTCCACTTCCCAAATGGTGAAATTGCTGAACGCTTTGCAGCAAACAATTGGCCAGCAAAATACGGCTCTTAACCACCTGCAAAAACAATTAAACCAAATTGAAGAACAGAATAAAGAGCTGCTCAAAAAGCAGGAGCAATTAGAACAGCCTGCTGCCAAAACAAATGGTGCTGCAGAAGATTTTAGTGTGTTACCGGATATTTCGGGAATTGTGACTGATGATCCTATCACGGATGTGCAAGATATGCCGGCAACCAAACCATTAACTGCGGCTGAAAAGCGGGCTCAAGTAGCGCAGGATGAGGGGAAGTCAAGTGAGCAGATGCATGAGGAAATCTTGGCCAAGGCAAAGGAAAATGCGGAAAAGAGTGCAAACGCCAATGCTCACCGTACTTTAGCAGATATGCAAGTGGAACCGGAAAAGACACATTGGTGGCAACGGTTCTTAGATATGTAATAATTGAAAACGACTTTTAACCAAAAGTCGTTTTTTTATAATAGTTAAATTTTGCAAATTTAACTAAAAATTTATTTATATTGACTGCTTTTAAGTTACAGTAGGTAAGTATAAATTGATGGGAATGATTTTGATTGAAAAAAATTAAGAAGCGCTACTTATTTGCGGTATTAATTGCAGTCGTGGGTTTAATTTTAACCACTTGCACCTACTTTGCGACAGATATTTATTCTAAAAATGATGTAGCCGTAGTGACCGATAGTCAAATTAAGGATACTTTAGAAGAAAAAAGCACCGATGTCTATGGCAACAAAGACGAAACCAGAAAGCAAGTTCTTCATTTAAAGGTCTTGTCAGGTAAATTTAAGGGTCAGACATACAAAACTACCAATATGTATTATCCGTCACAATTAGTCACCCAGAAGTTCCGTGCGGGTCAGCGGTTATTTGTTAATATCAAACATGGCGAGCCGATCATCCAAGACCCTAAGCGGGATTGGGTGTTAGTTTTAGCAATGACTGTGATGTCTACACTATTAGTGGCAGTTTCAGGTAAGAAATCTTTGAGTTTGATAGCTTCAATGATACTTAGCTGGGTAATTTTCTACCTCGTGATTATGCTCGATATTAAGCTGAATGGCTCTTATATTGTCTTGCTGTTTGGCTTAGCCGACATTGTCTTTTCCTTCTTTAGCTTATTAGTCGTTCAGGGCTTTAACCGCAAAATGTTGGCAACTTGGCTCGCGACTATTCTAGGCACCTTCGTTTCTTTTGCACTATGCTATTTAATTATGCGTCTGACAGGGGAATCGGAAATTAAATACGAAACTGGAGATTATGCCACCCAAGATCCGCGGGGCATCTTTTTAGCACAAACTTTATTAGGTATTTTAGGAGCGGTAATGGATGAGGCCACCGATATCATTTCCAGTCTTTACGAACTAGTTCAGACTAAGGCAGACTTAACTGCCAAGCAATTAGTTCACAGCGGGCGCACTATGGGTCAGGAAATCATGGGCCCACTGATTAACGTGTTGGTATTAATTTTTATGTCGGAGGAACTGCCGCTGACAATTATTTATTTACGGGATAACAACAGTTTGCGCTCCACTTTCGGTTTTACACTCTCTCTTGGTGTTACCCAAAGCGTCATTTCCGCGATTGGGATCGTTTTGACAGTGGTCTTCGCGACTGGATGCAGCCTGCTATTTTTAGAAGAAAAAAAGTGGAAAGCGGGGAATAAAAAATGAGTACGTTAACTGCTTTATTGATTGTATTAGCAATTTTAATGACAATTGTTGGTGGAGAAACCGGAATTCGCAGTTTTTTCAGCGTTTTAATCAATACATTGTTATTAATTTTAGTGGCTATTCTGATTTCTTGGGGCATCAATATTCCACTTCTGATTTTGATTTTTGTGCCGTTAAAACTGGTAACCATAATTTTTCTTGGAACACATGATTATCAAGTTGCGAAAAACTCTTTTTATTCCTCACTCATTGTGTGTCTGGCAGTTAGCGTAATTATCTTAGGCTTTGAGTGGCTGGCGCAAGCTGCCGGTCTTGGTCCTGAAGCGGGCGAAATTCTGGTGGGCTTATCGCAAATGCCGGGATTGAGTTACCCTTTAATTGCAGTAGCAGTTGCTATCTTTTCCACACTTGGTGCTGTAGCTGAATCTGCCGTTGCGATGAGCTCCGGTTTGCTCGAAATCAAAAAGCATAATCCGCAAATATCGTATGAGGAGCTCAAGGCCAGTGGTGCTAAAATTGGTAATGACGTATTGGGAACGGCGATGAATACCATTTTGTTTGGGATGTTCGGCAGCTTTCTTTCGTTATTTTTGTGGTACATACGTTTGAATTACACTTTGGGTGAAGTATTAAATGAAAAGATGTTTGTCAATGAAGCTTTGATTATAATGTATTCTTTAATTGGTGTATTATTAACAGTACCATTAACAACAACATTTTTGGCGAAGAATATGATAAAAGTGGGGCAAAAAGATGAAAGTAAATGATCTAACGTTAACTAACTTTAACCAGCGCAAATTCCAGCTGCATACATATACTTTGGGATCAATTGGCGAATTGGTGACTCCCAAGCATCCCCTCGCAATAGTAATACCCGGTGGTAGTTTTGACCATTTGTCAAAAAGAGAAGGCGAGCCGGTTGCATTAGCTTTTAACAATTGCGGTTTCAACAGCGTGGTGATGGAATATAACTTAGTGCAAGATGAAGGCGACATTTATCCTGATGCTGGTCTTGATGTCTTGACCACTGTTAAGTATTTTCGTGAACATGCGCAAGAATATCAGATTGACCCTGAAAAAATTGTGACGATCGGCTTTTCAGCCGGTGGACACGTTACCAGTTTTGCCAACAGTATGGCTAATTCTGCCAAATACCAGCAAGAATTTGGTTTTAAGAGTGAAGAAGTTCTGCCTAATAAAACTATTTTGGGCTATCCTTTAATTAATTTGACTAAGATCGGTTTTGATATTCCGGCAGATGAACAAGATAAAGTTCCCGCAGATGAATTTATTAAGGACAGTTCTTTAGGCGTAACTGCAAATACGCCGGCAACTTTTATTTTTCATGCTTGGGATGATCCCATTGTTCTTGTAACTAATACGTTTGAGTATATCGAGGCCTTACAAGAAAAGAAAGTGCCGTGTGAAGTTCATATTTTCAATCGTGGTGGTCACGGTTTTTCTTTGGCACGTAAAGACATGGTGGTTAAAGGTAGAGAATGGCAGGAAAATCCGCACGCGGCGCATTGGTTTGAACTAGCGCAAGAATGGTTAACAAGTGAATGGCAATAAAAAGGAGTACGAGTTCTGTACTTCTTTTTTGTTCGGATTTAGAAGATTTAATTATAAAATTCTAATAATATTCATATTAGAAACAAAAAATTTAAATTATTTTAAGCAAAGGGGTTGCATTTATTTTTAAAGGGTATATAATGCTGGTATTTAAATCGAAAGAAAGGACATGATTTTTTGAAGTTAACGAAGATGAAAATTTTAACGGCAGTTAATGGCTTACTAACTCTAAGCAGTCTAATCATGTTATTCTTTGGATTATGCAACCAAGTTAATGAGTCAAAGAATCTGCTAGATGAGGAACAGACAATTACGCTGAACAATAATAATATGATTATTTTGGCAGCTGTAGTTGCGTTGATGGTCTTCGGCTATGCGTTCTTTGCGACTTGGTTAAAAGGTGAACCCGCAAAGGCTCATTTGTTAAGACACAGAGCGTAGCTGATTAGGAAAAATCGGGCTGTACTTCAATAGTTGAGGTATAACCCGATTTTTTTGCGCTCAAAATTAGGAGACAAGCTTATTCTAATTACTTTTTTAGATAAAGTTGTTTGTTTAAATAAAGATATTTATGATGAACATAGTAGTGAAATAATTAGAAATGCTGAAAGGGAATTTTGTCAATGAGTAAAATAAAAGATGAAGTTTATGATCCATTTTTACCCACTTTACTAATATCTCTACATCAAGAGTATGTAAAAGAAATTTTAACTGGTCAAAAAATAATTGAATACCGCAAAAGTTTTTTCAAAGATAGTTTTCAAGCCTTTGTCTATACTACTGGCAGTGCTGGCGGCATTCAATTATTTATTAAGTGTGCCCCGCTAATTCGCAATAATGCTGCTAATTTAGCGCAAATTGGTCAGGAAATTCAAAATGATGATTATGCTGAAATTTATGACTATTTTATGCCTAAAGATGATGGTTGCATTATTCCGATTTTAAAATCTTGTGCTGTTAAAAAAATTACGCTTGAGCAGCTGCGAGCTGTTTTACCCCAAATTGTTGTTCCGCAAAAATATTTGTTTTTAGATCGACCTGATAAAACAGATTTGCTCAATTTTTTATTAAACCAAGAATGCGATAATTTAATCATTAATAACTGGGATAAGCGGTATGCGCTAATTAAATATATACTTGCCGGCAAAAATTGAGTGGTAAAAGAAAAAATAAGTCTTGAAGGACCTAAATCTTTCAAGGCTTATTTTTATTGGCAATTTACCAGATAAGTTCAATATCGTGCTTATTGCAATACTTGATCGTATCTTTAGGCGGTTTCTTGTCAGAGATGATCGCCTTAAAAATCTTTAAAGTACTTGCTTTAATAAAGTCACTTTGTTCAAACTTGCTGCTATCCATTAGGAGCAAACTTTCCTTGGCATTGGCAATCATTGCCAAACGAAAGTTGGCCTGCTCCTTGTCAGTGATATAAACACTGTCGTTTAGCAGGCTGCCAAAAGAAACAATTGCCAAATTGGTATTGTAATTATTGATTTGGGCAATCGTGTCACTGCCAACGGTTCCTCCGAAACTTCTGGGGTTATGCCCGCCCAAAGTATATAACGTCACATTTTCTAATTTACTCAATTTATAGGCATGCAGCAGCCCATTGGTAATAAACACCAGCTTATTCTTTCTAAATAAGTAGTCTGGAATAAAGCTGGTGGTAGAACTTGAATCCAAAAATACAGCCATATTGTTGGTAATAAAAGAAGCTGCTTTTTCACAAATGTATTTCTTGCCCTTAACATTCTCTTGTTCACGCACGGAATAAGGAAACTCTAAGTTTGCCTTGCCTAATAAGCTGACATAGCCAAACTTCCTGCTAATCATGTTTTGCTTTTCCAGTAAGACCAAGTCTCGCCGCAGGGTTGACTGACTAACATAAATTTTAGTGGCTAGTTCTGACGTTTTAATTTTTCCAACCGAATTAAGAATATTCATAATTTGTTGCAATCTACTATCTTTATACAAAATTTATCCTCCATTCACAATTAATTTACTAATTTTGATGACTAAGTATGAACAAAATAATCAAAAAAAGTGAACAAAAATCATAATACGTGAAACGTATTGCTTATGAAAAATAGTGTCATTACAATTAATTTTGAAATCGGTTTCTAAAAAAATTATATAGAAAAATTAACGTTAATGAAAGGAAAAGTAAATTGATAAATTTTGTAAAGGCGCTTAATGATCTTTTTTTGGGCAATCTGGGCAAAGGAATCATCCATAATATTTCAACAAATCGAATATTTTATGCAATTGGCTTTCTAATTTACGGCTTTTTACTAATGTATGCTCACATTATTTATCTTTTTTATATTCCTAAGGAGATTGAAAAAGTTGTATTAAAGAATCGAGATTTGGCTCTTGGGCAAATTTATGAGTTATGGCTCAAGCATAAAAAAGCAATGAGTTTTTGGTTGCTAGTACCAACTAGAAATGAGCTTTGGGTACAAAGACTTAACTCCTCAAGCGGTAATTATGATGTTTTGTTTTTTAACAAAAAGAATAGTTACCAGTCTGAATACGATTTATTAACTGCTATCTATCAAAAACTCTAAGGGGTTAGCTTTTGGTCAATTAAATACTGGGAGAACAATTATGAAAAAGAAATTATTATATGTTTGTTGTGGTACAGGGATAGCCACATCAACAATTTTAAACAAGAAAGTAACTGATATTGTATCGGACTTGAAAATTCCCTTTGAGATAGTCCAGTGTACTGTCGCTGATATACCAGCAAAAGTAGCTAGTAGAAGGCCAGATTTGATAGTGTCTTCGACAATGATTTCCGCTGATATTGGTGATGTCCCCGTAGTTTTGGGGCAATCACTTTTAACAGGTATCGGCAAAGAAAAGACAGTCGCTAAAATCAAAGAAATACTCGAAGGCTAAACGGAGGGCAATACATTATGGAACTAATTCTCAATTTTTTCCAATATATCGTAAATTTAGGTGTTAGTGTCATGATGCCAATAATAATTACCATACTAGGTCTCATTTTTGGCAAAAAGATTGGGGTGGCTTTTAAAGCAGGATTGACTGTTGGAATTGGCTTTGTCGGTATCAACGTGATGTCGGCAATGATGATGAATTCAATTTCGCCAGTAGTCAAAGCCCTCGTGAAACAGTATCACTTTCATCTGACAGCAACTGATACTGGTTGGCCAGTGGCTTCATCAATTGCTTGGGGGACTCCGGTAGTACCGTTTGTTTTCTTAGCAATCATTTTGACCAATATCATTATGATTGCACTCAACTGGACCAAGACTATGGATATTGATATCTGGAATTATTGGCAACCGTTGTTTACAGCCAGTGCGCTTTATTTAACCACTAAAAATATGTTTATAGCAGTATTAAGCGCCGTGATTAACATGGCAATCATATTTAAACTGGCTGATTATACGCAAAAGGATGTGGAAGAAAATCTAGGTCTGGAAGGAGTTTCGTTTCCAGGATTGCAAACTACGAACTGGGCGGTGATAGGCTATCCCTTAAATTGGCTGCTCGATCAGATACCGGGCGTGAAGAAAATTAGCTGGACGCCGGAAAAATTACAACAACACTTGGGTATTTTCGGTGAACCAATGATGATGGGCTTAATTATCGGTGGTGCTATGGCGGCAGTTGCGAGAATGTCTGTTGCCAAAATATTGACTACAGCAGTGGCAATTTCAGCCAGTTTAGTCTTAATTCCGCGCATGGTTGCCATTTTAATGGACGGACTATCAACTATTTCCGAAGCAGCGCAGGAATTTATGCAAAAAAGATTTAACGGTAAAAAGCTCTACATCGGGATGGATGCAGCTTTAGGAATTGGCAACCCGTACGTCTTAACGTTGGGGTTAATCATGGTTCCGATCACAATGATTTTAGCTTTTATCCTGCCGGGCAATAAGGCAATGCCACTTGCCGATCTAACTGCCTTACCGTTTTACGTTATTTTTGCCATTGTGCCTTCAAAAGGCAATTTGTTCCGCGGCATCATCATTTCCTTATTTATTTGTAGCATTACGCTTTACATGTCGAGCTTTGCCGCACCGCTTTTGACTAATTTAGCTTCTTCAATCGGCTATCACGTTCCGTCTGGGATAACGCAGATTACTTCTCTGGCAATCGGTACACAGTGGTATTCATGGATAACATATTACCTGCTTAAGTTGTTAGCCGGAATTTTGTAGCTGAGGTGGTAACAAATTATGATTCATTTAATTTGCCCTAATCCGGCGATTGACCGAACTTTACTTTTTAAAAAAATTGTACGGGATAAGCCTAACCGCCCATTAAAAATGAAAGAAGTGCCGGGAGGCAAGGGCTTTAATGTGGCTTATGCACTGAGTTTTGACCACGATGTTGATTTTAAAATTCATACAATTCTGGGTGGTAAATACGGTGAGCACTTTATTCAGCTGGCTGATTATTATCATTACCCCATAGTCAGAACAGCCGTTGATACTAATACTAGGCTATGTCACATATTAGTTGATGAAAGTGACAGATCGCTAATTTTGTCACAGGAATATGGTTTTAAACTTAACCGACGCTTATTTAACAGTTTTACTAATACATTGCTGGATAGTGTTAAAAATGGTGACTATATCGTTTTTTCCGGCTCTTTAATGCAGGGAATGCCTGAAACCTATATCAGTGATGTGGATGAACAGCTGCAGCAGCGCGGTGTTAAAGCCAGAATGGTAATTGATACCAGTGGGGCGCCGCTTAGGCAGGCGTATAAATTAGCTCCTTACATGATTAAAATCAACAATGAGGAAATTCTTGATATTTTTCCGCAGAAGAAGTTGGAAACAATTCAGGACTACCTTCATCTTCTTCAATCTGATGTTGATCCCGCAATTAGCAATTTTATTATTACTCTGGGAGGCAAAGGAGCAATTGGCAGAATTGGGCACAAATACCTTTATGGTTATTCACAACCGGTAGAAGTTAAAAACCCTAATGCCAGTGGTGACTTTTTCTTAGGACGGTTCATGCACGGATTGGCACGAAAAGAAGAAGAAATGACAATACTGCGGGAGGCGTTAGCTTTTTCAACCAGTAATGTGGAAAACTGGTTCCCAGAAGTAACGCCAAAGCAATTAGCAAATGCAAAGATAGAGATACAAGATTTAGAACTAGGAGCAAAAACTAAGTAATGAAAGCATTAGTAATTACTGCCAAAAATAAAATGGAATTACAGGATATTCCCGTTCCAGAAATTGAAAATGACCAAGTACTGATTCATGTAGCGTATGCAGGAATTTGTGGTTCAGACTTGCCACGTTACTATGAAGGCAAGGTGCATCATTTTCCCCAGATACCCGGTCATGAATTTTCAGGAACTGTGACCAAATTGGGCAGGGCGGTTACCGGTTTAAGCATCGGAGATCGGGTTAGCGTGGCGCCACTTATTCCCTGTGGCAAATGTGCTGAATGCCAAGCGGGCTTGCCGTCAATGTGTACCAATTATACTTTTATTGGTTCAAGTGTTCCGGGGGCATTAGCTGAATACGTGGCGGTGCCGGCACAAAACTGTCTGGTCTTACCCGACAATATTTCTTTAATTGAAGCAGCAACTATTGAACCACTTACGGTAGCTATTCATGGAATTGAGCGTGTCAATTTTAAAGCGGGGGCAAACGTTCTGGTCTTAGGCGTGGGCTCCGTCGGCTTATTGACCGTGATGGCACTTAAAGCAAGAGGTGCAGGGAAAATTACGGTGGTTGACATTAAAGATGCCAGTTTAAAGGTCGCTCAAGAATGTGGTGCAGATGTTGTCATCAATTCAGCCAAGGTCAATTTAGACCAATATTTGTCAAAGCGGAAATTATTTGATGCGGTTTTTGAAACTGCGGGTAACCCTATTACTCAAGTTCAAGCATTGAAGTATGCCGCTAAACATGCCCAAGTGGTTTTTATCGGTAAGACGACTAAACCCACAACGTTTCAATATCAGGAATTTGAACAGATTTTGCGCAAGGAACTGGAGATTACTGGTTCGTGGCTGTCATTTTCTGCACCGTTTCCCGGGTACGAATGGCAAGCTGCTATTGCTTATCTTTCATCAGGCAGGATCAGTACGCAAAAACTGATTACGGGAGTCTATTCACTAACAGATCAAGATAAGCCGTTTGCAGTATTAAGTGATAAAAACGCTGGCGCAATCAAAGTAATGTATAAAATAAGCTAAGGAGAAAAATAAAAAATTATGCTATACCAAAGTGAACGTGAAAAACTGGTTAAATTTGTCAAAAACATGTATGAACGCAAAGTAACTAATTCCGCTGGTGGAAACGTCAGTGTGAAGGTTGATGAAAATCACTATATTATGACGCCCAGATTGATGGCAGAAGATTTTCACTGTGATTTGCGTCCTGATCAAATTCTGGTTTTAGATAAAGACGCAAACGTCATTGAAGGCGACGGCAAAGTTACACGTGAAGTTAATATGCATCTGGCTTGTTATGAAGAAAATCCGGAAATAGGTGCTGTTGTACACGCTCATGCTCTTGAATCAATGACTTTTTCAACGCTGGGGATTGATATGCCTAACTTAACTGAGGCAACCCAGAAGATTGGGACTATTAAGTGTTTTAAGTATCATCAGGCGATGACAATGGATCTTGCTAACACTGTGCGGGCACAAGTACGCGCTGATCAACAAGCGACTAAGGCATATTTACTTAATCGTCACGGCATCTTAGTAACGGGACCAACCCTTGAAAAAGCCTATGATATGGCGGAAAGGCTGGAATGGAATGCCAAAATTGCCAAAGAGAGCTTTGTTTATAAAAAGCTTTCTTAAAAGTGAAAAGAGAGTTGACCAATGAGTTTGCAGGATATTTTTAAAACTGATTTGATAGATATAAACATTGAGGTAGACAATGAACCCGATTTGTTTGCTTATGCGGCTAAAAAGTTATTAGCAAAAGGTTTGGTAAAGCCGGGATATGCGGCGGCTTTGACCAAAAGAGAAAAAGAATTTCCCACCGGCTTAATGACTAAAAACTTTAATATTGCAATTCCGCATGCCGATCCCGAAAACGTCAATGCACCGTTCATTTATATTTTGCGCTTGACTAAACCAATTGTCGTGGAACAGATGGCTGACAGAGAAAAGATTAAGGTTAAAGATGTCTTTATTCTAGGGATTAAAGACGGCCGCAAGCAGGTTGATGTTTTAGCAGCGCTCATGAACTTATTTGTGAACGATGCATTCGCCCAAGATTTTTTGGCAGCAACTACAGCTCAAGAAATATCTGCCAGTGTTACCAAACATTTACAAGTTGATTAAGAAGGTGCAGTAATAAATTGATCAAGATTGAAAATGACAAATATCAAGCAGAAATAAACGAGGTTGGAGCAGAATTAACACATTTTGTGCTTAAAGATGTCAATTATGACTTAGTTTGGAATGATCCAGACGGCTCAATTTGGAAACGCCATGCACCAATTCTTTTCCCTGCTATTGGTCGGTCAAATGAGGGCAAATACCTACTGAACAATAAATTTTATAAGATGAAACAACACGGCTTTGTCCGTGACTACCGGTTCGACGAAGTTAAGCGGTATGGTTCTGCTAAGGTAGAGCTGGTGCAACATGCGACGCCTGAAACTAAAAAGGTTTTTCCTTTTGCTTACGTATTACGTGTCATGTATGAGCTGGTTAGTGCAGGTTTGAAAATCAGTTTTACTGTAGAAAATCCCAATCAAACAATAATGCCGTTTGCATTAGGCTTTCATCCGGGCTGGAACATTAAAGGTTTTCTGGAAGAATACAGTATAGAACTTGAGGGTAGTGCTACCCCTGTTGCAAGATATGGTGTGGGTCCAGTACCCTTTCGCAATGGCATGATTGCACCGTTAGCCGAGGCAATCTTTAATAAAATTCCGCTTGGTCATAGTTTCCTAGATCAGGGCTTGGTCATTCTGGATGTGCATAACGCTAATTCAGTCTTACTAAAACGCAAGCCTGACAGCAATATTTTGCGGATTAATATTAAAGATTTTCCGTACTTAACTTTATGGAGTCCAGAAGGCAAAAACGCACCATTTGTTTGTATTGAGCCATTTGCGGGATTGCCGGATAAAGCCGGAGAACCAGTAGATTGGTATCAAAAATTGGGCAATAATTTGCTTGCTCCGGGAGAAAGCAAGCATTTTGAAACGGTCATCGGAACATTTTAACAAGTGATTTTTACTAATAAAAAAGGCAGCCTAACAATTAGTTAGGCTGCCTTTTCTTAATGGGATAGTTGTATTAAAGAGGTATCTTCTAATACCAGTGATGTGTTAGCCAGAAGTTCTTGGCATTAACCCATGAACCATAACGACCGTAAACGTATCTGTCAGCGGTTCTTTCTTGGTTCTTCTTAGAATAATTACCGTTCAGGTAAGCAATGTTTAATTGATATTTGCCATAACAAACACCGTTGCGTGCGTAATAATTACCGCCTGATTCACGCATAGCAATCCATCTTTTAGCTGCACGTTCAGCTTTTGACATCTTACGAGCGGCTTGTACAGTTTGTGTACACGAGCCGGTGTTAGTTGTTTCTACCGCAGTGACAAAGCTAAATGAAAGCGCCAGTGCTGTAATTAACTTAAGTATTAAACTTTTACTGTTCTTCAATATATTTCAATCCCCACAATTAACTATATTAATTCTATGGATAATAATACACAGTCAATGTGTCATTGTTGTTACAGAAAGAACACGCAACTCTTACAATATTTTTTAAAAATTTAATAATTTTGCCACTATTGAAAAATAAAAGCAGCCTAACTATAGTAGTAGTCTGCTTTATTTAAATTTTACTTTTTTACAACATTGACGGCGCGAATATAGCGATTTTTAGCAATGCGGTAGTATTTTTTGCCTTTAATGCGGTAAGTCTTGCCGTTAATCTTGACATATGAGCCTTTCTTAAGCAGTTTCTTAGATACACGTTTACCCTTGTGAGTATAGCGGTAAGATGCTTTACGCAATCTTACTACCCGTGACTTAGATTTGCTTGAAGTGGGTGAACCATTAGTGTTGCCACTAGTTGATCCGTTATTACCATTAGATGAATTAGATGAGCCAGAGTTACTGTTATTGCCAGAATCTGAATTACCACTTACGAGGTGACCAGTCTTCTTGTAGTTAGCAACGGCATCATTAATCTCTTTAGTTAAGGCATCAACACTTTCTTGAGTTGCACCCATAGCTTTTGCTGCAAAATAACGGTCTGTAAAGTTGTAAACAACATTACGGTCTTTACCTGAAGAAGGCAACTTACTAGAAACCTTTGTTAACTCATGATATGCTACTTCGAGATTGTCAATGTCTGCACAAGGAACATCAGGGTTACTACTATCTACTGGATGAAAATCACTAGACTTCAAATCTGTATAATCAGAAGTATTATTAACTAATACTACATTATCGGATGGGTAGTCAATTTCATGCCAATCTTCATAATTAACATAGGCTTCGGCGATTCGACCACCACCAACATCTTGCAATAACTCGTTACCTGGAATACCACCAATCTCAAGCGTTAAATAAAATGGATATCCTCGTAGTGAAATCAAAGGTTTAGTGTCATCACTTGCCTCACGTACTACTTTAGTTCCCGCAGGGTAAACTCTACCTGATGGTCCTTTTAAAGCATACTTTAATGTACCATATTGTAGCCAAACTTTGGTTCCTTGATGGTTAGCAGAAACAATTTGAACATTGTCAAAATTAAAGACTGCAGTCATTGGCGCAGCCAGACTTAAAGCGGCCATTGTCGCAAAGATTATGCGTTTATTCTTCTTCATTTTTTCACTCCTTATAATTATTATTTAGCAACATTCACTTTACGGATGTACCGGTTTTTGCCAATACGGTAGAAAGTCTTCTTCTTAATGCGGTAAGTTTTACCGTTAATTTTTACAATCGCGCCTTTCTTAAGCAGTTTCTTAGATACACGTTTACCCTTGCGAGTATAGCGGTAAGATGCTTTACGCAATCTTACTACCCGTGACTTAGATTTGCTTGGAGTGGATGAACTAGTAGCGTTGCCACTAGTTGATCCGTTATTGCCATTAGATGAATTAGATGAGCCAGAGTTGCTGTTATTGCCAGAATCTGAATTACCGCTTACAAGGTGACCAGTCTTCTTATAGTTGGCATATGCACTAGTAATTTCATCAGTAAGAGCATCAACAGTTGACTGTGGAACCCCCATACCTTCAGCAGCACTTACACGCTTATTAATATTGGCAACCCATGCATTATCAGCACTATTTAATTTTGAAAAGTTTACATTAAATACGTACTCATTATAAACTGCATTAAGCTTATCAGTATTTGCAACAGGTACATCGGGATTGTTATTATCTACAGGATGAAAATCTGAAGAAGCGAGGTCAGTGAAGTCAGTAGTATTTTGTACTATTACTGTATCAGCTGATGGATAATCAATTTCTTGCCAATCTTCATAGTTAACATAGGTTTCGGCAATTTGCCCGCCACCAACGTCTTGCAAACGTTGATTATTTGGAATACCACCAATTACCCATGTTAAATTAAATGGTCTACCTGGAAATGAAATATTTGGCTTCGTATCAGCAGCACCCATTTCACGTACGACTTTAGTGCCAGCAGGGTAGACTCTGCCAGATGGTCCTTTTAAAGCATACTTTAAAGTACCATATTGTAGCCAGATTTTAGTTCCTTGGTGGTTGGCTGAAACAGTTTGAACATTGTCAAAATTAAAGACTGCCGTCATTGGCGCAGCCAAACTTAACGCGGCAATTGTCGCAAAGATTATGCGTTTATTCTTTTTCATTTTTTCACTCCTTATAATTATTATTTAGCAACGTTCACTTTACGGATATAACGGTTTTTAGCAATGCGGTAGTATTTTTTGCCTTTAATGCGGTAGGTCTTGCCGTTAATCTTGACATATGAGCCTTTCTTAAGCAGTTTCTTAGATACACGTTTACCCTTGCGAGTATAGCGGTAAGATGCTTTACGCAATCTTACTACTCGTGACTTAGATTTGCTTGAAGTGGATGAACCAGATGAATTTGGCGTGTTGCCACTAGTCGATCCGCTATTGCCATTAGATGAATTAGATGAGCCAGAGTTGCTGTTATTGTCAGAACCTGAATTACCACTTACGAGGTGACCAGTCTTCTTGTAGTTGGCAACGGCATCATTAATTTCTTTAGTTAAGGCATCAACAGTCTCCTGCGTGACACCCATACCATGAGCAGCACTATAACGTTGATTAATTGTGTCGCCCCACTTGTTATCGGCAATTGACATATGTTCCCAATGATAAAGACGATTTGTATATTCAGCAAAAGCATCATCTAGTTTATCGGTATTTGCAACAGGTACATCAGGATTGTTACTATCTACAGGATGAAAATCACTAGACTTCAAGTCTGTATAGTCAGTAGTGTTATTAACTAAAACTACATTATCTGATGGGTAGTCAATTTCATGCCAGCCTTCATAATTAACATAGGCTTCTGCAATTTGTCCGCCACCAACGTCTTGTAATAGCTGGTTTCCAGGAATACCACCAATTTCAAGTGTTAAATAAAATGGCTCACTTGGAAGAGAAGTGGGTGGGATGTTATCATTACTTAGCTCACGCACAACCTTAGTACCAGCAGGATATACTCTGCCCGATGGTCCTTTTAATGCGTACTTTAAGGTACCATATTGTAGCCAAACTTTGGTTCCTTGGTGGTTGGCTGAAACGGTTTGAACATTGTCAAAGTTGAAGACTGCTGTCATTGGTGCGGCTAGACTTAACGCGGCCATTGTCGCAAAGATTATGCGTTTATTCTTCTTCATTTTTTCACTCCTTATAATAAAAAATTAATTGTTTCACAGGCAGAAAGGCACCTAACCGAACTGGGAGTAAAATACTATCTTTTTCTATCAGTATACTACATGAAAGTACCGTAATGGTAATTATTATGTGAAAAGCAAGTCCTAACTGCAATTAAATTTTAATGTTATTTCCATATATGTCTGTTAAAATTGATAATAACTATTATTTTAGGAGGTAAATATGGCTGCTAAACATTTTTATGAAACTTTTCACCCTGAACACTATGACTTGTTCATAGACATTAATCGGGCACAGAAAACTATTAATGGTACTTCAACAATTACAGGTGAGGCACTCGAAAATACTATTTTAATTAATCAGAAGTATATGAAAATTGCTTCTGTTACCAGTGCAGGCAAGGATGTGCCGTTCACTGTCAATGAGGACAAAGAAGCAATTGCTATTGAACTGGGTCAGACCGGTAAAGTCACAGTTGAGATTAAGTATTCGGCACCGCTGACTGATTCTATGATGGGAATTTATCCGTCATACTATCAAGTTGATGGTGTTCAAAAACAGATTATCGGTACTCAATTTGAAACAACAGCTGCACGTCAGGCTTTCCCATGTGTTGATGAGCCGGAAGCCAAAGCTACTTTTTCTTTAGCACTTAAGTATGATGAGCATGAAGGTGAAACTACGATTGCCAACATGCCAGAAGTTAAAGTTGAAGCTGGCGTGCACTACTTCGAGCAAACCGTTAGAATGTCCAGCTACTTGATTGCCTTTGCTTTCGGTGAATTACAATCAAAGCTTACCGAAACCAAAGACGGCGTTAAAGTAGGAGTTTTTGCGACTAAAGCACATCAAGCTAAGGAATTAGACTTTGCTTTGGATATCGCAAAACGGGCAATTGAATTTTACGAGGAATTTTACCAAACCAAGTACCCGCTGCCACATTCTTGGCAATTGGCGCTGCCTGACTTTTCTGCCGGAGCAATGGAAAACTGGGGCTTAGTCACATACCGTGAAGTCGCAATTTTGCTTGATCCTGATAATGCTACTCCTTATCAAAAAGCGTATGTGGCAACGGTTATCACTCATGAATTAGCGCACCAATGGTTTGGCGACCTAGTTACCATGAAGTGGTGGGATGACTTATGGCTCAATGAAAGTTTTGCCAACATGATGGAATATGTTTCAGTTGATGCTTTGGAGCCGAGTTGGCATGTTTGGGATAATCTTTACCAAATTTCTGAGGTGCCAGCAGCTTTAAAACGTGATGCCACTGATGGTGTCCAATCCGTTCACGTTAATGTGGAGCATCCAGCTGATATTGATTCGATTTTTGATAGTGCGATTGTTTACGCTAAAGGTTCAAGAATGTTGGTTATGGTACGGGCACTCTTAGGGGACGATGCTTTGCGTAAGGGACTTAAGTATTACTTTGAGCAGCACCAATATGGCAACGCTACGGGTGACGACTTATGGAATGCTCTTTCGACTGCCACCGATTTAGATATTGGCAAAATCATGCATACTTGGCTTGACCAACCGGGTTACCCTGTTGTTTCCGCTAAAGTAAACTCAACTGGTCACTTAATTTTGAGCCAAAAGCAGTTTTTCGTTGGTGAAGGCAAAGAAGTTGGGCGCAAGTGGGCTATTCCTTTGAACGCAAACTTTGAGGCACCGCAGATTATGTCTGAACGAGAACTGGATCTGGGAGATTACCAAGAATTACGCAGTGCAGCTGGTCACGCTTTGCGTGTAAACGTAGGCAATAGTTCACATTTCATTGTCAATTATGATGAAACCTTGATGAACGATATTATGGCTGAATTTAAGCAGCTTAAACCGGTAGATCAATTGCAATTATTGCAAGATTTAGGACTTTTAGCAGAAGGCAAGCAAATTTCATACGCTGAAATTGTCCCGTTGCTGCCGAAATTTGCGGATTCCAAATCATACATTGTCATTAGTGCCTTGTTATCTAGTATCCGCTCATTATTTAAATTTGTTACACCTGATTCAGCTCAAGAAAAAGATTTGAAGGCATTTGTTAATAAATTAACCCAAGAGCAAGTTGAACGTTTAGGTTGGCAAGCAAAAGATTCTGATACAGATGATGATAAGAGAATTCGACCACTAGAAATAGCCTTAGCTTTGTATGCCGATAATTCTGCTGTGATAAAAGCTGGTCACCAAATTTTTGTTGAGCACGATCAGAACTTAAACGAAATTGATGCTTCAGTTAGACCGTATGTTTTAATGAATGAAGTTAAAAATTATAATAAAGCGGGTCTAGTTGACCGTTTGCTGAAAGAATATCAAGCTGCCATCGATCCTAACTATAAGGACGATCTTACTGATGCTATTACCAGCACCAAGAATCCCGCTGAAATCAAGAAACTTATTGAGAATTTTGAGAATGCTGCAGTTGTTAAGCCTCAAGATTTGCGTTCTTGGTTTGCGAATGTCTTAGCTAATCCAAAAGGCGAACAATTTGCTTGGGACTGGTTACGGGACCAATGGTCATGGCTGGAAAAAACAGTCGGTGGTGATATGGAATTTACCACTTATATTACTGTGGCTTCAAACATTTTCCATACTGAAAAGAGATTGGAAGAATTCAAAGAATTCTTTGAGCCAAAGGTTGATCAGCCGGGTCTTGGGCGTGAGATCAGAATGGATACCAAGAATATCGAGTCCAAGGTTGACGTGATTAATGCTGAAAAGGATGCTGTCAATCAAGCAATTAAAGCTGCTCTTTAATAATTAAAATTTAAGTAATATATTAATTATATATTCAAATATTATTTCAAAAGTTGGTAAGTCAATACTTTAAAGGCATGATTTACCGGCTTTTTTAATGCTATTACTAACTTCAAGCTTTAAAAAAATAATACTAAATTTGAGTGCTTTTAGTTGTGGCAGAAAATAAAAAATGCTATATTCTAGCATGAAAGAGCTTACAAATAAGTAATGATATTTCATACGGAAGGAGTTGTAAGTAATGAAAAAACGATGGTCTAGATTGTTAACAATCGGAGCAGGCGTGTTGCTCGGCTTGGGGAGTGCACAGGCAGTCAAGGCTGCTGATGAAGCACCAGCTAAACCGGGATATACACTTGATTTTGATGATGAATTTAACGGTCCAACTTTAGATAAGTCGAAGTGGACTGATTATTATTTACCTCATTGGACTGCTGATCCAGAAACTGCGAAGGCAAACTATCGCTTTGAAGATGGCAAGTTGATAGAATATATTGCTAAAGATCAGAAACCTTGGTCACCAACTTTGGATGGTACGGTGAAATCAAGTGCGATTATGTCATTTAATAAGAATTGGATTCATAATTTCAGTGGTAATAATCAGATCTTAAGCAACCAAAAAGAGTGGCAGGGTTATGTCACAAAATATGGTTACTTTGAAATTCGTGCCAAACTTTCCGATGTTGGTGGCGGTGGTCACCAAGCTTGGTGGATGGTTGGTATGCAAGATGATACTAATGACTGGTTTAATTCCAAGCAAACAGCCGAAATTGATGTTTTGGAAACTTTCTTTAGAAGACAAAACACTTGGCGAATTGCGGCTTTTGGTTGGAACGATCCGTTCTTTGAAAACCAATGGGAACTATTTGAAGATCCTGTTCCAGAAGGAAACCCAACAAAGGAATACCACACCTATGGTCTTGATTGGGAACCGGGGTCATTAAAGTTCTACTATGATGGCAAACTGTATAAGCAAATTAATCAGGCACCAGATTACCCAATGGGTACGATCTTGAATATTTATACCGATGCCGGTTCTGGTAAGGGGAATGATATCTTCCCTAAATCATGGTCAATTGACTACTTCAGGGTTTACAAGAAGAACGGCGGCTATGATCTGCCAAAGACAACACTGCAAAATTCTGCCAGCAAGAAGTATGTCACTTTAGATCCTAATTCTGCTGCAGTGCAGATTACCTCTGAGCCAACAGAATATTCGACTTGGCAATTAGTGCCAAAGGGCCGCTACTTCTTAATTCAAAATGTTGCTACCAAGGAATTACTCCATATTGAAGATATGAAGGACTATGTAGAACATGGCAAGGTACCAGCTACTCATTGGAGCGCGCAATGGCAAAAGATTACTAAGGATAACCAAATTTATTTTGTCAATCGCTGGCAGCCAAATAAGACAATTGCGGTTGATTCAACGAGTAGTAATTTGCAAAATAAAGATTTTACCAGTCCAACTGCAGACAATCTCTGGAACAATTAGTTCAAAACTAAAGAAAATTTAGCTAAAGTCATAAAAATAATAGTCAAGGTTAAAAGAAAAATAATTATATAAGCAAAAATTCCTAACAGATTTGTTGTTAGGAATTTTTTTATTTTGTTATAAATACTGGTTAACAATATTTTCAATTAAGTTAATAGTATTGCCGTAAAAATAGTTGAGGTTGGTATTTTCAGGATCAGGCACTCCGCTGCCACTGTCTACGACAAAGGCAAGGTCGCCAATGTTGGCATAAGTGCTGTGCGGTGTAGCAGTGATGGTAATGATATTGCCTCCATCTTTTTTACAACCTGCAATTTTGATTAAACCATTTTTATTTTCTCCTGATTGCGAGAATGTAATCAAAGTGTGGGGCAATTGGTCAGACGCAATTGAAATTTCAACGCCATCAAGATCGACACCATAAATTCTTTTGAGTAGGAGCTTGCGGTAAGTGTAATTAACCAGAATTTTGCAAAAGCCCTCACCAAATAAATAGGTTCTTTTTTCCAGCTTGATTTTCTGAAAAAAGTCGGCAACTACTTCATTACCTACATTACAGTGGACATACGGCAGATTGCCATAAGTTTTTAACGGCTGATTTTTATACCGAGAAGAAAGAAAAAAGATAAATTCTTTAAAATTGGCAAAACCTGCCCGCTTGACCAATCTGCTGATTGAAGCAGTAGAAAGATAGTTTTTCTTAGCTATAAAGCGAATATCTAAATTGTCGTTTGCGGTAATTGAGTCAATAATCGATTCAATCACTTTAATATCTTGGGGACGCAAATGATTATTAGGGAATAACCGGTCAATTTGGAAGATTTTGGTCATTTATTATATCACCCTGAAAATATTTTCCTTTTTTGAAAATCACATCATAATTCGAGTGATTTATTGTTATTACACTTTCATTATACTATATTAACTTTGTTGAAAGAAAGCGTTTTAAATAATTTGAAAGGCGTGTGTGCATGAAGCAAGTTGTTATTAATGCCGATGATTTTGGCTATTCACTGGCTGTAAATCGAGGAGTTATTAAAGCGTATAAAGATGGGATGGTTTCTTCTACAACACTTATGGCGAACATGCCAGGTTGTTTAGAGGCAATCAAGTTAGCAAGTGAAAACAAAGACTTAGGAGTTGGTTGTCACCTCAACATCACAACTGGTAAACCCATGACGGACGTTAAGTCACTAGTTGATGAAAACGGCGAATTTTATCATTTGGCCGGCTATAAAGAGCATCGCAGTGAAATGGATCCGGAGGAAATTTACCGTGAGTGGTGCGCGCAAGTCGATTTCTTATTAAGTAAAGGAGTGAAACTGACTCATTTAGATAGTCACCACCATGTTCATTCTTTTCCTGAGAACTTAGCTCTTACTCAGCGTATTTCTGATAAGTATCAGTTACCGGTTAGAAATTGCTACGGTATCGAAGATCAAGTTAAGTTGTCATATCAAAGAGGAATTGCCGGTTTTGATGATCTGATGAATTACCCGCATATTCGCAGTTTGGATAAATCTTATCATGCGGATCAAGAGCAATGTTTAATAGAAATACAAGCCGTTCTTGATCGCCTGCAAGACAATCAAATAACTGAGTTTATGGTTCACCCCGCATTTGTGGATGAAACTCTTTACTTTGGTTCTTCATTTAATATACCCCGAATTAAAGAAGTGACAATTCTTTGCGATTCGGCTTTTAAACAGAAGCTGCAAGAAAATCAGGTAGAAGTGATTCCATATCCTAATTTTTAAATAAAAAAGTGTAAAGGAGGCAAAATTATGAAGGGTAAGTTTATGAAGTCCGCGAATGTATTTTCGCGGGCAATAATTCAACCCGTTATGTTTATGGCGGTAACTGGTATTATCTTATCAGTTTGTGCCATTTTGAAGTTGGACTTAATGCCGACCGTTTTGAAAGATACCGGTAATTTTATTTACAATATTCTCTCAAGCGGTATGATCGGACAATTAAGTTGTATTTTCTGTGTAGGTATCGCTGCAGCTTTAGCTAAGCCTAAATATAAAACTGATGCTGCTATTTTAGGTATCGTTACTTATTTAATTTTTTTGTTCGCCAACAACTCTTGGCTGCAATTGACTCACCGTTTGGCTAAGCCAAACTCTCAGGGACTATATGGTACTGGACAAAACATGGTTTTTGGTATCCAAGTCACTGATATGGGAGTTTTCCTCGGGATTATTTTAGGAATCCTAGTAGGCTGGATGGTAAATAAATGGGGTAATATTAAGCTCCATAAGTATTTATCACCTTATGCAGGAACAAAATCTGTTTACATTATTTTAGTATTTGTCACAATTCTGTTCGCAATTGCGATTACTTATGTTTGGCCAGCAGTTAACTGGGTCATTGAAAACATTGTTAAGGTAATGTCAACTACGGGATCCATTGGGTTCTTCCTCTATGGACTTTTGAACCGTTTGCTTTTACCTGTTGGATTGCACCACTTCTTATGGATGCCTTTGTTCTACACGCCACTTGGTGGTACTGCCAGAATTGCCGGCAAACTATACACTGGTGCGTTTAACATCTGGCTAGCTGAATTAGGTAACCCAAGTCATATTACTGCAATGCACCAATCTATTGGTTATCTGTCTAACTTTGGTTCAATTTCATTACCTATCGGTATTGCTTTTGCTTTCTGGAAGATGGCAGAGCCGAAGAATAGGCAAAAAGTTGCGGCTATCCTAATCCCAACTGTTACTACAGCCTTTTTAGCAGGTGTTACCGAACCTTTGGAATTTATGTTCCTGTTCTTGTCACCATTACTATGGCTGGCTCACTCAGTTGTTTACGGAATTAGTCTATTTTTGACAAATATTGTTGGTATCAATATTCAGTTTGATACCGGTATTAATATGATTATTAACAGTTTTGCCTTTCCGGCAAGGCTGGGACACCAGTATCTCATACCAATAATGTTTGTCGTCACCGGTTTACTTGAATACTTTGTCTTCGTCTTTATGATTAAGCGTTTCAACATTCCAACTATTGGACGTGCTAATGCTGACGAATCACTACTTAATGGTGCAGAAAGTGAAGATGAATCTGTTCAAGAGGCAGAAGAAGAACTTGCTCAAAGTGACAGTGATGCAGAATCTGCAGACACTGCAAAATTTGATAATCAAACTAAAAATATTGTAACTGGTCTAGGTGGTCCAGAAAACATCGATGAAATGGTTAATTGTTATACTCGGCTTCGTGTTGATGTTAAAGATACAAGCAAATTGGATATAGATCTATTGAAGCAAAAGACCGGTACTAAAGGCGTCATGCAAGATGGTCATAATATTCAGATTGTATTCGGAGTCGATGTCGAGAGTATTCATGATAAAGTCGATGAATATCTTGATTATCTGAAAAAACACCCATCCCAAAGCGGAAAGTAACATAGGAGGCTTATTGAAATGGCAAATAAATTTGTAATCATTGGTGGCGGATCAACTCAATCACCAAGTATCTTGGAAGTTTTACGTCAACGCTCTGCTGACTTGGATATGAACCAACTGGTTCTATATGATACTGATGAAGAAAGAGTATCTCTTTTAGGGCAATACACCAAAATGTATTACAAAGAGACAGGTTCACCGGTTCATGTTTCTTATACAACCAATTTGGAAGAAGCTCTGCAAGATGCCGACTTTCTCTTTATGCAAATTCGTCCAGGTCTAAATAAACAACGGGCAATAGACGAAAAAATTTGTATTCGTAATGGCGTTATTGGACAAGAAACTTGTGGACTTGGCGGTTTCTCCTTCGCGATGAGGGTAATCCCAGATATTATTGCTATCATCAAGAAGGTTAAGCAAATTTGTCCAAATGCGTGGATTTTAAATTACACTAACCCTGAAGCGATTTTATCAGAAGCAATTTACCGCGAATTTCCAGAAGCAAAAGTTATTTGTATCTGTGATATGCCAATTTCAATTGAGGGCGCAATTGCACAATACTTCCACAAAGATTTAAAAGATATTACCTTTAAATACTTTGGCATGAACCACTTTGGTTGGTGGACGTCAATGATTGATGAGAATGGTAAAGACTTGTTGCCACAACTGCGTGAAGATGTGCAATCCGGTAAGATTGACACCCTTGCACAATGGAATGACGAAACTCTTGATGACCAATATTGGATTGATACGTATAAGCGTATGATTACCATCTTCAAGCGTTTCCCTGAATATTTCCCTAACTGCTACCTGCAATATTACCTGATGCCTGATGTAATGATGGCTGAATCAGATGTTAACTTCACACGTGGTGATTGGGTAATGCAGGGACGTGAAAAGAGAATCTTCACAGAATGTCGTCGGGTTTTAAAAGCCGGCACAGCTAAAGGTTCTTCACTTAACTCCGGTGTTCACGGCAACTATATCGTGGATATTGCCAACGCAATTATCCATAACACCCGCGAGCGTTTCACTGTTAACCAAAAGAACAATGGCGCAATATCTAATTTTGATACAGATGCTGTTGTAGAAGTGCCGGCATACATTGGCAGTATGGGTGCAGAAACCATTAGTATTGGTAAGATTCCAACTTTCCATAAAGGACTGATGGAACTGCAAAAGGCTTATGAGAAACGGACAGTAGACGCCGCTCTGTCTGGTTCATATCAAGTCGCTTTAGAAGCAGTTGTTCTTAATAAGACTATTCCAGATTATCACGTTGGTAAAAAGGTTTTGGATGAGTTATATGAGGCCAATAAAGAATACTGGCCAGAATTGCACTAATGTGTTTGAAATAAAAATCTAATTACTAAAAAGATTAGCTTTAACTTTAGTTATCGCTAGTCTTTTTTATGTGAGTAATAATTTTGGGGAACAAAGAAAAAGACTAGCTTTGAACTGAAAGCTAGTCTTGCAACGTAATATTTTGACTTTTTTGTCTAAAATTTAGTCGTAAATAATAACTGGTTGGTGCTTACTTACATTGCGCCAGACTTGTTTGATTTCTCTAGGCTTAATATTAATGCAGCCATGTGAACCGCCTCTTAAATAAGCTTTTTTACTCCAATCACCGCGCCAACCGGCATCGTGAAAACCACAGCCAGTTAAAGTAAATGGCATCCAGTATCTGACTGGTGAAGCATATTTAGAGCCGTCATTATTGCGCCCGCGTAAAACTGCATGACCTTGTTTATAGTGAATATACCAGACTCCTTGAGGGGTGCGGTTATTTTTATTACCGTCTTTTGTTCCAGTAACTACGTCATTAAGGTGAACGACCACCTTGCCTTTACGCACAATCCACATTTCCTGCTTTTTGATTGAAACTACAATATAGTCATTGCCTATGCCATGATTGCTTTTGCCATAGCCTAAACCATAAGTGCTATAGCCAAGACCATAAATATAGTTCTTGCCATCCAGATTTTTAGTTCCGCTTAAAAATGCTTGTTCTACGGCTGTTTGTGCTCTTTTGACATGTACGCCCCAACCATAGCTTTGATTTTTAACAGTAATTTTCTTTCCTGCTGTTTTATTGCCTTTTGGCACCGCAAATTTGTAACTCTGGTGAATTGTTGACACTTCTTGGTCAATTTTATTCAGTTCCGCCGTTAAATTTTCGGAATTAAGAAAACTGTACTTGCCTTTTTTATAAATTGCTTGATTAATTAACTTTTGTGCTTTGAGCTGATAATCTTTGCCGGCAACATGATAATTAACTACAGCGTGACTGACTGCGTGCATCTTTTTGTTTGCGGCATCCAAATCAGTGTTGCGGTATTCATAAACTTGTTTGTCAGGCATAGTTGTATGTTGCTTTTTAAAATAATTTGCAACTTCCTGCTTTTTGATAGTGTCAATATTGGGATCGCGTTCAATCGCAACTTTGCCGTTTTCCAAAGAAACGATATTATTCGCTTTCCGATTAATCTTGGCAGTTGCTTTAGTAATTGTTAAGTTTCCAACTTCGACGCCATAAATATTAACATTAGGGTTAAAATGATTTGTAGCGAATGCTTTGGCCTGCTTTTGCGATTCAACATGATTATTATATAGAACCACGCCAAAGACAACTGCTAGAATTAAGATTATTCCAATAATAATCAGAAACAAGTTATTGCGGTTATTATATTTTTTTAAGTTTCTTTTTGATTGCATAGTCCTACCACCGTCAAACGTAATTTCAAAAAATAATTGCGGTTACAGTTTACCATCTATTGCGGCTCTAGTAAAATGCAAGCTTTAAGAAAAATTTTTAGGAGGGATTGCCAAATGGAAAACGACCCATTAGTATTTGATGTTAACATAGCTAAAGATAAACCTAATTCTTACCGTAAAGTTAAAAATAATTCCGGCTGTCCCTTTTGCGATCCCGCAGGGCTCACTCATATTTTTAGGCGTGAGGGTGGCATGATTTGGCTGCTTAATAAGTATTCCACACTCCATGACACTTTCCAAACGGTTCTAATTGAATCTAGCAAACATCAAGGTGACATTACTTCTTATTCAGTGGACTATAATCGCGCTTTAATGCGTTTTTCGCTATCCTGCTTTAACCAAGTGAACAATTCTGGCAAATTTAGGTCTGTCTTATGGTACAAAAATTATGGTCCGCATTCTGGCGGGTCTCTAGAACATCCCCACATGCAGATAGTAGGATTAAAAAAGCTGGACGGCTATCAATTCATTGGACCCAGTGCTTTTGCCGGCATCACTTTATATCAACATAATGGTTTAGAAGTTAACGTTTGTACTCATCCCGTTCAAGGCTACATCGAACTCGATTTTAACCTGCTTGAAGAAAGCAGCATCGATGAGTGGTCTGACTGGATTCAGAGTGGGGCAAAATACATGCTGCAAGTTTTGTCAAATGGCAGGTGCGATTCTTATAATCTGTTTTTCTATCCGCGCAGCGATCAGGGCATTTGTGCGAAACTAATTTCGCGTTTTACTGTGTCACCGTATTTTGTCGGTTATAAATTATCGCAGGTAGACAACAGAGAAAAGTTAATTATAGAAGCAAATAAGTTCAAAAACTTTTTTGCCTCCGGCTCGATTGTTCAAGCATAATTAATAGCAGACACTAATTAAAAGCATTTAAGTATTTTTAAAATTTACTAATAGCGGCGCTAATATTTGCGGCAAATAACTGTAAGCAATATAATAGCAAGGTGTTTTTTAAGGAGGACTTAGATGCGTAGAAAAGAAACTAAGAACCTGGCTATTACAGCCATATTTGTCGCAATCTTTTTATTGCAAACTTTCATCCCTAATATCGGTTATATTCGAATATTGCCAACACTTCCTGCTATCACAACTGTTCCCTTGACTGTTGCCGTCTATTCTTTAATTATGGGACCAATAGCCGGGACTTTCTTTGGTATTTTCTGGGGTATTGCCCGTTTGGTGCAGGCTTATACCCAACCGGGAGATATTGTGAGTTTAATGCTCTTTCAGAATTTTGTTATCGCCGTGATTCCAAGTGTCTTAGCGGGACTATTCCCCGGACTAATTGGCAAATTAACCGTTAAAAAGAAAAACCGTTTTAAAGAAGTAAGTTATACCGCCGCTGGTGCTATTACTTCTTTGACCAACACCATTTTTGTAATTTTGCTAACCAGCCTTATTTTTATGGGTAATCCCGCTCAGCTAATGGGGCACTTAGGCAATTTTAGCCACGGCACGCCCTTAATTAAAGCTTTAATAATTGCTTTAGGCATGAATGGCCTGGTTGAAGCAGTGTTTACTGCGGTGGTGACGCCAATTATTGTTGCTCCGCTCAATAAGGTTTTAGCTCGACTAGGGTAAACCCAGTAAATTTTTAAACAAAATTTAATATTTCTTGTTTACCAGTAGCATCAACGAAAAAAGCTGCTATAAGTCTTTCAATTTTTGAAAGGCTTATTTTTTTGTTGACAATGTTGAGTAGTTAAATTAGTGTATTAGATAAATAGTACACAAGTATTACAAAGAGGATTATACAAATGACTGAAATTTTACGAGTAGATCAAGTCACTAAGACATACGGCAAGCGGGGCGAAAAGCAGTATCAGGCTCTCAAAGGAATTAATTTTGCGGTCAATTCAGGCGAATTTGTAGCGATTATGGGTGCTTCTGGTTCTGGTAAAACAACGTTGCTCAATATCTTGTCGACTTTAGATAAACCAACAACGGGTAATGTTTTTATTAATCACGAAGATAACAACACGCTAAATGCTAATCAGCTGGCTGATTTTAGGAGTCAGCAAATTGGCTTTATTTTTCAAGATTTCAATCTCTTGGAAAATTTAACTAATCGCGAAAACATTGCTTTACCTTTAAGCTTACAGGGTATTTCTCCCAGAAAAATTGATCCGCTGGTTGACAAAATTGCGACTAGGTTAGGGATTAGAGAAATATTGGCTAAATATCCTGCTGAAGTATCTGGTGGGCAAAAGCAGAGAGTGGCAGCTGCTAGGGCGTTGGTGCATGAACCGGCAATTTTGCTTGCGGACGAGCCAACTGGCGCCTTGGATTCAAAGAGCGCCCGCGAGTTGCTTTATACTATGGCTGATTTAAACCAAAATGATGGTATTACTACTCTGATGGTTACGCACGATCCGTTTGCTGCCAGCTTTGCCAGTCGCATTTTATTTATTAAAGATGGCCAAATTGGTGAACAAATGTTGAAAAACGGGCATTCGAGGCAGGAATTTTATCATCTGTTAATTGATCACTTAGATACTGATGAATAAGGAGAACAAAAATGATTTGGAAGTTGTCCTTAACGGGAATCAAGAGTCGCTTTAAAGATTACGCGGTTTTGTTTTCCGGCTTGGTTGTTGCCAGCATGATTTTTTACATGTTCCTCACAATCACCATTAATCCTACTTTTATCAAAAATGATATTGCAGCACCAAGTAACTATGTCCGCTTTACCTTTGGTTTTGGTATTGTCTTGTTGGTAATCATCACTGCGGTTTACCTGGTTTATGCCAACTCTTTTTTACTGAGCATGCGCAAACACGATTACGGCATGTACATGATGCTCGGAGCTAAGAGTACTAAAATCGGGGCACTAATTTTTCTAGAAACTCTGATAACCGGTATTTTTGCCACAATAGTTGGTATTATGCTGGGCGTTGGTCTGACCGCTATTGTATCCCAGCTGCTGATATCTCGTTTAGGCTTGACGGTGAAGCATTTTGCCGTTATTTTACCCAATGCTATTATCTGGACGATTATCTTCTTCATTTTCATCTTCTTATTTGGTGCTTTGAAAAATGTCCGTAAATTAACCAAGACGCCGATAATTGAATTATTGCGTGATGACCAAAAGCCGGTCGCCTACAAGCGTCAGCCGGTCTTGCACTGGATTCAAGGAATATTGGGTCTGTTACTTTTAGCTGCAGGCTACTTTATTCTGGGTCTGCCGGGTAACGCTATTTTATTTATTATTCCAGCAGCGCTAGTGACCATAGTTGCCGGTTCATACTTCACATTTAATGCTTTTTTCAGTGCCTTAATTGGGTTCTTGCTTAACCGCAGAAGCTTTTCTTATCATGGCATCCGGGTATTTACTTTAGGCCAGTTGAAGTTTCGGCTGCATGATTATACCCGAATTTTAACCGTGGTTTCACTGCTTTTTGCCTTGGCACTTGGAGCTATTACTGTAGGGCTTAACTTCAGCACGCTCAGTGAGCAACTTGAAGGCAATTTCTACTATGACACTACTATTATCAGTGACTCTCCCAAAGTTGAGCAGGCTAAAAATAAGCTAACTATTACCCGTGAGCAAACTTATCATTATAAGGAACAGGGCAAGTATTTATACTTTAACCGCAGTGAATTTAATAATAATCCAGTTAAAAACGTCAAGTTTTACATGAAAAATGGTCAGCCCGCCTACAAGACGATCAACTTACCTACTAAAAAATTAGATGTGCCAGCAACGTATGCCAATAATGCTTTTGGCGCTATGGTTCCTAATGGTATCGCTAAAATTATTCGCTTGGTTTCACCTGAAAAGTGGGCACAGAAAAAAGGGCAGAATAAATTTGTCAGTTTCGTAAATGTGAAAAATTTCGATCAAGATTACCCCACCATCTTAAAATTGCAAAAACAGCAGTTAAAAGAAAATTCTGCTTATGAGTATATATATACTTCGAGCAAGGCTGGCAGTTACCAGTTAATCAAGAATTTCAGCAGCGGGTTTGAATTTATGGGCTTCTTTTTAGGTATTGCCTTTCTAACCATGCTGGCTTCAACCCTGATGTTCAAGGTGCTAAGTGGTGCAGCCAGTGACAAAGTGCGCTACCAAATGTTATTTGAAATTGGCACAAGGGTAAAGGTATTGCGTCAATCTATCAGAAATGAGATTGGAGTGCTGTTTCTTCTGCCTGGTGTATTGGGCGTGATCGACGTTCTCTTTGGCTTAAGATTATTTAAACTGCTCTTACCGCACCCCTACCAGAACTTGTGGATTCCCTTTACGATTTTTATTGTGCTTTATCTGATTTATTACTTATTAACGGTGAAATTATATGAAAAAATCGTGCTTGCACATGAATAAAATTGGGGCAGTAATTAATACAAGTTTGTTTTTAGTAAAAGAAAAGGAGCAGTAATGATTTGGAAGCTATCCGTGACGGGTATTAGGAATAGGCTGAAAGACTATCTGGTATTATTTTCCGGCTTGATTGTAGCCAGCATGATTTTCTATATGTTCTTGTCAATTGCTACTAACCCTGTATTTATTAGTAAAGATGTCTATGGTAGAACAGCATACCTGACGTATATTTTTACCTTTGGCATTATTTTGTTAGTAATCATTACATCTGTCTATTTGATTTATGCCAATTCGTTTTTGTTAAGTATGCGTAAGCATGACTATGGCATGTATATGATGCTTGGAGCCAAAAGCACGCGGATTGGTTTACTAATTTTTTCTGAAACTCTGCTAACCGGCTTTTTAGCAGTTCTGCTGGGAATACTACTGGGGCTTGGGTTGACCACTATAGTTACCAAGGTGCTGATAGGTAAACTAGGGCTGGAAATTACGCACTATAAGGCAATATTGCCCATCGCAATAATAGGGACTTTGCTTTTCTTTGTTATTATTTTTCTCTTGGGTGCACTGAGCAATGTGCACAAACTTACACATACTCCGGTAATTGATCTTTTACACGAAGATCAAACTCCCATTAATCTTAATCATCATCCCGTTTTGCGGGGAATTGAAGCAATTTGCGGTGTGCTTTTGCTGGCTGTCGGTTACTATGTAATGACTTTGTCCACCAGATATATTTACTTTCTTATTCCCACCGCTTTAGTAACAATTATTGCTGGTTCTTTCTTCGTCTTTAATAGTGTCTTTACAGCTATAATTAATTATTTACTTAATAAAAAATCTTTTTCATATCGTGGCATTAATGAATTTACTCTTGGGCAGTTGAAATTTCGCTTGCAAAGCTACACCAAGATATTAACTATGATTTCAATTCTGTTTGCTTTGGCGCTAGGTGCAATTACAGTGGGGCTTAATTTTGGCTCCATGAAGGATGAGACGCAAAAAAGCATTTATTATGATGCTACAATTGTTAGTCAGACACCAGCAGTTAAAAAAGCAGAAGCTAAGTTAACCATTAGCAATAAGCAGACTTATCACTACAAAGAAAAGGGGATGCACCTCTACTTTAACCGCGCGGAATTTGAAAAACAGCCGCTGAAAGAAATAGAAATCTATTTTCATGACAATCAAGACAATTTACCTACATATAAAGTGAAAACACTGGTTACTGCCGAACTGGATCGACCGGAAACAGCTGCCAACAGCATTTTTAGTCAAATGGTGCCTAACGGCATTCCTAAGAAAATTAAGCTAGTTTCACCAAAAAGGTGGAATACACTTAGTGGTCAGAAAAAATTTGTCAGTTATATTAAAGTTAAAGACTTTGTCCATGATTTCCCAGTGATTAAACAAATTCAAAAACAGCAACTAAGGGAAAATCGCAATTACCAAGATATTTACCTTTCTTCCAAATCATATAACTATAATAATATGATTGGCTTTACCAGTGCTTTTGAATTTATGGGCTTTTTCTTAGGAATAGCATTTCTGACTATGCTCGCTTCGACGTTAATGTTTAAAGTTTTAAGTGGTGCCGCTAGTGACAAGGTACGCTACCAGATGCTACATGAAATTGGAGCCAGGCCACAATTATTGCGCAGTTCAATTAGAAAGGAAATTGGTACTTTGTTTACCATGCCTGCAATTTTAGGCATAATAGATGTCCTTTGTGGCTTACAACTGTTTAAAACATTGCTGATATCTCCATACCATAATATCTGGATTCCATTCACAATATTTATTGTGCTTTATCTGGGTTATTACTTGTTAACAGTTACGTTATATGAAAAAATTGTACTCACAAATAAATAATCATAAAAAGACCGGATTTTGAAATAAATTTTCAAAATTAAACTAGTAACTCTTTAATTGATGGGAATTCACGCAACATCTCATGAAAAAATAAGCAAAAGTTGCTTGGACTAATGCTTATTTTTTTCGTCTAGTCGTGTCCTTTTGGATACGATTTTTTAATTGTTCAAATTGTGCAAAATTACCCGGTAAAAAAGACTTTAATTTCACAAAATCTTAATTGGGGAGACGCTTTTATCCCTAGTATGCGAAAAATTGGTATAGGTTCCATTATTTAATGTTGGATTGATCTGGATTTTTTAGGTAAAAACATCAATAAATTTTTATGTAATTTCAGCTTGTTTTGTTTTGTTGACTTTTATCATTACAGTTAAAGTAACAGTGAAGACGATTGCACTAAATCCCAAGACACCATACAGGGCATAATTAACATTGATTGTGCCAGCTATGATGGTAAATAATGTCGTCATTAATGGACCAGCGATTGCCAAGATTGTGTTTAAAAGCCCTGCTGAAGAAGATAATATTTTGCGATCTACGGAGACAACCAACCATTGCATTAACTTAGGACTGCTTTACGGCGAGTAAATCAACTGGAAAATATTTTTTCTTTGCGGAGGTTCAGTCCGAGTTATCTTTTAAAAAACAAAAAAGCGATCCAGCTGGATCGCCCCAGACGCTTAGTACGCCTCTTTTGCATGCGAAAATCGCACTTTATTTCTTCTATAACAATTATAACACAAGAACACATGATAGAATATAAAAGTACGTCTTTCAACCCTCCCTGAAAGGAGGTGATTGCATGGGAAAGGTCGTACTTTTATTTCTTCTAACTTGTTTACTACTATCTATCCTAACGCCTGCACTGCGAGAGCTAGGAAAAGATCTTGATAAATTAGCAAACTTTCTCGATAAGTTAGCTAATTTAATTGAAAAGATTTTTTGGATATTTATGTGGTAATCAACAAAGGGGTGGGATTTTTCTCCCGCCTTTTTTATATTTGTCATATCTAGCTTATTTGTGGCAAATATGACAATTTTACTAATAAAAAAACAATTATATTATTTATATAAATAACGAAGATTCTTCGAAAATGAATAAATAAAAAAAGGCAAAGTTATTACGTGAATTATATGCTGATCCAACTTTGATAAATTAGAAAGATGCGAAAGATGTTTGTAAGTTAAGTGGGAATCTAAAAATAGAGTCTAAAGTAGATGATTGTTTCTATGAAGCATTTGTAGATGGATTATTTATAAAGTTTAGACCGGAAAAAAATTATAAAGATAAGCAAGTTTTCTATAAAGGGAAATGCTTTAAAAACTAAGTATTAAAATATGCTAAAGAAAATAGATAGCTTATTAAAAAGTTGGTAGCGCTAACTATAATTAAGTTAAAAGGTGGTCTGCTTGAAGGAGCGAACAGAAAGTTTGGTGATCTTGATGCAAAAATTAAAAAATATGCGCGTTGGACTGATAGAACTTTGTGCGACACTCATTATTGGCGGTTTGATGATAATTGCTGGTATTATTTTAGGGTTGGATATAGCTTCTTTAATTATTAAGTTATTTAGCGGTTTAATAAAACCAAATGTGCCGAATTTTAACGTCATTAACAGTTTTCTGCGGATAAATTCAGGCATGCAAGTGGCTATGTTACTGGCGGTTCTAATAATTGTTGGCGGCATAGTAGTAACTTATAGGTTAACCAGAACTATTTTAAAAAGTGTAGCTGCAAAAGAAGTTGCACCTGCAATTTTTCAAAAACATTTAGGACTAAGAATAATTGAAGTGGTTTTAGGGTTGACGGCAGTAGTTGCAGGCTACTTTATGCTAAATTTACCTAGTCAAAGTCTGTTTAATCCTTTATTACCAGCATTTGTCACAATTGTATCAGGTACTTATATGCTTTGCCACTCGTTATTAAGCTTGGTGCCTGCAAATTGGTTTGGCAAAATTAATTTAACTAGAGGAAAAACGCAGCAGGGACTTCATCATTATGCTGGCGTTTTTACTATCATTTCCATACTCTTTGCCTTGACTATGGGCGCTCTGGCTTTAAGTCATGACTTTAATGCCTTTTCTCAAGATATTAAGAGGGGAACTTATTATGATGGCGTAATTGTCAGCAACACCGCCAATATTAAAAACGATGTGGCGCAACTAAAAATTAAAAAGCAACAAACTTATCATTATAAAGAAACAAAAGGGCACTTTTATTTTGTTCGTAATGAATTGGCAAATAATCCAATTAAGTATGTCAAAAGCACCGGTAGACGCAATTTTCAAGTCAAATCTATTAAGTTAGACCAATTGAATAAAAATTCTCTAGCAGATGATAGTTTTCGTGAACTCGTTCCCAATGGTTTTAAAAATAAAAAAATTGCACTTCGTTCAACTGCAGAATTAAATAAGATTAAAGGTAAAACTAAATATCTGACTGTGGTGCAGCTAAACAGTTTTGATAGAGATTGGCCGTTTTTACTAAAAATTGAGCATAAACGGGCTCAAAGTAATCTTGCTTATAGTCACCTCTATAGCAACTCTAAGGCGGCTACTTATCAGCTGATATTGGGGATGAGTAAAGAAATGAAGATCTTGGGCTACTCACTGGCATTTGTATTTGGTGCAAGCCTGATTGCGATCTTGATAATAGTAGTCAAAGCTGCTAAACGAGATCAGAAATTAGTAAATGAGAGGCTGACTCAAAGAACATGGCAGAGCAAAACCGGACTTTTGTTCTTTATTCCCGCAATATTTGGGGTCTTTGATGTTTTGTTTGGCTTGAGATTTTTCAATCAGGTTTTGCCAACAGCATATTATGAAGTTTGGCTGCCAATAGTGCTAATGTTGCTGGCTTATTTTGCTATTTATCTGCTAACAGTGACGCGGCATCACAAAGTTGAGTTTTAAAAATTTAGACAATGAAAAAGCACGCTAAAGAGCGTGCTTTTTTCAGCGTCTTTAATTAATGAAAGATAATGCCTAAAATTAGTCCGCAGACTTGCATTAATTGAAACCAAAACAAGTTTTGCGGTGCTAAATCAAAAGTTGTGGGTACTCTGTGCTTGATGTTATCTTCATCAACCCAGAAAGCCATATCCTTGGTCTGCTTCTGCCTGAATGCCTGCACGTTTTTATAGAGCTTCGGCAAAGTTACAAAAATTAATAGTTGCCAAATGGGTAAAAGACGAAATATGACGCTGATAGCGACTATTGCAAATGGAGCCAGGGTTAAAAAACTAAACAAGTTTAAGGAATTCTGAACTCCAATGTATGAAGGTAGGGTGTGACGGCCATTAGCCAAGTCCTGCTTTAAGTCGCAGGTATTGTCCGCCAGCATCGTTGCTGCGTTAAAGAAAGCTTGTGGTAAAGCTACCCAAAAAATTAACAGGAGGTTGGCTAAATTGCCCCCAACAATAAATTGCGGCCAATCAAAATTTAAATAGGCTAATTGACTTACTGGTGAATTGATGTAAACGGCTAAGAACATAATTCCCAGTCCTTCGAATAAACCGGCAAGAATTTCGCCTAGCGGTACTCTGGAAAAGGGAACGGGGCCGTAGGTGTAAAATACAGCCACAAAAAGTCCGGGGGCACCGATCAGCAAAATAAAAAGATTGGTTCGCACAGTTAGCCAAATTCCTAAAACTGCTGCGATTAAAAGCAGAGTAAGCATGACCGCCATTGCAGTTGTCGGCGATAAATTACGTTTGCCAATTAAATTATGTTCTTTTTGATAATCTTTGCTTTTAGCCAGACGATAGTCTTGAACGTTATTAAAACCAGTCACAAATAAAGCTATTGCGCCTTGAGCAACTAGGTATATTAAAGAATTTTGCCAATTAAAAGTATGAAAATAAAAGTAAGCAAATAGAATTCCTAATAAATAAGGCATTAAACTATTGAGCTTGGTATTAAGCCGCACCAACTCAAAAAAATCGGTTATTGTAAAATGACTGTACTTTTTTTTAGCCTCCATTGATTTTCCTTTCAAAATATTGTCTTTATTTATCCAAAATTAATTGCTGGTTTTTAACTTTGCCAGTTGATAACCATTATCCGTAAACAGTTTGAATTTATCTTTTAAGCCCGAGGTAACGTAGACTTTTTTCTTTTTAGTAATAAAAATTGCCTCTACGCCTGACAGATGTTCTACATAGTCATAGCCCTTTTTCAAACCGCGGTTAAATACTGCAGTTGACAGTCCATCACCTGTGGTTGACCGCTTGGCAATAATTGTGACACTTAACAAGTTGTTTTGACAAGGGTAACCCGTTTGGGGATTCATTAAGTGACTATAAATTTTGTTTCCGACTTTGAGATAACGCTCATAAATACCTGATGTTACTGCAGTAGCATTCTTTTCCGGTAAGGAGCCGATCGCATCACCCCGCGCAGCACTGGGGTCTTGAATCCCCACGGTCCAATTACTGTTATTGGTTGGGGAGTTGCCTAAAACGTAGATATTGCCGCCCAGATCAATAATGGCACTGGTGACGCCCTTTTTTTGCAAGACTTTCATAACTTCATCAGAAATAAAGCCTTTAGCCATTCCTCCTAAATCAAGCATCATCTTCTTTTTCTTTAAGAAAACGGTGCGTTTTTGATCGTTAAAAACCACATTATGGTAATTAACTAATGGTAGCCGTTTTTTGATGGTACTTGCTTTTGGTTTATGGGCATCGGGGAAACCTATTCGCCATAAGCTGGTAATTGGTCCAATTGTTAAGTCGAATGTACCAGCAGAAATTTTGCTGTAATGATAGGCGTCTTTACACATACGGTAAATAGTAGGGGTAACTTTTACCGGTTTAATTCCAGCATACCTGTTGATTTTGTCTATTTCACTGCCTTTTTGATTAACTGTGGTTTGAGCTGCTAATTCCTTAATTCGGTTAAAGCCGGCCTTCAGGGCTTTTTGCTGGTGTTTGTTGTAAATTTTGATGGTGCAAACTGTTCCCATTAAAAATTGGGTATCTGAAGTGGGAGTAGTGGTAACAGGTGTTTTTACCGGGGCACTAGTTTTACTTTGAGTTGAGCAAGAAGTTAGGCTAAAACATGCTAATAAAATTGCAATTACCAGCATAAACTTGTTTGTTTGCTTGGTCATATCACTTATTTCTCCTAATAAAAAAGAGCGGCTAAATGTCACTCCTTTTGTAATTAACTAATTAACTTTTTATTCTTGATAAACAATATTGTCAACCTTGATAGTTCCGCTTTCACCCTTTTGTGCGGCATTAATTAGTTGATCAGCATAAGCGATAAATGAATGAGAAGACTCTGTTGCTCCCGAAACTGCTTGAACTTTTTCGGTATTTCCTTTAGCTTTTAAGAATTCTTTTTGTAATTTTGGAATGTACTCTTTCGGTCCAACTTTGTTAACTTTCTTCATTTGCTTTTCGTAAGCAGCATTCTTGGTCTTGGAAACACCTTTTTTGTTAATTTGGTCGTATTTAAAATCACTGACTTTGCCTTTTTTAACTACCATGGTTAACACTTGACGGTAACCGTGGCTGTAGTTCTTTTCTGCTAATTTATATGTGCCGTCTTTTAATTTTTGATTGTTATTGATGTGAATGGTAGCAGTATCGCCCTTTTGAGCTGCCTGTGTTAACTGGTTGACATAGTTCTTTAAAGTGGTGCTTGAACTGGTAGCACCGGAAACGACTTGGATAGCGCTTGAATTAGCGCCACTAGCGGCGAATGATTTTTGCAATTTAGGGATGTATTCTTTAGGACCGATTTTTGCTTGAGAATACTTCTTCATTTGTGCTTCATATTTAGCGTCTTTCGCCTTTGATTTACCATTCTTGTCTACATTATCATAGCTTGTGTCTGTAACCTTGCCATCTTTAACGGTCATAGAAACCTTTACTTTATAGCCATTGAAATAATTGTCTTCGACTAATTTGTAAACCCCATCTTGCAATTTGCCACCGGCAATCTGCTTAGGGGTTTTCTTCTTTTCGACCTTACTTTCTTTTGGCTTAGAATCGCTTGAAGAACTTTTCTTAGCCGTAGTTGAACAAGCACTAAGCAAAAGCGTAGAAAGTGCCAAAATAGCTGTGCTGGTTATAAATTTATTATTTTTCATAATATCTCCCTCAGTGATCATATCAAACCATATAACATTGTGTACACATTCACTTAATTAGATTATAAAATACAGTTTTACTTTGTGCAACTACAAAATTTAAAAACAAAAAAGTTATTTTAACAGCAAAGAAAGCGCGTAACAAAAACAAAATTAGGAAAGATTGTGAAAGTAGCCACTTTACCATAGTGGTAATTACTAGTATAATAAATGACAACTAGTACATTTGCATTAAGGAGTGTTAAAAGTGGCTGAAACGAATATTGTAGTAATTGGCGGCGGTTACGGCGGTCTGTATACCACCAAGCATCTTGCCAAAAAATTAAAAAAGCGGCATGATGTTAAAATTACGCTGATTGATAAAAATCCCTATATGACCATGATGACTTCTTTACACGAAGTAGCAGCTAACCGAGTAGAAGCTAAGAGTCTTAAGTATGATCTGCAGCGTTTATTTTCACGGAGAAAAAACGTTGATGTAGTAACTGACAATATTACTAAAATTGATCAATCTGCCAAAAAAGTTATTGGCGATAATGGCACTTATCCATACGATTACGTCATTTTAGCTATTGGTTCGCAGCCTAATGACTTTAACACTCCTGGTGTTAAAGAAAACGGCTTTGTTTTGGGTAATCTTGATGATGCAGAAAAACTGCGGGATCACATTGATCTGATGGTTCATTTAGGCTCTCAAGAAAGAGATCCTGAAAAAAGGGCACAATACCTCAACTTCGTCGTTGTTGGTACTGGCTTTACCGGAACCGAGATGGCTGGGGAATTAAACTCTTGGCGTGGTGATTTAGCTAAAAAATATAATTTGCAAAAAGACGACATCAAGATAACCATGATGGAAATGGCGCCAACAGTAATGAATATGCTTGATCGCGCTGATGCTGACAAGGCGGAGAAATATCTCTTAAAGCAGGGCGTAGATATTAAAGTCAATACAGGTGTAGTTGGTGTTCATGAAAATTATATTGACCTGAAAGACGGTTCAACGTATCCAACGAGGACATTGATCTGGACTGCTGGTGTTAAGGCTGTTGCTACAGCTAAAAACTTTGGCTTTGAAACTGGTAGAGGCGGTAGAATTTTAGTTAATGAATATTCACAAATTCCAACCGATCCCCACGTTTATGTCATAGGTGATGTGGCTCTTTATGATGCTGACGGCAGCGGCCGCGGTGAACCACAAGTAGTTCAGGGAGCTGAATCCGCCGGTAAATGTGCTCTAAGAAATATTTTAAGTCAGATTAACGGCGGTGAACCCGTTAAATTTAAGGGTACTTATTCCGGCTTTATGGTTTCACTTGGACCTAGTTGGGGTGTTGCGTCTTTAGTTAATACTTTCCATCTGAGTGGCTTTTTCGCTATCTTGATGAAAGACGTAGTGGACATGATTTACTTTATGGAAATCTATTCCGGTTACTATCTTTTCCACTATGTAATGGACGAATGGTTCAGAATAAAACGGCCTACTTTATGGCGGGGCAATCTTAATAGGTACGGCAATGTTTTATGGGCAGTACCATTGAGAATTTATTTAGGCTTGATGTGGTTAGTTGACTGCTGGTACAAGGTACAGGGCAGCGGCTCTTGGTTCACTAATAAGCTGCAATTACAGTTTCCTTGGTTAGTTCAAGCTGCTACCAGTGGTGCTTCACAGAAGGCAGCGGCTACAACTGCCGCAAGTGGTAAAGCCGCTACCACTGCTGCCCCTGCTCTATTTTCTCTCAATTATGATTATGGTCATTCCCCAATGGCAGTTTTTGATAAAATGCCAAGTTGGGTGCAAGCAGTAACTAAAGTTCTAATTCCTAATAAAGAAGCTGCACTAGTAGCACAAAAGACTATGACGTGTTTGGAAATTGTTTTAGGAATTATGTTAGTATTAGGCTTATGCACGTGGTTTGCTGGTGGCATGAGCGCAATCTTCGTAGCTATTTTCTGCTTATCAGGGATGAACTACTGGGTCAATGTTTGGATGGTATTTGCTGCTATCGCTGTAATGAACGGCTCGGGTAGAGCATTCGGTCTTGACATGTGGTTTGTTCCGTGGCTGCAAAAGAAACTTACTAAACTTAGATATGGCGTCTTGAAGCCGATTTACCACGTTGATAAAAATGGAATAAAAAACTAACAATGGTAATTCTAAAAAGTCCTATGGTTTTATCTATAAGACTTTTTTAGTTTTAATTGTTAGTGAGGTAAGACATGGAAATTTTAAAGAGGCTTAAACCTGGTGACTTTTTAATTGTAGTAATTTTATTAATTATTAGTTTCACGCCCTTTTTTATGGTACATAATTCTAAAAAAGAGGGTAATCAGGTAATCGCTATAGTAAAAGTTAATAATCGCCAAGTTAAAAAGCTTTCTTTAGATCATGACCAAAAATGGCAGTATCAAAGAGACGGTAAAATTAATATTTTACAGGTGAAAAACCACAAAATTCGCGCAATTGATGCTAACTGCAAGGACCAAGTATGTGTTAAAGAAGGCTGGAAAAGTAAAAGCGGAGATACAATTGTTTGTTTGCCACACAAATTTTTAGTTGAGTTAAAAAACGAAAATCAAATTGATGATGAATAGATTTAAGTATTATGACTGAAACAAATAGTTATTTACGCACGTATGTGTTTACAGGAATTTTATGCTCCCAAGGAATTATTCTTAGCGTGGTTGAGCAAATGTTTCCTGCACCCTTTTTCTTTGCACCTGGTGCTAGGCTTGGCCTAACCAATATTATTACGATGGTGGCATTAATGATTTTACCTTTTAAAGATTGTATTTTACTGACGTTTTTGCGCTTAGTATTAGCCGCTTTGATGACAGGGGGCACCAGTACCTTTTTATTTGCTGCTGCAGGTTCATTTTTAAGTTTGTTTTTAATGAAAATGTTCTTACCATTGGTTCCCAGATTTTTGAGCATAATAGGAGTATCAATCCTTGGCGGCGTCTGTCATAATTTTGGTCAATTATTAATTGCAGTGCTGCTAGCACAAAGTAAATATGTTTTATTATATTTGCCATTATTGACAGTATTCGGAATTCTTTCTGGAACAATAGTTGGTCTTGTCAGTAGTTTTTTAATGCATTACGTTGATGCATTGAGTTTTATTAAAGGGATAATTAATAAAGGTATTTAACATGTCAAGGCTAGAAAAAGAATTAAGAAAAGTCCAAAGCAGCATCCAAAAAAATATCAGGACTCCCAAAGGTAAACTGGGAGAAGCAATCAGGTACACATTTTCCAAGCCCGGCAAACAATTGCGTCCCAGTTTTGTCTTACTTTTTGGCAATATGGGTGATGAGCCAAAAAAGGAAAGACTAATTAATATTGCCGGTTCGGTTGAAATTCTTCATAACGCGACCTTAATTCATGATGATATTATAGATAATTCCAGTGTCAGAAGGGGCAGGGAGTCAGTGCAGGCAAAATATGGCAAGACTATTGCGCTCTATGCTGGAGACTATTTATTTGCACTTTCATTACAATTGCTCAGTGAAAATACTTCAAAAATAACTAATCTACGCGTTAATGGCTCAACTATGCAAAAAATTCTTGCTGGTGAGACTACTCAATTTGGTAATGAGTACAATACTTCGATTACTGAAAAAGAATATCTTGAACAAATTCGGGGCAAAACGGCAAGCTTGTTTGGCTATTCTTGCTATATTGGGGCGCTTGAAGGTGGTCTTAACAAAAGACTGGCCAGAAGTGCTCAGCAAGTAGGTGTGCTATTTGGACAAGCGTTTCAATTACGGGATGATATTTTAGATTACACTGCGTCAACTGCCGAATTAAAAAAGCCAGTTTTATCTGATGTAGTTAACGGTGTTTATACCGGGCCACTAATTTTTGCCTTAAAAAAAGATAACACTGGTAAATTAAATAAGCTGGTTGAGAAGGGTAAAGATATAAGTTCTAGTGAGTTAGCCCAAATAGAATATTTAGTCAATGAATTAGGCGGCATTAGGCACGCCCAGAAGCTGGCAAATGACTTTACGAGTAGTGCGCTAGCACTGCTTAAAGATAAATTTAGCAATTATTCTGGATATGATGAGGTTGTTGAGATAGTTCAAAAAATGCTTACCAGAAATTATTAAATAGCAAAAAAAGGAGGTTGATTATTCAACCTCCTTTTATATTAGTAAAAACTTTTTCAGGTACTAAAGATGATTGTTAGTTTTAATTTTAAGCTTTTTTAGGCTTACGTGTAATGCCGAACAATACTTGCAAAACTACCAAAGCGCAATATGCAATAAGCATATATACCAAAAGGCTAATGTCTGCCCTAGTGGAAGAAAACCAATACCACTGATTGCCCTCAGTGCTATAGATCAAATCAGCCAGACCTAATAAAGCTAAAATCAAAACATTAATTATTGCAAAAATCCATAAGTTGCCGTTTTCATGTTTAGCAACATATATCATCGACCAGGCTGCTGACCATACTCCCCAAAGACCGGTAGCAGCAATTATAATCCAGTAAAAAACTGTAGCAAACATATTATGCCTCCTTCTCAACAACTTTATTTTACCATAAAGTTCATAAGATCACATGTTTAATTTGTGAGCAAGTGCAAATAGTATTTTGCCAGCTGCTAATCCTATTACCAGCAGGATTAATAAAAAAAGCTTAGAAATTTGTTCAAAATAATTACTAATTGTACTTGACATGCTACATACCTTTACTTATAATCCTAAGTATTAAATTAAATTTTGAGGAGGCAATTTTAATGAAATATCAATTTTTAAGTAAACGAATCAACATTAGAAACAGCATTTCTCAAAATTTGATTGCCTTGTTGTTGTCGCGTAGGACTTAGCGTGAAAGAATTACTTTTAGTAATTAACATGTTGAGCCCTTGTTTGCGTCTTAATGAATAGGGCTTAACAAATAACTATCTTGGGCCTCATTCATTAAGTTGAATGAGGTTTTTGTTACCAGGCTAGTTATAGAAGGAGAAAATGATGAACAAGTTTACTAAAAAAATGATGGGTATCCTAACGGTAGGAACAGCCGCCTTTATGATGGCAGGTTGTTCAGTTGCCAAGAGTAGTAACAGTAGCGGTACTCATCAAGATAAAGACACTGTCAAAATTGGTGTCAACATGGAATTATCTGGCACGGCTGCAGGTTACGGAAATGCCCAGAAACAGGGAATTCAGCTAGCAGCAGCTGAAATTAACAAGGCTGGCGGCATTGATGTTAACGGTCATAAAAAGAAAATTAAGCTGATTATTCGCGATAACAAAACGGCGATTGCTACTTCTGCTTCGGTAGCAGCACAACTGGTAAATAAAGATAAGGTAGCAGCAATTGTAGGGCCGGCCACTACTAATGCGGGAACAGCTGAAATTCCTAATATTACTAAAGCAGCAGTTCCCAGCGTGAGTCCTTCTGCAACTGATCCTGATTACACTAAACAGAAAAACGGCAAGGTTCAACCATACGTTTTTAGAGCTTGTTTCCAAAACAATTTCCAAGGAGAAAGTGCCGCTAAGTTTGTCACAAAGAAGCTGAAAGCAAAGCGTGTAGCCGTTTACGCTGATAATTCAAGTGATTACGGTACTGGTTTAGCAAAAGCCTTTAAGAATACATATAAGGGTAAAGTAGTTGATAGCCAAACATATTCAGAAGGTGACAAGGACTTTAACGCCGTTTTAACTTCATTTAAGTCAAAGAAGATTGACGCTATTTATGTTCCGGGCTATTACACAGAAGTTGGTCTGATTGTTAAGCAGGCACGGCAAATGGGTATTAAAGTACCAATCGTGGGTAGTGACGGTATGGCTGATCCTAAACTTGCCCAAATTGCTGGTGCTAAGAATGCTACTAAAGTTTACTACACCACACCATTTTCCACTCGTGTAGCTGCTAAGAACCCAACAGCTGTCAAGTTTATGAATGCCTTTAAAGCTCGTTATCATGCACCGGCTCCAACATTTTCAGCTTTAGCTTATGATGCAGTCTACATGGTTAAGACTGCCATTGAACAACAAAAATCAGATGATTCAACTAAAGTTGCTGCTGGCTTAGCTAAGATTAAAGATTTTGATGGGGTTACCGGTAAGATTACAGTTAATAAAACTCATGACCCAGAAATGCCAATTGCAATTGAAGAAATGACTAATGGCAAAGTAAGTAATTCATTTAGTGTTGAATAGATCCAAAATTTAAAAGGGGCGCTTAAATTTGCAAACAGTATCACAGCAAATCATTAATGCCTTGTCACTGGGCTCAATATATGCCTTGCTGGCATTAGGCTATAGCATGGTTTACGGCATTATTAATTTAATTAACTTTGCTCATGGCGATATCTACATGCTAGGGGCATTCTTTGCCTACTATGTAATTAATGCTTGGCATTTTAACTTCATCACGGCATTACTTTCAGCAATGATTGTTGGTGCGGTTTCGGGTGTAGTGATTGAGTATTTTGCTTATAGACCATTGCGTAAATCACCGCGAATTGCTGTCTTAATAACAGCTATCGGAGTTTCATTTTTACTTGAAAATGGCATGTCTTACTTTGTGGGTTCAAACGCACGTAGTTTTCCGCAGGTAATTGAACAAGTCAACTATGTTTTTGGCGGCGTTCAAATTTCCAATATTCAAATTTTAATTTTAGTAACTGCTTTGATACTAATGGTTTCACTGCAACTGATTATTAAAAAAACTAAGATGGGACGTGCAATGCGGGCTGTATCTGTTGATCCTGCTGCTGCCGAATTAGTTGGGGTTAATGTTAATCACACGATTTCTTTTACTTTTGCCTTGGGTTCAGCTTTAGCTGGTGCGGCAGGAGTGCTGATTGGCATGTACTATAATCAAATTGATCCTTTAATGGGGATGACTCCCGGCATTAAAGCCTTTGTGGCAGCCGTTTTAGGAGGAATTGGTTCGGTACCCGGTGCCTCACTTGGTGGCTTCTTAATCGGTATTTTAGAAACCTTCTTCCAATCTATCGGTTTGTCCGCATATAAAGATGCAGTAGTTTATCTTGTGTTAATAGTCATTTTGCTCTTTTTACCAGCAGGTATTTTCGGCAAAAATGCCAAGGAAAAGGTATAGGTGGCAAAATGAAGGTTAATTGGAAATACATTTTATCGTGGCTCGTAATTATGGTAGCCGGCTTTTACTTAATTAACGCTTTAATCATAGTTGGCGTAATTGATGATTTTATTGAAAACATGCTGGTTACGATTGGCATTAATATTATTTTGGCAACAGGTTTGAACCTGATTATCGGCTTTAGCGGTCAGTTTTCACTGGGTCATGCCGGTTTTATGGCAATTGGTGCGTACGCTACTGCAATCATTACGCAACACATGAGTAATGAAGTTGTTTTTTTGCTTTCACTGCTAGTAGGTGTGCTTTTAGCCGTCATTATTGCGGGTGTGATTGGAACAGCCACGTTTATTCGCTTGAAAGGCGACTATCTGGCAATTGCCACGTTAGGGGCTGCTGAAATTATTCGCAACGTAATTAATAATTTGAAAATTACGGGCGGCTCTGCCGGCATGTTTAATATTCCCCAGTTATGTTCATGGCCTACCGTTTATATCTTAGTTTGTGTGACTACAATCGTTTTGATGAATTTTGTTCGTTCCAAAAATGGGCGTGCAATCAAGGCTGTGCGTGAAGATGAGATAGCCGCTGAAGCAATGGGCATTAATACTACTAAATGGAAATTAGCTGCTTTTGTATTGGGCGCAGCTACTGCTGCTATCGCCGGCAGCTTACATGCCTCTTATTTACAAACAATTTCACCATCAAATTTTGGTATCATGGAATCAATTTCTATCTTAGTGATAGTTGTTTTAGGTGGTGTTGGTAGTATGACAGGTACATTTGTAGCAGCAACTGTGCTGGGAGTTTTAGATACTGTTTTACAAAACTTTGGTTCTTTGAGAATGGTTATCTATGCTATTGCCCTCATATTAATTATGATTTTCAAACCATCTGGGCTTTTAGGTAATTGGGAATTTTCACTTAAAAACTTAACCCGCCATTTTGGCAAAAAGGAAAGAGGCTAGTATATGGCACACTTATTACAGGTTGAACATGTAGTGCGCAAATTTGGCGGATTGACTGCAGTTAATGACGTTTCACTTCATTTAGATAAGCATGAACTAGTTGCCTTGATTGGACCTAATGGTGCGGGCAAGACCACTTTATTTAATTTGTTAACTGGTATGGTGCAGGTAACAAGCGGCAAAATCAATTTACAAGTTAATAATCAAAATTATGACTTAACCCATAAAAGTGCTGTTCAAATTGCTGACTTGGGCTTATCCAGAACTTTTCAGAATATTCGGTTATTTAAAAACTTGTCTGTCATGGATAACGTTTTGACTGCGATGACCAATGAGTACCAAGAAGGCTTTTTAACCACTGTCTTTCGTTTGCCCCGTTATTATAAAACTGAGAAGGACATGAAAGAAGCGGCACAAAAACTACTAGCAATTTTTGATTTAACTGAAAACGAAAATACTCTTGCTAAAAACTTGCCCTATGGTACACAAAGACGGTTAGAAATTGTCCGTGCTTTAGCTACACAACCGCAAATTCTTTTCTTAGACGAACCTGCTGCCGGTATGAACCCCGAAGAAACAGCTGACTTAACCAATCTTATCAAATACATTCAAAAAGAATTTCAAATTACCGTTCTACTAATAGAACATGACATGTCTTTAGTAATGAATTTAGCAGAACGAATTTATGTTCTAGATCAAGGAGAAATGCTTGCTACTGGCAGTCCAGAAGAAGTTAAAGCAAATCCTAAAGTGATTGAAGCATATCTAGGAGAGGGTGAAGACTAGATGGCTATGTTAGAAGTACGAGATTTGTCTGTTAACTATGGTGTCATTCAAGCAGTTAAAAACGTCAGTTTTGAAATTAATCAAGGTGAAATAGTAACTTTAATCGGAGCTAATGGTGCCGGCAAATCAACTATTGTCAAGACAATTTCAGGATTGCTCAAGCCTAAGAGCGGTCAGATTTTATATCTTGGTAAAGAAATTGAACATAAAAGTGCCCCGCAAATCGTCAGCGCCGGCATTTCACAAGTTGCAGAAGGCAGACATATTTTTGCAGGGATGACAGTAATGGAAAATCTGCAAATGGGAGCCTTTCTCCAAAAAAATCATGAAGTAACTGCAAAGACTTATCAGGAAATCTTCAAACGATTCCCTATTTTGCAAAAAAGGCGTCACCAAGATGCCGCCACGCTGTCTGGTGGTGAGCAGCAAATGCTGGCAATGGGTCGTGCCTTAATGGCAAAGCCCAAATTGCTGTTATTAGATGAACCCTCAATGGGGCTTTCGCCTTTATATATTCAGGAAATTTTTAAAATCATTAAAGAATTGAATGAAAAGGGCACGACTATTTTATTGATTGAACAAAATGCTAAACAGGCATTATCAATTGCCGATCGGGGGTATGTGCTTGCAACTGGAGTAGTGCAATTAAGCGGCACTGGTAAAGAACTATTAGTTAATCCGGAAGTCCAAAAGGTCTATTTTGGTGGTTAATAGATAGTATCTTTTTAAGTAAAAAATTTTAAATACAATCTTAGGTCAAAAATAAACTAAACTACATTAAAAGGCTAACTTTTATAATTATAAAAGTTAGCCTTTTTAGTGAATTTAAGCGGGTTTATGATAATTTTTGCGCAACTACTGAAAACTCAAGCGGAAATTGTGGTGAATCAGGGGGAAGAACCCAGCCCTCATCTTCTTTACTATAGATTAATGATGGCAAAGCTTTCCAATCAGTAACTTTTTCCTCACCAACTTGTTTAATGGTTAGGCCCGCAGCAATCAATGAATTAATAATTTCAGCAAAATCATGGGCCCAATTATGATTAGTCTGGTGCTTAATTTTACCAGCAGAATTAGGCGTATACGAAGCATCTGACTGATAGGTAACTTCAGTGCCGCTAAAATAATCTTGAATAATTTCCAATCCCGCGTTGTCTAAAGCAAATAATATTGGATGACTGTCCCTAATCATAAAAGTGCCACCGACCGCTAACAGTCGCGCAATAGAGTTTGCCCATGATTTAAGGTCAGGAAGCCATGTAATAGTACCAGCACTAGTGACAATTAAGTCAAATTGACCTAATTTTTCAGGCATGGCTGCGGCCGCAAAACGAGCATCGCCTTCGACATAAGTAATTGGTGTTTTAGCTTGTTTAGCTAGATTACGCGCATATTTCAAAGCCGTAGGTGAAAAATCCAACCCATAAACGTCTTTAGCTCCCAGACGGGCCCAGCTGAGTGTATCGTCACCAATGTGACACTGCAAATGCAGTAGGCGCTTGTTTTTAACAGAATTGGCAGGTAAAAAGGGCTTTAATACTGCTAAGTCATGTTTCACTGTAGTAGTGATAGCCTCGGGGTTCTGGGCAAATTCAGACAGATTGCCATAACCGCCATGGGCATGAACATCAGCCCGATCGTTCCAATTGTTCAAATTATCTGTAATTGCAGAGTAGTCATCCTGAGACTGCATAAGTTCTCCTCCTAGTTGCAGGAAAATATCATATTTTTGTGTTGTTGTATGAAACAACTTTCATTTTTTGTTCAGTCATATTCATAACTGTTACAGAAGCATTGCGTGGATCTTCGGTAATAGCAAAATCACCATAACGATCTGCAATACTGCGGATAGTAAAACCATGAGTTACAAGTAAAATGTTTTCGGCACCATCTAATTGGCTAATTAATTTAAAGCCTTTATCAAGTCTTTGCCAATATTCTTGCGCGTTTTCCGCGTCATGAAATGGGTCTGCATCTTTAATCCAGTTCTTAATGGTGTCAATTGGTTCATTTTTAAATAAGTCACTGTGGTTCTGGTAGCCGTGAGGACCGCCAATCATTTGCCAAGCAGCGTCAATATCCATACCTTCAAAGTAGCCGTAAAAGTGTTCACGGAAAAAAGGCGTCGCAATATGCTGAATTTCATCATGATTAACATTGTGCTTAACAATGATGTCGCAGGTATCACTAGCTCTTTTCACATCACTTGATAAAGCAATATCAAAAGGAATATCTTTTAAAATTTCACCAGCTTGATCAGCGCCGGCTATTCCTTTGTCTGTCAAAGGTGTGTCACACCAACCCTGCATTTTGTGGTAACGGTTAATGTAAGTTTGACCATGACGAACAATGTATATTCTTTTCATTTTCTCCTCCGCACTTCTAAAAATTTATTCGTGATATAGTTTCTCTACTCGGTCAATATCGATAGGCTCAATAGGGTAAAGTGAGCCCGTTGGGTACATCACAGACACACCGTTATTATGCTTAAGTCCAATTGCATGCCCTAGTTCATGTTCTACAGTATTGAGAATACGTTCGTAGGTATAATTATACGGTGAAAAGTTCTGTAAATAATAAATGTTTAATCTGGTAACGGCAGAATACATAATTCCAGTCTTCACGTAGTAATGAAAAGTGGTGTAACCAGCATAGTTGGTGTTGGGACTATAAACTTGTTCAACAACAATATTGGCTTTTTTCCTACTGCTTGCTTTGGTAAAAGTAAAGGCATCGGTCTTGTTCCATGCCTCAATCGCATCGTTTGTAGCAGAAATAAGTTCCTGATTGTCTTCAAGATCAATATAGACCGATGCCTTAGGTTTTTTCCACCGCCAAGATGTGGCGACAGCAGCTGCTTTTTTCTTCTTGGCTTTTTTACTTTTCTTGGCTTTCTTCTTAGCTTTTTTGGCATAAATGACTTGAGAAGACCACACAGATGATGAATTATCTGTAATTGCTGGTAAATTACTTCCAATTGTTAAAACAACTATTAATGCACAAGCCAGTTTAGCTAAGAAATGGCGCATATTTTTCATGCCTTGATCAACTCCGTTACCTTTCATTATATAAGAAAAATAGTAAAAGTATCATATTTTACCAACTTTATTACTTAAAATTATAGTTATTAATTGCTCAACTTTCATAAATTTTTTCCTTTTTGTAAAAATAGTTAATAGGTTTTAATATAAACCGATTTCATGGTAAAATAGTATGCAAGTTTTGAAAAAAATAGGTGAGTTTATGACAAAAGCGATGAATGATAAAGAATTCGAACAAAAACATCTCGACCAGATTTTGAAAATGATCAGAGCAAAGAAAGCCGAGCTGTCTTCGTCAATTAGATCCGCTGAAGGCGAGGCCCAAGATCTTAATTCACACTTTTTTGATGACGTAAAATTGGATTATGACGGTTATTCAACCTCAATGGAAACTGCACTGTCTATTCATCAGCAACAACAACTACTTGATGAACGGCAAAATGCCTGGCAACATGCAGCCAAACAGCTAAGTACAGTGCAAAAACTAGAGCAAAAACCGTATTTTGCCAGAGTTGATTTTAAAGAAAATGGTGAAAAGCCGGAGACTATTTATATTGGTCTGGGTTCCTTTGCTGATAAAAATAATCATTTTCTGATTTACGACTGGCGGGCACCAATTTCGTCGATATACTATGATGGTAAGATTGGCAAAGTTTCCTATATGTCGCCAGAAGGTGAGATTACCGTTGACATGACCAAAAAGCGGCAGTTCATGATTGAAGACGGCAAAATCACTAATATGTTTGATACTAATGAATCCATTGGTGACCAAATGCTGCTGGAAGTGTTAGGCGAAAAATCCAGCACACAGATGAAGTCGATTGTCACGACAATTCAACGCGAGCAAAATAAAATCATCAGAAATACCAGTGCTGATCTGCTCTTTGTACAAGGTGCTGCCGGCTCAGGTAAAACCTCTGCTATATTGCAGCGTATTGCCTACTTGCTTTACCGCTACCGTGGCAACTTAACCAGCAGTGACGTGATTATGTTTAGTCCCAACCAGTTATTTAACGATTATATTAAAAACGTTTTGCCTGAAATGGGCGAGCAAAACATGGTGCAAATGACTTATTGGCAGTTTGTGGCTAGAAGGCTGCCGGGAATGACCGTGGAAAACTTATTTGATCAATTTGAAGATAGCGCTGCTGATTCCGCCATTAGTCAGTTTAAAGACTCTACCAATTTTTTCAATTTACTGCACCATTATGCTAAACACCTTAATAAGCGCGGCTTAATTTTTAAAAATATTTATTTCCGTAATAAAAAACGACCATTTTTTACCAAAGAAAAAATTAGTGAACTCTATTATTCCTTTAACGATAATTACAATTTAAGCAACAGAATTGATGCTACAAGAGAGGAATTAATTAAGTCTCTTAACCGCAAGATTAATGGTGAAACTAAGAAGGCTTGGGTGTCTGACGCTATCCAAAACCTGAGCCAAGAACAGTTGAATGCTCTTTATGATCATCCTGACCAAGAATTTGAATCTGAAGAAAAAGAAGAAAAGTTCCTTAGTCGTAAAATCGTTGTGAAAGCACTAGATAAGGTTTTCCAACAAATTAGACGCAATAATTTTATCAACATGCGGGCGCAGTACCTGAATTTTCTCCGTGCAGTTCCTAAAATGACTGATTTAGCTAAATGGCAAATTACAGTGGAGGATTGGGAAAAGCATGTTGCAGAGGTTAAACAAAGCTTTATGCGGCATTACATTCACATGAGTGATGTTTCCGCCTATTTATACCTCTATGACCTAATTACCGGGCGTCATGTTGATTATGAAATGCGGTATGCGTTTATTGATGAAATTCAGGACTACACTCCGTTTCAACTTTGTTATCTGAAATATAATTTCCCGCGTGCCAAATTCACAATGTTGGGAGACTTGAACCAAGCTATTTTTACTAAAGATGAAAGTAGAAGTTTGCTTAAGCAGATTAGCGGTTTATTTGATCCTGAAAAAACAGATGTCGTTCAGTTGACAAAGTCCTACCGGTCGACTGAGCAATTGACTAATTTTACCAAGCAAATTTTACGGCAAGGTGAAAAAATTGAATCTTTTAACCGGCAAGGGCCTAAACCGGCACTTTGGGGACGCTCCACTAATGCAGCGGCTGTAGCAGTGCTGGAAAAAGTTTTAGCCCAAAATAATGAAGGTAAAATGACAACGGCTGTTATTACCAAAGATTTAGCCAGTGCGAAGATTGTTGCACAAAAACTGAAAGATGATAAGGTGAAGGCCACATTGATTGCCAGCGCCAATCAGCGGTTAGTCGACGGCACACTGGTTATTCCGTCATATTTAGCTAAAGGACTTGAATTTGATGCTGTTATCATGTGGGCAGCTTCAAAAGATAATTATCATCGTGTTGATGAAACGCAATTAGTATATACAATAACTTCCCGTGCGATGTACAAGCTTGACATTATTTACACTAATGAAAAGAGTCCGCTGCTCGAGGTAGACCGGGAAAGTTATGTAGAAAAATAGGCGATTCTATGACTAACACTGAAAAATTTACATTCAAACCAATTGCGCAAATGACCGGGCGGGAAATGTTTTGTGTTGCCCGTTTAAGGATTGATACGTTTGTAACTGAACAGAAGATCACGGTACCGGAACTTGATGATCAGGATCTAGATGCTATTCAAGTTTATTTGCTAAATAAAGAAGAAACTGCCGCTTTAGCTGTTTGTCGTATTTTTCCAGAAAATGGCAAGTGGATGTTAGGCAGAGTAGCGGTTGCTGCAGCAGCCCGCGGGCAAAAGCTGGGGACCAAAATGATGGCGCAAGTTGATGGATATTTGCGTAATCAAGGCGCTAACCGGCTGTATTGCCATGCACAATGGCAGGCCAAGCCCTTTTATGACTTTTTAGGCTATAAAACAAAAGGAGAACCCTTTGTAGAAGCCGACATTAAGCATGTCATGATGTATAAAGATTTATAACAAAATAACTTGCACTATAATTGTGCAAGTTTTTGTTTAATTGCTGCAGCTACAAGATTAATTAAAATTTCGTTACCTAAAGCGGTAAAGTGCTGCCCATCTTCTTGATAATATGAAGATAGATTTGCCAATTGGCTAAAATGCGCAATCAAATTAATAAAAGGAATATTATTTTTAGAGGCACAATCTGCAGCAATCTGATTATAAGTTTCCATGTCCTTTAGAGTGTAATATTGCATGATATCCTTGTTATTAGGGTCTTGATAAGACGGACCTGTAATAATCATGCGGGAAGCGCCAATATTTTGAACCATGTGATTAAGGTTGGCAGCATAATTACTGCTGCTGATGCCCCAACTATTTGACATGTCATTTGTGCCATATTCAAGCACTACTATATCTGCCTCCTCAGGGATTAGATTTAACCTCTGTATTCCCACAGTAGTTGTTGCCCCACTTAAAGATAAATTGATAATCTGCGCGTTATCCCCAAGTTTTTTCTGCACACCGCTGGTTATTACATTGGTATCACGCCCAGCACGATAGCCGTTGAATAAAGAGTCACCAAAGAGAACTATTTTTTTCATAGAAGCACCTTTCTTTTAGCTAGCAAATTAACTTGATGAGTGGTATTAATTTACTTTATATATTAAAACAAAAACTTAAGGAAGATTAAGATGAAGAACTATTTACAGTTTAACAGGGAACAATGGCAGTCTTTTTCTACTGCTGCACCAGTCAAAATCACTGATACGGAGCTAGCACAGATTAAATCGGTGGGGGATATTATTAACTTAACTGATGTACAAGAAATTTATAGCAGTTTGGTTAAATACCTTTTTTTAATTTACCAAGAAAAATTGTCTTTACAACAAAAGCAAAGTGAATTTTTGCACCAAAAAGTAGCTGCTGCGCCCTTTATTATTGGCATCTCCGGTTCAGTAGCGGTGGGTAAATCTACTACTGCCAGATTGTTAAAGGTCTTATTAAGCCGTACTTATCCTGACTTAAAAGTTCATTTGATGACCACGGATGGTTTTATTTATTCAAATCAAGAATTAAAAAGGCGTAATTTACTTGAGCGCAAAGGTTTTCCTGAAAGCTATAACATGAACTTGCTTACCAATTTTTTGCAGGATGTATTAAGTGGGAAAAAAGATATTGTCTACCCGCTTTATTCACAGGAACTGAGCGATATAGTACCAGGGAAATACGGACATGTGCGCCAACCTGACATTTTAATAATTGAGGGTATTAATACGCTACAGCTGCCCACCAATGGTCAAATAGTGACCAGTGATTTTTTTGATTTTTCTATTTATATTGATGCACCTGAGGATCTGATTGAAAAATGGTTTATGCAGCGTTTTGTCAGGTTACTGGACTTAAACAAAGATAATCCACATAACTTTTATTATGAAATGGCAAATGATCCAAGGGATGCGGCTTTACAGTTTGCGCAAGAAACTTGGCAAATGGTAAATTTGGTTAATTTACGAGAATATATCGCCCCTACTAAACAACGGGCAAGTTTAATTTTGCATAAGACGGCAGGACATGTGATTGACCAAATATATTTAAAGCAAATATAACAGCTTAACGGCACCAAAGTCTATTGTGCTCAAGTGTTAGACAAAGAGTCAGCATCAATGTCGCAATTTGCTTTTTTACTAGCTAGAACGTAAACTTTTTCAAAAATAAAAATGCTTGATTTTAAGGTGTTGGTAAAGACTAAATTTTGCTATACTAATCATTATGAATGAGATTTATTTACTATTAATAAAAAAATTTGCTTTGCCTCCAGCGTGGTTTCCTCTGAATATCAATTAGTTTATAAATAGATTTAAAGGAGTAAAAAATAATGCAAGCAATTAACTTAAAAAAAGGTATGGTTTTCAGTCAAGACGGCAAATTGATTCGGGTTTTGAAAGCTAATCACCATAAACCCGGAAAGGGCAACACTGTTATGCAAATGGATTTGCGTAATGTGGAAAGTGGTGCTGTTGTTCATAAAACTATGCGTCCAACCGAAAAGGTTGATTTAGTAGAAATTACTAAGAAGAATGCCCAATATCTCTATAATGAAGGTGATATTTATACCTTTATGGATACAGAAACTTATGAGCAATATGAAGTAGCAAGCGATCAATTAGGTGATGATAAGCTTTACTTAATGCCTAACATTGAAGTGCAATTGGAATTTGCTAATGACCACAAATTGCTCGGAGTTGAGTTGCCGGCAACTGTGACCATGAAAGTTACTCATACTGAACCGGGAATTAAGGGTGCAACTGTCACTGGCTCTGGCAAACCGGCTACTATGGAAACTGGTTTGGTTGTGCAAGTTCCTGACTTTATCAAAGAAGGAGAGGAACTAGTCATCAATACCTCTGAAGGTGTCTACAAGTCAAGAGCAGATAGTGCTAAGTAGCTCTGTCATTAACTGAATAATAAAAGGACGTAATTTTTACAATTACGTCTTTTTTTCTGGTTAAATATCACCCACAGCTTTTCTCGTGGTAAGCATTGATTCTTGTAAAGCAGTTTCTTCTTGCAAACATGATGTCAAAATATCAATTAGATACATATTCGAGAATTGCGAGTTGATAAATTTCTCATTATTAGCAAACCGCGGGTTATAGACATGAAAAATCAAGTCACTAAGTTGAGCAACCGGATTTTCGAGATAACTGGTAATCGAAACAATTTTGGCATGGTGTTTTTGTGCTGATGTCAATGTTTTAACAATGCAATCGGTTGTACCACTATTTGATACCGCTAAAAACAGGTCGTTGCTTTTGGCAATACTGGCACGCATTTCCATCCAATTAGGATCGCTGAAGCTCTGTGCATCAAATCCCATGCGCATTAGTCGTAAACCCAGTGTAGCGGCAGAAACCCCGGAACTACTCGAACCAATTACAATAATATGTTCCTGCTTTTTTAACAACGAAATAAATTGCTTGATTAAACTTTGATCGATCATTTGTTGAGTATTTTTAATAACTGTTTGATAAAAAGTGAAAACTTCACTCAAAATGTCATCTTTTTGTTTAGGAACAGTATTAATTAGATGATGACCAATGTTAACCTTCATATCGGAGTAACTTTTGCAGCCGATTTTTTTGACAAATCTGGTAATAGTAGAAATGGAAGTCGAAGTACGGTTAGCCAATTCTGTAATTTTCATATTATTTATTTCTGGACTGTTTTGCAAAATGTAATTGGCAATAACTTTTTCGTTCTTAGAAAAATTTAAATAGTTTTTTTGAATTGCTATAAGTGGATTCAAAATAATTTCCTCCTGACAAAGCCTTAAAATTTATTGTAAGTGGATAGGTTTGCTTTTTTTCATTGTACTCTTTTTTGTCAAAAATGAAAATAATTTTCTTTAAAATAAAATTGCGAAAATTATTTTCTTGTAGTATTATCAGTAATGAAAGGGGTATCAAGAGCTAATGAAAAAGCAACCATACATTCTACCAAATATTTATATGAAGCGTGATGGCAAGCAGCTGACTATTAAATTACAAAATGAAAACAGTGGTCCTTATCAACTCTTAATGGGTGATGTGCCAGAAGTTAAACATATTCAAAATGTTGTAGCAGAAAGTTCTACCGGTGATTTTACAATCAAAATCGCGCGTAAAGACCTGCCAAAATACTACATCATCAAGAGTGCAGAGTCAGGCTTTGCAACCAATATCTTTGCTGAACGTGTTATTCCCCTTGAGAATGCAATTAATATTCGGGATATGGGCGGATATGCGGCTAAAGATGGACGCTTTTTAAAATGGGGCATCTTGTTTCGCGGAGACCAATTATCAAAGCTTAATGAAAGCGATCAACAAATATTAACGAATTATCATTTGCAGACAATTGTTGATTATCGTTCACCACATGAAAGACAATTTCATCCCAATAAATATTTACCTACGGTTTTAGAAATTCTCAATTGTGATCCACAGTCGAGTTTTTCTGAGGCTGCAGCTAATGTAGTTGATTTAAAAGGTGAAAATGAAAAATTGGTTCAGTCTCTGGAAAATGGAGAAGTTCCAGAAAAGTATATTAATGATCGGGGCGAAAACGTCATTGAAAGTTATGAAGACTTGGTAACCTCTCCGATTGCGCAAAAGTCTTACGGCAGAATGCTAAAAGCTGTTGTGCGTAGAGAAGCTTTGCCATTGCTCCATCATTGCCGTGGTGGCAAAGACAGAACCGGTTTTGGCTCAATGCTGATATTGCTGCTGTTGAACATCAAAGAAGAAGATATAGTGCGCGATTACATGCTGACTAAGATTATTCGCAAAGAAAGAAACCAGTTAAAGTATGACTTGTATCATAAACTAGTTCAGAAAAAATCATATCTTGATTACTTGATGGCTATGATTGACACGCGTGAAAGTTACATTAAAGCGTCAATCAATAAAATATACGAGCTCTTTGGTACTCCCGAAAACTACTTTCAGCAACATTTTAAATTAACTATGGCTGAAATTAACCATGCTAGAGATTTTTACTTAGAAAAGGGGAATGAAAATGGCAAATAACAATTCCGAAGTTGCAGTAATTTTAGCCAGTCATGGCTATTTGGCAAAAGAAGCATTGCGGAGCGCAGAAATGATTGTAGGCAAGCAAGAAAATTGTGCTTATTTGGCTGTGACTGAAAATCTGAATCTGGATCAAGCAAAAGAAAAAATGAATCAAATGTATGATGAGCTTGACACCAGTAATGGCACCATCATTATATGCGACATTTTAGGTGGCACCCCGTCAAATGTCAGTGGTACCTTTTGCTTAGAAAAAGAAAATATCTTGGTGTTAAGCGGGTTGAACTTGCCAATGCTGTTAGATTTATTTACAAATCGCAATCGCAGTTTGGCTGAACTAGCAGAATCACTTGAGAAGTCCTACAACATGGGATTTCAGAATATTTCAGAAAGATTTAAAGAAGAGGAGCAAGACGAAGATGGCAGTGGAATTTTGTAGAATTGATGATCGTTTAATTCACGGGCAAGTGGTAACAACTTGGCTTAATGTTAAGCAAATTGAGCAGGTAATCATTGTTGATGATAAAGTTGCTAAGGATAAGATTCAATCGAATGTTTTAAAAATGAGCGTTCCGCGCAATGTTAAGTTACATATTTTTTCAACTGAAAAATTTTTAAAAATTGTTCCTCACAACCCGGTAACAAGGAGAACTATGCTTTTGTTTGCCTCTCCATTTACGGTGGAAAAAATTGTTGACAGTGGTTATCAAATACCAAAATTAAATATTGGCGGTATTCGCGGCAATGATGAGCGTAAACAATATACGAAAGCTGTTTTCTTAACTGATGAAGAAAAGAAAGCATTGGAGAAGTTGCTGGACTTAGGAGTAGATATAGAAATTCAAATGGTTCCAACAGATGGAGCCGTCAAATTAAGTGAGGTTTTACAGAAATGAAAGTCTTTATCTTAACGGCTTTGGCCTTTCTCTTAGGAATTGATAATGTCAGTACAAAGATGTTCAGGCGCCCATTGTTAATAGCACCAATCGTGGGCATTATTTTAGGTAATTTACAAGCCGGTCTTATTATTGGCGCAACACTTGAAGTTATGTGGATGGGTATTGGTGACGTTGGTGCCTATATGGCTCCAGATATTATTACCGGTACGATGATCAGCACTTCACTTGCAATAATGGGTAATGCCAGCGGCAATATTTCGACAATGGTGGCAACTGCAATTACACTTGCTGTTCCAACATCAATTTTGGCGCAACAATTGCTGGTCTTGATTGAAACAGTTAACTGTTCTCTTAACGGCTGGGCCAAACGGTTAGCTGATAATGCTGACGTTAAAGGTACATTTTGGCTGACTTGGCCACCGGCATTTTTATACGGTTTTGCTTGTGCATTTCCTACTTTTTTGGCATTACAATTTGGTGCTGGCGCAATTCAACAAGCAATAAATGACCTGCCTAAATTTATCATTAATGGTTTAAGCACAGCAGGTTCAATCATCCCTTCTGTAGGTATTGCATTATTAATGATGACAATGCTTAAAAAAGGTGAATTATGGATGTTTATTATTTTAGGCTTTGTGTTATCGTCCTATTTAAAGCTGGATATCTTACCGATTACACTGATCGCCTTAGTATTTGCCTTCTTATATGAAAGAGCAACTCGTGAGCCCAGTGCTAAAGCGCAAGTTTCACCAAATACTCAAGTCGACAATTCAAATAGCGCTGAAGAAGATGATGAGGAGGACTATGACCTATGAGTGAAGAAAAATTAACTGCGCCAGAACATAAATTGAACAATAGAGATATTTGGCGCATGTTTATGCGACTCAATACAATGCGCATTACCCTAAACTATGAAACACTGCAAGGTGTAGGATTTATGCGGGCAATCGCACCAGCTTTGGCAAAGATTTATCCTGATAAAAAAGACTTATCAGAAGCTATGAAGCGGCATTTGGTTTTCTATAATTCCCACGTTAACTTCGATGCCGTGATTTTAGGATTATCAGCTGCGATGGAGGAGACAACGACTCCCGATGAAAAAGATGGGATCAACCCGTTAAAAACCGGATTGATGGGGCCACTAGCTGGTTTAGGCGATAGTCTGATCAAATTTACCTGGCTGCCAATCGTTGGTAGTATTGGTGCTTCAATTGCTTTTGGTGGCAGTATCTTTGGCCCGATTTTAATGTTTATTCTCTATAACGTAATTAACATGGGGGCAAGATACTATGCCGTCTCATTTGGTTATAAGAAGGGCATTGATTTTTTAAATAATAATGAACAAAACGATGTTATCCAGCGTATTTCCACAATGGCTAATGTAGTAGGACTAATGGTTGTTGGCGCTTTGATTTCAACAGTTATCAAAGTCAAAACACCATTAAAAATTGTGGTTCATTCTAATGTCTCTAACAAGGTTGGTGGCAATGTCATTAGCTTGCAAACAATGTTTGATAAGATTATGCCAGGTCTGTTAAGTCTACTGGTAACTGTTTTGGTTTACTACATCTTAAAGAAGACGAATGGTAAGCATGCGGCAATGTTAATTATTGCAATGATGGTGGTAGTAGTGGGCTTAACTTATTTCAAGATTTTATAATACAAGTCGATTCTTTAGTTTAAAGCTTTAATATAATTAAAAAGGCTGCTAAATTGCGTTAATAAAACGCTAATTTAGCAGCCTTTTAAGGTATAACCAACTTGCTATTTCTTCCTTATTAAAATATTTTTCTAGGGCTTTTTATTGAGTTCAGAAACATTATTTTTAACGTCTTTGGGATTAATTGGCTCTCCAAATGACAGTGTAGGAATTTTTAGTATAGCCCAAATAATTAAAGGATAAATCCCTATTTTCAGTTGTCCAAATACTGCAAGTACTGTTCCCAGCCATAAGAAGCAGGAACGGACAATTTTTAGATAGTATAACTGGCGGTTAGTTTTGATATCTTTTTGGTTTTTAATTTTAAAATATCTAATTTGTGCTTTTGGTTTACCTGCTGTTGAATGAAGATTATTTTTATTACTATTCATGTTTGCCTCATTTTGATAATTCATTTTATGTTGCTTATTAATAGTGCCGAAAGTTGACTTATTTTCACTGGAACTATTGTTAATAAATAATTTGCGAGTATCAAAAGTAGTCTTATTATAAATTGTATTATATATTTTTCTTTTAGGATGGGCCCAACCCATGCCGCGCTTGCCATAGTTGGGAATAATGGCTTTTTTAATAGCTCTCGTCGCTCTGCCTTTTGTTCTGGCGGAGATAGACTTTCTTAAACTGGGTTTTCTAAAACCGATTTTGACCATTATTTATTCTTCTCCTTAATCTTCCCATTTACATAAGGTGTAACCCTCGCTAATAGCTTCTTTTAAAGGCATTTGCGTAATGTTGCCATTTGCCGGTCGCAATCCACGGCAATTAGGATCAAAATGGTAGCGTCTGCCAGAGGTGGGAGCTACGTAAACTGTCCGACTATTGCGGTCATTAGCGGCAGCCTGCTTTGCTTGTGCCTTTTTTTGCGCCAGTAACTGCTTTTTTTGCTTTTGCTGTAAAGCCAATTGCCGTTTTTGCGCGCGTCTTCTTTTTTGGGCTAGTTGTCTGGCGCGCTTTTCCCGTCGTTTTTGCGCTAACTGCTTTTTCCTTAATTTTGCTTTTTTAGCTGCCAGCTTTTTTGCTTGGGCTTTTTTTCTTTCAGCGGCTAATTTTCGCGCTTTTTCTTCTTTTCTTTTTTCAGCTGCTGCCTTTTGCTTACGGCTTTTTTCTACTTTTGCTGAGCGAGCTTCAGTGGAATGGTGTGTACTTTGCGTTTCATTGTTATTGCCAGAACCGAGATTAGTAAAAACAGTGATTACTGCAATAACAAGCCAAAACCACCATTTTTTATAAAAAGGTCTTTTATATTGCATATTTTATACCCCCATATACTAAATAATTATTTAATATAATCATATCGCATATAGGCTTAAAATGCACAGCTTTTTTGTATAAATATATACAATATAAAGTAATAGCCACTTTTAACTTATTTGCTATCTAGAATAAAAATGGACGTTAAAAAGTGCTTAGCCGCCCATTTGTTAAAGGTATAATAATAGCCGGGAGAAAAATGACTATGAGTATAGGACCATTATCTGAGTGGGTGACAGCAACAGCTGAGATAGTAAAAATGATAAAGGTGTATTCAATAGTGCAGCATATTATCGAAATTCTGAATAATGATAATATGCCACATGCTAAAAAAGAAACGGATATTGAACAATCGCTGCAATATCTTAACTAAAAGGGTATCTAGTATAAAAGTGATATGTCCCCAAATTTGTCCTAAATTTGGGGGTCATATCAAAGCTGGATACCTTTTTAAGGGCAAAGAGCAATTAATAATCATGAAAAAGTGACATTTATCATCTTTGAGTCTTGTTATTTTACCGTTATAATGACCTTGTCATGACTTAGAAAGCGCTTTTAAAAATGTAATTTAATTTTTAGGAGATAACTATGAAGTGCAGTAAATATCGTTTTATTACTCAAATCACTGTGGCAACACTTTTAGGCTTAAGTCTAAAAGTGTTAAGTACAACAAATGCCAAAGCAGCTCAAATTGATGTTCCAGCAGTACTTATACAGCAAAAAGATTTTGAGCAGAAAGGTCAAGATCCCTTGTTAAACGGCAAGTATGTCTCTAATGGTTACACGGATGGTGGTTATACATATCTCAATCCCAGCGACACATCACCGGAGCGGGAGAGCTCCTATCATCTGGATACGGATGAAGGTTGGTCTAATGACTTGCAAACAATAATTTATGATAATAAAAATAAAGAGTGGGTTATTTATTATTTACATACAGCAAAAGTAGTCAATGGTGATGCTGGTGCCCAGCAAAATTGGCAGCGCGTAACCACAAAGGACTTTATTCATTTTTCTCAGCCAACTATCGCCATCAAGGATTTAAAAGGTGATATAGGTGATGCCTGGAGTAGTGCTTGGACAGGTTCAATCATTGTTAACGCAGGCAATATTACGGGCGTTCCCAAAGGTGCTCAAGTCGCATTCTTTTCAGGCTTAAGCAATAAGGATAACCAGCAGAATATCTGGGCTGCTTGGTCTGATGATAACGGCAAGACCTTTGCTCATCCTTTAAATGATAAAAAAATCATATTAGATCATTATTGGTCGTGGACTTCAATTAATAGGTCAGATGAAAGAGACCCTGCTGTTTTTTATTGGCACAATAAACTCATTATGTACGTAGCTGAAGGCGATAATATTGGCGTTTATCAGTCTGATGATGGTCTTAACTGGTCTAACGCAAATGGTAATCAGGCTGACAGCAAAATTGCCAGCAGTACTTTTTTCAAAGGACTACCGTTTGAAGCACCTGTCGAATGCCCTGCTTTAAGGAGCATGAAAACGGCAGGCGGAGAAACAAAACAAGTGCTTTTCTTCGGTGCCAAAGCGCCACAAGCGAAACAGACAACTGGCACTTATTATATAGTCGGACACTTGGACGACAAGGGAATGTTTACTCCCGAAACGGAAGCGAAAAGGCTAGACCAGGGTACTGATTATTACGGTGCCAACTTCAGTGGCAATTACGACTTGGAAAAAGCGGACGATTCACTCATCTCAATGGGTTGGATTGGCAACTGGAACTATACCAATTCAGGGATTAAGGCGAATCAAGAAGGCTTTTTACCAAATTCAACGCGGATAGGAACGTATTCCTTAGCCAGAAAAATAAGTTTAAATGACGATTTGACAATCACTAGTGTGCCTTTAACTACAGGACTAGAGGAAAAGAATGTCCAAAAGAGTGTAGGAAAAGTTGCCAGCCAAAAGCCGATTGCTGATGACTACTACAATTTATTAAATTTAAAAAAGCAACCAGCAAATAGTAAGTATGTGTTGCACTTTTCAACTAAAGACCAAAGTGCATATCAAGGGGCTGTGAGACTGGTGCTTAATCAAGGGCAGGACAACAACATTCTAATTTTTGATCCTGCAACCGGCAAGTATCGTCTTGACGGCGTAAGCAGTGAGTTATCAGGAAACGCAGCTAGTTATTATAAAAATGGTTATGAAAGCGGCATGGGCTATATTAATGACGCCGGCTTGAAAGGTTCAGCTGAATTTACAATCACAGTTTATACTGATAAAAATGCTATTGAAATTTTCTTTGAGAATGGTCAAGCGGCAACTGTAGCCCGCTTTTGTGTTAACAATGTGCAAGATGTGCAAATAGACGCCCAAGATGAAAGTAAGAAGAATCAATACGAAATAAACTACGGTCAAGTAGGCAAAGACCTAATCGGCTTTGCAGAAAAGCCTGCAGCAAGTGAACCTGGTGGAAGTACAAATAGCGGAAGTAACGTAATTAACACTGAAACTCCTACTGTAAATAACCCTGTAACTAATAAGCCTGAGACAAATAAAGAAACTGATAATTCAGCAAAGAAAAAACAGGCACAAAAAAGGGTTGTGATGCATAATTCTTGGGTTTATCACAGCAATGGCAAAAAGTCTTTTCTTAAAATAAATGCTGGGGCAACGATTTCTACGTATGGTGTAAAAGAAATCAAAGGCAAGAAATACTATATTTTGGCAAATGATAAGTATATTCTGGCAACTAATGTGACGGGCAGGAAACGGCAACTACGCCACAATGCTTTTGTCTACAATCAAAAAGGACAAAGAATTAAACGTTACTACTTCAAGAAAGGCAAAAAATTGGTAACTTTTGGTGGCAGCGTGAAACTCAAGCATAAAGCCTTTTACATCATTGGTAAGAACATGTATGTCAAACGAGCTAATTTTTAACTATTCTGAATAGATAAAAATGCACTTTCACAATCTGAAAGTGCATTTTTGCTATTTAATTTGTTTCACTCTGATTAACCTGTAATTGGATATTGAATAGTTGGGTTTCTAAATTGCCGGCATTGAGGGCATTTTGTATTTTGTAATCTAACTTTTCCAGATTATCGTTGTAATCCTTGAATTTAGGTAAAACCGCACCGTCTTTCATAATCAAATCAAGCTTTTTAATAGTAAGGTTATGAAAATTGATTACCTTTTCATCCAAGATTTTTTGTGCTTGTGTGCTTTTTACGACTGCTGGTAAAACCGAGCAGCCCATATTGGTCTTCATGACTTCTCTTTGGACTTTTTTATTAGTGCATAGTAACTTCATGAATTCCCAAGCTCCCTTGGTGTTTTTGGCTTTACTTGAGATTGCAAACATGGTGGTCTCAATTGGAGTCGCTTTAATTCCTTCCATACCGGGCATTTTGGTACACTTCCATAAAAATTTGTTATTGCGAGTGATATGGAAAGGATAAGAAGTGTAAGTCCGGTATTGGGCCAGCCCCAACGGCATGAAGGCTACACGTCCTTTGTCAAATAACTGGGAGGTAACGTTAAAAGTCGACTGGTCGTTCACAATGTTTTCTATCAGAGCAAAAGCACGTCTGGAACGATCTGATGTCAATTCAACGTTGCCGTCATTTTTATTAAATATTTGAGCACCGTAGGCAAATTGGGCGTCTTGCCAATTGTAATTCATCGTTACACCATAGTATTTTTTCTTGGTATTGGAATAAGTGACTTGGTGGCACAGTTTATAAAATTGCTGCGGAGTCCAGTCATAACTCGGCGTCTTGATTTTGAATTTTTGCAGCAGCGTTTTGTTCATGACCATTAGTGTGGGATTAGCTTCATAAGGCAGGGCCAGCTGCTGACCATTATATTGCCCAGCTTTCAGGGTGCTGGCATAAAAAGTTGAATTCTTAATATTATCTTGCCACATGAAAGAGGATAAGTTTTTAAATGCTCCTTCACTGGCTAGGGCATTAAAATCGCGGTTAGGCACAATTATCAGGTCTGGGGTTTTATTTTCAATGATTTTTTCACTTAACCAATTACGGTAATCATCTTGTTGAATACCACTTTCATACTTTATTTTGATGTTAGGGTGTTCCTGCTTAAATTTGCGGATAGCATAATCAATTACTTTATATTGGTGTCCGTTGGGTACGTTCCAGCTACTACTGGTATAAAGACCGATTGTTAGCGTCTTTTCGTTTTCTTTCACACGGTACCGCCAATAAAAAGCGCCACTGATGACTAGGATAAGTGTAACCAGTATTATGATAATTTTATTTTTGCGTTTCATTGTCATCCTTAATATTTTCGCTTGTAACTCCAGTTTGCACAGCCCAAATTGCTAGTTGTGTGCGGTCGCGCAGCTGCAGCTTATCCAGAATTTTTGAAATGTAGTTCCGGACAGTTCCTTCTGATAAAAAGAGTTTAGCTGCAATTTCTTTGTTGGATAAGCCTAATCCTACTTGCTGGATTACCCGCCATTCGTGTTGGGAAAAATTCTTAGTATCTTTATCATTTACTTGAATAGCATAGTTGGCCTGTGCCATTTTGGAAAAAAGCCGAAAGACTTTTTCGGCAATATCAGGATTGATCATTGCACCGCCGTGATACACAGTTTTAATCGCCTGATATAGCTCCTTGGTTGAAGCGCCTTTTAACAAATAGCCTGAAGCACCATATTTTAACGCGCTGAAAATAAAATCATCGTCATCAAAAGTAGTTAAGATTATTACCTTAATACTAGGATATTTTTCTTTGACATATTTTGTGCAAACAGTACCATCCATGACCGGCATCCGCACATCCATTAGGATAATGTCTGGTTTCTTCTTTTTAATACTCGCCAATACTTCCTGACCATTCGCAACGGTATCCGTAACGGTAAAGTCGGGATTGGCATCAAGAATTATTTTTAACGAGTCCCTTATTAATTGTTGATCGTCAGCTATCATTATTTTAATCATACATATCACCCTCTGCTGGAATATCAACTACTATTGTAAAACCGTTTTGGCCGTCAAAACTAATTTTCCCATTTATTATAGCTACCCGTTCTTTCATTTGCGTAATCCCATAGCCGGGGACAATTTTTTGGGCTCCCGTGCCGTTGTCCTTAATTACCATTTGGTATGTCTTTTGATCCGGTTTAGTGCAGGCAATAGAAACCTGGCTTGCATGACCATGTCTGAGCGAATTAGTAATTGCTTCTTCAATTATTCGAAAAACCACATCTTCGGTTGTTTTTTCAAAATCTGCCGACCCCCAATGGTAAGAAAAATCAATTTTAATGCGGGAAATATCAGCATATTCCCTTAGCATTTTTTTCAGAGATTCTTGTAAAGTATAATTATTTAGCGCGCCGGGGCGAATACGGTTAAGAGCTTTACGGACATCCTTAATTCCCTCTTTGACTGCTGTTTGAATTTTTACCAGCTGTTTTTTAGTGGCATCCTTATCGACATCAATCAGTACTAAGGTAGCGTCAATACCTGCTGCGATACCAGTTAGTGCGTGACCTACTGAATCGTGAATATCTCGAGCAATGCGTTTTCTTTCACGGTCTTTAGCGATATATTCTGATAAAGCAGCGTAGTTTTTTAATTCGTAATTTGCTTTAGAAGCTAAAGCTAATTTGTTTTGGATGTCGTTTTCTTGGTTTAACTGGTAAATAGCAAAATAAATTAAAATTAAGATGAAGAGCGTCAAGTTCAAGATGGTAATAAAATTTTTCCAGACTAGCAATTTGGGCCCAATGTTAGAGGGTAAAAAGTTTAAGTAAATGGTCAAATCGGGTAGAGTCATGAAGTGGCTCAGAATTGAATAATCTGTAATCACTAATAAAAATAGCAAAAAGACTACTACCATCATCCATACAAGATAGTCGCGAAAATCATACTGGTTTCTGTTGCTAATAATAAAATCAACAAAAATCAGCAAAAAAATACCATTGTATGTCAGTCGTAGAGATAGAAAAACAAAAATGGCTAAAATGAATTCTACGAAGATTATAGTGTTGTTTAATTCAGTGTCTTGTTTAAAAGCTGAATAATGGTGGTGAAAAGACATTACAACTGCCAAAATTGAAAAACTGATGATGCTTTCTCCAAAAATTGCTCGGGGCGAATCAGGAATATGGTGTAATGATTCCAAAAATTGGTAGGATTGCGATGTTTTAATGACATAATCCGTGGCATAAATAAATAATGTGGCGTTAAATAAGATGGCAAAAAAATTGAGCCATAACATTGTTCTGCGTAAAGAAATTAAGACTTTGAATTTAGGCATTATTGCCACCCTAAGACGTTATAACGATTGATATTTTTATCTGTAATTAAATAAACCGGTAAGATAATTGTTCGTGGCACTTTTTTACCCGCAATTAACCTGTATGCTATTCTGACAGCTGTCTTACCCATATTTAAAGGGGTCTGAGCTGCAGAGGCGATGGCATTATGATTGACTCCTAACAGTTTTTTCATATTTTCAGATCCATCCACGCTATAGACATCTATTTGTCGTTTTAACTTAACCTCATCAATTGCAGCTAGGGCACCAACAGCTGCTTGGTCATTCAATGCCATGATGGTATCAAATTTAGGTCCTTTTTTGAGTGCTTTTTCTACTAGTGGCAAAGTTATTTCAGACTGCCCGTAGGTATTAATTTTGCCCACGATGTGAAAACGATCGGCTCTCGGTGATTTTCTGATAGTATCAGTAAATCCCTGTATCCGATTATTTGCGGAATAAGCAGAATAGTGTTCCAAAAGCAAAATACGCGCAGTTTTTTTATGCTTTAACAGGTGTCGCGCACATAATTGCCCCGCCCGATAATTGTCGGATAGAATCGTACAATCAGCATACTTATCCGATTTCATCTGTGAGTCAACAACAATAATTTTAATTCCTTTTTTCTTAGCTAAACGCAGCGCATTTTGAATTTTTCTACTGTTGCCGTCAACCGGATTAATAATGATGGCATTCATTCTTTGCCGGATAAAAGTATGCAGTTCTTCAACTTGTTTATTCACAATTAGTGCTGGATCCCTATTATATAAGCGGTCGTGATGGTCTTCAACATAATTGGCGATTTGCTCGTTTAAGACGGGGTAAAAACTATTATTCATTGTCATATAAGTTGAACCGATTTTGACCTGCTCGTCCTGACTGGGATATACGATAAACGTTACATACACTAGTAAAATAAAAAAAGCAGCAAGAACCAACTCGCTTGCAAGCAGGATACTTGTTTTGCGGTGGGAATGTGGGTTGTGCTGCTTTTTTAGTTTAGTTAAATTCATGCCATCATCTCATTCACTATTCAGAATATCACTTATATAGTAATTATTGCCGAAAAAATAATTTCCTTCAACCATATTTTAGGAAAGCGCTTTTAAAATGTGACAATTGTCATATCCGATTTTATGACATTTAGCACTATTAGCACAGACAAAGATTGTGCTAATTTTAACTTATACTAACGAAGAGAGGAATGAAGTATTGAAATATTTAATTTTGGTTTCTCACGGACAGTTTGCTGAAGGAGTAAAAACTTCATTGGAAATGTTTGCTGGGGATGCTATTAAGCGTTGTTTTGCATTATGTCTTCATAATGGTGATTCTGCAGAAGACTTTACTAAGAAAGTTACCGCCTTTTTGCAAAAAGAAGAGTTTAAAAAAGAAGATGAATTTGTTGTCATTGCCGATATCATTGGCGGCAGTCCGTTAACTACCTTTTTAAATGTCTTCTCTGAAAACGGGTATCTAGCAAATTCTGTAGTAATCGGCGGAATGAACTTTTCAATGGCACTTACCGCGCTAATCTCCTTGGACACTATGCCTAAAGAAGAATTGGTTAAGTCAGCTTTAAGTGAAGGTGAAAAAGCAATAAAGCAATATGAAATTCCACAAAATTCAGTTGATAACGAAGATGACATTTAAATCTAGGAGGAAAAACAATGACTGTTTCATTGATTAGAGTCGATGACCGGATAATTCATGGTTTAATTACTACCCGTTGGGCAAAAGAACGTCCTTGTGACGGAATTATAGCTGTAAATGACAAGGCAGCTACCAACCCTATCTTAAAATCCGCATATAAATCCGCGGGTGAAGATCAGGGTAAGAAAACTTTTATATGGACAATGGCTCACTTTAATGATGTTAAGGATAAAGTATTGAATTCTAAGACGCGGTACTTTTTGATTACCAAGAATCCACAAGATATGAAGCACATTTTGGTCGATCTTGATTTTGTCCCAAGTGACCAAAAAGAGTTGATTGTGGGTCCAGGTAATGACCGTCCGGGAGCAATCAAATTAGGCAGTAATCAATCTTTTACACAAGAAGAAGGTGATGCTTTTGAGGCAATTAGCCAAAAAGGATATAAGGTTCACTTTGCTTTATTACCAGATAAACAATTAGGCTACTGGGATAAATTCAAAGGGAAATTCGGTTATTGAGATATATTTACTCAAACGAGTATCTAGCCTTAATAATTTTAATAAGAAGAAGGAGAAAAAATGACTATAAGTTGGTTACAAGCCGCCATTTTGGGAGTATTTGCGTGTTTATGTTCAAACTCCTGTATGGCTGGTCAAGCAGTCGGTAATTATACTATTGGACGGCCACTAGTTGGTGGATTGGTCTGTGGTATCGTTTTAGGCAACTTGCCGCTAGGAATTGCCTGTGGAGTTGCTACCCAGTTGGTTTACATTGCGTTAGTTACACCCGGTGGTACGGTTGCTGCTGATGTGCGGGCAATTTCATATATTGGTATTCCTCTAGCTATGGTTGCTATTTCATCACGTGGACTTAACCCAATGGGTTCAGCAGCTGCAAACATGGCAAAGTCTCTTGCTACTCTGGTAGGTACAGTCGGATCAGTCCTATTTTATGCAGTGGCATTTATGAACCTGATTTGGCAGGCATTTGGCTGGAAAGATATTGAAAACGGTAAGTTAAATCGCCTCTACGGAGTTGATTTTGGCTGGCCTTGGTTATCTCACTTAGTATTCTCATTCCTGCCGACACTTTTGATGACTCACTACGGTGCAGAAGCCGTAACTGCTTTGAGAACAGCCTTACCAATGAATGGCATCCCAATGAAGACCCTGTTTACTGTTGGTGCGATGCTGCCATGTGTTGGTATTGCTATCTTGCTGCGCCAAATTATTAATAAAGCGACTGATTTCATTCCATTTTTAGTTGGTTTCACTTTAGCAGCTTCATTACACTTAAACCTTGTTGCTGTGACAGTTATTTCATTATTGTTTGCTGTAATTATGTATGAAATTGAAATGGCTAAGGGCTCAGGAAATTCAAGTACTAGTTACGCCTCATCAAATGAAAATGCCGTTGGTGACGATGAAGAAGAGGAGGACATCTAAAAATGGATGCAGAAAAAAAGAGAATTAGCCATAAGACCCTGAATAAGTCTTTTAATATCTGGTTTTGGGGTGCATTAACCTGCTTTTCTCAAGAGCACATGCAGACGTTTGGCTATTTATGTTCGATGTTGCCAATTATCAAGGAATTATATCCTAATGATAATGAGACACAGACTAATAACATTAAGGCATATACAGCGTTCTTCAACACCAACCCAATGTTAGGTTCGGTTATCATCGGTGCTACTGCCAGTCTTGAAGAAGCACGTGCAAACGGTGAAAATATTGATGGTCAAACTATTAATGACATGCGTGCCGGTTTGATGGGACCAATAGCTGGTATTGGTGACTCACTAATTGACGGTACTTTGATTCCGATTTTACTTGGTATCGCTTTAGGTATGTCAAGAAACGGTTCACCAGTTGGTGCTATTTTTTACATCATCGTTTGGGATCTCATTGCTTACTTTGGTCAACGTTTCCTATACTTTCGTGGTTACAAGCTGGGGGATAAAGCTGTCGGCTTTTTAGTAGGTAAGCAAGGTAAAGCCGTTAGACGTGCGATCTCCATTGTCGGTGGTATGGTTGTTGGTGGTGTACTGGCTACCTGGGTTAACGTCACTACTTCTTTACAACTGAGAGATAATACCGGGCACGTTTTCCTTGATTTGCAAAAGCAGTTAGATGGTATCTTCCCTGGCATCTTAACAGTAATCGTTACTCTTTTCTGCTGGTGGTTAATGTCCAAAAAGCATGTTTCTGCTATCTGGACAATGATCATTTTGATTGGTGTAGCTTTTGTCGGTGTTGTCCTTGGCGTATTCAATCCAGGACTCAAATACTAGAAGTAAAAACGGTGTAATAATGGACCTTAAGAAAATAACTGCCGGTTATCAAAACGAAGTTAATTATCAAAAAAAGATGCTGCAAAATTTACAGTATTGGTTGCAGACTTTATTGGCAATTGCCGCAATCGGCTTGGTCTTATGCTATTATTTCTATGGCAAAACAACTTGGCTCTTTATTGTGGGCGTGATTTTACTGGTATTTGGTGTTCTTGGCGGGGCTATTGTTGCTTATGGCAGGCACCGTGGTAAGCAGAATGTTAAATTGATAATTTCTGATTACGAAAAGAAAGTTAACTATTTAAAAAATAAATAAAGAGTAAATCAAATAGGGCTGAAGAAATAAATTCTTCAGCCCTATTTTTATATTTAAAACAATATTTAAAACTTAGTTTCTTTAATGTCATCTTCTGGGCGGTGTTCTTGGATTCGTATTATTTGCCAGTCATAATCGCTTTTATTGCTATTAGTTAAATCAATATTCAGTTCATTATTGCTAAACTCAAACTCTAATTCTGTTCTTTGATCAATCAGTTCGATGTGGTTAGGTTTAGCAGTTAGACCTGTAATTTTGATGGTTTCGGGTAAGGGAGACTTAACAAAAATATATTTTTGATATTTTGCATGTCTGTTTTGCAAGATAAAGCAGCTATCTTCTGCTACATTGCCAACTTTAAGGGTACAAGGCTCGCTTTCATTAAAAGCATGACCAAAAATGTGCATCCAATTGTTGATTTGTTTCAGCATTAATTCTGTTTCAGGTGTCAACTTGCCATCTTCAGTGACTGGAACATTAATGATCGTTTTTGCTCCTGCTTTGCGGTTTGAAATCAGTCTGTCTATTGCGTCTGTTGCAGTCAAGTCAGTACCTTGTACGGGCTTTTCTATTAAAGAAATAGTGTATTTTGCACATGCTTTCTTAAAATCAGGAATATTTGCATCAGCAGCAATAACGCGGGCGCCAATATTGCGGGCAGTTTTTACTAAAAAATCAGCATCTACATCTTTTGCATTTTTTAGTTTAAAATTTAATACGATGGCAAAATCGGGATTCATTAATTTCTCTCCTTTAGTAAATATTATTAATAAGTTTAACCCAAAAGGTGGTAAAGATGAAAATTATTATTTCACCAGCAATGAAAATGACAGTTGACCGCGAATCTTTTCCAGCCAAGTCGCAGCCGCAATTTTTAGCCCAAGCACAAGAATTAGCTGCTTTTTTAAAAAAGTGCAGTTTTAATGAATTACAAAAAATCTGGCAGTCAAGTGAACGTATGACTAAGGAAGGCCAAAGACAAATAAATGAGCTTAATTTAAGCCAAAAAGATGGCCTGACTCCAGCAATCATCTCATATTCTGGCATTCAGTATCAATATATGGCGCCTGATCTGTTCACAGCACCTGCGATATCTTATTTACAAGAAAACGTCCGCATCTTATCCGGATTATACGGCGTTCTACGTCCTTTTGACGGAGTTTGGCCCTACCGTTTGGAAATGAAAAATAAAGTTACAGGCTTTAAACAACCTGACTTATATCAGTTCTGGGGAGCAAAAATTGCTGACAACCTTTTTGATGAAGATCAGATACTCATTAATTTGGCTTCAAAAGAATATTCTCGTAATATCAGCCCTTATGTGACAGCAGGCAGGCAAATGATCACCATTAATTTTCAGGAAAAGAAAAATGGTCAGTGGAAGACGGTTGGTGTTCACGCCAAAATGGCTCGTGGAGAAATGGTCCGGTATATTGCGGAAAAGCAATTGACCAGGCCGCAGCAGCTACGTGAATTTACTGATTTTGGTTTTGCTTTTATGCCCGATTTGAGTACTGCTGCTTCTTATGTTTTTAGGACGGAATATGATTTTAAGCGGCGGTAGAACAAAAAGATATTTGGGACAAAGCACACTAAGTAAGATTATGAATGAGGGGATAATATGAAAATAGTTTTTGTACGACACGGCTTAACTGATTTGAATAAGATTGGCCGCATGCAAGGGTCATCATTTGATCACGATTTAGATGAAATTGGTCAAAAACAGGCAGAGACAGCCGCAGCGAATTTTGATCCTGCACCTTTTGACGTCGTTTTTTCAAGCCCATTAAAAAGGTCGTTAACAACCGCTAAAATTTTTACCAAGGGTCAAAAAGAAATTAAAATTGATCAACGCCTGACGGAAATTAATTTCGGAGAATGGGACGGGCAATTTTTAACCGCGCTGGGGCAAAAATATCCCGATGCAATTGATCCTTGGGGTAAAGCGGCTGCTGACTACATTAAATATGCACCCAGTGGCGAGTCATTTACGGCGCTTAACCGCAGGTGCGGCAGTTTTATGACTGACATGGAAAAGAATTATCTGGATAAAAAAGTTTTAGTATTTTGCCATGGCACCTTAATTAGGATGATGTTTGCCCACTGCTTAACTAATGGCGACATGAATTGCTTTGAAACTATGGCTAATTGCGCATTAGCTAAAATGTCCTATCGTGACGGCATTTACAGGTTGAATTACTATAACCGGATATTGACATTTGAATAAAAATAATAGGCCTTGAAGTAAGGCCTTTTTTGTTAGTGCATTTTAATTGACTAGAGCTAATAAAAAAATTATTCTGTAATAAGTGACACGGTGTCACTTATTAAAATTAGAAGGTAAATGAAGAGATGGTTAAGGCGACTTTTATTAACTTGCCGGCAAGCAAGAAAAAGATAATCAAACAGTCTTTAGTAAATGAGTTTAGTACCTATCCACTAGCAAAGGCGCAGGTGGCACGGATTGTTGCTCAAGCAGGTATTGCGCGTGGCGCATTTTATAAATATTTTACCGATTTAAATGATGCTTACCAGTATATGTATGGGATTGCCATTAAGGCGATTCATTCACCGGTTGAACTAACTTCGGCTTTTGAGCCGCAGCAATATTACCAGAATGTAGCCGATTTTATTGAAAAGGCGCAACAAAGTTCTTATGCAGGTCTGATTAAAATGCACATTTTGTACAACGAGAATTCAGTGGGTCAACCTTTTCCCCGAGAATTGATCACTAAATTAGATCCGCAAAATTGGAGTGCAATGGTTCTTAGTCATGCGACAATCCGCTTGGTGATGGAAAATCCAGAACAAGAAAAAGAGGTTATGGCTCGCTTTAAGGTCAGTTTAGAACTATTAAAAAGGGGAACAAATTAATGTTTTTAGCAATTAAAGAAATAAAGAGAGAAAAGCTGCGTTACGGACTAATCATTTTGATGATTTTTTTAATTAGTTACCTTATATTTGTCCTTTCGTCTCTGGCAGTTGGTTTAGCCAGTGAAAATACGCAGGCATTAAAGTCTTGGGATGCTCAGAAAGTCATTTTAAATAAAAATGCGAACGTTAGTATGAGCCAGTCAGTTTTAACTAAAAGTGATTTAGCAAAAACTACTTTAACTAAAAATGAAGCACTGGTGGGACAAATACCAGTAGTAGTTAAGAAATCCGGAAGGCCGCAAATCTCAGCGCAATTTATTGGTGTCAAGAAAAACCAGTTCATTTATGATGATCAAGAATTAATTGCAGGCAGAAAAGCCAAAAAGAACTATGAAGTTACTGTGGATCAAGCTTTTAAAACTAAGGGCTACCAATTAGGCGATCGCTTAGAGTTAAATGGTTCAAGCAAGAAATATCGCATCGTTGGTTTTGTCCAAAATGCTAAAATCAACATTGCCCCAATTGTTTATGGTACATTGCAGTCGTGGAAGAAGCTGCGGCAAGGATTGCCGACTTTAAGGGCATCGGCTATTATTTCACGTGATCATAATTATAAATACAATCACAAGGACAGTAAGACATATCCCATTGCGCAATTTATTAAAAAGCTTCCGGGCTATACCGCACAAAATATGACATTCGAGTTAATGATAGGTTTCTTATACGTTATTTCACTTATCATAATTGCCGTCTTTCTTTATATTCTAACGATGCAAAAAATGCACAATTATGCAGTGATGCGGGCACAGGGGATTCCGAGCAGCACGTTAGTTAAGGCAACAATCAGTCAAGCGTTGATTTTAGTTTTAGTTGGATTAGTTATCGGGTTAGTGGCTATGGCGGTAACTGTCAAAGTTTTACCAGCTGCAGTGCCTATCAGTTTTACCCCGGACATCATTTTGTCGGGTACGTTGGGATTACTGCTAACTGCAATTATTGGCAGCTTAATTCCAATCAGATCAATTCTCAAAGTAGATCCAGCACAAGCAATAGGTGAGTAATATGGCAATTATTGAATTGAAAAATGTTCAAAAAGTATATGGTAAAGGTGCCGCAGAAGTAACAGCACTCAATAACGTAAATTTTAAGGCAAATTTAGGTGAAGTGGTATTAATCATGGGGCCTTCAGGCGCTGGTAAAAGCACCTTTTTAACCATTGCAGGCTCTTTACAAAAGCCAACCGCAGGAGAAGTGATAGTTAACGGTCAAAATATTGCAGATATTTCTGCTAAAGACAGCGACCGTTTACGTCTGACTCAACTTGGCTTTGTATTGCAGGCTTATAATTTAGTACCATTTTTAAAGGTCAAAGAACAGTTTGAATTAGTTAATAAGGTGAAAAAAACAGGCAATATCAATGAAGAAACGTTACAAAAATTGCTCAAACAATTAGGTATCAGTTCATTGCTTGATAAGTATCCCGCTGAATTATCTGGTGGACAGCAGCAGCGCGCTGCTATTGCCCGTGCACTTTACGCTAATCCTCAAATTTTATTGGCCGATGAACCTACAGCTTCTCTAGACAGTAAAAATGTCAGTGAAGTGGGGCAACTTTTTCAAAACTTGGCTAAAGACTATCACAAGGCTATTCTACTGGTAACTCATGATCCTAGACTCAAGCAATACGCAGATCATATTTATGAAATGATGGATGGTGAGATTAAGCAAAAAGTTTAGTTATTAAATTATAGCTATAAAAATAACACTATAAAAATAACACTATAAAAAATAACCATAGAATAGAATTTAATTAAAAGCAAAAAATTAGCTAAACTTTTTTTCTCAGTAGTAATTTTATTATTTACAATAAAACTATTTTATCCGGATTTTTGTTATTAATTAGAATTAACTATTTAAAACCGAAATTTTATAGAAAATCACACATTTCTTTTATATTATAAAAAGTACTTTGCTCTTGACAAAGCACTTTTAAATTTACTATTCTTATATGTGAAAAGAAAATGTTATTTTTTGAGATAAGATAACTGGAAAAATTAAAAATAAAATTATTAATTTGTTTTTTAACTATTTGAGTAAATTACTAGGAAATAATAGTTTCTTTGCTAAAATAACAAAAAGTTATTTTTTTGTATATGTTTTTGTTTGGTATAATTTTTATTTTATTTTATTAGTGGCAATCAGAAAAGCTACTATAAATAGATCAATTTATGTAGAGGTACAAATATGAATGATGTCCCTGAAGATAAGTCGATTGAATTATCAACCGATTATCAAAATCACAGTATTAATATGAACTTTTCAGACAATCTGACAGAAGATTCTGAAGTAGGCTATATTCTTTCTGCTGCTTTCTTTTCTTTTTGCGCTGCTCAAGGTTTGAGCAAAGATGAAGTAAGCGACATGGTTTCACAGTATTACGATGAGTTTATAGAAAATAATGGAGAATAATTTTCTTCATTAAAATATGTATCATTCGGCAATAATTTGATTGTCGGGAAATAGCTGGTTTTTGTTAGGAATAACAGTACGTTTTAAAGTTAATCAAGGAATACCAAAATGGCTAGAAAAAAAGAAATAGGAAGAAATAAAATTTTAAGCATTGCCTATAAGATGGTTGTTAAAGATGGTATTGAGAGTTTGACTGCCCGCAATATTGCCAAGGCAGGGCATTTTTCAACGCAGCCTTTATATCTTGAATTTAACAGTATGGAAGACTTGCGCAAAGAAGTATTGCGTAAAATTGCGGACAATTTAAAGAATAATATTTTGCAGAAAAGGTATACGGATAAGCCTTTAATTGATATGGATTTATCTTATATTGATTTTGCCAAGGAACAAGAAAACTTGTTCAGAGCAATGTTTGTTGATGGTAAATTCGGCAGTAAGATAATTGCTGATACTTTAATTGACTTTGGTGTGGAAAAGTTCAGGGAACAATATCCTAAGACTAAATACCCAGAAGACAAGATAAGAAGCATTATCATTGCCAATTGGATTACTACTAGCGGTATCGCTTCACTACTCGTTAATAAAATAGCAACTTTTACCCAAACGCAGATCATCAATGTTTTAACAGCTCAAATTAATGATGCCATTTTAAATGATTGGCTCAGTAAGACTAATAAAGTTTCATTATTTAAAACTGGCGAAGCGGAAAGCAAAAGTAAAAGCAAGAAGTAATTCTTAGTGTTTGCAGAGTGCTTATAATGTACTAAATCAACCATTTTACAGAAATTATCTATATAAATCTTTTTAAGAGCAGGAAAATGTTAAAAGCATACGGATATGCTATAATTAATCTTGAAATTAGTTTCTGAAAGGTGGTTTTTATGAAAATTCTTGCATTATCTGGCTCAAATGCCAATAATTCATTTAATGAGGCATTGCTTAAATTTATATCTAAGCAATTTGCCGACAAGTATGATTTTAAACTGGCAACAGTAAAAGGGTTGCCAATGTTTAAAGAGGGCGAAGATGCTCCAGAATCTGTTCAAGCTTTGACAAAAGAAATTGAAGATGCCGATTTAGTATTAATTGGTTCTCCTGAGCAGCAACACTCTGTTACTAGTGCGTTAAGTAGTGCTTTAGAATGGCTTTCTTGCGTGACTCATCCGTTTAAGAATAAGCCAGTTGTGATTGTTTCTACTTCACCAATGCCACAAGGTGGTTCTCGTTCACAAGGTCGTTTAAAGAGCGTGTTGACAGCACCTGGTTTTGATGCCCAAGTCTTTAATGATGACGAATTTATGTTGGGAGTCGCACCAAAGCAATTTGACGAAAACGGTAATTTGACTAACAAGGAATCTGTTGAATTCTTGGGTCATTTCTTCGACGAAGTTGATAGTTGGTACGCACAAGTTACTAAGTAGGAGGGTCGAGAATGAAAATATTAGCAATTGTTGGTACAAATGCATCTTTTTCATATAACCGTTTTTTAGCACAATTTATCGCTAAGCGTTATGCTGATAAAGCAGACATTGAAGTAAAAGAAATAGATAAGTTGACACCATTCTGCAGAACAGAAATGGCTGATGATACTATTAAGGCTTGGATTGAAGAAATTAAGAGCGCTGATGGTATAGTAATTACTACACCTGAATATGATCACACTATTCCTGCTCCGTTAAAGAGTAGTCTTGAATGGTTGGGTTCACATGCTGGTCCTAATGTTATGAAGATGAAGCCAGTAGCTGTTGCTGGTGTATCATACGGTTCACAAGGTACTGCTCGTGCTCAAGAAGATATGCGTGAAATTTTGCTTTCACCTGATATGAGCGCAAATGTTTTACCTGGTAACGAAGTTTTAATTGGTCAAGCTCCAGATAAGTTCAATAAAGAAACTGGTGAATTGACTGATGAAGCAACCATTAAGCAAATTGATGGTATGATGGACAACTTCTTCAAGTTTGTTGAACAAGCACATAAATAAACTTTTGCTAGATTGATTAGCAGAGAGTAAAATAACCGGATAGGAGTGTCCTATCCGGTTATTTTTGTTTGAAAGGAAGTTGGCATGTCTAAACCTGTTGTTCTGCCTCTTAAATCTGTGCGTAATCCCCGAGATTTAGGGGGATATATTGGCTTTAATGGGCGCAAAATTAAAGCACACCGGTTATTGCGGTCTGGTAATATTAGTCAGATAACTGCTGCCGACCAGCGTTTTTTGCTTGATTACGGTTTAACTAAAATTATTGATTTGCGCTCGCCAGCAGAATGCAAGGCAAACCAGGATCGCGATCTACCGGGCGTTACGCATTACGAGTTTCCGCTATCTGTTGAAGATAATACTGGTGGTCATGGCTTGGATATGAGTAAAGAATTCGCCAAATACCGTCGTGATCAATATGCTGGGTTTGATATGATGTGCAGGCGATACCGTGAACATATCAACAATAAGCAAGCTCAGCGCAGTATCCATCAAATTGTAAGTGTCGTAGCTGATACTGCTGATGGTGCAGTTTTGTATCATTGCTCAGAAGGCAAGGACAGAACAGGTTTAGTAACGGTGGTGCTTTTGTATATTTTGGGTGTTGATCTAGAAGTAATTAGACAGGACTACCTTTATTCAAACTATATGCTGAATAATTATCGTCACGTTCGGGATGAGAAATTTAAAGCAGCGGGAGAAAATGATAAGTTTCGTGCCAATATGCGCATTCTTGGTTCAGTAGCTAATGCTTTCTTTGATACCAGCTTGATTACAATTAATGATAATTTTGGCGGTATTGATTCATACATATCTAATCAACTGGACATAAACGCAGAAATGCAAGAAATGATGAGAGAAAAATATTTAGAGGATTAGGGATAAGATTATGATTAAAACTTTAGCTTTAGAACAACAGGTAGGACAACATCATGCTTTAGGAACGTCAATTACTTTACAAGTTTTTGGAGCCAGAGATAAGAAAGTAATTAACGATTCTTTTGCCTTAATTGACCATTACGAAGATATATTGACGGTTAACCGTGATGAATCAGAAGTAATGGATGTTAATCATGCTGCTGGGAAGAAGGCTGTGCAAGTTTCCAGCGGCACTTATGATTTGATTAAGCTTGCCGTAGAGGAAAGCCGGGAAAACTTTGGCTTTAATGCTCTTATTGGTCCGATAGTTAAATTGTGGTCAATAGGCTTTAAAAATGCTCATGTACCAGAGCCTGAGCAAATTAAAGAGAGAATGAAACTGATTGACCCTTATAGCGTTGACTTAAATGATCTTGACCAGACAGTTTATCTGAGAAAGGCTGGGATGGAATTAGACCTTGGTGGTATAGCTAAAGGCTGGATTGCTGATCGAATCAGGGATTTGTGGCGTGCTTATGGTGTGCACGCTGGAATTATTAACCTTGGCGGCAATATCTTGCTAGTTGGTGATTCTCCTAAAAGAGCCAATGGTCAGTGGTCAGTCGGGGTACAGGATCCAAAAGAGCCCCGGGGCAAAAATATTACTTCTGTCATGGTACCGCAATGTTCAGCTGTTACTAGTGGTACCTATGAACGCTACTTAGAAGTTGCCGGTCATAAGTATCATCATTTAATTGATCCCCGTACAGGCTATCCAGTTGAAACAAATTTAGCAGGAGTCACTACATTTACAAAAGATTCTGTTGAAGCTGAAATTGAATGTAAACGGTTGTTTTTTGCGGGTAAACCTCTTGCGGGTTGGCATGACGACCCCGACCGCATTGGTGCCATCTTTGTGTATAATGATGAACACATTGAGTATGACAATTTTCAAAATTGATAAATAAAAAAGTGCCTCAAAGGCACTTTTATTTTGCCGTTATTTGCTGCAATTTAAGCAGCGGTACGACTAATACTAAAAATACTGTTAAAGAGACCGTTGGATAAACCGGGAGTGTTGTAGATAATGAATCTAATGAAGGAAGAATCAAGGGTTTGCTGAATGAACCACGGATTCTGTAAGGCGTTAAGCATTGATAATATAATGTAGACAAAGAAATAACTGGCGAACAAGGACACTATCGCGCCTAAAACGCTGTCCAGCAGATTGCCAAAATTGGTAGCATGGGGGTTTTTATTTGGCACCCAGCCTTTAAAAACCTTAACAATCATTTTGCCTACAAAAACGATCACGAAAAACGCTAAAAAGCGAAACAACATCAGGTTGGTACCGGGAGTTAAAGTGGTCTGAATATTTTGCCCTGTTATCTGACTGTATAGCCAATTGCCGACTGGATTTTGAAAAAGAATTGCGGCAATAAAAACAACAGCAGCAAAAATCAAATTAATAATTAATCTGGTAAAGCCGGTTTGAAAACCTTTGTAGGTTTTTAGTGCCAAGTAGGCCAGAACAATTAAAGTAACTATCATATTTATCTCCTTTGACGATATTATAGCTTATTTTATTCGTTTAGACTTTGACGACAGTCGAAAAATATTTCATAATTAAAGGGATGCATTGACTTTACATTAAGCCAATTTTAGCGTTAAATTTAAAGGGTGTGAAACAAGGTTTCACGGGTGAAAAATGAATCCTGAACAGTTTGTCCAAGAATTATCAAAACGTAATTTTAAATTAAATAAAAATCAAATCAACCAATTTAACCAATACTTTAACAGTCTAATTGAGGCCAACAAGCACGTTAACCTCACGCGAATAACTGCAGAAGATGATGTTTACCTCAAACATTTTTATGATAGCATCACGCCGCTTTTGGCCTTTAGTACGGTTTTTAAGTCAAGCAGCTCTTTATGCGATGTTGGTGCAGGTGCCGGTTTTCCTTCAATACCATTAAAAATTATGTTGCCAGAACTGCAAGTAACAATAGTTGATTCTCTTGGTAAAAGACTGAATTTTTTGCAGGATTTAATTGCACAATTGGGCTTAAAAGATGTTGCTTTAGTGCATGGCAGAGCAGAAGATGTTGGTCAAAATAGCCGCTACCGTGAACAATTTGATATTGTTACTGCTCGTGCTGTAGCCAACATGGCAGTTTTAAGTGAATACTGCTTGCCACTTGTCAAAAAAGGCGGCAATTTTATCGCCCTCAAAGGTCCAAAAGCAGAAGATGAATTAGGAACTAGTAAAAAAGCGTTGAGCATTTTAGGTGGTAAAACTGCAGCAGTTAAACAGCTGCAACTACCCCAAAATGCAGAAGAACGCACGCTTATCCTAATAGAAAAAGTAAAGGCAACGCCTAAAAAATATCCGCGGCAGGCGGGAACGCCTCACCGTAAACCAATACATTAAACAGGGGGACTCGAAATGTCATTATTTTCTTCTTTGCGTCATCATGAAGAAATTCCTAAAAGTAAACAAATTCAAGATATTGAGTTAAGTAAAATTAAACCTAATTCTTATCAGCCACGACATGAGTTTTCCGAGGAATCAATTCGTGAATTAGCTTCGACTCTTGATAAAGAAGGCTTACTGCAGCCGATTATTGTACGTGAAAAAGATGACAATTACGAAATTATCGCTGGTGAACGCAGACTAAAGGCAGCTCAACATCTGGCATGGGAAAAAATTCCAGCAATAGTCAAGAACATGGATGACAGTCAAGCAGCGTCATTAGCTTTAATTGAAAACTTGCAAAGAGAAGATTTAAATCCAATTGATGAAGCTCAGGCCTACAATAATTTGATGAAGTTAAATAAGCTCACGCAAACCACATTGGCGCAAAATATTGGCAAGTCCCAATCTTATGTCGCTAACAAGTTGCGTTTACTCAAGTTAACGCCAAAGGTGCAAAGCTATTTAGCTAGTGGTGAAATTTCACCGCGTCATGGACGCTGTTTAGTTGGACTGAGTGAAAAAGATCAGAGCCGCGTTCTTGATGAAATCTTAGCAAATAACCTGAATGTTAATGACACTGAAAAAATTGTCAAAAACGTTGACCAATATTTTGCTGGCAAAAAAAATCAGGCGAAAGAAAAAGAGCAGTCTGAGCAAACGAACAGGTCGGTTAATCGTATCCCTAAGGACTTAAAAGTACAAATAAATACGATTAAGAAGGCAATTAAGCTTGCCCAACAATCAGGCATCAAGGTCAAATTTAAGGAAAACAACGATCCTGATGATTATATGATTACAATTGAATTGAAAAGAAAGTAGGAAGGCATGGAAAATATGGTGAGTGTAATTTCGGTTGCTAACCAAAAAGGTGGCGTCGGTAAAACGACAACCACAATTAATTTAGCAGCTTCAATTGCGGAACGTGGGTACCAAGTTTTAATTGTAGATATTGATCCACAAGGTAATGCAACTTCTGGATTGGGAATAGAAAAATCCGAGATTGATCAAGATATTTATAGTGTGTTGATTGACGATGTTCCTCTTAAAGATACGATTTTCCATACTTCTACTAACCGCCTCGACATAGTCCCAGCAACTATTAATTTGTCAGGAGCTGAAACAGAATTAATTAGCATGATGGCACGGGAAACCCGCTTAAAGTCTGCTTTAGACACAATTAGTGAAAATTATGATTTTATTTTTATTGATTGTCCACCGTCTTTAGGACAACTGTCGATCAACGCTTTTACAGCATCAGACTCAATTTTAATTCCTGTTCAAAGTGAATATTATGCTATGGAAGGTCTAAGTCAGCTACTCAACACCATTAGGTTAGTCCAAAAACACTTCAATAAAGACTTGGGTGTTGAAGGTGTTTTGCTCACAATGCTGGATGCACGGACTAATTTAGGTGCTGAAGTAGTCAAAGAAGTACGCTCCTATTTTTCTAATAAAGTATATAAAACTATTATTCCGCGGATTACCAAATTGGCGGAAGCGCCAAGTTATGGTGAAGCAATTACAGAATATGCTCCTAATTCCCGCGGAGCTGAAGTTTACGACGATTTAGCCAAGGAGGTGTTAAAGAATCATGGCAAGAAACTCAAGAAATAAGGAAACCAAAAAGCATGGTGGTCTCGGTCGCGGCATCGAAGCGCTGTTTGAAGACGAACCTCAGATCGAGGACAACGAAGAAGAAATTCAGGACCTTAATTTAAGCGATATTAGACCTAATCCCTATCAACCACGTAAAAATTTTGATGATAAGTCACTGAAGGAACTGGCTGATTCTATTAAAGAAAATGGTGTCTTTCAGCCTATAATTGTGCGTAAGTCTATTAACGGCTATGAAATTATTGCCGGTGAAAGACGGTTTAGGGCTTCGAAGATGGCCAAGAAAGGCACAATACCTGCTATAGTCCGTGATTTTAGTGAAAGTCAAATGATGGAAGTGGCAGTGTTAGAAAACTTGCAACGTGAAGATTTAACACCGCTTGAGGAAGCTCAAGCTTACGAAATGTTGCAAAAAAACTTGGGCCTTACCCAAGAAGAAGTTTCTAAGAGAATGGGTAAATCTCGTCCGTATATTGCCAACTACCTACGTTTATTGACCTTACCTAGCAAAACTAAGCATTTGTTGCAACATGGTGATCTTTCAATGGGTCAAGCGCGGACCCTGTTAGGTTTGAAAAACAAAGATAAAATTGATGAAGTGGCTAAGCAAGTGGTTAAAGAAGGGATGCCAGTCAGAAAAGTGGAAGCTTTGGTTGCTAACCTTAATTCCAAAAAGCCCCGCAAGAAGACTGTTAAAAAATCCGCTTTTATTCGGGCCACAGAGCATCAATTAGCGGATAAACTAGGATCTAGTGTCAATATTTCTGAAAATAAAAAGGGCAGCGGTCATTTGTCAATAGGATTTTCATCAGTTGACGAATTGAACAGAATACTTGATGTTTTGGGAGTAGATCTTGATGAATAAAGAAATCTCCTATAATTTAGCTGATACTGTACTCATGAAGAAACCTCACGCTTGTAAGACTAACGATTGGGAAGTTTTGCGTTTAGGAGCAGATATCAGATTAAAATGTATGGGATGTGGTCACATTGTAATGATGCCCAGATCTAAATTCACACATAATCTGAAAAAAGTCTTAACTAAAGCAAATGATCCCGTTAATGTTAAAAACGAGCTTTATGTACCTAAAAGTGACATAGCGCGACCAAATTTTAATCAAGATAATAAATAGTTTTTGTTAAAGAAAGAGGATAAAAATGTCATTAACTGCTGGGATTGTTGGGCTACCAAATGTCGGCAAATCAACATTGTTTAATGCTATTACCAAAGCTGGTGCGGAGATGGCCAATTACCCATTTGCTACAATCGAACCTAATGTGGGCATGGTTGAAGTTCCAGATAAAAGACTGGCAAGGATTCAGGAATTAATTCCTGCTAAAAAGATTGTTCACACTACTTTTGAATTCACCGATATTGCTGGTTTAGTTAAAGGTGCTTCCAAAGGAGAAGGCCTCGGCAACAAGTTTTTGGAAAATATTCGTCAAACTGACGCAATAATTCATGTTGTGCGGGCTTTTGAAGATGATAATATTACTTCTGTTACCGGTAAAGTTGATCCAGAAGAAGATATTAATACTATTAATTTAGAACTCGCAATTGCCGATTTAGATGCTGTTAACCGCCGGATTAATAAGGTTAAAAAGATTGCCCAGCAAAATGATAAAGAAGCTAAAGCTGAATTTAATGTTTTACAAAAAATCAAGCCGGTTTTAGAAGAAGGCAAGGCTGTACGCTCCATCAGTTTTAATGAGGACGAGCAAAAGATCGTGAAAGGTTTGTTCTTGTTAACAGATAAGCCTGTGATTTATGTAGCTAATATTGCAGAAAGCTCAATGGCTGAACCTGAAAAAGATCAGTATTACCAAATTGTTAAAAAGCACGCTGAAAGTGAGAATGCTGAATGCTTAGGTATTTCTGCTGCTACTGAGGAAGAAATTGCTGGTTTAGAAGATGATGAAAAAGCTGAATTTTTAGAGGCAGAAGGCGTAACCGAATCTGGACTTGACCGTTTAATTCGTGCAGCTTACCACATTTTAGGACTCAGAACATTCTTTACAGCTGGTGGACCAGAAACGCGAGCTTGGACTTTTCATGAAGGAATGAAAGCTCCACAAGTTGCGGGAGTAATTCACTCTGACTTTGAGCGGGGTTTTATCCGCGCAGAGGTAGTTTCATTTACTGATCTTGATCAATATGAAACTATGCAAAAAGTTAAAGAAGCAGGTAAATTACGTCTTGAAGGTAAAGACTATGAAGTTCAAGATGGTGACATTATTGAATTTAGATTTAACGTTTAGGAAAAAATAATGGCAGAAAAGAAAACTGAAAAGCAGACCGAACAAGCTAACATAGATATAAATAAGCAACAAAAGCTTAAAGAGAAAGTAATCAACCAAAACAAGGATGATGAAGTTAAGCAGATGACACCCGCTGAATTACGTAAGCAACTCAGCAATAAGAACTCCGATTACGTTTTTCGTTTGCAAAAAGAACTCGAAGCTCAGGGAAAAATGAGCAGTGAAGATGCACAAAAGCGCATTGATGCCCTTTTAAGTGATTTAGTAGTTGCCCAGCGTCATGGACAACCTGCTAGCACTTACTATAATATGTCTCCTAAGTTAAAAGCAGCAGACATGTTGAAGCCTAAGAAAAGAAAAGCGTCAGATATACCATTTTGGCAATATGCTACGGATAATGCAATGTTTTACACCGCCTTATTCTTTGGACTTTTTGGTTTAGTAGGCTTGTTCCAAAAAAATGAAAAGTATAATCCACAGACGGGTGTTCTGACTTTGCTGGTTATTGGTGTAACCTTAGGAGTCTTCATGACTAAATATAATGATTGGGTTGTTCCCAGTACCGGTAAGACTAAGAAGATACCGTGGTCCAAGTTTATTTGGAGTTCTATTTTGTTAATGGTAGTTCTCTTTTTATTCCTCTACATCGTCTCAATACCAGCGTTTCGCATTATTAATCCTGCTTTGCCTGCTATATATAACCTCATTATTGCAGCTGCAGTTTATGGCATTCGGTGGCTCTTTAGGAAGCACTACCAAATTATTGGTTCCGCCTTTGCTCCAGCTGATAGGAGCAAATAAAGTGTTTTTTGTCAAGAAAAGAGCTATACTTAGATAACTATATATTTTAAAGGATAAATAGATTTATCGTAGGTCTATTTATCCTTTTTAAACTGAATTCACTTACGAAATTAAGCAAATGCAGTAAAAATCAGAAAGGGGTATTCAATGATTAATACGCTGCGTAAATCAATTAGGCAGTATAAAAAACTATCTTTACTGTCGCCTTTATTTGTTACTGGTGAAGTTATCATTGAAATGTTAATACCGTATTTAGTTGGTATTTTGATTGATAATGGAATAATGAAAGGGAACATGGACTATATTACTAAGAGTGGTATAGTTTTGCTGGTGTTAACCCTGGTTTCACTTATTTTAGGTTCAGGTGCCAGTTACGCTTCCGCACATGCCGCAGCTGGATTTGCCGCTAATTTACGTAAAGACATGTTCTATCATGTGCAGGATTATTCTTTTGAAAATATTGATAAATTTTCAAGTGCCAGTTTGGTAACGAGAATGACGACTGATGTTAACAACATTCAGATGTCTTACCAAATGCTAATAAGAATTGCAGTCAGAGCGCCAATGATGTTGCTGGTTTCAATAATTATGTCTGTTATCGTCAGCCCGCGGTTGTCACTGGTTTTTGTTGTGGTTGCACCCATTTTTGTAATTCTTTTGGGCTTGGTTATCAAGAGTGCCAGCAAGTATTTCCCTAAAATCTTCCGCGGTTACGACCGCATGAACCAAGTAGTTAGGGAAAATATCCGCGGTATCCGTGAAGTTAAGACTTATGTGCAAGAAGAAGCGCAGACTGTTAAATTTAAAAAGTCAGCCGGCTTTATTTATAAGTTATTTGCTACAGCACAGAAAATTATGTCGCTTAACTCAATGATCGTTATGGCGGTGTTAAACATTTCCAACTTGGCTATCTGCTGGTTTGGTGCAAAAGAAATAGTTGGCGGTAGTTTGCAAACCGGTCAACTGATTTCAATGTTTTCATATTCCAACTCCGTTTTGGGCAGTTTGAATATGCTGGCTATGATTATTACCCAGTTAGTTGTTTCAGGTGCTAGTGGTCATAGGGTTGCAGCAGTCGTCAATGAGAAACCTTCAATTGAAAATCCACGCAAGCCATTAAAGCACATGAACAACGGCGAAGTGATTTTTGATCATGTAAACTTTAAGTATGATCCAGATGATAAAAACCTGGCCTTGAATAATATCAACCTCAATATTAAAACTGGTGAAACGATTGGTATTATTGGTCGGACAGGTTCTTCTAAGTCAACGCTTGTGTCAATGATTCCGCGTCTTTATGACACAGATTCAGGGGCCGTGCGGGTAGCGGGGCATAACGTGAAGTCTTATGACCTGAAGACCCTGCGTGATAACGTTGCTATGGTTTTGCAGAATAACGTTCTCTTTTCCGGTACTATCAAGGAAAATTTGAAGTGGGGTAATGAAAACGCCACTGATGAGGAGATTATTGCTGCAGCCAAAGTTGCTCATGCTGACGATTTTATCCGCGAAATGCCGGATCAATACGATACAATGGTTGAGCAAGGTGGTAATAATGTTTCTGGAGGACAAAAGCAAAGAATTACTATTGCGCGGGCATTATTGAAAAAGCCTAAAATCTTAATACTGGATGATTCTACTTCTGCAGTGGATACACAGACTGAACGGCAGATTCGTGAGGCTTTAGGTCAGAATATGCCAGACACAACCAAGATTATCATTTCTCAGAGAATTGTATCTATTAAGGATGCAGATCGCATCATAGTAATGGATGAAGGAAAAATCCAGGACATCGGTACACATGATGAATTGATGAAACGTAACGATTTATACAGTTCAATCGCTAAGTTCCAAGAAGAACAAAAGAAGTAGGTGATTAATTTGGATAAAGCAGTAGAAAATAATAAAACTAAGAGTACGGCAAAGCGTACGAAAACTCTGGGACGTCTGCTCAAATTAGTTGCCAGTACCAGTCCCTGGATGCTCATTACTTCAAGCGTTGCGATTATTTTAACCGCCGCAGCAAATGTATTAGGGTCATTATTTATTGAGCGTTTAATCAATGACTATATCATTCCGCTTACTAAAGAGGCTCAACCTAACTTTGGTCCGCTTTTACATGCAATTGCCGTGATGTTTGGTTGCTATGCTATTGGTTTTATTTCCAACTATCTTTTTGCCGTATTAATGGCGGTTTTAGCGCAAAAAGTACAGTTCAGGGTTCGTAACGAAATGTTCGAACACATGGAAAAATTGCCTATTTCATATTTTGACGAAAATGACTACGGCGATATTATGAGTCGCTACACTAACGATATTGATACGTTAATGCAGATGATTTCACAGTCAATTCCGCAATTTATGAACTCAGTATTAAACTTAATTTTTGTGTTAGGAGCAATGCTGACCTTAAGCTGGCAATTAACTATTTTTACATTAGTTGTTTTTGCACTTTCGATCATTATCGTCCGCTTCTTAACTGTCCGTTCTTCACATTTCTTTAAATTGCAACAAAAGGAATTGGGACAAGTTAACGGTTATAATGAAGAAATGCTTAATGGTCTTAAGGTTATCAAGGTCTTTAGTCATGAACCAGAAGTCGAAGAAGACTTTAATGCTTACAACGAATCTTTAAAAGAAGCTGCAGGCAAGGCTAACACTTACGCCACAGTTTTATTCCCAATTATGGGTAACATGGGCAATTTGCTGTATGTTTTAATTGCAGTCTTAGGTGGAGCGGTTGCTATCAATCGTATTGCCCCGCTTTCTCTCGGTGTAATTGGTGCCTTTTTACAGTTATCTAAACAGTTTGCTATGCCAATTGCTCAGATTTCACAGCAGTTGAATTCTATTGTGATGGCCTTAGCTGGTGCTGAAAGAATTTTCAATTTAGAAGATCAACCAGTTGAACTCGATGACGGTGACGTCACTATTACCAAAGATGAAAACGTCAAGGGTGCATGGCACTGGAATGTGCCGCAAAAAGACGGTTCTATCAAGAAAATTACGGTTAAAGGTCATATTGTGTTTGACCACGTTAACTTTGGTTATTCACCGAATAAACAAATTCTGTATAATATTTCCATTGATGCTAAACCAGGTATGAAAGTAGCATTAGTTGGTGAAACCGGTGCTGGTAAAACCACTATTTCAAACATGATCAATCGTTTTTATGAAATTAATTCAGGAACGATCACTTATGATGGTATTCCAATTAGCAGGATAAAAAAGGATGATCTGAGACGGTCATTATCAATAGTTTTGCAAGACACTCATATGTTTACCGGAACGGTGATGGACAATATCCGCTTTGGTAATGCTGAAGCTAGTGACGATGATGTTTATCAAGCAGCCCACTTATCTCATGCTGATGAATTTATCCATCATTTGGATGAAGGCTACAAGACTATTATTGACGGTAACGGTGGCGATTTATCCCAAGGTCAAATGCAACTGCTTAGTATAGCGCGGGCAATGATTGCTGATGAACCAGTGATGATTTTGGATGAGGCAACTTCAAGTATCGATACGCAAACTGAAAAATTGGTTCAGGCGGGTATGGATAATTTGCTTGCCGGCAGAACCAGCTTTGTTATTGCACACCGTTTATCAACAATAATTAACTCGGATTTGATTTTGGTCTTGGATCATGGTCATATCATTGAAGCTGGTAATCATGATCAGCTCTTAAAGAAAAAGGGCTACTATTACGAGCTGTATACGGGTAAAAAAGAAATAGAATAAGTAAAAATATTCCTAGTTTTTAAATGACTGGGAATATTTTTTTGTGTCTATTAAGACTATAAGCAATTATTACTTTTAAAATATGAGTTTGTGTTATGGTAAAACAAAAGAATTTAACAGACTAGAGCTATTATTATTTTAGTTATTAACCTAAAAATTGACGTAAAGCGAAGGAATTAAGCAATGAATCAAATTATACAAATCTTAAGTGAACGCAAGGGTGATCTGGGAATTGCCTTATTGCAGCATTTACAAATATCACTTCTTTCATTGCTAATTGCAATGGTAATAGCAATGCCGTTAGCTTTTTGGGCTGTAAAACATAGCAAGGCAGCAGAATTTTTACTGCAAGTTGCCAGTATTCTGCAAACAATTCCTTCTTTAGCATTGCTGGGTTTATTAATTCCGCTAGTCGGCATTGGTACAGTACCCGCAGTAATTGCGCTTGTAGTCTATGCTTTATTGCCAATTTTTCAAAATACCTATTTAGGCTTAACTGAGATTGATCCGGCACTGGAAGAAGCCGCGGACGCATTCGGGATGTCTCGCATGCAAAAATTGCTCAAAGTGGAATTGCCGTTAGCAATGCCTACTATTATTTCGGGTATCAGAACTGCTTTGGTTTTAATTATTGGCACCGCCACTATGGCTGCTTTAATTGGCGCCGGCGGTCTTGGTAGCTTTATCTTGCTGGGAATAGACCGCAATAATACTGGGTTAATAGTAATTGGTGCAGTTTGCTCTGGCGTTTTGGCTATTACCCTAAGTGCTTTAATTAAGTGGTTAGAACATGCCTCTGTCAAAGCAGCTTTGGGTATTTTGTTGGTCAGTGTCTTGTTTTTAGCAGGCAGCGGTATTTATGAAGCTGCCGCAAATCAAAAAGAAACTATTACTATTGCCGGTAAACTGGGATCTGAACCTGATATTTTAATTAATATGTATAAGGAATTAATTGAACAAGGGGACCCTCACGTTCAAGTTACTTTAAAACCTAATTTTGGTAAGACCACTTTTTTATTCAGTGCTTTGAAAAACGGTAAGATAGATATCTATCCGGAGTTTACGGGGACTGTTTTGGAAACTTTTGCTAAAACTCCAGTCAAAACAGCAGGTTTAACCGAAAAAGAAACTTATGAAAAGGCCAAAAATTTAATGAATAAACAGGATAAGCTCACACTGCTTAAACCGATGGCCTATGATAATACCTATGCTTTAGCCGTTAAAACATCATTTAAAAAGAAAAATCATTTGGCCAAAATAAGTGATTTAGCAAACATTACCAATCAATTAAAGGGTGGCATGACGCTAGAATTTATTGATCGTGATGATGGCTTTAAAGGAATCAAAAAATTATATCAAATTGATTTCCCTGTCAAATCAATGGAACCGGCATTGCGTTATCAGGCAATTGACCAAAATAAGGTTAATATTGTTGATGCCTACTCAACAGACAGTGAATTAAGGCAATATCATTTAAGTATCTTAAAAGATGACAGGCATAATTTCCCGATTTATCAAGGTGCACCTTTAATGAGCAATGATTTTGCCCGTAAACATCCCCAAATTGTCCGCAGTTTGAATAAGCTGGCCGGTAAAATAACTGAAAAACAAATGCAAGAGATGAACTACAAAGTAAATGTTAAAAACATGGATCCGGGACAGGTAGCGCATGACTTTTTAGTGAAACAGCATTTGCTTAAGGAGAATTAAAATGACTTCAGCGATTAAATTTGAACATGTAAAAAAATCTTTTGCTGATAAAGTAGTGGTAAATGATCTTAATCTTGATATTCAGCAGGGTGAGCTTTTTGTTCTTGTGGGCAATTCTGGCAGTGGGAAAACTACTTCTATTAAGATGATTAACCGTTTAGAAGACCCTAATGGTGGCCGCGTTTTAGTCAATCAGCGTCCTACTACTGAATATAACGTGCAAAAATTGCGCTGGCAAATTGGTTATGTGTTGCAACAAATTGCTCTTTTTCCTAATATGACGGTTGCAAAAAATATTACCCTAATTCCTGAAATACAGGGAGACAAAGGCAATTTAGCAGAAACTGCTGCCAAGTTACTACAAGAAGTGGGGCTGAATCCAGAGGAATATGCTAAGAGATATCCTCATGAATTATCTGGTGGTGAGCAGCAGCGAATTGGTATTTTACGGGCAATTGCTTCTAAGCCGCCGATTGTTCTAATGGATGAGCCCTTTAGCGCCCTTGATCCTCTTTCTCGTGCCAATTTACAAAGCTTGGTAGTTGATCTGCATAAGCAACTGCACAATACCATTATTTTTGTTACCCATGACATGAATGAGGCTTTACGTTTAGCTGATAGAATCGCCATTATGAAAGATGGGCAATTATTGCAGGTTGATCAGCCTCAGGAAATATTGCGGCATCCGGCAAATAAGTATGTCAAGGACTTTTTCAAGGGCAGTCTTGGTAATGACTTGTATGAAACACCTTTAAGGCAAGCCGCTTTGTTTAATGAATTTAAGCAGAAAGAAACAGCAACACTAGCATCTATGACTAAGGTTAAAGCTGATGAGAAACTTGCCAAGGTCTTAGCAATCTTAAGTGAACAAGAAGAAGTTGCCGTGCAAAATGAAAATGGCGCATTTTTAGGTTTCGTTGATCGGCAATGGCTTGTGGCATACTTAAATGGTATTAATAAATTAAACTAAAAAATGAGCTGGAGTTTTTCCAGCTTTTTTAATAAAACGATAAAGTTGTGCCTGAATATTAGTAGTTTGTTACAAAATTGTCTAAAATATTAGACATAAGTTCTGCTACACTATATTTAGTAGACTACAAAAATAAAACAAATATAATTAATAAATAAAAAGAAGGGAAATAAGCCCTATGAAAATTTTAGTTGTCGATGATGATAAAGAAATCGTCGAATTGTTAAGTATTTACCTTAAAAACGAAGGATACACTCCCGTTGTCGCCTATAGCGGCAAGGAAGCAATTACCAAGCTGACGACTACTCCAGATATTGCATTGATGATTTTAGATGTCATGATGCCTAATATGAGCGGTATTGATGTTATTAAAGAAGTACGCAAGGATTCAGATATTCCTATTATTATTGTATCAGCCAAAACCGGCGATATGGATAAAATTCAGGGATTAATTACTGGAGCCGATGACTATGTGTCTAAACCATTTAATCCGTTAGAGGTAATGGCGCGTGTTCGTTCACTATTACGACGTAGTCAAAAGCAGGTTAAAGACGATGAACCTGATATTTTAGAGGTAGGGCCACTAATTATTAACCGTGATTCTCACGAAGTTAAAACGATTGATGGTCAGGATATTCAATTAACAGCTTTAGAATTTGGTATTCTGTACTTATTAGCCAGTCATCCTAACCGCGTATTTTCTGCTGATGAGATCTTTGAACGAGTTTGGCAACAAGAGTCAATTGTTTCCGCTAAGACTGTCATGGTACATGTTTCGCACTTGCGCGATAAGATTCAAAAAGCGACTGGCGGCGAGGATGTCATTCAGACTGTTTGGGGTGTAGGCTATAAAGTTGAGGCTTAGCTAAATGAAAAAAGAACGGGTCAAGCTGACAGCTGCTGAAAAGAGTGAGTTGTTTGCTGAAGGTGTGATAACTGTTATTCTGCTCCTGCTATTAAACCTGTCAGTAGTTATTTTAATCAACTTGACAATTTTACAAAATAAAAACCTGGTTAATGGCATTTATTTTTTAAAAAGGACTATTACTTTTGCTGGTGGACGCCACTTATGGTCATGGCAGAATACCTTTATCATTTTTATGGGAGTTGGTGACTTAATCGTTCTTTATTGGCGGTTAATTCGGCGTTACCACCAAATGCAATTAAGGCACGTTATTTCCGAATTGCATTATATTGCTAAAGGACATTTTGACCATACCATATCCTTTAAGGTTAAAACCGATTTGCAAAAGGTTATTGATTCAATCAATTCACTGGTTGACAGTACCGTGAATGCAATTAATGAAGAAAAAGCAATTGAAAAGTCTAAAGACGAACTGATTAGCAATGTTTCTCATGATATCAGGACACCTTTGACTTCTATTATCGGTTATTTGGGACTACTTAAGTCGGGGGTGTCGGATCCAGCAGATCAACAAAAATATCTTAATATTGCGTATATGAAAGCAGAACAAATGAAGTCGCTGGCTCACGATCTGCTTGAATATACTACGTTAAAATCAACTAGTACCAAACTAAACTTGTCTTCTTTGCATATTTTTTCTATGTTAGAACAAGTAGCAGCTGGTTTTGAATTCGAAGGTCAAGAAAAAGGGATAGTGTTTAATATTGAAGCCAGACCGAAGAATTTAACCATTGAAGCTGATGCGGAAAAGTTGGTTCGTGTTTATAACAATCTAATTACCAATGCTTTAAAGTACGGCACCGGTGCCACGCAAATTAACCTGATTGCCAATTTAGTTAATAACAATGAGGTAGAGTTACGCGTAGAGAATAATGGTGCCCAAATTCCGGCTGATTCGCTTAAGAAAATCTTTGAACGTTTTTACCGGGTGGAAGGTTCACGAAATACCCAAACCGGTGGTACAGGACTGGGATTATCAATTACCAAAAGTATTGTTGATTTACATCATGGTAAAATTCGCTGTGAATCTGATCAGGATTGGACCCGTTTCATTATTTGCCTGCCATTAAACTTAAAGAGTGAGCAAAACCCCGGCGCAGCTGTGGTATAATTTTGACTGAGATAATAAATAGAGGAGTATAGCATGAGTATTTCTTTAAATACCTGTATTTTAATTTTAAAAGAACACCATCTGCTTAAGTCCAGCGCAGTTCAAGATACTGTTTCATCTAAAATGGAATATGTGTCTTATGACTCACGCGATGTTCAAACGAACACACTGTTCTTTTGTAAGGGAGCCGGCTTTCGCCCCACATACTTATCAATGGCAAAAGCTAATGGTGCTAACTGCTATGTAGCTGAACAGCCTTACCCAGAAGGTAAAGGAATGCATGCGCTAATTGTGCGCAATGTTTCAAAGGCAATGGCTTTGTTATCCGCTGCCTTTTTCCGTTTTCCGCAAGATGATCTGTTTGTAGTAGCGATCACGGGTACAAAAGGTAAGACGACCACGGCGTACTTTTTAAAAGGGATGCTGGATCAAATGAATGGTGGCAAAACCGCTTTAATTTCATCTGTTAATACTGTAGTAGGACCAGAAAAAGAAGATACTTTTAAATCAAGTTTGACTACGCCCGAATCATTAGACTTGTTCCGTGATATGAGAACAGCTGTTGATAATGGCATGACCCACATGGTTATGGAAGTATCGAGCCAAGCATATAAGAAAAACAGAGTATTTGGTTTGACCTATGATTTAGGTTTCTTTTTAAATATTTCTCCAGATCATATTGGACCAAATGAGCATCCTAACTTTGAAGATTATCTGCATTGCAAATTGCAGCTATTGGTTAATGCACGCAAGTGCATTATTAATGCTCAAACTGATCGTTTTGCTGAAGTTTATGCTGCGGCCACAACAACTACTGATCCAGACAGTATTTACTTATTTGCTGATGAGAAATTTACTAATCCAGATTTAAAACAGACGATTGATTTTCGCTTTGCAACTGAGGAGCTGGACATGGTGCGGACTAAATTCCAAGTGCTGTGCGTAACTCCTAAAGCAAAGAAGCTGAATATCAGTGGTAACTACCAGTTGAAAATGTTAGGTGACTTTAACGAATCTAACGGCACAGCTGCTGTAATTGGAGCAGGATTAGCGGGGATGAATCATGATTCCGCTGCTAAAGGCATTAGTCAGGTTACGGTACCTGGGCGGATGCAAACCCAAGTTACCAAGGACCACGGTGTGGTAGTTGTAGATTATGCTCATAATGAAGCGTCAATGATGGCACTAATGGGCTTTATGCAACGTGAATTTGATAATCCTAGGATTATTGTGGTTGTGGGCGCACCCGGTGATAAGGGCGTGTCGCGGCGTCCAGGATTTAGTCATAGCTTAAATGCGTTTGCCGATAAGGCCTTTTTAACCACTGATGACCCAGGGTTTGAAGACCCACAGGAAATCGCCCAGGAAATTGATGCTGGAATTGATCATTCTAAGGTTGACGTCACAATTGAATTAGATCGAGAAAAGGCAATCGCAGATGCTATCAGTATGTCTAAAAAGGGCGATATTGTTCTTATCTGTGGTAAAGGAGCAGATGGTTATCAAAAAGTGCGCGGTGTAGATACGCCATATCCTTCCGATATTACGGTTGCGCAACAAGTAATTGCTAAATTAGAAGGCTAAAAAACTTTAACGATTAGAAAAGTTGGTATAATGAAAAATTTTTTTACTATTATTGGTGGAATGGGCACTATTGCCACTGAAAGTTTTGTGCGTATGATTAATCATCGCATTAAAATTACTAAGGATCAGGATTATTTAAATTATATTTTAGTGAATGATGCACAAGTTCCCGATCGCACCACTTATATTAAAGATCACAGTAAGCCTAATTTTTTTAATGCCTTACGTGATGATGTTTTGCAGCAAGCGCCGCTAAAGCCTGACTTTTTTATCATGCCATGTAATACTGCTCATTATTTTTATGATGATCTGGCAAACTTAACTGATGTTCCTTTCTTAAATATGATGCGTATTGCCGTGCATAAGTTCTTAGTCGATTATCCCAATGAAAAAAAGATCGGATTAATTGCTACAGAAGGGTCTATTTATGACCATTTATATGAAGATGAAATTAAGCATGTAGGTCGCGAAGCTGAGCTTGGCGGTCCAGAAATTCAACCAATGGTTACCGAATTGATCTACTCGAATATCAAAGAAAAGGGTGTAGTTGACAAAGAACTCTATCACCGGATATTGCGTACAATGCACGATCAATACGGTTGCAATGTGATTTTGCTTGGTTGTACGGAATTATCACTGGCTCAGGAAAAAGCGCCAGATCACCCTTATAATGTAATTGACCCGCAAGTTACTATTGCCGATGTTGCAATTGAACTGGAGTTGCAAATACGCTCAGGGATGGATCCACAAACAGTGGTTAAGAAGTATTTGTATTAAGGTAATAAGCTGCTTAAAGAAGTTTAAAAAGATTAATAACCTGAAGTGACCCCCCAAATTTAGGACAAATTTGGGGGTCACTTCAGTACACATCAAAGGTTCATGCTTTTTTTGTTTGGTCGTATTTTAATCGGTCATGCAATATTAATATACAGCAGGGGTAATTTTCCCTTGGCGTTGAAAAAGGTGCTAAACAAATCGGGTTTAGCACCTAATAATAAATATGAGATAGCTAGTCCCATGCTCTTAGCGCGAGAGCTTTACTAACATCTACTCACGTTATAACCGATTTTGGGTCTAAGTAAAAAGTTTGCAGCAAAGCCAATAAGGATTAGCTACTCTGGGGTAAATCTTGGAAAGTGGCGAGAGCTATGCTAGCAACAAATGGCAGTTTGGCAGTCACTATGGTATGTTTACCAGTAATTGCGCACGTATTATGCAAAATGATTGATCGGTATTTTTTTATGAAAGGTAGTAAATAAGCTGAAATGAAGCAATTGGTCTAATTGTGAAATTACCAGGTAACGAAAAAAGGGAAGGCTGTTAAATCAGTCTTCCCTTTTGCTATACGACTTCAAATTCACAAATAATTATTTG
>NZ_KQ034046.1:311052-392539 GCF_000970855.1 Lactobacillus helsingborgensis
GCTTTGGTATATATGGAATTATTTTTTTGATTAGGTATTTAATCTGCTTAATTTGTAATTAATTTGCGTATTTGAGTTTTGGTTTGCTTATTTTTTGTTATTTTTGAAGAATATCATCCATTCATAAACACATGTAATAACTGCTATTAGATAATCATACCAATGAAAAGCTTTTGAAAAGCCCACTAAAGAGAGGAGAAACACAGCAATCAACGCTAAAGTAAAAAGGATAGGCATAGCAAGCGTCATATTGTATCTGGCAAGCCAAGTATCGATTGGCAGAAGCTCTAGAGCCAAGATAATGATTATTATTAAAGTAGTATTCATGTTATAGTCACACCTTTTAGATTATTTAAAGATAGATAAATACGACTGTTCGTGCCGTCCAGTAAGCGACTGTGCTGTTAAGGTGAAGATAATGAATTAGCGCATATCGTATACCATCTTCAGCTTTACCTTCATAATCAGTTAGAAAGTTTACAAAAGCTTTTAGTGGCTTAGTTTTTAAACTGTTACCAGTAATTTTAGCAACGTATTTGGCAATTTTCTTAATTGTTTCTAACTTTAAGCCACGTGTCAGGTTATTGTTTTGTTCAGTAATTTTGTCTTGTAAGAGAGTATTCTGCTGCTCCTCATTAAGTCCAGCACCATTAACAATTTGATCAAACTCATCTTGTTGATCTTTAGTTAATGAACCGTACAATGCCCCATATGAACTGTTGTTTTGATTTTCATTGGAATTACTTACGGAGTTGTCCGTAGCAGCAAATGTATTTACTACAGTTGTTGCCATAGTCGTTCCTATAAAACTTGCTGCCGCAAGAGAAATTCCCAATTTTTTAATGGTACTTTTCATAATAGTACGCCTTTCATAATATTTTTCGTCAATGTCGACATTGATACTAAAACCATAGTTCAGTATTAAAATTTGTCAATAAATAATATTAAAAAATAATCATGTATATATAAACATATAGTTCATTAAATATCCAGTTAATTTGTGCTTGATAATATGAAATTATCAAATTTTTCAAAGATTAGTAACTAGAAGATAAAATAAAAAATGACTCTTACAAGTCATTTGAAATATTGATTACTTATTAAAAAAATACAGTAGAAATTAATATTATAGTAGGTGAAATTATTGTCAAAATAACTTTGAATACGTTACTTTTAAACATTAAGTTCCCTATTGTTAGCGAATGATTATAAGCCAGTTAGAAGGGATCTTAATATGTCTCAAAGTCTTATGCCCAATTATTTAAAAATCTTTTGCCACCAGTGTTCATTTTTTCGAACTGGCTCTTTTAGTTCATTAGCAATATTTCTTTCTTTACGTTCTAAAGAGCCCTGGCAGTTACCCAACTCAGACGTGAGCTTAAAGTCAGCGTAACTTTTATTCTTGATACCATTAATGCCAATCCCAATCTGCCGCACTTATCCCGTAGTAATTACTACTACACTTTAAAGAAGAAGGACAAAGAGCGGGATAATCGAGAAATGTTTTATGGCTTTTGAAAAGCAGTTTAAAAATCTCACTGAACTGGAAGACGCATCAGAGACTACATTGAGTATTACAAGCAGAAAAGAATCAAGATTAAACTAAAATACACGACTCCGATTAAATATCGGAATCGTGCGTTAGGTCTTGCTTAATAATAAAATGTTTAACTTTTTAGTTGCACTTCAAAGTCTGAGGGTTTATTTTGGATTGAATTTGCCTAAATAATGGCAGCAATCCATTCGCTAACTTTAATAAATATCCAGCCAATCCAAGTTGTAGCTGAGCCGACAATGTTGGTTATTGAACTAAAAGATTTAATCGAAGTAACATTTGCTTGTAAAGCCGCTTTAGTAAATTCGGGTGCAATAGAAGTGCCAATATAAAAGATGGTGATGATAATTAATAAACCCGAGATAAGCATTCTGAAAATGTTACGATTGCAAAATGGTGCAACCAAAGCAAAGAGAAACATTAGTGAAGCTAAATCAGCAAAAGGCAGCACCTTATTACCAGGCAAAAGAAAGGCTAAAATTATTGCCAGTGGCAAGAGTAACAGTCCTGTTGAAAGCACTGATGGATCATCAATTAGTAAAGCGGTATCCATGCCAATGTAGAATTTTCTTTTAGGAAACCAATCCTTCAATTTGGCATTAACGTGATCTTTAACCATCACGAGTCCAGATACTAATACGTTAACAACTATGGGCAATAAGTACATTGAGGCAGCGATATTAACGCCTAATGTTAAAATCTTAGAAAAACTATAATTTGCTAAGATGCCCATTAATACACCAATAATTGCCCCAAAGCTGATTGGTTCGCCAAGTATACCCATTTTTTTGTTGATAGTTTCAGGATCTAACTGGATTTTATTCAAACCAGGGATATGTTCACAGATCCAATTACCAATGATACCGAAAGGCACCCAGGCCAAACATGTTAAGTGGGGAAAAGAAATACCATTTAAGTCTTTATTAGGAAATTTCTTTTGAATGATAGGTTGTGTGATATCAGCGATGATTAAAGTCAAAGTGTAAATAATCCAATCAGCAATAATAGCGATCCAGTAATTATTGGTCCCGGCGTAGATAACGGCACCAACTAAGAGAAAGATCCAAAAATTAAAGATATCAAGATCAACCGTTTTAGTTAAATTTAAAAACAATAAGATTGCATTTATGACTAAAAAGCCTACTACTGCAACTAACATAATTGGCGAGCCCCAGCCGATAGTAGACGCTGTTCCCCAACCAACATCTGTGACAGTGAGCTTTAAGCCTAGTCGTTCAACCATTGCTTTAGATGCTGGACCCAAAGCGCCAAGCATCAAGTTAATTACCATTGATACTCCGGTAAAGCCGACTCCAACCAGCATACCTGCTTTAAAAGCTTTTGCAGGGTGCATTCTGAAGATTAGACCAACGATAAAAAAGATGATAGGCATCATGACGGCGGAGCCCAAACCGATAATAGAATTAATAAAAGCCATTTAATAACCTCCAATTTATTTATTCATGGTTATTTTTGTGCACTTAAAAATCTTTCAGCAAATAGTTTTGGAGTATTCTTGAAAGCATCGGCGGTAGAACCAGCTAAGTGCGAGGTTAAAGTAACGTTTTCCAAACTTAAAAATGCAGAGTTTGCGGGTAATGGTTCATCGTCAAAAGTATCAATAGCTGCACCCGCAATTTTGCCCTGCTTGAGTACAGCAATCAGAGCTTTTTCATCGACCAGAGCTGAACGCGCCGTATTAATAAAGTAGGCCGTGGGTTTCATTAAATCGAACATATCCTGGTCAATAATGTGGTGGGTTTCTTCCGTAGCCCGCATGTGAATTGTAATGATATCGGATTGTCTAATTAGAGCTGAAATGCTGTCGATTTTTTCGGCATAAAGACTGTTACCCTTAACATAAGGATCGTAAAAAATAATTTTGGCACCAAAGCCCTTTAAAAATTGAGCTACTAATTGGCCGATGTGCCCAAAACCAATGATTCCAATGGTTTTACCACCAATTTCGGGAATATTATCTTTGTTAGGAAAATCCTTGTACCAAATGTCTTCGTGCATTTTGGCATTAGTACGGGCAATATTTCTGGTTTCGGCTAAAATCATACCAACGGTGAATTCCGCAACTGCTCGTGCATTGCGTCCGGCAGTGTTAATCACTTTAATCCCTTTACTTTGGGCATAATCCACATCTACATTTTCCATGCCACCTCTTAAAACACCTATATATTTAAGGTTTTGAGCCAGATCAATGACCTGTTTTCCGATTGGCATAAACTGCGTGATGATCATGTCATAATCTGCTATTTCAGCTAACAAATTTTGATCAGTAATTTCGATTGCATTTGCTCCTTCTTGTTCAATTTTGATATTGTCGTTTTGTAAACTTTCTACAGTTTCATGGCTCCAATCACGAATTTCCACAATGTCGCCATTTTCCTGAAATTGTGTTAAACCTGCTTTTAACATTTCGGGAGTAATCAAGTTATCTCCAAATGCTATTATTTTCATAATTATTCTCCTCTTAACTTTCTGATTAATGCATCAGCATTCCACCGGTTAAATCTACTGTTGCTCCAGTCATATAGCTATAGACGTCGGAAACTAACAGCGTACCCATTTTGGCAATTTCTTCTGGTTCAACCACTCTGCCCATTGGGATTCTGCTGACATAATAATTAGGATCTTTGTCAAGATTGGCCTGAATCATTCTGGTATGCATGATACCGATAGCAATATTGTTGCTGTTGATGCCGTTTTGAGCCTGTTCTCTGGCAAAAGAGGCATTAAAAGCTATTAAGCCTGCCTTAGATGCAGCATAATGAGAGTGTCCGGTTGTTGAACCATAGTAAGCGGCTTGACTAGTTACATTTAAAACGTGCCCGCCGTGTTTTTCCTTATTGGCGGCAAGTGCGAATTTTTGGGCAAGTAGAAATGGTGCCCTAAGGTTGGTTTTCATTTCCAAATCCCAATCTTGCTCTTTAATATCCGTTACTTTGCCACTTAGCCAGATACCGGCGTTATTAATTAAAATATCTATTTGTCCCAACTGCTCGTGGGCTTCATCAAACAGTTTTCTGGCTTGATCAACTTGAGACAAGTCTGTTTTAAAGCCGTAAGCTTTTTGATGAGTCTCTTTTTCTACTTTGTCCAGTGTTACTTCCGGGTGTTCTTTTTCATTTAAATAACTGAAAGCAACTGTGACGCCTTCTTTTGCTAAAGCTAAAACAAATTGTTGTCCTAAACCTGTAGCACCACCGGTTACTAATGCGTTTTTACCTTGTAGTCCTAGTTTCATTATTAATCCTCCTTAAAATTAAATTTTGTTGTTAGTTAGCTGTTTCTAACTGCGTATTGCCAATATCGTTCCAAACAAAAGATTGGTCTTTAACTACTTTTTGATATAGGTCATATTTTTCCTGATAAACTTCTGCTAGTTCAGGATTAGGAGTAATTGTTCTTGAAATATGAACCATACTTTTTGCTGCCGCTTTAAAGTCGGTAAATAAGCCGGACATTACGCCAGCTGCCATAGCTGCTCCCATTGCGCCGTTTTCCTTAACGTTAACTAGTTCTAATGGCTTTTGAAAAATATCCGCAAACATTTGTAACCATACTTGTGAATTAGTGATTCCGCCGGCTATGCGAATTGGAGAAGACAAAACATTGGCATTTATTTTGAGCAATTTTTCAACGTGAGCTTTGTGGGCGAAACAAACACCTTCATAAACTGCATTTACAAATTGGGCTAATGAGGTATCTTTTGAAGCCCCAATGAAGCCGGCAGATGAGTTCGCAATACCAGCGTTAGAGCCAAAAATGAATGGATAAAAAATCAGTTTGCTTTCCCAAGGTTTAACTGCTGCCACCAATTTTGAGCAATAATCATAGATACTATGTTCATCATTAACAATCTTTAACAGTTGGGTATGATCCTTCATAAATGTTTCTGTGAACCAAGTTAAGTTAGAGCCACTTGTAGGTGACGCCTCAGTTAAGAGATATTCGTCCTTAATCGGATAATCAGAAGTCATAAATAAGTCTTTAACAACTGAGATTTTGTTATCAATGTACTGGTTAATGCTCCAAGTTCCAGTTACAATTGATAACTGATTGTGTTTAACCAATCCTGTTGAAAGTGCGCTTGCGGTGATGTCAAATAGCCCACCAGCTACTGGAGTTCCTTCACACAGTCCGGTTTTCTTGCTGACAGCTGCGGTGATTTTCCCGCATTCAGCAGTAGAATCAACTAATGGTGGAATCTTTTTTAACCACTTTTTGATACCGAAAAATTCGAATACCTTTTCATCTAATTTTTCTGTGTCTTGGTTAAAAAGCGAGGTGCCACTTGCGTTTGAAATTTCAAAACCTGCCTTGCCGGTTAGCCAATATCTGACTAAGTCGGTAATCATGAAGACATATTCTGTTTTGTCATAGACTTCAGGTTCATTTTCATCAAGCCACTTTAAAAGGGCAGCTGGTTGTGAGCTCCAAATAGTGGCGTAGGTTCTAGGCCTGACAGCTGTTTCATAATTTTTATCAGCAAGCCATTTTTCGACAATAGCACTGGCCCTGTTATCTGTAGAAATAATGCCGTTGCGCACAAACTGACCATTCTTACCGATTAAGTAAAGGCCATTGCCATGACCAGTCATACCGACCCCAGCAATATCTTTAGGGTTAATTTTTGATTTTTGCAAAACATCATGAATGACCTGAAAGTTTACTGCTCTTAATTCGGACATATCCCTTTCGGTCCAGTATTCATGAGGTGTTAACATTTCCGTATATATTGTGGACTTTGCAATTTCGTTGCCGGCAGCATCATAAATAGCTGCCTTAGTTGAAGTACCACCATTATCTATTCCCATTAAATATTTGGTCATTTTATACCTCTTTCATTGCCATAATTTGCTATTACTAGTAGTAATGCCAGAAAATCCTAATCTAAAAATCTGATCGACCATATTTAAAGTTTTAATAAAACCTCCGGCAAATAATTTAGAACTTATGTTTAATTTAGCTAGATCAGCTGATTCAGCAATTGCTGAACATGCTGGCAAAACTTCAATAGCATCAAACTTATTATTTTCAAGTATTGCGCCGGTTCTTTTAAGAGAACGGCTGTCAATTAAGAAAAAACGATAGATCACGTTGAGGCCAATACTCTTTGCAATATTGCCTGCTTGAATATTAGTAGTAAAAACACCATCCACTTGGTACATGTTTTTAAGTAACCGCAAGCCTTTTGCATCTGGTGCAAAACCTGCAATTAATTCCAAATGTACAAAAGCTTTTTTTCTGAATTTATGAACGTACGAAGTTTGCTTAATTAAGTTTCCTATATCAGTGTTACTCAATAGAATAATTGATGCCTTAGACTTACAAGCAAGTTGCAATAGTTTTAGCTCTCTAACTGAGGGTATGATTGTTTTCTGGTTCTGCATTCAATTTCCTCCAATTAAATTATTACTAGGCTTTATTAAAGAAAATTATTAAGTGGTAATTAGGATTTGGTAGTTGAATATATTTGAAGAGCCTCCTCAACTGTTTTGCCATCATGGACAATTGCAGATAGAGCTGCTACCTTACCAACTGGGTTAGGGTCTTGGGTAATATTTCTTCCGGTTGCAATTCCGCAAACTCCAGCTGTCATTAAGTTGTGGACATATTCGAAGTAGGTCTTGTTGTCAGTTTTTGGTCCTCCCAAAGCAACTGCAGGACGTCTGGTGTTTTCTACAATTTTTCTGTCAGTCTCAATATCGCCAGTAAATCTGGTTTTGATGACATCGGCACCGTATTCAACGCCTAATCTTGCTGCCGTTTTGATATAGTCTGGATTATCTGAGTTAGGTTCTTGGTCAGAAACGGCGTAAGAACAAGGAAGGGTCTCAGCAATCACTGGCACGTTCCATTCCTCGCCTTGTTTTGCGAGCCGCGCTAACATTTTATGAGAAAATTCTTCTCTATCACCTTGACTGCCGGGGAAAGTCATGCAGACAACGCCGCTTGCTCCTAGTTTTAATGCATCAGTGACATCGAAGAATTGTGCTGTTTCAGGAACACTGCTGTCAAAAACATTAACCGACCCGTCTACTCTTAAAATCGTCGGCACATCAATTAAATCTTGCGCAAATAATTGAGCTTGTCCGTATGTAACTAAGGCGCAGTTAAGTCCATACTTTAATAACTGATGAACGCTTTTGACTGAAAAATCTACCCCGTCTGTATTAGCGGAAAAACCGAATCCGTCTAAAGCGACAATAATCGTTTTGCCATCTTTACCAAAAATATTATTTAAACGTTTTGCTTTATCCATTTGTAATCTCCTTTTCTAATTGAAGTCAAAAAAAGAAGGTCCAAATAAACCCAAGTGCAGAATTCTGCACAGGTTTAATTGAACCTTCTAATTTTCTCGTTCAGTTTTATATTTTATTACGATGTAAGCATAGCAGTATTTGAAAACGCTGTCAATAAAATTTGGCAAATTGTTTTAGTAATAATTTTTCAAAGCAAATGCTATTGCTCATATCGTTTAACTATACTATACTTGAAATAGTTGAATACGGTTTCTTCGGGGCAGGGTGCAATTCCTTACCGACGGTGACAATTAATAATTGAAGTCCGTGACCCGCGTTTTGCGGTGGAACTAGTGAGAGTCTAGTACCGACAGTTATAGTCTGGATGGGAGAAGAACAAACAAGATTAGACAGAAAACTCGCGTCGTTATTAAACTTCGCTGAAATCTTATTTGATGAATAAAAAATAAGCCTCGTTGATAAAATCAACGAGGCTTTTTAATGCTTAGGAAGTGAGATAGTGCAAGACAAGGATTATATGCAAATGGCAGCCCAAGAAGCTGTGAAAGCAGAAGGGATGACTTGGACTAATCCATTAGTTGGTGCGGTTTTAGTTAAAAACGAGCAAGTTTTAGCAACGGGCTATCACCACCAATATGGCAGAGAACATGCTGAAGTGAATACGTTAGCGCATTTATCTGACCCCAAAGAGGCTCAGGGAGCAACCCTGTATGTCACACTAGAGCCCTGCAGTCATTATGGCAAACAGCCACCTTGTTGCAAAAAAGTAGCCGAAGCTGGAATCAAAAGAGTAGTTATCGGTCAGGTTGATCCTCATCAAATTGTAGCAGGTAAGGGCATTAAATATTTAGAAAGTCATGGTGTTCAGACTGAGGTCATTGGTGGCACTGAAAATTTAAATGTTGCGTATAACTTTTTTTATCGACAAAAAAGACCATTTGTAACACTTAAATATGCAATGTCTATTGACGGCAAAATTAATGCTGCGGGCAAAACGAGAACGCTTTTGACTGGGGATGCAGCTCAAATAGATGTGCAAAGGTTGCGCCTGCAAAACCAAGCAATTTTAATCGGGGCCAATACCTTACGAATTGATAATCCGCTGTTAACAGTTAGAATTAAGAACTTACCACAGCCACCAATTAAGATTGTGTTAACTAGGGATGCTAATCAGCTTGATTTTTCCAGTCAGATATTTAAGACACGTGGTGAAATTTGGCTGTTAAGTACAACCAATTTGTCGCAAAAAGTAACTGAAAACGTCCATTGCTATACTGCTGCTAATTGGACACCAACAAAAATAGTGCAATTTTTAGCTGAACATGAAATTCAGTCACTATTAGTTGAAGGTGGCAGCAACGTACAGGCTCAATTTGTAGCGGCCGGTTTGGCGGACGAGATAGTAACATACGTAGCTCCTTTAGTTTTAGGCGGCACTGGTTTACCAGCTGTGTTTGGTCAGCCTGCAGCAACAAAAAGTGACTATCAACTTTTGGATGTTAAGAGATTCAATCAAGATATCAGAATACGCGTGAGGAGAAAAGAATGTTTACAGGAATAATTCAGGCAACAGGCACCATTACTCGTTTAGAAATTAACGCGCAACATGCCAGATTGGGCATCTGTGCTTCTGCATTAACGCCAGCAGATTTGCCATTAGGAGCAAGTATTGCCGTTAATGGTATTTGTTTGACTGTTACTGATTGGAGCGATAATGACTTTGCGGTAGACGTAATGCCGGAAACAATGAAAAGGACTAATCTAGGCCATTTACAAAAAGGTAGTTTGGTAAATTTAGAGCCCGCACTAGCACTGAACGGCAAACTAGATGGTCATATTGTTGCGGGTCATGTTGATACCACAGCTGAACTGGTAATAAGAAACGAAAATGAGAATTCCATAGAATTAGAATTCGCAGTACCACATAAGTATGCTCCCTTTATTGTTGAAAAAGGGTCGATCGCTATTGACGGCATCAGTTTAACCGTCACGATGGCAGAGAATGATCATTTTGGCGTAAGTTTAATTCCTTATACCATTCAAAATACTACGCTTGCACATTATCAGGTCGGTGATAAAGCAAATATTGAAGTGGATATGATTGGTCGCTACGCAGTTAAGCAGATTCAGGCTTGGAAAAAAGAATTTTGATGGAGAAAAAAATGACAGAACAATTGAATAAAAAAATACAAAAAGTATTACAGCATATGTTAAAAGGTGGATTAGTTATTGTCGCTGATTCGCCTCAACGTGAGTCTGAAGGGGATATGATTGGCTTAGCAGAGAAGGTTACACCGCAAGCGGTTAATATGATGATTACTAAGGCTCGTGGATTATTATGCGTACCAATGAGCAAAGCGTATGCCGACCGTCTGCAATTAAAACCAATTGAAACTGGCTCGAACGATACTTTTGGCACGGCTTTTACTCTTAGTGTTGACTCCACTGAAACTACTACGGGAATTTCAGCTTTTGATCGTGCGAAAACAATTAAAAAGTTAGCGGATCCTAATAGTCAATGGGCTGATTTTTATCATCCTGGTCATGTTTTCCCGTTAGTAGCTAAAGAAGGTGGCGTGCTGGAACGGACCGGTCATACAGAAGCAGCCTTAGATTTGGCAAGACTAGCTGGCGTTGCTCCTGTTGGCTTTATCTGTGAATGTATTAAAAAAGATGGAACAATGGCCAGACGCAAAGACTTGAAAGCTTTAGCAGAAGGACTTGGCATACCTTATTTGACCATTGAGGAGTTAATTGAGTACCGTAAAAATCAGGAAAACAAAGATTTGGGGATTGAATCTTTTACTAAGGTTGACTTTCCTACAAAATATGGTCACTTCCAGCTTGAAGGTTTCAGAGATACAAAGCACCCTGAAAAGCAGCCAACTTTATTGATTAGCAAAGGTGAAGTTAAAAAAGGTGACCCGCTTTTATTGCGGCTTCACAGTGAATGCTTAACGGGAGATGTGTTTGGTTCTAAGCGTTGTGATTGTGGCGCTCAACTTGCCGCAGCATTAACTAAAATTGAAGAAAATGGTTCAGGAGCAGTTTTATACTTGCGTCAAGAAGGTCGGGGAATTGGTCTTGAGAATAAATTACGTGCTTATAAGCTGCAAGATGAGGGTATGAATACAGTAGAAGCTAATCAACATCTTGGACTGCCGGTTGATGCTCGCCGCTACAATGTTGCTGCTGAAATTTTAAGACAAAAAGGCGTTAGCGAAGTTAAATTAATGACTAATAACCCGGATAAAGTAGCGCAATTAGAAAACTATGGCATCAAAGTTACTGAACGCATTCCAGTTGAAGTGGGCATGACTGAAGAAAATAAAAAATATTTGGCGACTAAAAAACATGAAATGAATCATATTTTAAATGAGGTGGATTAATTATGAAAGAAATTAACGGAAACATTGCTCAAGGACAAGATAAAAAGATTGGGATTGTTGTTGCTCAGTTTAATGGTGTGGTCACAGACCGTTTGCTTTCTGGAGCAGTGTCACAATTAAAAAAATCGGGCGTGAAAGATGAAAATATTGTGATTGTGAGAGTACCGGGTGCCTTTGAAATTGCTCGTACAGTCAACTGCCTAGCAAAAAGTGGCCAAGTCGATGGCATTATTGCTCTAGGCGCAGTAATTCGGGGCGAAACTGCTCACTTTACCTATGTTTGTGAAGGCACTACGTCGCAGTTGGCAGCAGCATCAGCTAACGGAAAAGTACCAGTGATGTTTGGCGTGTTAATGACTGATACAGTTGCACAAGCAACTGATCGTGCCGGTGGTAAGTCAGGCAATAAAGGTGCAGAATGTGCGACGGATGTGTTAGAGGTTTTAAATATAGAAGAACAAATTAAACAATTATAATTACTACATTTAATCACTGTTAATAATGACTAGAAAACAAGTCGTTTCTATTCTCAGAAACGACTTGTTTTCTTTTTAATTAATAAATATGTGATTATCAATTATATATTATATAAAAGCTATTAATGTTATTTTATATCTTGAATTTTACTGTAGTATTTTAATTTATTTATCATTATTTTAGTAAAAATAATTTATAATAAGCTTGCTTTGTTATTGTTTAATATATATACTGAAGATGTGATAGTATACATACTTTTTTAGACAAAATAGTTCGATTTATGATAGAGGTAAGAAATGAATAAAGGATTAGATCACAATAAGCGGACTGGAGCACTGCTTTTTAGCAGTTTAACGGCAGCTGCGCTTGGTTTGATGAGTTTGAATACTAATGTCGTAAAGGCTGATAGCAATTCAGGAACACAAGACACTGCACGAAGCTTTAATAAGAATGATAATGATAGTCGTGTTAAAACTCGAGTAGCAAACAATACTGTATCTCAAGTAAATAATCAGGTCGTTACTACTAATAATGCGAATACCACTGCACCAGAAGGAAATGCTAATGGTACTACAGATAATGCAGATGAAACTCAAAATGGGAGTGTAGACTCACCGCAGGGCAACAATAAAGATTCCAACTCTCAAACTTCTGCTGGTAATGATCAACCAGAAACAGACATCACTAAGAATGAAAACAACATTAGTACAAAAACTATTAAAACAGGTAAGTGGGGTAATGCTGACGTAAGGTACGATAGTGATACTAACGTATTAACTGTGAGTGGGAGTCATGATAAGGATAATCCGACTATTGTAAGTAATGCTGGTCTCGTAGCTGGATTTCTAGGTCAAGATGGACCAGACCCTGAGTGTACGCATGTAAAAAAGGTAAACTTTGACGGCTACTTTAAAGTTGTCGGCGATGTTAAGTCAGTTTTTATTCGTCTTAGAGGCCTAACTGATATTGAAGGTTTAGAAAACGTTGATACTTCGGAAGCAACCACCATGTATGCCTGGTTTAGTCAATGCAGTAGTCTTAAACATGTAGATCTTTCTCATTTTAAAACCTCAAATGTTAAAAATATGTATTGTATGTTTGACCGCTGTACCAATCTTGAAGATCTTGACCTAAGTAAATTTGATACTTCCCAAGTCAAAGATATGTCATATATGTTTGCTGGTTGCAAAAGTCTCAAAGAATTAGATTTGCAGAATTTTAATACTTCCCAAGTCACAAATATGTCATGGATGTTTGCAGGGTGTGAGAGTCTTGAAAAATTAAATGTTACTAGCTTCAATACCACTAATGTTAAAGACATGTCATATATGTTTAATCACTGTGCAAGTTTGACTAACATTGATGTACACAGTTTTGATACTAAAAATGTTGAAAACATGACGTCAATGTTTAGTATGTATTATAAATACTCTAGCGATACGAGTTCAGTATTCGGTTGGGATTCCAGCCTTGTCTCACTTGATCTTTCTAACTTTAATACTAGTAAAGTTACGGATATGTCATTTATGTTCATGAAATGTACAAAGCTAAAAGACCTAAACATTTCTAGCTTTGACACCTCTCAAGTTACAACTATGAATAGTATGTTTCAAGGATGTAATAAATTAACATACTTAGACCTGCGCAACTTTGATACTGCAAATGTTGTAGATATGTCATACATGTTTCGTGATACGAATAGTTTAATCGGTTTAAATTTGTCAAGTTTCAATACTTCTAAAGTAAAAAGCATGAGTCAAATGTTCTATCTCTACGCTAATCCTAAAGTAGATGGTAAATATCCTAAACTTTCGAACTTAAGAACCCTAGACATCAGCAATTTTGATATGAGTAGTAATGGTAACACCTTTGATATGCTGAAAGGGCACCAAAACCTGCTAGTTTTGAAACTGGGAAAAGGAAACAAACTCGTTTCAATTATGGGTCTTGATACACCAGGAACTTGGTTAAATGTTGGAAAGAAAACAATGCAGGATCCTGAAGGCTCAGAAAAATGGTCATCAGATCAACTGATAAACAATTGGAAAGATGGTGCAAAAGATGAAACGTACGTGCGTGAAACTACAATAACAGCACACTATCAAGATGAAGAGGGCAAGAAGCTTGCAGATGATGAGACCTACACTGGCACATACGGCACTCCTTATGAAGCTAAAGTCAAAGAAATTCCTGGTTATGTTTTAACGGCTATGCCGAAAAATGCTAAAGGACTGATAGGCGAAAACGTAGATGATATTATGTTTATTTATCAAAAACCTACAAATAACGGTAAAACGCCTATTAAGGCCGCTGATGTAACGGTTCATTATGAAGATGAAAACGGTAATCAAATCGCTCCTAATGTTATTTTAAGCGGTAATGTTGGTGACGGCTATCAAACTGAAACAAAAACTATTTCCGGTTATACGTTAAAGACCAGACCTAATAACGCTACAGGTTTCTTTACCAGCCAACCTCAGGACGTGGTTTACGTTTACACGAAGAATGATCAAAGTGCTAAGGAACCGGGAAAAGAACCAGGACAGGAACCAAGCGACAATGACAATAGTCATAATTCTAGCGGTAATTCAAAGCCGAATAAGAATAAGAAGGGACCACATAAGACTAATAAAAAGGCAACTAAAGAAAGCAAGTCTACCAGTAAGCCAAATAACGCTCGTGAACAACTAAGTAAGTCTACTGGTGCAAGTAAAAAGACCAGAACTTTGGCTCAGACAGGTTCAGATAGAAAATCTCAAGTAGGTATGCTTCTCATAGGCGCTTCAGCACTAATTTTGAGTCTTTTAGGTGCGGAGATTGAACGCAGAAGAAAAGAATAATAACTGTTTGAAGCATATTAATTTAAAAAGTTAACTTAAATCAATCATTTCTATTACGAGAAATGGTTGATTTTTTTGACCAATTTTTAATTGATCATTTCTTGGCGGTACCGCTGCACATTATTGCCAAGAAGGCTAAAAACAAGTAAAAGGGCAATTCCTGCAGCAAGTAAAGTAAGAGCTGGTTGGTGGCAAGCATTGGCGATTGCAGATATTCCGACAGTAAAAAAGATATTCAAGAGAGCACTCCCCAGCTGCAAGAAACTTGATTGGGAAGACTGCACCTCTTTACCGGTTCTTTTAATTCTAGTTTTATTGCACCAATTAGCGATTGGTAAAGTTTCGCCATATATCAGTACAGTAATAACAGTCATAGTAACGATTGTTTGGTTTAAAAAGAAAATTCCTAAAGCCAGCGTGGTAATAAATACTAAAGCACTAAGTAACCAAAATGTATTATCAAAGCGAATAAGAATAGCACCTAAGAAAAGACCACTGATAACGGCAACTAGTAGCCAGTAAACGTGACTATAATTAGGATCAATCGCTTTCCAAAAATAGATCATCAATCCGTTAAATACTGCTTGGAGAGCACTGGTAAAAATGGCAATAATAACTGAGGCGCGTAAGCCTTTGTTAGCAGCTATTTTGTGCCAAACTGTCACGAGATGGGTTAAGGTTTTAAAACTATTTTGATTTTTAGTAAAGTGGTTCTGGTGTAAAGCATTAGAGAGAAAGATATTTATAAAAAAGCCGCCGCTTGCTACCAAGAGGAAAGACAAATAGTTGCGGGTAGTAAAAATTAAAACTGCCATCGCTGCCACACTGGCAATATTACCGATCAGACCAGCAATGGAATTATGGTTAATAGTTGGCTCCAGTGCATTATCAGTCAGAAGTGACTTTAAATTCCCAGTGAAAGATAACCCTTCTACTAAGCTAAACATTGTTATACAAAGGTCAACCATAATGTATAAGGGTACAAAGTATTTTTGTGGAAAAGTAAAAGGGAGTAATAAAAATAAACTCAGTAAAATATACATCCAGATAAGCATGCGTCTCTTATCAGTGTTATCAAGCTTGGAACCAATAAATAAGACACTCACAATAAGTGCTAATGAACTGATACTTGAGATCAAGCCGTTAATAACGATATTATCTGAATATTCACGGATAATTAGTGAACCGCCAATTCCAACCAAGATGCTGCTAAAATTCGTCAAAAAATTGATTAAAGGTAATAATATTTGATTACGGCTGAGAAAGTTATTATTATTCAATTTTGCCACGCCTTTCGTTTGCTGTAATGAGAAGCGTACCATGTAGCAATTTTTCTGGCACCAAAAGTAACACAAAAGACCGTTTTCTTTGCGTAAAACGGTCTTTTTTAATATACAAATTCGTAAATCAAAAATTTGTTTTTTCACTAAATAAAACTTACTTAATTCGTTTTGACAATTTACTACTGCCAAAAGTGCCACTAGATTTCCTTGTAAGCGTATACAAGCTCCCATAGAATTAATATAGATAGATTTAAAGAGGAGGAAAATGATGTCACAAGAAAGTTTAGTTACTGGTCAAAATACAGTAAAAAGTAAAAAATCAGTCAAAACTAGAGTGCAGCAATTTGGCACAGCGCTTTCGGGTATGATTATGCCTAATATCTCAGCGATTATAGCTTGGGGCCTAATTACTGCTTTATTCATGGTTCCAGGTGGCTGGTTCCCTAACGCACATATTGCAGAGTTGATTAATCCAATGCTGCATTACTTATTACCATTGCTGATTGGCTATGTAGGCGGTCGGATGGTCTATGATGAGCGCGGAGCAGTTCTTGGCGCTATCGCCACCACCGGTGTTATCGTCGGAGCCAAAGTACCAATGTTTCTTGGTGCGATGATTATGGGCCCTTTAGGCGGTTGGTGCATTAAGAAATTTGATCAATTATTTTTAGATAAAATAAGAGCCGGTTTTGAAATGATTTATAAAAATTTCTCTGCCGGTATCATTGGTATTATTTTAGCCATTATTGGCCAATCCATCATTAATCCTTTAGTTGTCAGTGGGAGTAATTTAGCTGCTAAAGGTGTTTCTTGGATTATTTCCGTTCACTTATTGCCATTAGCCAACATTTTTATTGAACCAGCAAAGGTTCTATTCTTAAACAATGCTGTCGGTAACGGTATCTTGGTTCCCTTGGGTATCCAGCAAGCAGGACAGCTGGGTAAGTCAATGCTATTTTTACTGGAATCTAATCCTGGACCCGGTTTAGGAATTTTATTAGCTTTTTGTCTTTACGGCAAAGGAAGTTCAAAGTCTTCTGCTCCCGGTGCAGTTATTATTCACTTTTTGGGTGGTGTTCATGAAATATACTTCCCCTATATTTTAATGAAACCTATTTTAATTATTCCAGCAATTTTAGCAGGTGTTTCAGGTACATTTACGTTCCAATTATTAGGTGCTGGTTTAAAAGCTGCTGCTTCACCGGGTTCGATTATTGCAATTTTACTGATGACGCCAAAAGGCAGCTATATAGCAAACCTAGCCGGAGTTTTGGTAGCAACTGTTGTCTCGTTTGTTTTATCTGCAATCATTTTAAAGCGGGATAAATCTTTAGGTGGTGACCTGGAAGAAAAGCAGGCACAAGTAGAGCAAATGAAAGCTGAATCCAAAGGAATTACCAATAATAATGCGGACTTCAGCAGATCTGGAAAGATTAACAAGATTATTTTTGCTTGTGATGCCGGAATGGGTTCATCTGCAATGGGCGCATCTTTACTTCGTGACAAATTGAAAAAAGAAGGAATTACTGATATTTCAGTTACCAATACTGCTATTCGTGATCTTAAACCTGAACCAAATTTATTAGTTGTAACACAGAAAGAATTAGCAGATCGGGCTATTGCCCAAACTCCAGATGCAATGCACATTTCTGTAGGTAATTTTATGAGCAGCAGCCGCTATGATGAAATTGCTGCAATGCTCAAGCAGGAAACTAAAGAAAATAAACCTAGTGGCGCAGATAAGAATACAGCTGGAACTACTAGTCTTCTTGACGAGATCGATTTTGACAGAGTCCAAAAAATATATTTCGTCAGCGGGAAAAATAATATAGGTTCAACTACCATGGCTGTAAGCTTATTCAATGATGAACTTGCCAAAACTCACCAGAAATTTGTTGCTGCCAGAAAAGCACTTGACGAAGTTGTTGATAGTGCAGATGAGCTGCTCATCACAACCAAACCTGTAGCAGAGCAGTTAGGTAGTCAAATAAGTAAAGCACAAGTGATTGTGGTTGATGATTTGCTAAAAAGTAAAGAACTAAAAGAATTGGTTCTTTATCTAAATGGTAAGGATGTGTAAGATGATGAACCTTGATCAAAATATGATAGTACTTAACCAAAAATTTGACACAAAAGAAGATGCAATTCGCGCAGCTGGACAGTTGTTAGTTGATGGTGGTTGTGTAAGCACTGATTATATTGACTCAATGATTGCTCGTAATAAGGAGCTTTCCACATACGTTGGCAACTTCATAGCTATTCCCCATGGTACAGAAGAAGGGAAAAAGTACATCAAAAAAACTGGTATTGCTTTTATTCAAGTTCCGGAGGGGATTGACTTCTCAGATGATCCAGCAAAAAAGCAAATTGTGACTGCCATTTTTGGAATTGCGGGTATTAATAATGAGCATTTACAAGTTTTATCACAAATTGCATCATTTTGTGGACAGATTGACAATGTGGCTCACTTAGCAGACGCTCAATCAAAACAAGAAGTGATTGATTTATTGGAAGGAGCAAAAGATTGATGAAAGCAGTTCATTTTGGAGCAGGTAATATTGGTAGAGGCTTTATTGGAGAAACTCTTGCCGCTAATGATTTTGCAATTACATTTGTTGACGTTAACGACACCATCATTAACGAACTTAATAAACGTAAAGAATACACCATTGAACTGGCTGCAGAAGAACAACAGAAAATTACTGTTAAAAATGTTTGTGGCATAAATAATGGGCAAAATCCAGAAGAAGTGGTCACTGCCATTGCTCACACAGATTTAGTGACGACTGCTATTGGACCCAAGATTTTGCAGTTTATTGCTCCACTGATTGCACAAGGGATCAGTGCCCGTAAGAATGCTGGCAATGAGGAAAAACTTGACTGCATAGCTTGTGAGAATATGATTGGCGGTTCACAATTATTAAAAAAGGAAGTCTATCAGCATTTAAATGAAGATGAAAAAGAATACTGCCAGCACTATATTGGCTTTCCCAATGCAGCAGTAGACCGTATTGTTCCTTTACAAAAGCATGATGATCCGCTCCTTGTTTCGGTGGAGCCATTTAAAGAATGGATAGTTGATGAATCTCAGATGGCTAATCCTTCTTTAAAATTAACTGGAGTTGATTATGCACCTGATTTGGAACCATACATTGAGCGCAAATTATTTTCGGTTAATACTGGGCATGCTACGGTTGCCTACACTGGAAAAACTTTAGGCTACACCGATATTGGCGAAGCGATTAAGGATGAACGAGTATTAAACCAGCTAAAAGGTGTTTTACAAGAAACTGGCGCTCTGCTGATTGCTAAATGGCACTTTGATCCCGCTCAACATGCACAGTACCAAAAGAAAATTATTCAGCGTTTTGAAAATCCATACATTTCCGATACTATAGCTCGCGTCGGACGCACCCCAATTCGCAAGTTAGGTTATGATGAAAGATTTATCAGACCAATTCGTGAAGCTAAGAAACGGGGATTAAAGTATGACAAGTTGCTTGAAACCGTAGCTAAAATATACCAGTTTGATGTTCCAAGTGATGATGAAAGTGTCAAACTACAACAGTTAATCCAGAATAAATTTGCCGAAGTAGTTAAGCAAACAACCAGCTTGCAAGATCAAGATTTGATTGGTGAAATTGCTACTCAAATATCAGCAGAATTTAAAAAATAAATTAATTTAATGTATTAAAAACAGCCGTTATATAGTTTAATCATATTAATGGCTGTTTTCTTAATTAAATGTATTATCGCATATTTAGCAAGAGTAGAAAAATGGTTGTATTTACAGAGCGACAGCAGAAAATTTTGTTAAAGTTAATTAATAATAAAAATGGCCTGTCTTTAGCTGAATTGGAACAACAACTTGGTATTAGCCAGAGAACGTTATACAGAGAATTTGCAGATTTAAGACCAAGTTTACGGCAAGAAGGAGCAGTACTGACCAGCAAAAATAGTATTTATCAAGTTGAGGGTAGTGCTGCAACATTAAATAATATTGAAATAAGCTTGGCGGGGCAGAAAAATACACTTTATTTAGCTACTCCTTCAAGACAGAATGCGGTAATTTGCATCTTACTATTAAGCACTGCCGAAATGAAGATTAATAATTTAGCATTAACTCTGGAAGTGAGTCAGGGCACAATTCAAAGGGATTTAGACGCAGTGGCTAAATCACTCAAGGCGTATGGCTTGTCACTAGTACGTAAAAAAGGCGTCGGAATTTTAATTAGTGGTTCCGAAGAAATCCGCAGATATCTTTTTTGCAGAATAGTTTTGCAAGAAATAAATGAATATCAATTTTTACAAGGATTAGCAAATAACGAAATAACGGGTAATTTATTTGCCGTTCTTATTCCTACTGATCTCTTATTAGAATGTTATCAAACTCTAGCAGATTGTGTTTTGCCTCAACTTACAGGAATTTATGACAGACAGACCATCTCTTTAGTTTTAATGTTTTCTTTATCGTTATACCGTTTTAAGAATGGTTGCGTTTTAACTAATACAGTAGACAATAATATAAAGCCTAAATATGTCAAACTTGTAAAAGATTTTTTAACAAGACTAAAATATCATGATCTTGGCCACAAGTTAACCGAGAATGAAATCAACTTTCTGGCACTGCAATTGCAAAATAGTGATCGGATAAAAACTCCTAGTAATATTGATGACATGGATTTATCACTTTCACTTCAAGTTAAGGAGTTCGTATCGTTGGTATCTACTGCCTATGGTTGGGATTTTACACGTAATCCAGATTTTTCTGAAAAAATTACCCTTCATATAAAAAGCCTGTTGCAGAAATCACAGCCTGTGTTGCCTGAGAATAGTTTAGAGTCAATTACATATTTAACCGAAAAGTACCAAAAGCTAATCACTGTTATTAGTGAAAAATGGGCTGAAGTATTTACAAATAAAAAGCTTCATCAGTACGAAAAGCAACTATTGCTTTTGTATTTTGCCAATGAAATTGAAAACCATAAATATCGTCAAGGCCTAAGTGCCCTGGTAATTTGCGAAAATGGTTTTTCAACATCACAAATCTTAAAGAGTCGATTGCAACAGGAAATTCCAGAACTCACTCAAATTGATACGACTAAAATAACTAAGTTAAATCAAATTGAACTGGCCAATTATGATATTATTTTGACCACAGTTGATTTGCCCGGGTTTGCTAGAGATTATCTGGTTGTCAGTCCCTTGCTCTTAAACGATGAGGCGCAAAAAATAAGAAATTACTTGCAGACATACCAATATCAGAATGCTAATTTTAAGCAGGATAATAGTCAGCAGGCTTTGAAACAGCTGCAAGAAAGAAAAAAGGAACTTGACCTTTATCTTGATTTAATTGATAATGTGCAACTTTTTACGTATCAAAATAATGAAGAACAAACTCTTAAAGAGGTCATTAAAGGCGTTATAGATTTACTGCCTTCAGCTATAATTATTGATTCGCAGCAGGTGGCGCAAAAATTATTTAAGCGTATTAACCAGTCTCCCGTGGGTATTCCCCATAGCAGTTTAGCTCTTGTTCACGCCAGTAGTTCGGCTGTCAGAAAGGCTTACGTTGCTGTGTGCCAGCTGCAGACAGTGGTGAAAATGAAGGCAATGGATTATGACGAGGTCAGAGTAAAAAGATTTCTGCTACTTTTAGCACCAAGCAAAAGCAATAAGGTTGAAACTAAAGCATTGGGCACGGTCAGCAGTACGCTGGTAATGAATAATGATAGTGTCAGTTTATTTGAAAAAGGTGATACCAGTGACTTAAAAGAGTTTTTAGCAGAAAATTTTTGGACTTTATTAGAGCAAAAAGATTAAAGAAAATTTCAAACACCCTTTTTCCAGGGTGCTTTTTATATTAAAAAAATCAAGCTTTAAGAAAGTATTGCTAACTTGCAAGTAGTTTCCTCTGTGCTTGATTTTTGAAAATTTTATTTTAGAAGGGAATTTAGATGTCCGGCATATTATTTAAAATCCACTGTTCTGCTTCGTGGGACCAGATGCCGTTGTGCTTTTTGAGAATCTTACCTAACTCTGAATCAGGGTCTACTTTAGCTAACTCTATCCGATCAAATTTCTTGTGGGTATAAATCAGCTTTTTGCCACCACCAATTTCAGGTTGTGACAAGGTGGTTTCAGCAGCAGCGTTTAGACCTAAGACATGAGTAATGACTTTGGCCACGTCCAATTTGTGCTCGGCAATTAATTTAGCTGCTTTAGCTTCGTTTTCTGCATTACCACCCGAAGTACCAACAACGTGGGTAAAGTTGTAGTGGATATCATAGAAGTTGAGGTCAGCAGAAAATGATTTATCGACTGGTCCAGCGAACTGGTTAAGGCAGGCATCGGTATTCATTAAACGCCCAGCCATTTCAGCCAGTGGCTTGACACTAATCATTAAGAACAAGTCATCGTATTTTTCGTTATTTACTTTGGCATTCAATAATTTCTCTTGTTCGTCAATTGACAAGCCCTTAGTATTGACGAAATGAACTTCGACTTCGTCTGACGGGTAGAGTTCCTTAGCCCTATCTAATTTTGCCTGATCAATATCGGTTACAACTAGTCGTTTAGGTTTGGTATCAGCGTGAAGTGCATAATCAATAGCCAGCAGCCCCATAGGTCCGGTTCCGCCCACAATTAACATGTTGCCGCCTGCTTTAATTCCCATTTTGTGGTTGTAAGTATGGGGAATGAGGTGGTATTGGGCGTCAAACGCAGCAATGACGCAGCTGACCGGCTCACATAAAGAACCTTCATAATAAGAATCGCCCTTAAATGGAATGAGGCAGCCTAATTCCATCACTTCATTCGGAATAATGATGTAAGTCGCATCACCGCCAATATAAGGATATGAATAGCCCGGGACAAATGGTGTGTCGTCTCTAGCTAAATTTGGTTGCACAACGAAGTCTTCATTTTCGTGAAACTGATCTTGCCACTTAGAACCAACTTTTAAAATTTTGCCTGAAAATTCGTGTCCCACCATAATGGGATGATCTTTTAAATTATTAGGCGTCTTTTTGTGATCCTCACCCTCTTTGGCTAATTTCCAAGAAGACATGCACATTGAATCGGACATAACTTCAGCCAGGATCTCATTGTCTTTTATTTCAGGTAATGAGACCTCATCAATTTTCATATTGTCTTTGCCGTATAATCGTAAAGCTTTGCTTAAAACCATTTTTAATCTCCTTAATGCTAAAAAACAGAAAGCGCTAACTTCACAAATGATACTAATAAATATTTACTGCAATTGCAATATGATTTAGCTTTATTGCACAAATGTGATTTAACTACATAAATCACGAATACCCAACGCGGTAATATCCGTGGTAATTAGAACATCTAAAATATGGGCGTTGAGAGCACCTAAAATTGATTTTATTTTATTTTTGCCACATGCGATTCCTATAACGGTTGGGACTTTTTTCAGCTCGTCCAGGTTCATGCTAATAATATGATATTTGGATGAACTGATAATTTTACCATTCTCAGAAAAGGGGCGGGAAAGAATATCGCCTACGGCATTAGTTTCACTGAAAATGGTGGCGAAACTAGAATTTTTATAAAATTCCTGCCACTGTTCCATATCAATTATTAAATTACTACCAATACCGACAATGGCATAGTCAAGATTTTGCCAGAGGTTAAAAATAAGCTGATTATTAGGGTTAGACATTAATTCATCTTGTAAACTCTGAGAACTGACTATCGCAGGACAATTGAGTGTTTCGCTTTTTGCGTTTAGTTTTTCACTCAAAAGGTAAGCCAAACGATTCGACTGATAATCATTCTTGAGTCTCCCTGCTGGTCCACCAACTAAAGGGACAACCACGATACCGTGCTTTTCGCTTTTAGCTGGCATGGCCTGAAAGGCATGCGCTAATGTCCTGCCCCAAGAAATACCCACAATTGAATTGCTGCTAATTGTGCTTGCGAGATAATTGGCCGCAAAATTGCCCAGAGTTTTTAAATTTAAATCATTAATATTTTCAGGCACAATTAGAGCCTCTTTTAAATTGAATTTTTTCACAAGGAAGTCTTGCAGGTCGGTAAAATCTTGCGAACCTGAAGTAACTGTTATTTTTACCAGCCCGAGCTTTCTAGCTTCTTTTAACATTCTGCTGATTTGGCTTCTATGAATATGGACTTTTTTTGCAATTTCTTCTTGTGTAAGACCATTTATATAATAAAGCTTTGAAACTGAAATGAGTTGGTTTATTAAATTTTCTTCCATAGTATATTGACCTTTTTAATTTAACAATAAAATTTAAAATACATCTTTATTATAAATCACATTTGTGAAAATTACCACAATATTATTGAATGTTACCCCATTAGTTGCTATATTTTTAGTTAAGATAGCGCTAACAAAAATACTAAATTTATTATTCACATTTGTTAAAAGGAGATAATAATATGGAAAATTGGATTGATTTGGCTAAGAAAACATACATTGTAACTGGTGGTTCTTCGGGAATTGGCGATGCAATTGTGAAAGAATTACTAGCAAACGGTGCCAATGTTGTTGATGCAGATTTAAATCCATCCCAAATCAATGATAATCATTTGCTTTACGTAAAATGTGACGTCACTTCACCTGAAGATGTTACTAATGTTATTAATCAAACTAAAACTAAATTTGGTCAGACTGATGGCTTAGTAAATAATGCCGGCATCAATTTACCAAGATTACTGGTTGACGAAAAAGAGCCTGAAAGCAAATATGAAATGCACCTAAATGACTTTAAAAAGATGTTTGCTGTAAATGTGCAAAGCGTTTACTTGTTATCCCAAGCCGTTGCCCGTGAACTAGTGCAAAAGCAAAAGGGCGTAATTGTGAACATGTCATCAGAGGCTGGTCTAGAAGGCTCCCAGGGACAAAGCATTTATTCTGCAACCAAGGGCGCAATTAATGGCTTTACCAGATCATGGGCAAAGGAATTAGGCAGATTTAATGTGCGTGTCGTTGGTGTTGCACCGGGCATTTTAGAGGCAACTGGTTTGCGGACACCTGCTTATGAAGAAGCTCTGGCATATACCAGAAATATCACTGTTGAACAGTTAAGAAAAGGTTATTCAAGTACTTCAACCACTCCCCTTGGCAGAAGTGGCAAATTGTCAGAAGTAGCAGATTTAGTGAGCTACCTTTTGTCTGACAGAGCCAGTTATATTACTGGGGTCACAATTAATGTTGCAGGTGGAAAATCAAGGGGTTAAAGATGAAAGTTATTTTAATTGGTCATGGTAAAACAGGTGTTGCTTTTAAAGAAGCTGTGGAAATGATCTTTGGCAAAGCCGAAAATTTGATAGCTTTAACATTTGCTCCAGGAGAAGGGCTTGAAGATGTTTGTAACAAAATTATCACTGCCAGCTCAGGCATTCCCAGTGAACAAATCTTAATCGTAACAGATCTATATTCTGGCACACCATATAATGCCGCGGCCAGTTTGGTTTTAAAGGGAAAAGCAAAAGACGTAATAGCAGGGATGTCGCTGCCAATTTTATTAGAAATTGTAACTAAGATGAATAGCACCTCAATTACAGATATAGTTAAAGGAATTTTGCAGGATTCTGGCACCTTTACCACAGCTTTAAGTGCAGAAATGCAAAAACAAGAAGAGGAGGATGATTTTTAATGATTATCAAATTTGCTAGAATTGATGACCGGTTAATACATGGTCAAGTTGCTACTGTATGGGCTAAGTTAGCTAATGCACAAAGAATAATTGTGGTCAGTAAAGAAGTATTTAACGATAAAATTCGCAAGGTTTTAGTCAAACAGGCTGCTCCGGCAGGGATGAAAGTTAATGTAGTTGATGTGCCCAAAGCAATAGCCGTTTTTAACAACCCTAAATATCAAAATGATACAGTTTTCTATTTGTTTACCAATCCTACAGAAGTACTGGAGTTGGTAAAGGGCGGAATTCCGTTGAAGTCAATCAATATTGGTGGTTTAAGTTATGCCGAAGGTAAAAAGCAAATAACAAAAGCAGTATCTGTGACCCCAGAAGACGTACAGGCCTTTAAAGAGCTGGATAAATTAGGTGTAAATTTAGATTTACGAGTTTTAGCTGATGATCCTAAAAAGGATATTCTTAAACTAATTAGTTAAAAGTCTGTGGTCTGATTAAATAGGAGAATAAATATGACAACATTTCAAATTATTTTAGTTTTCTTGTGGTCATCTATTGTAGGCTGTGGAAGTGTTTTGGACGAATTTCAAACTCATCGTCCTTTAATTGCATGTTCCGTGATGGGTCTTATTTTAGGCGATCCTGTTAAAGGCATTATTTTAGGTGGGACACTGGAACTCATTGCTTTAGGTTGGATGAATGTCGGTGCAGCACAATCACCCGATTCGGCTTTAGCCAGCACTGTTTCCACTATTCTAGTAATTATTGGTCATCAAAGCATTACTAAAGGGATTGCTATAGCCCTTCCTGTAGCTGCTGCTGGACAAGTATTAACAGTTATCGTTCGTACGTGTACTGTCTTCTTTCAACATGCTTCGGACAGAGAAGTTGAAAAGGCCAACTTTAGAGCTATTGAATGGCTCCACTTTTCTGCTTTGATCTTCCAAGCATTGAGAGTGTCAATTCCGACTACTCTAGTTGCAGCCTTTGTAAATCCGACAATGGTTCAAAATGCTTTGAATTCTTTACCAGATGTCGTTACCGGTGGTTTGGCTGTCGCAGGCGGCTTTATCGTAACTGTTGGTTATGCGATGATTTTAAACATGATGTATGTGAAGTATTTAATGCCATTCTTTTACTTGGGCTTTGTTTTAAGCGGTTATTTAAAGCTTAGTTTACTTGCCTTTGGTGCAGTGGGTTTGATATTAGCACTAATCTACGTTCAATTAGACCCGCAATTTTCACAAAAGACAGTCCCAGCGAATTCTGCAGCCGCAGATCCTGATACTGAATTAGCCGAAGATGAATTGGAAGACTAAATTTGGAGATTTATTATGGTAGAGAAGAAAATCAAAAATCAATTAACTAAAAAAGATATTTTTCAAACTTTTATCTTTGAAAATTTTCAACAGGCATCATATAACTACGAAAGAATTCATGCTTTAGCGTTTTGTGTTGACATGATTCCCACAATTAGAAGGGTATATAAGAAAAAAGAAGATCAAGTTGCCGCTTTGAAAAGGCACAACACATTCTTTAATGTTACACCCGCATTTTCTGGTCCTGTTATAGGCTTGACCAGTGCTTTGGAACAAGCTAAGGCCCAAGGAGAAGATATTGACGTTGGAACTATTAACAGTTTGAAAGTTGGTTTAATGGGTCCACTTTGTGGGGTCGGCGACCCGGTGATGTGGGGAACATTAAGACCTATATTAGCTGCTTTGGGCGCTACTTTGGCATTACAAGGCTCTTGGCTGGGACCTGTTCTATTTTTTGTTGTCTTTAACATCGTTCGTTTAGGAATTAAATGGTACGGCTTAAAACTTGGCTTGAATGAAGGTATGTCGTTAGTTCAAGAACTTTCGGGAAACTTTTTAAAGAAATTGACTGAAGGTGCAACTGTTCTGGGATTGTTTATCATGGGAGTGCTAGTCAACAAATGGACGACAATTAATGTCCCACTCGTAGTTTCAAAAACTACCCTTAATGGCAAAACCACCATTACCACTGTGCAGAATATTCTCGATCAATTATGTCCGGGTTTACTTTCTTTAGGATTAACTCTGTTGATGATGTATTTACTGAAAAAGAGAGTGAGTCCAATTATACTAATCTTTATTCTGTTTGGAGTAGGAATACTGGGATACGGAATTGGTGTTTTAAAATAGAAAATGGTGACCAAAATGGGTATAGACAATTATATTACTCTTGCAGTCGGCTTTCTGCTTTTTATTACAGGTTTTATTACTAAAAAAAGAACGGGCGTTTATGATTGGCTGTACATAATTTTGGGCTTTGTTATCATTTGTATAGGCATTCTAAGAGCCTTTGGGTTGATAAACCTTAATTAGATTTTTAGTCATGTTTTTTACAAAGTTTAGCTTATTGATAATTGTCTTAATGCTCAGGAAATAAAATTCCTGGGCTTTTTTGTTGTCTGATTTTTGCTTTTAACCGAAAATTGCAATTTTCGACTTAAACATTTCAACTACTAATTTAGAAACTGCAATCTATTTAAATTTGCATACACAAAATAAAATTAATGTAATTGGGGGGAGGATGATTGATACGTATTCCAGTAGTATGATTACTGCCAGAAATTTACGTGATTATGTTTTTGACATTTCTTTTATGTCATGTAGAGGATTTAGTCTGGAGTACGGTGTTACTGATAAGGTTGAATCTGAGTCTAGCCCAAAGCATACTTTAATTGATTTACTATCTATACTTTCCCAACATTTCAATATAAATTGTTGGTTGTTTATCTTTTCTACATCAATATAATTAAAACAACTTAAATTGAAAGAAGAGAAATTCATGACTGGAAAAAATGCTAATTTAATTTTTGGAACTCTTTTGACTGGAACAATTGTTACATCGTTTCTTCAAACTTCTTTAACAACGGCCTTACCACAAATTATGCATGAGTTATCATTGACCGCACTAACTGCCCAGTGGTTAACCAGCGCTTTTAGTTTAGCTATGGCTGTAATGATTCCTATATCAGCATATTTGATTAAAAACTTTACTACTAGGCAAATATTTTTATCGTCAATGCTATTATTTGCTTTCGGCACATTACTTTGTTGTTGGGGGAACAATTTTCCTATTATACTAATAGGTCGTATATTTCAAGCTTTGGGTAGCGGCATTATTTTACCATTAACTCAAGTAGTAATTATGATTCTTTATCCGGTTAATAAACAGGGAATGGTCATGGGGATATTGGGATTGGCATCAGGAGCAGCACCTGTGATAGCACCAACTTTAACAGGCTTCCTTATTGAAATATGGGGTTGGCGTAGTGTTTTCTTTATTTCAGCAACTATATCACTTTTTATTATAATTTTAGCAATCTTTAGCGTTGAAAATGTTTCACCAGTTGCAAAAAATCATCTAGATTACTTTTCTCTATTATTAAGTACTGGTGGCTTGAGCAGTATGTTGATAGGACTAAGCAATATTACTACTAGATTATTTACAAGCTTAATCTTGATGGTTATTGGAACAGTATTAATAATTATTTTTTGTAAAAGACAGTTACAAGATGATGAACCATTACTAAATCTAAGAATTTTTAAGAATTCAAATTTTCGTTTGGCTGTATTAATCAGTATGCTTCTTTATGCAATAATGATGGGTAGTTCAACTATTTACCCTATTTTAATTCAAACTGTAATGAAAAAATCAGCCCTTATTTCAGCATTTATAATGTTGCCCGGATCGTTAGCTATGGCTATAATTAATCCTTTTACAGGGATGTTTTATGACAGATTTGGAATAATTAAATTGACAATTTCAGGAAGCTTGTTATTAGTAATTAGTTGCTTGGGAGTAACATTTATCAATTCTCCAAAAGAAATAATTTTGTTAGGAGTTTTTTATCTTCTCCGTTTATTAGGGGTTGGCTGCTTGATGATGCCAATCGTAACTTGGGGAATGCAAAGTTTGCCTAAAAATGAAGCAGCAAATGGTACAGCTCTTCTAACTTGTTTAAGAACATTAAGCGGTGCTATAGGAACTTCTTTATTTATGGAAGCCATGACTAGCGCAACCCACTTTATTGATACCAAAGTGACGGCAAATTATATAGGAATTCAATTCACATTCGGTATGATGTCATTTTTGGCTTTAGTTCAATTATTTATTAGCATATATAAATTCAAAAAGCTTTAACAAAAAGATTTTTATATGTCATAATTATTTCTATGAATAAAAAAAGAAATCGCACTGTATCACGTAAAAAAATTCAAAATGCCGTCGTAGAACTTTTAAAAAATAGTAACTTAGAAAATTTAAAAGTCACTGAAATTTGTCAAAAGGCACAAATTAACAGGTCAACTTTTTATGATAATTACACAGATATTTATGATATGGCAGACAAATTAAGAAAATATCTTGTTGATGAATACGCATTAACGCAAAAGAATTCTAAAAAACCATGTTTTTCAAAATTATTACAACATGTTAAAGACAACCAAGATTTATATCGTTTATTTTTTAAACTTAATTTACAAAATGGTATTGCTGAAAAGTTTATAGATAGTCATGAAGAAAAAAATCATTATGATGAAGTATTTTTTCGCAATGGTATAGTGGCTATAATTACCGAGTGGCTAAAAAATAATTGTTCAGAACCAATAGATAACGTTGTTAAAGTAATTGATGCACATCAAAATTGTTTGCAGAATAATAGTAATAAATATTAAGATCTACCTAAGAAAAAATAAAAAACAATCTGAATTGCAGATTGTTTTTCTGTTTTAAGCCAGTAAAATAGCATCGTCTTCAAGTTCAGAACCAACGTGCTTTTGGAACAATTCCATTAACTTAGGCACAGTTAAGTTTTGCTTATCTTCCCCGGCTAAGTCAATGGCAACACGCCCTTGGTGCAACATAATCAAACGATTGCCATAGCGGATTGCATCTTCCATGTTATGGGTAACCATAAATGCTGTCAAATGCTGTTCAGAAATCAACTTTTCAGTTAATTGCATGACCGTTATTGAAGTTTGTGGATCAAGAGCCGCAGTATGCTCATCCAGTAAAATCAAATCTGGTCTTTGCAAAGTAGCCATTAAGAGTGTAATTGCTTGTCTTTGACCACCGGAAAGAAGTCCAATTTCAGTTTCCAAACGATTTTCCAGATTTAAGTTAAGTTGTGCAAGCTGTTTTTTGAAAAACTTTCTATCCTGTTTTTTAACTCCAGGACGAAAGCCCCGCCGTTGACCTCTTTTCATTGCCAAGGCTAGATTTTCTTCGACGGTCAGTCTTACTGCAGTCCCCATTTTAGGATCTTGGAAGACGCGACTGATATTTTGGGCACGTTTAGTTACAGGCAATTTGGTAATGTCGTTGCCATTTAAAATTATTTGACCTTCTTGAATTGGCAGCGTTCCGGCAATGCTGTTAAGCAGCGTAGATTTTCCAGCACCGTTACTACCAATAATAGTTACAAAATCGCCTGCTTCTAAATTAAGATCAATTCCGCGCAGTACCCGATTTTCGTTTACGGTTCCGCGCTCAAATGTTTGATGTAAGTTTTTAATTTTTAGTACTTCCGGCATCTTTTTTTCCTCCTTTTAGATTGTGTGGTAAATGGAAATTAGGTAATGTTAAACAGACCACTAGAACTAAGGCTGAAGCTAATTTGGCATCAGACGGTTCAACGTTCATTTGGAATACCAGAGCTAAAATTAAGCGGTAAATAATCGCGCCTACAACTAATGTAAGTAAACGACCGCCAATTGGCAGATTCCTGATAAGTACTTCTGCGATAATGATAGAAGCTAATCCAATAACCAAAGTACCTACACCAGAGTTTAAATCGGCAAAGCCGTTATTTTGTGCTAACAGTCCGCCGGATAGGGCAATGCAGCCGTTAGAAATCATGTAACCTAAAATTTTCATTCCCTGAGTTTTGATGCCGTTGGCAGCACTCATTTGAGGGTTATCACCAGTGGCTCTCATAGCCAAGCCTATTTCTGTTTTGAAGAAAACGACTAATAAGAAGATCACTAAAAGTGCTATTATCAGTCCCATTGCGATCACAGCATTATTACGACTTAACCCCCAGTTTTGCGCTATGGTAAAAACCGTGTCTTTGCCAAGTAGTGAAACATTAGCAGCATTCTGCATTACTCTGGAAGTAATTGAATATAATCCAGTCATAGTGATAATTCCTGCTAACAAAGAAGGTATACGCAATTTTGTGTTCAAAATGCCCGTAACCAAACCGGCAATTAAGCCGCCAATAAATGCAGCGCCAGTTGCTAAGATAGGATTAATTCCCTTAATTATGCACATGGTGGCAATGGCTCCTCCTAAGGGAAAACTACCTTCTGCTGTCATATCGGCTAAGTCTAAAATACGAAAAGTTAGGTAGACCCCAATTGCCATCAACGACCAGAGTAGTCCCTGTGAAGTAGACGATAGTAATAACTCCCAAAATGTATTCAACATATTCTTTATTCACGCTGCCTTTCCTAATTATTTAGGTGCTTTAATCGAATTAGGGTTAATGCCAAGGGCTTTAGCCATCTTTTTATTAACAACTAATTTTAGATCTGTAGCTTTTTCAACTGGCATATCTTTAGGTTTTGCCTTACCAGATAAAATTTTGGCAGCCATTTTGCCAGTTTGTTTACCAAGAGCTTCATAATCAATTCCGATAGAAGCCAAACCACCAGTTTTTACTTGATCAGTTGAACCGGCAACTAAAGGAATTTTCTTTTCTTTGACTACTTTACCAATAATTGAAGAAGCAGAAGCAAATGTGTTGTCTGTTGGTACGTAAATGCCTTGGACTTTACCAGCTAAAGTTTCTGTTACTTGTTGAACATCGTTAGTGGTATTAGCAGTCTTAACTACCACTTTAACTCCAGCTTTTTTAAGTGACTTAATGGCTAAATCTGCTTGAATTTTTGAATTGGCTTCACCAGCATTGTACATAATCCCGATTGTTTTGGCTTTAGGCACAATTGATAAGAGCAGCCTGATTTGCTTATCAATTGAAACCATGTCGGTTGTACCAGTAACATTACGCCCCGGCTTAGCATCTGAATTAACCAGTTTAGCCGCCTTTAGGTCGGTTACAGCAGTAACCACGATGGGGATATCCTGCGTAGCGTTGGCCACACTTTGTGCTGCTGGTGTGGCAATACCCAATATTAAATCTGATTTTTCATTAACTAGTTTTTCACTCATACTCTTTAAATTGTCTTGACTGTTTTGGGCATTTTGGTAATCAATCTTGAGATTTTTACCTTCAACGTAACCTTCTTCTTTTAAGCCTTCCTTAAAACCTTTGTTGGCTTCATCTAAAGACGGGTGCTGCACCACTTGCAAAATTCCCACGTGTTTAACAGTGGAAGTGCTGCCGGTTTTTTTGCTGCTGCAACCTCCTAGCAGCAATAACCCGGCTAAAGTTATTCCCATGACTAATTTTTTGATCCGCATTTTCTTTTCCTCCATCTAACTATCAGTAACATAAAAACACCCACTTATTCCTAAGTGGGTGTACAAGTTATTATTTTGATTAATAATCATTTGTGATTAACCACTTAGAAAGCTATGTGGCTAACCGCAACTAAAGGACTCTAGCCATCATAGATAAATTCAAAACTTGAATCTGGTTTGAATTCATCTTGATGAACCCAAACCCTATCTAAAATAGCTAAAGTAATAACGATTATTCAGTTGTGAGACGTGTTTAATATAATATTTCATTAAGATCAACCTCCAACCTTAATGAGAAGATTATAAAAAATAAAGAAGAAAATGTCAAGAAATAATAAAGTATTATTTTAAAAATTGTGTTTAATTATATTTTTCCTTAAATTAAAAGACCGCTTCTGTGCGGTCTTTTAAACGTCTTACAAAAAATTATTTAGGAGCTTTAATTGACTTGGGATCAATTCCCAGTGCCTTGGCCATGCTCTTGTTTACCACTAATTTCATATCATGTGCTTTTTCGACTGGCATATTCGCTGGTTTAGCCTTACCAGATAAAATCTTGGCAGCCATTTTGCCAGTTTGTTCTCCTAGTAATTCGTAATCAATTCCAATTGAGGCCAAGCCACCAGTTCTAACTTGGTCAACTGAACTTGCTACTAAAGGAACTTTCTTTTCTTTAACTACTTTGCCAACTACTGAAGCTGCTGAATCAAAGGTATTATCAGTAGGAACGAAAATGCCATCAACTTTTGAAGCCAGAGTTTCTGTTACTTGTTGGACATCGTTAGTCGTATTTGCTGTTTTAATTAAAACTTTCACTCCCGCCTTTTTCAATGCAGCTGTTGCTAAGTCAGCCTGAATTTTGGAGTTTGATTCACCAGCGTTGTACATGATACCGATAGTTTTAGCCTTCGGAACAATTGACAGGAGCAGTTTGATCTGGCGTTTAATTGATACCATATCTGTTGTTCCCGTAATATTCCTGCCCGGTTTCTCATCTGAATTAACGAGTTTGGCTGCTTTTAAATCAGTAACTGCGGTAACAACAGTAGGAATTTTTTGCGTAGCATTAGCCACACTCTGAGCAGCTGGTGTTGCAATACCTAAAATCAAATCGGACTTTTCGTTGACTAGTTTTTCACTCATACTCTTTAAATTATCTTGATTATTTTGCGCATTCTGGTAATCAATTTTGAGATTTTTGCCTTCAACGAAGCCTTCTTCTTTTAATCCTTTTTTAAAACCTTTGTATGCCTTGTCTAATGACGGGTGCTGCACTACTTGCAACACACCGACATGTTTAACTTCAGTGGTGGATTTGTCTGCTTTTTTACTGCTGCAACCGCCTAACGTCATTAATCCTACAATTGTAATTCCTGCAACTAATTTTCTCAAATGCATCTTGTGCCTCCATAAAAAATACCCACTTACTTCTAAGCGGGTACACAGGAATTAAATTACCAAAATGATTGGATGTGGTTAGCCACTTAGAAAGCTATGTGGCTAACCATACTAAAAGAGCCTAGCCATCATAGATAAATTCAAACTTGAGTTTCGTTTGAATTCATCTAGATGAACCCAAACGCTTATCTATAGTAGCTAAGGTAATAACGATTATTTAGCTGTTTACTAAAAGTAATCATTAAAACTTACCTCCAACTTCGATAATCGCATTATAAAAAAATAAAAAATTAAAGTCAAGTATTAATTTTACTTTTATTTAGTTTAAAAATAAAATCTTGTTGGATATTGGGACAAAAACGCTCTATTGATATAAGTAGTAAAATTTTGCAGTTGGCTTTACAAAACCCGCTATAGAAGCATCTTTTAGCACTTCTCTGACAGTAGCTTCAGCTATGGTTAAAACAATTTTACTTTATGACCTGCTGTTAAAATTAATTAGTAAGCGCTCTTTTTAATCGTTATAATACAGATAATAAAAACATGGGGGAAATAAACATGAAGGCAGCTAAAGAAAGAGTGCTAAAGCAAATAGATGAATTACCGGATAACGTGACAATTGCGACAAGCGAACTAGCTGAGAAACTAAATTTATCCAGATCAGTAGTTAGTCACTATTTAAATCAATTGCTTAAAGACAAGAAAGTACAAAAAATTACTCAAAGACCAGTTAGGTGGGCTAAAATTTCTGCTGCCAATTTTTCTGATCAAGCAGCTTTTAAGAACGTGATTGGAAATAGTGGCTCGCTTAAAAAGGCAATCGCACAAATTAGTGCGGCAGCAGCTTATCCACCTGCTGGGTTGAACGTCTTAATTACCGGTAAGTCAGGCGTAGGAAAAAGCTTTTTGGCCAGTAAATTATACTCGTATTCTAAGGAAATAGGCGTGATTGGCAAAAAGGCTCCGTATATCGTTTTAAACTGTGCCAATTATGCCAATAATCCTGAACTTGTGTCCAGTATGCTCTTTGGCTATGTTCAAGGAGCTTTTACCGGGGCAGACACGGATAAAGAGGGATTATTAAAAGAGGCGGATGGCGGCTATTTGTTTTTAGATGAAGTACACAGGCTCAGTAGTGAAAATCAGGAAAAACTCTTTAGCTTTATTGATTCTGGCGAATTTTACAAAATGGGTGATAATGCTCACGCTTGTAAAGCAAATGTCAGGTTGATTATGGCAACAACCGAAAAGCCGGAAGCTGTTTTGTTGCCCACATTTTTGAGACGCATTCCCGTCCGCATAAAATTACCGGATTATATTGAGCGTCCAATTGATGAACGGCTGCAACTAATTAATTCTCTGTTTTTGCATGAAGCTCATAAGATAAATAAAAAGATTGTAATTGATCAAAAGGTAGTTTCAGCACTTTTACAGCTAAAGCATACTGGTAATATCGGCTATTTGAAAAATATTGTGAAAGTTTCTTGTGCCACAGCCTATCATGACAGCAGTAGTGCGGAAACAATCACCTTAAAACTAAAAGACTTGGATTTGGCTTCTTTGCCGCATTTTAAAGATTATGGTGCCTTGACAGTTGATCCTAATGAAAAAAACCGGTACACACCACGTATCAGTTTAACCGCGAAACTATTAGAAATAACTTCTGCTTTACAAGAACTCAGCACGGATTTTACCAATACCAATTTAAATGCCTGTCGTTTACAGATTCAGGCGCTTAATAAATTTATTACGCAAGGGATGCTGGCATCAGGATTGCATGTGCAACACAATTATCTTTTTAAAAAAATCATCACCAACCAGTACGGCTTGAACAAAACGGACTATTTGGAACCGGTCATGTATGTTCTGTATGAGCGTCATTTTAAACCCAACTGCGACAAAGAAAAGCTCACAGAAGTTATAACTACTCATTTACCAAGATCGCTGCATGTTGCCAGTAAATTTTATGAAAAATTATCCGTTCTTGATGAGGAAAGTCAAACCAGTTTAGCGTTAATTTTAGCATTACTTTTAAGTGATCACGTGGATGAAAATATTCAGCTGCGCGGATTAATGGTGGCACATGGAGAAAGCACGGCAACCAGCATTCAGGCTGTGGTAAATTCTCTATGTGGCAATTATGTTTTTGATGCGATTGATATGCCTATTGATGCCGACATTGCGACAATTATTAATGAAGCTAATAAGTTGATCAGCAGTTTTAATACCACTAATGGCTTCATATTAATGGTTGATATGGGATCGCTGAGCCAACTCTATAGTCAAATCAGTGCACAATTAGATGGTGATTTATTAGTCGTCAATAATTTGACGACTTTAACTGCTTTAGATTTAGCACTCAAAATGAAGCAGAATTTACCTTTTAAACAAATTGCAGAAAAGGCCGATAAAGACTATGACATTGGTGTCAAATATTACGAAGGCTTTTCTCAGTCAATGAACATCTTAGTCTCGTGTATTTCCGGGTTGGGTATAGCTGAGAAAATTAGTGATATCATTCGGGACTATTTACCTGCCAGCATAAAGGTGATCCCCTTAGGCTATAATTCACTAAAAGAAAAAATTGCCGGCAAAAAATGGTCCTACTTTGACCGAACTTTATTTGTGCTGACTACTATTGATTTAACGGAAAAAGTTAAATTTAACCACATGAATCTGTATGACATACTGGATTCCAGTGGTGAAAATAAGTTGAAAAAATGGCTTTCTCCTTATCTGACCCCAAAGCAGATGGAGAACTTCAACAACCAATTACTGCGGTTCTTTTCTAAAGAGGGTATTTCTGAACGTTTAAGTTTTTTAAATCCCGATGTAGTTTTAAGTGAAGTGGAAACCATTAATAAAAAATACGAGGACTTTTATAATTTAAGGTTAGATGGCAAGGTTAAATTAAACTTATACATGCACATTGCCCTGATGATTGAACGTTCAATGATGCACAACACGACTGAAGTCGAAGTTGAACCCAAGTCAGACAAAGAAAAAGGCTTTTTTAAAATTACCAAGAGTATTTTTCAGCCTATTGAAATCAAATACAACATTAAGGTTTCTAGTTATGAAATGTCATTGTTGTACGAGTTGTTTAAACAGTTTATTTAAAAGTGTTTAATAATGCAAAAAGAAGTATTTAGATTTTAAACACTTCTTTTTTTGTTGCCTTCATTTCGGGCTTTACATTACTTGGCACGTCTTTTGCTAAAGAGTTAGTGATGATTGATTTAGGAAAAGGAGTGACAAGATGACAGACATATTAATTGCCAGTCACGGACATTTTGCCAGCGGCTTAAAAAGTTCCATTGATATTTTAACGGGAATGGCAAAAAAGATTCAGGTGATTGATGCGTATGTTGATAAATCTGATTATACGAAGCAAATTACGGATTTTATTCAAAACGCTAAACGTCCAGCCGTCATTTTTACTGATTTAAAGGGAGGTAGTGTAAATCAGAAGGTTGTTTTAAAGGCGGCCCAAGAAAAAGACATTTTTATTGTTACTCAAACCAACCTTGCAGTTGTATTGGCAGTCTTTTTAGACAATGAAAAGCTTACGAAACAACATTTGCAGGATTTAATTAATCAAAGCCAAGTTGAACTGTTTCAACTTAATGATGGTGATGAGTCGAGCACTCAAGAAGATGAATTTTTTGGATAAGGAGAAATAAAATGATTGCACAACTTAGAGTAGATGACCGTTTAATTCACGGTCAAGTTGCATTAGTTTGGACCAAAGAACTGAATACACCAGGAATTATTGTAGCTAACGATAATGCCGCTAATAATCAAATGGTCCAGATGACGCTAAAAATGGCAACGCCAACGGGTAAAAAACTGCTAATTAGAACAGTTGATGATGCTATTAAAGTTTTTAACAATCCTAAGGGCGCCAATATGAGAATTTTTGCTCTGACCAATAGCGTTAAAGATGCACTGAAAATTGCCCAAAACGTTAAGGATATTGAAGGAATAAACGTTGCTAACGTTGGTCGCTTTGCCAAAGATGCCAATGATGCGGTTCAGCTTTCTTCAACCTTAATGCTGTCGCAAGATGAATTGAAGTCTTTAAAAGAACTGGCTAGTTTAGATATTCCTGTCTTTAACCAAGTGGTGCCAAGTAACGCCAAGACACCAATTAAAACCTTATTGAAAAACAAATAATGACTTAACTTTGAAGGAGGTAAATTATGTTACAAACAGCCTTTCTGGCAGCCCTCTGTGTTTTTATCTGCTTAGGCGGAAACTGGCTCTGGGGTCAAACAATGATTGAGCGACCATTAGTGGTTGGTACAATTATGGGCTTAATTATGGGAGATATGAGAACCGGTATCTTAATCGGAGCATCTCTTGAAGCTATTTTCATGGGCGCCGTTGATATTGGTGGTGCGCTCTCGGCTGAGCCTGTTACTGCTACAGTATTGGCAACTACTTTTGCAATTACTTTAGGGGTTAACACGAAAGCAGCCTTGGCTTTAGCTGTGCCCATCGGAGTTTTTGCGGCATTTATCTTAATGTTTATGAAGAACGTAGTGATGAATATTTTTGCGCCGCTGGTTGATAAAGTAGCTAGTGATGATAATTCTAAGGGCTTAACCAGACTTCATTTTGGGATGTGGTTTTTGAATTATTTTATCTTTTCATTAGTTACATTCTTCGCAGTTTTAGCCGGTGCTCGTCCGGTGCAACAATTAGTTGCGAAAATTCCTGCCAACTTAATGGCTGGTTTGGCAGCAACTGGTGGATTGCTTCCTGCTGTTGGTTTTGCTATCTTGATGAGAATGTTATGGAGTAAGCAACTTTCACCATACTACTTTTTAGGTTTTATCTTAGCTGCATATATGAATTTGCCATCAGTCGCTGTGGCTGCAGTCGGCATCATTATTGTTGTTATTCAATGGATCCGTGATAAGCAAATCATGGACATTGAAAATAAGCAAAAAGAAATGGTAGCTATGCCACATAATGAAAATCAGACCAAGAGTACTGAAACAGCTGCTGAACAAGAAGAGGAGGACTTTTTCTCATGAAATTAACTAAAGATGTATCACCGACAGACAAGAAAATAATTAATCGAATTTTTTGGCGTTCATTCACAGTTTTTGCCAGCCGGGTAGGAGCAACTAAAGCCCATGCCCCTGGTTTCATGTATTCAATCATGCCCGCTCTTGATGAATACTATAAAAATGACAAAGAGGGTCACCGTAAAGCAATGATGCGCCATACAACTTGGTACAATATTACGCAAAATGTGGGTACTTTTGTAATGGGACTAGTTGCTTCAATGGAGAAAAAGACTGCCCAAGACCCTAATTTTGACCCTGAAACCACGGTTGCGATCAAAACTTCCTTAATGGGGCCATTATCTGGTATCGGCGATTCAATTTTCTGGGGAGTATTGAGAGTTATCGCTGCCGGTGTTGGTATTAGTCTGGCCAGTCAGGGCTCTATCTTGGGACCACTTCTTTTCTTAATAATTTATAATGTACCGTCAATTTTAACGAGGTATTACTTAACTTACATGGGCTTCACTTTGGGTGACACTTTTATTCAAAATATGTATGAAAGTGGCAGTATGAAGTTACTGAATAAGGCTGCTTCAACTTTAGGATTAATGATGATCGGCTGTATGACGGCGACAATGGTGCAATTTAAGTCTAAGTTAAGTATTCCGATTACTGGCGGCAAGCCAATTTTAATTCAGACATACCTTGACCAATTGTGGAAAGGATTAGTACCTTTACTGGTTACTCTTGGCTGCTACTGGCTTTTATCTAAAAAGGTTAATGTTAACTGGATTTTATTAGGAGTACTTGTTTTAGCAATTATTTTAGGATTAATTGGAGTGGTTTAATTGGATATAGCCGTGACACTGCCGGAAATTATTGCTAGATTAGCTTTATCTATCGTAATTGCAAGTGTTATTGGTTTTGATCGAGAACATAAAAATAGGCCAGCAGGAATAAAAACCCACGTTTTAGTTTGTGTTGGTGCTTGTATAATCGCTTTAATTCAAAAAAAGATTGGTTTTGATGCTCTGCAGATAGCAAACGCACAGCCTAAAATGGCAGGTGTTGTCAGGGCAGATGAAGCCCGTTTAATTGCGCAGGTTGTTTCGGGAATAGGATTTTTGGGAGCAGGAACTATTTTGGTTCAGCACCGGACGATCTTAGGACTGACTACCGCGGCCAGTTTATGGGCAGTTGCTGGAATAGGATTGGCTTTAGGTATGGGTGATTATGCAATTGGAGTAGTAGGAGCAATAGCAGTAATTATAGTTTTGGTTTTTTCAAAAAGATTGATCCACATTCATCCAATGAAAAAGCTGGAGATAAAATATAAGCACAAAGTAGAAACAAAAGAATTTATCAACGATTATTTTAAGAAACATAATATTACTGTTGTCAACGTAAATTTTAAAGTCACGCAAAACTTAAATGATATAACCTATGTTAATATATATGATATAGAAACCCCACGTTCTATTGATTATGCAAATATAATTGAAGATCTGTCTATGAATAAGAATGTCATGGAAATTCAATTAGTAAGTATTTAGGTTCATTAAGGAGAAAAGCCGATGACACGATTGCAAAAAATGGTATTGAAACCAAAAGAGCAGTTAGTGTCACGGCTTTTTTTGTCGCCCAAGTTAAGGCAGAATCTGACGGTTCTTTCATATAGCACCCATGATTTAATTAAGGCGATGAAAGAATTAAGTGCCAGCGATCCCTTTGTTTTTTTACGTGAACCGCAAGGTGACGCGATGCAAAATCTGGAATGGTTACGTGCACCTGAGGGAGAAAATCTAGTGGACCATTTGCTGATGCAGGTTGATTTGAGTGATTGGCATGACTGGGAAAAACGTGCGGTCAAAATGTTGATCTATCATTTGGATGAAGATGGTTATTTAAGGGTGAGCTTGACTAAAATTATTGAGCGTAGTGAGTTTTCGCTTGAAAACTTAACTAGAGCGAAGAAATTGCTTCAAAGTCTTGATCCATGCGGCATTGGCGCTGCCGACCTAAATGAATGTCTCTTGCTTCAAGCGCTGCACAAACCTCACTTTAATCCTGTTGCCCTTGAAATTTTGCTCAATAAACAGTTAGAAATATTAGCTGATCCAGATCAATGGCATAATTCTGTATTTTCAGAGACGGAATTAACTGCGGCATTAGCTAGTATTCAGACTTTAGATCCTACTCCGGCAAGTGATTATGTGACGGGGGAAAATACGCAGTATTTACTTCCTGACCTTATTTATAAAGTAAATGACGGACACTTAATGATTGAGAATTTACAAAGTCAGATACCGGAAATGGTTTTTGATGAGCAAGCCTTTAATGAATTAAAAGAGCAGGCAGATGAAAATAAATATTTTTCCCAGCAAAAACAGCGTTATGAGGAAATGAAGAATGCAATTGCGGAACGGCAGAAGACTATTATGCGGCTGGGTGAATTTGTTGGTCAGTTTCAGTATGAATTTTTGACAACAATGCACAAAAAAGAATTAAAACCGCTGGGCTTAAAAGAAACCGCACAGGCGTTGAACCTAGCACCAAGTACGATTAGCAGGGCTATCAAGGATAAATACATCCAGTGTCAAAATAAAATTTTTAGTTTTAAAATGCTATTTCCGCGGGAAGTCACTACCGATTTATCACAAGCCCGCGTAGAATATGACTTGTGCAAAATTATTAGAAAAGAGAATACCCGTGCGCCACTTAGTGACCAGCAGTTAGTGGAAATTTTTGCTAAACATGATGTCTTTTTAAGTAGGCGCGTCATAGCGAAGTACCGTAACAAGCTCAAGATACCCAACAGTTATGCCAGAAGAGCAAAATAAATAAAAGGGTCTGGGGAAAAACTCTAACCTAACAAAAAGGCTGACAAATAACGTCAATAAAACGTTGATTTGTCGGCCTTTTTAAATTGTGAAATTTTTTAATTTAACTTCAAAGAGCACTTTTTCCCAGACTCTTTGTTTTAGCTAAAAGTGTTTATGGCAAATCATTACCAGCAGCTAAATAAATGTCATACCATTCTTGAGCTGTAAGGGAGATATCCGCCCCCTTGGCGCTGTCAATAATATGGGCTGGCGTCATTGTTCCGATAATAACTTGGGTATTTGCCGGGTGGCGTAAAATCCAGGCAGCGGCTACCGCATTTTTCGAAACACCTTTTTGATCAGCTACTTTTTGCAAAGCTTCGTTAACTTCCGGAAACTTCGGGTTGCCAATAAAGTTGCCTTCGATTTGACCATACTGGAAAGGTGACCATGCCTGAACAGTCATGTTGTGTAAACGTGAATAATCTAGCACGCCGCGGTCATGATCAATGCTGCGCTCATCTGTCATATTGGTGTGAATGTTGAAATCGATTGGACCGGTGTGCATGACGCTAAGTTGCAACTGGTTAATTAACAGTCTTTGACTGACTCCACTTTGCAATAAGTCTACTTGCATCGGGTTAAAGTTTGATACACCAAAGTGTCTTACTTTGCCGTCTCTTTGTAATTCATCAAAAGCAGCAGCAATTTCTGCAGGATCCATTAAGGCATCAGGTCTGTGGAGTAGCAGACTGTCCAAATAATCAATTTTCATGCGGGAAAGAATGCCGTCGACTGCTTTAATCAAGTACTTTTTAGAAAAATCGTATCTTGTCGTCTTGTAATCTAATTTAGGATTTTCATAAATGCCAGTTTTAGACTGAATATAAAAATCTTCTCTGCTTAATGATGACTTTTGGAATGCTGCACCAAAAACTTCTTCAGATTTGCCATGACCATAAATGTCTGCCGAATCAATATAGTTAATTCCTGCTTGATGGGCAGTTTCTAATGTGACTGCTGCATCATCAACGCTCAATTTATTCATGCGCATAATTCCTAGAGCTATTGCTGAAGTAGTAAAGTTTGTATTGCCAATTTTTATTTGTCTCATAATGTACCTCCTTTTCTTAGTATACGCTTTCTTAGCGTAAAAAATTTAAAATAACTGAGTTTTAATTCATATTTAAGTTGGCAACTGGACTTTTCTTTTGCCTATATTTTATTTGCGATTTACGCCAAAAATTTGTTTAAAATAAAACTAAAAAATAATTTTGCTGAAAAATATAAAAATATTAATTATAGTATTTGACAATTTTAGTGAATTAAGCTTTTGTTTGGGGTATTCTTATAGTAATAAATGATGTAAAAAGGAAAAAACTATGAAAACTATTACTGAAGATTATATTTTAGGACTTGATATTGGGACCAACTCTTGTGGTTGGGCTGTAATGGATAAGAAAAATAGGTTGTTAAGACTAAGAGGCAAGCGTGCCATTGGTTCACATTTATTTGAAGAAGGGCATTCTGCTGCAGACCGGCGTAGTTTTAGGACTACTAGAAGGCGCCTTAAACGCAGAAAGTGGCGTTTAAGGCTATTAGAGGAATTTTTTGCGGAACCAATGGCCAAGGTAGATCCAGCCTTTTTTGTGCGTTTACATCAATCTTGGGTGTCGCCATTAGATAAGGACAGGAAAAAATACCACGCCATTGTTTTTCCGACAGCTAAGGAAGATCATGAATTTTATCACGATTATCCAACTATTTATCATTTGCGTGACGCACTAATGAGGGAAGACCGTCAATTTGATTTGCGTGAAATATTTTTAGCTATCCATCACATTGTTAAATATCGCGGCAATTTTTTGCAAGACACACCCGTAAATAGTTTTGTCGCCTCAAAAATTGACGTGGCTTCCTTTTTGACTAATGTTAACCAAGCCTATGCGGACAAATATGGCGAAGAGCAAAATTTTATTGAATTAAACGAGAATAATGCTGCTGCAATAGAAGCTGTAATTCGTGGCAAAGATAAAGACAAAACGACTAAACAGTTAGATAAAGCCAAAAAAATTACCAAGTTATTGCAAAGCTCCACTAATAAATACGAGAAAAATGTTACTAGGCAGATAGCTAATGCCATTATTGGTTATAAGACACAGTTTGAAACTATTTTAGGTAAAGACATTGATAAAAATGACAAAGCTGATTGGGAATTTAAACTTTCTGACGGGGATGCCGATGACAAGCTTGAAAACTTGCTGCCAGAATTTGACGACAATGATCAATACATTGTGGCTGAGATCAAAAAATTATTTGGTTCGATTGCTTTAAGCCAAATAGTCTATGAGAATATGACTCTGTCACAGTCCATGAAATGTAAATATAAAGATCATGGAGAAGACTATGATTTATTAAAGCAGTATATTGCAACTTTATCTGATCATAGTCAGGTAAGGAAGCTGCTTTTAGCTTATGACTTGTATGTCAATAATCGTCATGGTCGCTTGCTGGAAGCAAAGAAAGAGTTTAAACAGGATAAAGCATTAACGCAAGACGAGTTTTATAAAATAGTTAAGGAAAATTTGGATGATTCCCAACTAGCTCAGAAAATTTTGCAGAAAATTGACGAAGGGAAGTTCATGCCCAAGCAGCGGGTTAATAAAAACGGCTATATCCCCTATCAATTGCACCAAATTGAATTGGATCAAATTATTGCTAACCAGAGCAAGTATTATCCATTTTTGGCAGAGGAAAATCCGGTAAAAGAACATCGCAAGCAAGCACCCTACAAGTTAGATGAACTGGTTAGATTTCGCGTTCCTTATTATGTAGGACCTTTGATTAGTCCAGATGATAAAAGAAAAGATGAGCAACAAAATAAAAACCATGAAATGTTTAAGTTTGCGTGGATGAAACGTAAAGATGATAACGGTGCAATTACCCCTTGGAATTTTGCCCAAAAAGTAGATCGTGAAACCTCAGCAAATAGATTTATTAAGCGCATGACCGTCAAAGATACCTATCTGATTGGAGAAGATGTATTGCCTGCACGCAGTCTGCTTTACCAAAAATTCGAAGTCTTAAATGAGTTGAACAATATTAGAGTTAACGGTAAACGGCTTGAACCAAAGTTTAAGCAAAAAGTATTTAACGAACTGTTCAAACAGAAAAATAAGGTAACAAAGAAGGCGTTTAAGGAATTTATTTTACAAAATACCGGTATGAAAACGGCTGAGATAGATGGTTTGGCTGATCCCACTAAATTTAACTCTAGTTTGTCAAGCTACTATCACCTTAAGAGTACGAAAGTGTTTGATAAGCAGTTAGATGATCCACAATATCAAGCAGATTTTGAAAAAATAATAGAATATTCATCTATTTTTGAAGATGCAGAGATTTATCAAGAAAAATTACATAAAGAAATTAAATGGTTAACACCCGCACAATTTAAAGCAATTGCAAACTGGCGTTTACAAGGTTGGGGCAGGTTGTCTCGCAAATTGCTGGTAGAGCTGAAAGGTAAAGGTGGGGAAAATATTATATATCAGCTCTGGACTACGCAAAAGAATTTTATGCAAATTGTGAATGAACCGGAATTGAAAAAAGCAATCGTTAAAGAAAACCATCAAGCAACAGAAGAAAAAGGCATTGAAAAAATTCTTGATGATTCCTTTACTTCTCCTGCTAATAAAAAGGCCATTAGACAGGTTATTAAAGTGGTTGATGATGTAGTTAAAGCAGCTGGTGGTAAAAAGCCTGCCCAATTTGCCATTGAATTTACAAGAGAGCCAAAGTGGAATCCACATCTATCGAATATTCGGGGTACTAAACTTTTGCAAGTTTACGAAGATACTGCCAAAAAATTGGTAGATCAAAGTCTGACAGACAGTCTTAGAGAAAATATGACCAACCGTAATTTACTTAAAGATGAGTATTTCTTGTACTTTATTCAGGGGGGTAGGGATGCTTATACAGGCAAAAAAATTGATATTGATGATATCCCTAAAAAATATCAAATTGATCACATCTTACCCCAATCATTTATTACAGATGATTCACTAGATAACAGAGTACTGACTGAAATCGAAATAAATCAGAAAAAAGGTAAAAAATATGCTTCCCATCTTTTTGCTCCAAAACCTGCTTTTGGGTTAAATCAATCAATTAGTGAAATGTGGAAGACGTGGCAAAAAGCTGGACTAATTAGCCAGCGTAAATTGAATAATTTGTTATTTGATCCAGATTTAGTGAAAGATAAGCAGAAAAAAGGTTTTATAAACAGGCAATTGGTCGAAACCAGTCAAATTATTAAATTGGTTTCAATTATTCTACAAGATAAATTTCCAGATACAGAAATTATCACAGTCAAGGCAGGTTATAACACCGCTTTGCGTAAGGAACTAAAACTATACAAGAGTAGAGAAGCTAATGATTATCATCATGCAATTGATGCTTATTTAACAGCAATTTGTGACAATTTCCTTTACCAGGTATACCCTAATTTTCGACCGTTTTTCGTTTATGGACAATTTAAAAAATTTAGTCAAGATACGGATAAACAAAAAAAAGCCGTTAAATATTATGGCCTTAAAAATTTCTTGTTGCCGTTGCTAGATGACAGTACTGGTGATGAAGTTATGGTAAATCATACTAAGCATGTGGTCTTTCATAAACAGCGTGACATTTTTAACAGATTGATTCAAGCCTATAATTATAAGTATATGTTGGTGTCTCGCGAAACTACAACTGAAAACAGCAACATGTTTAATATGACAATTTACCCGCGTGGAGAACGGGATCGCAAAAAGACTAGAAAATTGATACCCAAAGGTAAAGATCTAGATCCGGCTATTTACGGTGGCTATAGCGGCAATACGGATGCGTATATGGTAATTGTCAAAATTGAAAAAACAAAAGAAACACTTTATAAGGTAGTTGGGGTTCCAATGCGGGCTTTAGCTAGTCTAAAGAAGGCTCAAAAGGAAGGTAATTACGACCAAGAGCTGAATAAAGTGCTTGAACCGCTAATAATGTTCAATAAAAATGGTAAAAGTAAAGCTGGCATAAAAGGTTTTACAGTAGTTAAAGATCATGTTCATTTTAAGCAGGTTGTTATAGACGGCGACAGCAAGTTTATGTTGTATTCAGCACAATATAGAGCTAACGCTAAACAACTAACTTTGTCTCAGGAAACGATGAAAGTTGTAACTGATAATACTGATGATATGGATCAAAAAAATGCTGATAAAGATCAGCTTCTCCTGAATGCCTATGATGAAATTCTTGAAAAAGTTGATCAATACTTACCGCTCTTTGATATTAATGGTTTTAGACAAGGGCTACATGACGGCAGAGCAAAGTTTGCTGCACTAAAAACCAGTGAAAAGAAATATACATTAAAAAATGTTTTAAATGGTTTGCATGATAATTTAGTTACTCCTAATTTGAAAAACATAGGAATTAAGACCCCATTTGGGTTGATGCAGTCATCAAGCGGGATAACTTTGTCTCCTAATGCTAAATTGGTTTTCCAGTCACCTACCGGATTATTTGAAAAACGCGTTAAGCTAACTAATTTATAAGTGCATACAAAAAAGAGAGCTAGATTAATCGCTCTCTATTTTTGTGTATAAAAAAAGCCTCTGCTATGGAACCTAATATACAGAAATAATTAGAGCCTGAGGCGTGACGATAATAAATATCGCGTTGAAACTTGTACAAGAGTACATCGTTTGATTTTAAATCTGGTTGTTAAATCAATAATGATTAGAAGTTGGTAGCTAACCAACACCTATAGCTTAACATTTTTTCAAAAAAAAACAAGGAGGAATTATGGGATGGAGATCAGTAATCATCACGCAGCATGCAAAATTAACATATTCAATGCAAATGATGATTGTTCAAACTCGTGATGGGATAAATCAAATTCCAATTGAGGATATTAATTTATTGCTTGTTTCAACTACACAGGCAGTGATAACTAGTGCACTTATTAGTAAGTTGGCGCAGAATCAAACCAAAGTTATATTTGTTGATGAAAAGGACAATCCGGTAGTTGAAACGGCTGTTTATTATCCTGGAGCGAGAAATATGGCTAAGCTAAAAAAGCAGTTTGATTGGGATGAACATTTAAAAGAAGTATTGTGGACAAAGATAGTTAGTCAAAAGATCAAAAATCAGATTGCAGTTTTAGAAAATTATCATTTGGCTAAAGATGATGTTCAAAATGAACTGGATCAGTTGGAAATTAATGATGAAAGTAATCGCGAGGCAATTGCAGCGCGTAAATACTTTATGCTTTTATTCGATAAAAATTTTGTTAGACGTGATACTAGTGCGGTCAATGCAGCATTAGATTATGGCTATGCTATTTTGCTTTCTAGTTTTAACCGTGAAATTGTAATGAATGGCTATCTGACATATTTTGGTATTCACCACTGTTCGCAAGAAAACCAGTTTAATTTAGCTTCGGATCTAATGGAACCATTTAGACCATTTGTTGATTATTGGGTTAAGGCTCATGAAAGAATTAAAGAACTAACTCCAGATATTAAGTATGGTTTAGTTGAACTTTTAAGTTTAGAAATAAAGTTTAATGGTAAAAGTACTCTTTTAACAAATGCTATTACGGTTTATACGAGGGAATGTTTAAAGTTTCTGAGTGGAGAAAGGAAAGAATTGCCAGAAATGGAGATGAGTTTGACTAATGAGGTACCGAATAATGCGCTTAATGATAATGTTTGATTTACCAACAGAAACGGCTGAAGAACGAAAAGAATATCGCCAATTTCATAAAAAGTTGATTAATGAAGGTTTTCTGATGGTTCAGTTTTCAGTATATGTGAGGGTGTGTGTTACTAGACAAACAGCTAAATTTTTGGAAAATCGTATTAGAAAATTTTTGCCTCGCGGGGGATTAGTACAGTCATTAATGGTTACTGAAAAGCAATATAATGACATGCATTTTTTAGTCGGTAAGCCAATTGACGATGTGCGTAATACATCAGATAGGACGGTAATTTTATGAATTTGTCTTATTTAACTCATAAAAAATGGGTTCTAAAAAAATTTGGCGTAAAAATCATTGCTACAGGAAGTCCAATCGCATACCGTGACTTGATTCAAGGCTTTCAGGGGCAAAATCAACTCTTACTTTGCTCAGATGATAATTATGATGCACTAAATATTTCTGAAACCTTTGATTTTATAGGCGATCCGCTACTTAGTGGCGATATTACTAAAAAGTATATGACACATATTGTAAGTAGTTATATTACAAACTTGGATGAGGAGAATCGCAATAAGGTTATTAAATCTTTTTATAATTTAGAAACTACTTTGCATGATACGTTATTACTTGAAGACTTACCTTTAGAAATTACTTTTGATGAAGACCTGAAAAAGTTACTTAAACTAACTGATGTTCATTTGGACAAAACTATTTTAAATAGTCCGTATGGTATAATAGAAACAGTTTTAAGAATTCACCAAGTTTGTAATTTGAGGACGATCCCCGTTATTTGTAATGTAGATCATTACATAGAAGAACGGGAGTGGCAAGAATTAGCTAGTCTTGTTACGCAAATGAAATTGATTGTGATTTTAATCGAATTTACTGATGCTAAAAATTTACAGATACCTAAAGACATACCTTTTTATTATATTGATAAGGATCTAGTTGATTGGTATTAACGGTATTATTAAAATTTGATGATAAAATATCGGTTTTAGATGGTTGTTAAATTGATGATGATTAGAACAAAGTATTAATGCGTTTCGCGATTATATGGGTTTTAGATGGTTGTTAAATTGATGATGATTAGAACTTTAAGTGGTAAATTTTGGTATCTAGGTTGGTTTTAGATGGTTGTTAAATTGATGATGATTAGAACAATCATTTACATATTCGTAAGGCTTATTGCGTTTTAGATGGTTGTTAAATTGATGATGATTAGAACACTAAGGCTGAACAGTACCTCATAAAATTAGTTTTAGATGGTTGTTAAATTGATGATGATTAGAACCGATACTGATCAGTTAATAATGGCGCACTAGTTTTAGATGGTTGTTAAATTGATGATGATTAGAACTTCAACCTTATTTTAATATCACAGGTACAGGTTTTAGATGGTTGTTAAATTGATGATGATTAGAACGTAATATTAATAATGAAGAAAAAACTGATAGTTTTAGATGGTTGTTAAATTGATGATGATTAGAACTTTATCGTTAAAAAATATCATTGGTGCGATGTTTTAGATGGTTGTTAAATTGATGATGATTAGAACAGTTTGAAAAGCTATCTGTTGATGACCTTAGTTTTAGATGGTTGTTAGATCAATACTCGTTTAATATCTTAAGAAAAGTACCCTAAAATAAAGAAAGGTTTTTGTTTGTTTACATGAAAAATATACTAAAAAGTAACAACAATAAACTATACCTTTTGTCAGTGATCACCGATAACTTGGGCAGCTCTTTAATGTCATTTGCATTGCCGTTAATGGTACTAGATATTACTAAAAATGGTATCCACTTATCGATAATTTCCATTATTGAAACATTGCCCATTTTGATTTTAGGGCTTCCAGCAGGTGCGTTAACAGATAAATTCGATGTTAAAAGAATCCTTATTTTCAGTGATTTGATTAGGTTAATCAGCTATTTGATTCTTTCCGCATCCTTTCTATCCCATTTAACAGTCAATTGCATGATTTTCATTATTTATGCGGTATCACTTGTTGTCAGTGTAACCAACACGCTTAATACGGTGTCAGAAATTACTTTTGCTTCTTTTTTAGTAGAAAAGAAGGATTTTTCTGAATTAAACAGTCTGGTTTATGGCATACAATATGCAGCTAATTTTGCATTGCCTATTTTAGGCGGGATATTATATCAGTATATTTCACATAGCCTTTTAATTGGTATTTGTGCAACTTTCTATTTAATTAGCCTTTTACTAGAAAAAAAGATAAGCTTGCAAACTAGGGCTGCTGCTTTTAGCGGCTATGCAGCTCTCAAATCTGCACTTAAAACGGTAAAAACAGATATAAAAGAAGGACTGCAATATACGCTTAATCTTCATTCTGTTTTATATCCGTTAATATTAGCTGCACTAGTTAATATTGCTTCAGCAAATTTTGATAATGATAGTCTCATAATATTACGCACACAAATAGGACTTTCATCTCAAAATATTGGAATAATTGTAGCGATTGCAGCTATCAGTGCCTTAATTGGTACTTTGGTGGTCAATTGGTTGAATGAACGCATTGGGTTTAATCTATTGTTTGTATCGTTAATTTTTGCAGGTGCTTTTTTTCGCGTAGTTTTTGTTCTGAGCCAAAATGTACCAACAATGGTTTTAGCAATTGCATTTGTTTCTATAATTGAATCTATTATTAATATTAGTATCATCACGAATAGGCAACAGCAAGTTGAACCTAGATATCTTGGACGGGTAACAAGTATCTATAAAACAGTGTTAATTGGGGTAAACTCTTTGGGCTTTCTTTTAGGTGGTCTTGTCGCCAAAAAAATAGGTTCAAGATCAGGCATTGGAGTATCAGCAATTGCACTTTTGCTAGTTACCGTAATTAGTATTTATTTGCTGACACCTAAAATAAAACGTGATAACAAGCTTTAGCAGCAAAAAAGAATTTAGAGGTAAGTGGTAAACTGTGAAATTTTTATTTATGCAGGTGATTTGTTTAAGATGACAGATGTATAAAAGACTATGATTCATAATAATAGCTGTGAAGTTAAACCTAATTGCTACTTCGATAAGACGGCTGGCTACAATTCAGAAGAAAACAGTAGCACACTTAATTTGGATTAATGCGATAATTTCATATCTAGCAAAAATAAAAGACTAATAAATTGCTTATTACTGCACAAATTTATTAGTCTTTTTGAATGTAAAAATTTTTAAAAATAGTAATTAATTACAATTTCTGTGATTTTAGTTATGAGAAGTTTTTGACCAAGAGTTATTGCCAACTATTAATCGTCCCAATGCCTTGTAGGGCACGATAGCTAGAGACCATCTGTATATATCAAGCAGAAAGATTATTTTTATTAAGATAGAAAATGATATTGGTGCATCAAATTGGGCTTCGCGCCATTGCTTGATGATTAATAGACTGTTTGACAAATACTGTACTAACAGCAAACCCACAATAATTGATATACTAAGCCACGGATTAGTTCTGGCGTAGATTAACAATGCTATTAAAGAAATCGCTGCTGCTGGTGTGATAATGATTGAAAATACAGGGATTAATAGGAAAAACATTACGAAAGTCTTGACCATAGTCGGCACAGAATTTGAACGTACGATGCGAATACCATAATTATTGAGACATTGAAAGCCACCTTGGCACCAACGTGTTCTTTGGCGTATTAATTTTTTATAATCGATAACACCTTGTTGCGCGATGCTGACAGTGTTGAGAAAGGTACCGTGATAGCCTTTTAGTAATCCCTTTAAGGAAAATTCACAATCTTCTAGCAAGGAAGATGACCAACCCACGTCTTTAGCCATTTTTAAGGTCATAAACTGTCCGTTCCCAGAAGCTAAGGACGAGCCCCAGTTTGTCCTGGCCATTTGTAAAAGGGAATTATAAATGGAAAATTCAAAATTCTGCATTACCGCAATATAGTGGTCAAGATTGTAAATATTCACTCTTGTTTGCACTAAATCATAATTTGAATGATCAAAAGCATGTACTACCTGTTGCAAGTATTTTTTACTAGGATGACTATCGGCGTCTACTACCCCGATAATTGTCTCGTCTATTGAATAATTCATTTTAAAAATGTGATTAGCAGCGTCCTGTAGCGCCGGACCTTTTCCCAGTTGTGCGTTAGGTTTGATGCGATGAATGACTATGATATCAGGATGATAAGCATATTTTTTTAATAAGGAAGATGTGCCGTCACTTGAATCATCATCAATAAAGACGAGTTTAAGTCTGATAAAATCCTCGCACTGCTTTTGTAAAGCAATCAATTTGGGGATATTTTTGCGTAGAGCTTGATATTCATTCATTGCCGGTATCAATAAGAACAGGGTTTTAAAATTGCGACTGCGTTGGCCGTACGGGTCCTGCTTGACATTACCACTAAATGTCAGGTAGAGCATCCAGAACAAGTCAAAAACGAATGAACAGCCACCCAAAATTAATACGATGTCTATAAATAATTTCAATTTAAGGGTCTCCGAATATTTTTTCCATGATTCTAAATATATTTCAGATTTATAATAACATTAATAGATATATACATAAAATATATAAGCGCTTAATTATTAGTTAAATATTTATATTTAAATACGCATACACCTATAAACACTGCTTTAATAGCATTAAATTTAAGAATTTAAAAGATAAAAATAATAATTAATTAAATTATTTTTATTTATTTATTAATATTAATAGTATAAGATGTAAAATTATTTTATTATTAATTTAGTAAATTGAATATTTTAGGGTGAATGTTATTTTTATATCCACAATTCATAAGTAGTTAGGATTCGGGTTGTCTGTTCAAACTATAATTTTTGCCCTTGCTGTAATTTTAACGGGTAAAACAACAAATAAAAAGACAAGCAGTTATCTGCTTGTCTGAAATTTTTTTGCCTGAAAATATTATTATTCGCCTTTAAAAGTGCCGTTTTCTACTTGACTAATGAAATCAGCTAAATGTCTGTAATAAACGTCGGGATTATCAACCATGTGGTGGTGACCACCATTAGGAGTCGTAACTAAACGGGAATTAGGAATTTCCTTTTGCATAATCTGTGCCGTAGCGATTGGCATTGTTTCGTTTTCACCAAAGGTTAATAGTGTAGGCACTTTAATATTTTTGAGCTGATTTCTAAAGTGCCAGTCTTTTAATTTACCAGTGATAACAAATTCGTTGTCACCTTGGAAGGCTTGGTAAACAGCGGAACCACCTATATCTTTTAGGTGATACAACTTAGACGGTTGTTTCCGGTCAACAAAGTTGATGTTTAGAATGTTAACGTCTTCCTGGTAACGGGCATTGCCATAGTCGTTATTCTGCTCACATTCATGCATAAAATCAATTTCGGTTTGGGGTAAAACCTCTTGGCGTCGGCGATTAACGGCTTTGACATAGTCGTCAATATCATCGACCATTGAAGAAATAATTGCACCTTTTAAGTGTTGCCCATATTTGACGGCATATTCTTGTACCAAAAGTCCGCCCCAGCTTTGTCCAATCAGGTAAAAATTGTCTAACCCCAATTTTTCTCTGACCTCATCAACTTCATCTAAGAAATAGTCGTAGGTTAAATATTTGCTGGCAATGGCTGGATCTGAGTAATCTGGCTGGTCGGAATAAAGAGAACCCAGTTGATCATACATTGTTACTTGAACGTTCAAGCCTTGCTTTTGCAGTTGTGCCGCGGTGTCTTCCCAGTATTCATGGTTGCCTCCGGGTCCACCGTGCAGAGCTAGTAAATGAATATCTCCTTTACCTTGGGTATTTGTCCATAAATGATAGCCGTTATCAAGCGTAATAATTTTTGTCCCTGTTTTCATATTTTTCTCCTTTTTATTATCAGTTAGACTCTATTTTAGCTCATTATAATGAAAAGAAAAACAAATCAAAAATGAAAAATGTTTTAAAATAGCAAATTTTGCTAAGCGCTTACGTGTTACAATGAAATTATTACTTTAGCTAAAAATTAAGGAGAATGAAAATGGCTGAACCCAAATGGTTAAAAGATATGGACAAAGATCAATATTTAAAGGAAGACTTTGATGCTCAAGGCAAAAGCCGTTATACTGTGGCGGATCTGATTAAGAACGATCCAGATTGGCTTGATAAGGCGGCAGAAAAAACACATGCTGCTACGGGCGACGATTATGTCAAGCTTGATAGCGGACTGTTAACAGTTAATCAAATCAACTGGATGCTGCGCAATACCATCGGTGAGCTAACTTTTGTTGACGATAATAACCAATTCCTGTGGTACAACCGTCCGGTTGATCCTAATGTCAAAATGAAGGCTAAAAGGGTACCGGCACAAGTAGGAAATACGATGGGTGAGGTTCACCCCGATGTACGTGATGTCATTTTGGAAGCAAAAAAAGTTGTCCATGCTTTGCGCACCAAAGAAGGCGGACATGACACGGTTTACATGCCAGTACCAACTGGCAACCTTAAGCAATTGGTTTTGCATTATTATAAGCGTGTTGAAGATGATGAAGGCAATTATGCCGGTATTTATGAATGGGTGCAGGACCTTTATCCGTTAGTAAAATACTTCTGTGAAACAAAGGGACAAAAGCTGGTAGTTGATCCAGACGCTACAACAGGAGCTACATATAGGAGAAATTCCGCTCCTGATGCTCAGACGAAAGCTTCAACTAAGGCTGCAGCAGCTGCAGAAGAAGAGGCCAAGGCAGTTGAGCCGGACACTGCAACAGGAGCTTCCCATAACTAAAAATAAATTAAATATTTGCAAGTGGTAGTTAGACTGGTTCTAACTACTTTTTTGTTATACTGATAATAGGTAGGCTTATAAACACAGTTAGAGCCTAGAAGGAGGAAAATAGCTATTCTTAACAATATTTGGTAGATATAAAACAATTAATAGCAGCTTTTATAAGCGTATTAATTATAAAAAATAGGTTGAATTATTTTCATAGAGGTAATTATGTTATGACTTTTTACACACTTAAATATATTGAGCAAAATCAAAATACCAGTAAAACTATTCTATATGTTTTGATTGCTTTCGCGGCTTTGACCATGATTGCTTTCACCGTACTTTATCTCAGACACAGATTTGATACACGTTATCGTGATTTAGGGATTATTGCACTGTTATTTTTATTATTATTTATGGGAACGCAATATGAAAAATATGTACAAACTAATGTAGTAAAATCGCAGTCTGAACAAATTGGCCCCTTTATCAAATCAGTGGCTAAAGATAATAAGGTCCCGGTCTCTGATGTGATGGTCAATTCTACCACGCTGCAAGATGGCTTAATTGTCAGAGTAGATTCAAAAGACATTGATTACCAGTTGGAATTAAATGATGACAATAATTCATATACATTAAAGCAGGCACACGTGATCAATCACAAAGTCGATGTCAAGAATTAGGAGGAAGCAATAATGAATTATACGCAGCTTTTTATTAAATTTGTTTTAGGTGTGTTAACTTTAATTTTTCAAATCAATGTTTTTGGCAAAAGTAACATAGCTCCTACAACCGCTTTGGACCAACTGCAGAACTATGTTCTTGGTGGCATCATTGGTGGTGTTATTTATAATGCCAATATTTCCGTTTTACAGTTTCTGCTGGTTTTGATTGTTTGGACATTAGTGGTCTTTATTTTGAAGTTTGCCCGGGAACACAGTAACTTTATTCGCAGTTTGATTGATGGTAAGCCAATTCAAATAGTTAAAAACGGTCAGGTTTTACCACGTAATTGCTTATCTGCTGGACTTTCGGCCAATGAACTAATGTTCAAATTACGCAGTCAGGGCATCTATTCTGTTGATCAAGTGAAAAATTGTATCTTTGAAAAGAATGGTCAACTAACCGTGATCAAAAAAGATGAAAATAATGTCCGTTTTCCTTTAATTAATGATGGTCAAATCAACCAAGATGTGCTTGAATCTATTAATAAGGATGAAGATTGGCTGAATAAACAGCTCAAAAAAGCTGGTTATAATGATCCCAGTGATATCTTTTTGGGTGAATTTGAAAATGGTCAAGTTTCTTTCACGGGTTATAAGCAAAAATAGAAAAGGGAAATAAATGGAAAATTTGAATAAGGCGCAAAACTTAGTGCAAAATGCGGAAGCTGTGATAGTAGTTGCTGGTAATGGTTTAGCTAAAGCGGAAGGGCTTGACCTTTTAGGTGAAGAAAATTTTGAGCGGGCTTTTCCAGATATTGTGCAAAAATATGATGTCCACTCTGTAGGCTATGCACTTGACCAGCACCTTTCTTCCTGGTCTGAAAAGTGGCAATTATGGTCGCGCCTTATTCAAAAATATTCTCTGGCGTATCGTCCCAGTGAGACATTAAAACAATTAAAGCAGTTAATTGGTAACCGACAATATTTTATTGCCACTTCAACTTTTGGTCATTTTTTCGAAACCGCGGGTTTTAACGAAAACCGTATCTTTAACGCTTTCGGGGATTGGACCAAGATGCAGTGTTCCAGTGGTGTCAATCATGGTCTGCAAGACTCTTCCAACGTGGTGCAAAAATTTGTTGTAGCTAAGTCAAGAGCAGCTTTAGAACATCTGGTTCCCAAGTGTGAAGTTTGCGGACAGCCATTGGAAATTCACATGCCTTTAAACGATCATTTTTACCCAGATACCGACGCCAATAGCCGCTTCCGTTGGTTTTTGACTGGCAATGAGGACAAAAATACGGTCTTTTTAGAACTGGGTGTTGATGAAACCAGTCCGCAATTGCGTGAGCCAATTGAGCATTTGGTTGCAGAATACCCGCAGTGGTCGTACGTTGCCGCAGATTTCCCGCAAGAAACGTTACTGCCCGAAATTCAGGAGCGTAGTGCCGGCGTGAATGGAGATACAGCGAGTTTAATTAATTATTTAGTAACGGAGTAACTGATTTTCAATGAGTATTTACGTAAAAAATGGCGTGCTGCATGTTTCTGGCGTTCAAGATAAAATAAGGGGTAAAGGACAGGAATGGCCTGATTTTATTTCCGACTATACCATGCTTGATATTGAAACCACGGGCTTAAACCCATATCGCGATCATGTGACCGAAATGGGCGCAGTTAAAGTACGTAATAATAAGATTGTGGATGAATTTAGCCAGTTGGTAGTTTATCCGCGTTCAAACCATGTTCCCAGTTTTATCACCAAGTTAAACGGTATTACTGAAGAGCTGCTGCTTAAAGAAGGAAAACCTGTAAAAGAAGTAATGACGGCTTTTCGCAGTTTTATTGGTGATGATATTATCATTGGTTACAATGTCAATTTTGACTTAAATTTCCTGTATGATTTAACGCAAAAGTTTCATTTGCCCGAACTGAATAATGACTACGTTGATGTTTTGCGTCTAGCTCGCGTTTATTATCCCAAGCAGCATAACCGCTTGCTTGACTGTATTCAACGTGCGGGTATTGCCCAAGTAGAGCAGCATCATGGTCTGGATGATTCTCTTGATACTAAAAAAGTTTATGATGATTTTCACCAGCATTTTAAGCCCGAACTTTTAGAAAAAGCACAAGGCAAACTAAAAAACTTTGATTTATTACAAGATGAACTTGAAACTTGGGAATTGGGCTTTCGTAACCCGGTTAACAATAAGAAGATTGCTTTTGCTCCCGAAGTAGAAATAGATGCTGCTGAAGCTGCACAAATGGTTAATAATATGAACGGGATTGCGCAAACTGGTGTTAAAGCGGATACTGATTATTTAATTATGAGTGATGATGGCTTTTTTAGTAAAAGCAATGCGGAAGCTCTCAAAGCAAAAGAATTTAATCGCGCTGGTAGTAAAATTAAGCGTCTGTCTGAAAGCTATTTCTTAAATACGCTTGATGAATGGGCTAGGAGTTAAAAAGTGCTAAGTTAAGAGTCCTGAAAGTTTGCCTACTTTTAGGACTTATTTTGTTAATAGATTTTCCTTTTTATTGTTCCGGTTGCAAACAGTAGTTCGTTTAGCTATACTTAATTATTATTAAATAAGGAGCGATTTGAATGGCACGCAGGCGAGGCAGACGGAGCAATAAAGCCAATATCAGCGACTTCTGGGCAATAGTTATTCTGGTTTTATTTTTAATCTGGTTTATTTCAACTAAAGGCGGCTCTGATCCGAATGGGCACCAAACGATTGACAGAATTACCCGCAGTGACCATCAGAAAAATAATAAGATTACGCAGGCAAAACCGGCAGCTAAAGTTTATGGTGGTTTATCAAGTCAAGATTATCAAAAATTAGCTAATTTAGATTTTAAGAGTGGCAGTTCTGCATATATTACGGTTAATAATGATCACTCAACTTTGATTAAAAATGCTTGGCGGGTTAACCGCGTCATTTATGCGAATTTAGACAGCCTAAACCGCACTTCACATTCCAACACGGCTTTTTTACAAAAAAGGAATGTGGCAAATGATAGCCTTAGAGTGCGGCAATTCGTTGAGCCTACAGGTTGGCACTACAATCGGCGTAACGGTACCCAAATTTATAATCGTGGGCATTTGATAGCTTATTCGGTTTCTGCCGGTATTGATCAAGAGGGTAATTTTAATCCTGACAATCTTTCCGGTGATCAAAATAATCCTAAAAATTTGTTCACCCAGTCTGCTTTTTCGAACCAGCGAATCCAAACCATGTTTGAGAGTCGTATTCGTGTAGCCTTGAGACAGAATAAAAAAGTGATTTATCAAGCCACCCCTATTTTTCGCGGTGAAGAACTAATGGCACGGGGAATTAACTTGCAGGCAGTTTCTACTGACGGTGAACTTGATTTTAACGTTTACTTATTTAACATTCAGCCGGGCTACTCTTTTAACTATAATAATGGGCGGGCTAGGATTGATCATGAAATGCTGGTCGAAGAAAATTATAATTGATGTGTTCTAGAAAAATGCAAATGAATAGGCAAATGTTCGGATAAAATAGTAATTAATATATACAGGAATTAAAAGGGGCAACGGTAAGATTTACAGCTGCCTTTTTTGTTAATGGTAATATGAGAAAAAGAGAACATTAAATACTATTTTTGTAAAATAATTAGCGATTTACACAAGTAATACGAATATTTGGGTCAAAAAGGTGCTTATCACAACTGAACCCCGAATTTTCATTGAGCAAATAAGGTTGTGTTCTAAGAACTTTTATCATAAAATTAAAGAAGTAAAAAGTAAAATACAAATTATAGTGGTGCGAGTTAAATGGATAACAATAAGTTTGTTGAAGTAAAAAATTTGCGGAAAGTTTATGACAATGGGCATGAGGCGATCAAAAATGTCAGCTTTTCCGTTAAAAAAGGAGATCTGGTCTGTTTGCTGGGACCGTCTGGATGCGGTAAAACAACCATTTTAAATATGCTGGCAGGCCTTTTAAACCCTACAGAGGGAGATATTTTATTTAACGGTAAGTCAGTTATAAAAGTTGCGCCTAAAGATCGCCATATTGGCTACGTTTTTCAAAACTATGCATTATATCCACATATGACTGTTTTGCAAAACGTAATGTTTCCGTTAATTGTGGGAGCTAATAAAAAGTCTAAAGCTGAAGCTAAAGAAATTGCTACTAAATATATGGAGTTGACTCAAATTACTGAGCTGGCTGACCAAAAGCCGGGTAATCTATCCGGTGGTCAGCAGCAACGAGTAGCAATTGCCCGCGCCTTAGTACAAGAACCCCAAATTCTGCTGATGGATGAGCCATTAAGCAATTTGGATGCTAGATTGCGCTTGAAAATTCGTGAAGAAATACGGTCACTGGTAAAAACCGTAGGGATCACGACCCTCTTTGTCACCCATGACCAAGAAGAAGCGTTGTCAATTGGTGATAAGATTATTTTGTTCAATGATGGCATTATTCAACAAGATGATTTAGGCCAAAATTTCTATTTGGAACCTAATAATTATTTTGTAGCCAATTTTGTAGGCAATCCGGTAATTGATAATTTTAAAGTAACTAAAACAGCAAATGAAATAAAGTCAAGCCAATTTACGATAAATCTTGCCGATATGGAGCAGTCACGTTTTAAGCGTGAACTCCCAGACGGTGAGTATGTCTTATCTGTGCGACCAGAAAATATCGTTCCCGACCATGATGGTCTTTTTGAAACAAAAGTGGACGATATTGAATTAATTGGACGTGAACGAATTTTAAAATTTACATTTGATAATCAACAAGTGCGTTCACTAATCAATTTAGAAGCTCCAATTAAGCATGGTGATGTAGTAAAACTGAAAATGCGGCTAAATAGGGTATTCCTGTTTACACCTGAAGGAGAGCGAGTTTACTAATGAAGACAAATCAGAAAAAGGCTTGGCTTTTTTTAGCACCAACAATTATTTTCGTCACTCTGTTTAGCATTTATCCTATTTTACGTGCATTTGGCATGAGCTTTCAGGGTGGTTCCTTAATTGACTTACATTGGAATGGTTTTAGCAACTACCAGTATATTTTTAACGATCCCGAGTTTTGGCTGGCTATCAAGAATACCGTTCTATATGCCGTTATTTCAGTGCCGGTTGGACTGGCAATCTCAATCATGCTGGCCTGGATTATTTTTGATAAGGTAAAACACAAGTCATTCTTTGAAACCACATTTTTCATGCCTTATGTTACTTCAACGATTGCGATTGGTATTGTTTTTCGTTATATCTTCAATGGTGATTACGGGATGCTGAACTTTTTGCTCAGGTCACTGCACCTGCCAGCTCCTGATTGGATTGATGATCCGGCAATGTCTTTGACGACTATTATTATCTTTGGTATTTGGTCGTCACTGGCTTTCAACATAGTTATTTTGATGGGGGCACTACGTAATATTGATCCCAATTTTTACACTATTGCCGATATGTATGGTGCAAGCGGCCGTGATAAGTTCTGGCGCATTACCATGCCCGAACTAGTTCCTACAATTGCATTTCTACTTACCATGAATGTGATTGGAGCATTTAAAATTTATACATCTGTTTATGCACTCTTTAACGGGCAAGCCGGAGTCGGAAATTCAGGGACAACCGCCGTCTTCTATATTTACAATAAGTTCCAAATAGTTGGCACCCCTGGAGTTGCAATGGCGGCGACAGTGATCTTGTTCCTGATAATTCTGTTTGCCACATTTTTGCAGCGAAAAATGATGAAGAAGGTAGGAGAAAATTAAATGAAACGAATTCGCTTAGGAGTTTTATTCAGTTACATTATTTTATTTATCTTTGCCATCATTACCGTTTTTCCCTTTATTTATATGATTTTGGGCGGTTTGATGAGTTTTCAGGAAACTACTTCAATTCCTCCTACATTAATTCCGCATCACTTTGAGTGGTCCAACTACGCTACAGTTTTTGCGCGGGCACCATTTGGTCGTTATTTTTTCAATACGGTATTAACTGCCAGCGTCACTACGATCGTTAGTTTGTTTAACTCTTTATTAGGTGCGTTTGCGATGGTTAACCTGCGCTTTAAGGGCAAAGGGTTAATTCAATTGGTGCTTTTGTCACTATTGATGGTTCCAGGAGAAGCAATCATCTTTACTAACTATAATACGATTGCGCACATGGGTTTATTGAACACTTATGTGGGTTTGGTCTTACCGTTCTTGACTTCTATATTCTACATGTATTACTTGCAAAGCTACTTCGGCTCAATCTCAGATACGATTTATAAAGCCGCTATGATTGATGGAGCAAGCGACTGGGATTACATCTGGAAAATTTTAGTCCCGATGTCAAAAGGCGGTTTATTTACTGTCGGTCTTTTAAGTTTCATCTCTGGTTGGAATTCTTTCCTTTGGCCTTTGCTTGTAACGAATGAAGATACTATGAGGCTACTTAATAACGGCTTGTCAGCCTTTGCATCTGATGCCGGTAGTGAAACGCAGCTGCAATTAGCCGCTGCAACCCTTACGGTTTTGCCTATTTTAGTCTTGTACTTAATCTTTAGAAAACAGATTATTAAGGGGGTAGTACGTAATGACCTCAAAGGCTAAGACCACCATTACCTTTTATAACGGCTTGAATACCATTGGTGGACCGATGATCGAAGTCGCTTACCGTAAATCGCATATTTTATTTGATTTGGGTGAAGTCTACAGACCGGAATTAAATCTGCCTGATGAAAAGTATCAGACTTTAGTTAACAACCAGTTAATTGGGGATGTGCCCAACTTTTATGATCCTGAATTAACTGGGCAACCACTTGATCATGAGCGGTGGACACATGCCGCAGCCTACATGTCGCATCTTCACCTTGATCACAGTAAGGCTATGAATTTCTTAGCACCTGAAATACCTTTGTATGCTGGACCGATCACAGCTAAGATGTTGCCGGCTTTGAACGAAAAAGGGGACTTTCTGCTCCCAGCTGCTGGTCATAAGCCGAGCTATACTCGTCCCATTATTGCGGCGCAGTATCAAAAGCCGATTGAAGTGGGCGATATTACAATGACGGTTTGGCCTAGTGACCACGATGCCTATGGTGCGACTGGACTTATTGTCAAGACACCTGATTTAGCAATTGCATATACTGGTGACATTCGCTTACACGGTTATCACCCCGATTGGGTCAAAAATTTTTTGATAGCTGCAAAAGAATGCGATGTTCTGATTACTGAGGCAACTGGCTTTTCTTGGCCCGAAGAAAAGCATGAAGAAAGTAGCGAAGAATTTACCGGTCCTAAAAATGAGGCTGAGCTGACTGCTCAATTTATCCAATTGCAAAATGACAATCCCAAGCGGCAAGTCACCTTCAATACTTACCCTACCAATGTTGAACGGTTGCTGCGCATCATTTCTGACTCGCCACGCCGCGTTGTTTTACATGCTGCTAGGGCCCATTTGTTCAAGGAGAGTTTAAATAAGGACTTTCCGTATTATTACTTGCCAGGGGAGCAAAAATTCGCTGATCTGAAACCAGAATTAGCGGTTCATTATGAAGAACTGTTAAATGATGATCACGAATTCCTCTGGCAAGCCGTTGCAGATTTTGATCAGTTGCAAAAAGGAGGGCTTTATATTCATTCTAATGCGGAGCCCTTAGGTGATTTTGATCCAGCCTATCAACCTTTTATGCAAAAATTGGCTGATCAGGAGATTGAGGTTCAGACGTTGCGTTGTTCTGGTCACGCCGACGAAAGGGAACTAGCACAAATTATTGATATGGTTCAACCACCAACACTCATTCCAGTGCACACATTGCATCCGGAGCTGGTGGAGAACCCTTATGGTAAAAGGATTTTACCAAAGCGCAACCAAACAATTACGCTTTGATTAATCAAAAAAAATGTTGTTTAGTTTATATTTGGGAGGTTTAACCAAATGAAGTTTCGTAAAAAGTTAGCCGCTGCGTTTGCAATTGGCTTAGCTCTGGTTGGTACTGCAGCTTGTTCTAATGGTGGAAACAATTCTTCATCATCTTCAAGTTCAGATAAAATTGCTAAAGTTAAAAAGACAACTAACATTGTCTTTTGGCATGGTATGACTGGTGTGCAACAAGCAACTTTAAAGAAATTGACACAGGAATTTGAAAGTAAAAATCCTAAGATTAAAGTTAAGTTGGAAAACCAGGGTGCATATAATGACTTGCAAGCCAAAATTAATTCGACCCTGCAGTCACCTAATAACCTGCCTACTATTACCCAAGCATATCCTGACTGGCTCTTTAATGCAGCTAAGAAAAATATGCTCGTTGACCTAACACCTTATATTAATAATAAAGAAGTTGGTTGGGGCAGCAGCAAGGCGTCTGATATCAAGTCTGCACTTCTTGATGGTGCGAAGATTGAGGGCAAACAATACGGTATTCCTTTTAATAAATCAATTGAGGTTTTGACTTACAATGCAGATTTGCTTAAGAAATACGGCATTAAGAAGGCTCCGGCAACTATGGATGAACTGAAAAAAGATTCACAAATCATCTATAAAAAGAGTAACCATAAGGTAGTCGGTGCCGGTTTTGACTCTTTGTCAAATTACTATACTTTAGGTATGAAGAATGAAGGCGTCGACTTCTCAAGTAAAATTGATTTTACCGGCAACACTTCTAAGAAAGTTATTAATTTCTACGCAGATGGCATCAAGGCTGGTTACTTCAGAGTAGCTGGTTCAGAACATTACCTCTCTGGTCCATTTGCTAACCAAAAGGTTGCAATGTACATCGGGACTTCTGCCGGTGAAGGCTTTGTTAAACAAGGAGTCGGCAACAAATTTACTTATGATGTTGCACCTCGCCCAGGCAAATACACTATGTCTCAAGGTACAGACATTTATATGTTTAAACATGCCTCAGCAGATCAAAAGTCAGCTGCATTTACTTACATTAAGTTCCTAACTTCAAAGGCGAGTCAACTTGAATGGGCTAATGCTACTGGTTACATCCCAGTTAGTCAAGCTGCTGCTGATTCAGCTGAATACAAGGACAGCAAGAAGCTGAAATTGCCAGCTAAACTTGAAGACGCAATGGCAAATCTTTACAGCGTACCAATTATTAAAAATGCTGGTGCTGCTTATGGTAACTTAAACCCAGTTATGCAAAATATTTTTGCTGCAGCACAAAAAGGGCAAAATGTTGATAACGCTATTAAAAGTGGTAAAGCAAAATTCGATGCCGCTTGGAAACAATAAAAACTAAATAGCAATTTTTATTACCGAACCTGTCATTAAATGACAGGTTCTTTTTTTTGCTTATTGGTTAAAAAAGAACAAAATAGCGGCGAACGATTAATTGTTCGTAACGTATCGAACTTTAAATCAAAATAAGTTTAAATAGCCAAAAAAAAGCGAATTTTTTCAATTGGATTTATTGTATTCTGGTATTGTTTGCTATACAATAAGTGAGAGTTAAATGCTCAAGTAATCACTACTGGGCAATTGAAAATATTCTGGAGGAAAAATATATCATGAATTTTAGTAAAAAGCTGGCGGCATTTGCAGTCGCGAGCTTGGCGTTAATTGGAACTGCTGCTTGTTCTAACAATAACAATAGTTCATCATCCTCAAGCTCTAAAATACCAAAAGTTACTCAAAAAACTACTGTTGTCTTTTGGCATGGAATGCAGGGCTCTCAGGAAAAAACGCTAAAAAGTTTAGCTCAAGATTTTGAAAATAAAAATCCTAAGATTAAGATTAAACTTGAGCAACAAGGTGATTATGATAACCTGCAATCTAAAATTACATCAACTTTGCAATCACCTAAAAATTTACCGACAATCACCCAAGCATATCCTGGCTGGCTTGAAAGTGCAGCTAAAAATAAGATGCTGGTCGACCTTAAACCATACATCAATAACAAAGATGTTGGTTGGGGCAGTGTAGAAGCATCAGGCATTAAAACCGATATGTTGAACGGAGCCCAAATTAAAGGCACGCAATACGGTATTCCTTTCAATAAGTCAATTGAGGTTTTGATTTATAACCCGAAGATGCTTAAGCGCTATGGCGTTACAAAAGTACCTACAACTATGAGTGAGGTCAAGGCTGCAGCTCAAACTATTTACGAAAAGAGTAATCACAAGGTAGTAGGTGCCGGCTTCGATGACTTGGACAACTACTATGTTTTGGGTATGAAAAACCAAGGTGAAGACTTCTCCAGCAAAATCAATTTTACGGGAACCAAGTCAAGAAAGTTACTCAATTACTTTATAGCTGGCGAAAAAGCGGGCTACTTTAGAATGCCAGGCTCTGATAAATACTTGTATATTCCATTTACAAATGAGAAGCTGGCTATGTTTGTGACTTCTTCATCAACAGAAACATGGATCAAGCAAGCAGCTAAAAAGGGTTTCAATTATGAAGTTGCTGCCCGCCCAAGTAAATACACTATGTCACAAGGTACCGATATTTACATGTTTAGTCATGCGAGTGCGATGCAAAAGGCAGCTGCCTTCAAATTTATGAAATACCTTTCTAGTAAAGAAAGCCAAATTAAGTGGGCTAAAGAAACGGGATATATTCCAGTTAATGAAGAAGCAACTAAGTCAGATACTTATAAGTCAAACAAAGACTTTAAGCTGCCTGCTAAGTTGGAAGATATTCTTAATGCCAATTCACTTTACAGTGTTCCTGTGATTAAGGATTCTAGTGCTACATTTAGTCAATTGACACCGATAATGCAATCTATTTTATCGGCTGCACAAAAGAACCGGAATGTTGAAAAAGCAATCACAACTGGTAAAAATAAATTTAATGCGGCATGGCAACAATAACAAAGCGCTATAAGATTAAAAAAAACAGGTTGATGCCTGTTTTTTTATTTGTCGTTTTTCACTTGAATGGTAAGATAATATTGGCATAAAAAAGCTGGCACAACACCGGCTAAATATAACGGCCAGGGGTGAAAAAGTGATTAGAGAGCAAAAGTTTCCGGTGGAAACCAATTATAAATGGTATGACATCAGTAATTTGAGTGAAGAAGACAGCAACCGACTGCAAATAGATTTCCATTTTACTCCAGATATGATTTCTTATATTTCTGATAGACATGAAAGGCCGCACTATGATTACGATACGCACACTCATATTCACTTACTAGTTTATGATGTGCCGATCTGGCCTACTAAGACGATTAAACACTTTACGGCACATCCAGTTACTTTTTTAGTATCTGGTCAAAATATTTTTACGTTTCACACAGAATCAACCAGTTATGTATTTGATGAGTTCAATGATAATACTTCAAGACGGGATTTATCCTTGGCTCAGGACGTGACTGAATTGCTAATGAAATTTTTGTTGTACTTATCACAATATTTTCAACGTGCTGTTACTCAACTTGACGCTGAGCGCAACAGTTTAGATCAAAAATTATCTGGCGATATTAATAATAAAGATTTGGTTGAATTGTCAAATATTGAAAAAAGCTTGGTGTATCTTTCCAGCTCAATTCAAACTAATTTAATGATGCTGCATAGCTTAAAAATGTCTGAATTGGATTTTACTAAGCCTGGGCGTGAACGTCTAGATGATGTACTGATTGAATCAAATCAGGCGGCAGAAATGGTGAAAATTTCGCAACAGGTTACGCAAACTTTGTCTGCAACTTCTAACAACATGATGAACAATAATTTGAATGATACTATGAAGTTCCTAACCGTTTGGTCTTTGGTTTTAACAATACCAACGATCTTGACCGGCTTTTATGGTATGAATGTGAGCTTGCCGGTTGGTCATAGTTCTTCTGACTGGATTGCGATCATAGTGGTGACAGTCTTTCTAATGGGTTGGTTGATTGTTTTAATGAAACGACATCATTTCTTTTAAGCTGAGGCGAATACATGAAAAATAAAGTTTTGCTAGGTTCATTAATTACAGCGCTTCTTGCTTTTATGCTTTATTCCGTTAATTTTAAGCGGGTTGAAAATACCAAATTAAAGATTGCAGGACCAAAGCAGGAACAAGTAGTAAAGAATAAAAAAGGTAAAAAAGGTCCCAGTGAGCCGAAAGTTGCCACTGTTGAGTACCCTAATCACATTAAAATAGCAGCAGGCAGTGAGAAAAAATGGGCACAGAAAATTGAGCAGGTGATGGGAAAAGATCATAGCTATCAGGTATGTGTTCAGGATCTGAATAATAATAAATTTGCCCGCGTTGCTAATACCAGTCAGCGTCATAGTGTAAATTCTGTCAGTCGTTTATTTTTGTTGATTGCACTCACATACCAAGAGCAGCATGGCAAATCAATTAACAACAAGACGATAAAAATTAAAAAGAGTGATCGCGCTAAAAAGGAAAAATTGCTGCAAAAGGGGATAGCATACAATGCGTCCTACCTAAAGCAACTAATGCTGCAAGGCAATCAAACAGCTGCTAATGCACTCTTGCGGACGCTTAAACCAGCTAAAGTTAATGCTATTATTAAGAAAATCGGTGTTAAAGATACTGTCATTAAAAATAAGTTTGCCGCTAAAGCAGCAGCTTTGACTACTGCTAACGATTTAAACAAGATTATGGTCAGTCTTTATCATGATCAAATATTAAGCAGACAGTATTCTAATCAGGTATTGGGCGCTCTGAATTCAAGCAGAACCAAGCCTAAGATTATTCGTAATACTAAAGGCTTAATCTATGCTATTGGCGATAGTAAGGCCAATGTAGCTCTGGTACAATCTAATGGTAATGCCTACTGTGTCAGCGTTTGGAGTAATAATGACCAAGACTTTGTTAAACTGGGAAAAGCAGTTAACAGCTTCTTTAAATAACGTTTTTAAATAGTGCTTTACCAAATCTTAAAAATTTGGCCCTAATCAGAATTGAGTTTTAGGGCTTTTTTAATAATATAAAATAATTTACAGCTTGTAGATTGTATTCTTCACATTGTAGTGATATATTATTCTGTATGCTGTCAAAAGGAGGGGTGAAATTGGTTAGAAAAAGAAACCTTGATTTGGATAAGGTGATTGCGAAGGCGACGGAGCTGATTGGACGAAAGGGACTTTCCGCGACCACTCTGCCGAACCTAGCTAAAGAGTTAGGCGTTCGTTCACAGTCGCTTTATCATTATGTTTCAGGTCGAAAGCAACTGTTGTCGCTTGTAGGTGCAAGCAGAATTAAAATTTTAGGTAAAAAATTAGTTGATAATCTGATCGGAATTTCAGGTGAAGAAGCTTTACTCAAGTTTGCAGATATTGTCCGTGACTTCATTCTGGACGATCCCGCATTAATTAGTATTCTCTATCATTTGAATGAATACAAAAAAGACGATGCTATTACCCAAGAAATTTTAAAGATAATAGCTTTGGCTGACAAACTAAATTTGAGAAGTGACAGCACGGTTTCGCTCCATTCCTTAATTGGAGCAGTATTGGGATACGTTTTTTTAGATGTATCTGAATCTTTTACAGAAGAAACTAGTGATGAGGCTGATCAGGGTTATCATGAATTAATTATTCAACTAGTTCAGCCTAATAAATTATTGCAAAAAAATAGAAAGGAAAATCGGAGTGCATAAACTAGTAAAAAATCATATTTTCTCGTTAATTGCATGGATTTTAATTTTAATCATTTCTGTTGTGGCTTTGCCAGACGTTACAGGGTTAACCCGTGAGCACTCAAATATTTCCTTACCGTCTGACGTTCAAAGTGAAGTTGCAAAGTCAATTCAAAATGATTGGGGTCCCAAACAAAAAAATACTTATCAGGTTGCGGTAGTTTTTAATAAAGAAAAAGGCAAACTGACATCTGATGATAAGGATGCCATTAATGAAACTATTGCTAAGCTGAAAGATAATCAAGATCGTTACGGTATTAAAATGGTCTTAGGTCCTGACGACAATATTGCGACTAAGAAAAAACTGCAATCAAAGGATAATACCACATGGATAATGCAGTTAAATGTTGCTAAAAAGCACGGACCTATTAATGATGTTGAAGCGCAGCTAACTAAAGCAGTTAAAACAGCTGGTATCAGAACGTATGTTACTGGTGCGGATGTTTTGCAAAATGCCTTTTCAAATGCAATTCAAGAAGGAATTAAGAAAACTGAAGTAATTACAGTAGTCTTTATTTTCATTGTGTTAGTAATCGTCTTCAAGTCGCCGATCGTGCCGTTAATTTCATTACTAACTGTTGGTGTTTCCTTTATTACATCATTTGCGATTGTTACTAACTTAGTTAAATACCAGAACTTCCCGTTTTCCAACTTTACACAAGTCTTTATGATTATTGTGTTGTTCGGAATTGGTACAGACTATAACATCCTGTTATATGACAAATTTAAAGAGGATCTGGGTAAAGGGATGAATCGCTACGAAGCGATGAACAGTGCCTTAAAGGTTGCTGGAAAAACTATCCTTTATTCTGGTTCTTCCATCTTAATTGGTTTTTCAGCTCTCAGTTTAGCCAACTTCTCCATTTACCAATCAGCCGTTGGTGTTGCGGTAGGTGTCGCTGTTTTACTAATTGTATTACTGACACTTAACCCATTCTTCATGGCTGTTTTAGGTGAAAAAATGTTCTGGCCGGTAAAGAAATTTACTGGTGAACACGAAGATAAACTGTGGCACGGTATTTCAAAAGGTACTCTTGCTCACCCAATTATCTATTTAATTGTACTGGCTGTGGTCGTTATTCCTTTTGGCTTAATGTACACTGGTCATTTGAACTATGATGATACCGACGAAATAGATAATAATGAAACTGCTAAGGCTGGGATGCTGATTGTTGAAGACCATTTTTCAAAGGGAATGGCCGAACCGTCAACACTCTACATTAAGAGTAATCATAAACTTGATAATGAAGCAGATTTGCGTCTTATTGATCAATTGACTAGACAATTGCAAGCTTCTAAAGATGTGGCTTTCGTCACTTCTGTTACTCAACCTTATGGTGAAAGCATTGATCAGCTTTACGTTAAGAACCAGCTTAATACTGTTAACCAAGGTGTTGATCAAGCACGTGCCGGTTTAGGTAAATTAAGCAAAGCAAGTAAACAATTGTCTGCTGGCGCAAATAAGTTGGCAGATGGTACAAGCCAACTGCAAAACGGCACTAGCCAACTCCAAGATGGCGCAAGTAAGTTGCAAAGCGGTACAAGCAAATTGCAAAATGGTGCGGGCCGTTTGCAAAATGGCACAGGTCAACTGCAGGGCGGCGCCAGTCGTCTGCAAAATGGCACGCAACAAATGACAAGTGGTTTAAATCAATTAAACTCTCAACTTGCAAGTGGCAGTGCTGGTATTGCGAATGCGCAGAAGAATACCAAGGCTGCTTTAGAAAAGAGCTATAAAGCCAACTTATCTAAGAGCATTAATAGTATTCCGGGCTTAACCCAGCAGCAAAAGATGGCTGCAATGCAAGCTGCAGGTGCCGCTTTAGAAAAATCTTGGGCAGAAGCTTCCGCATCAATGCCTAACGTGTCTGGACAAATGGGTCAGCTTCAAACTGGTGTCGGCAGATTAGCTACTGCTTCGGGCCAATTGAATAATGGTGCCTCGACTCTGAACAGTGGCATTGGTCAACTTAATTCCAGTGCTGGTCAATTAAGCTCGGGTATTGGTCAAGTTAACTCCAGTACTGGTCAATTAAGTTCAGGCATCGGTCAATTAAATTCCAGTGTTGGCCAACTTAATTCAGGTGCCGGTCAGTTAGCAGCTAATACGCCAAAACTGACTAATGGTGTGGATGAAGTTAATAGTGGCTTAGGACAAGGTGCTGCTTACCTTAATGGCTTAGCAAGTTCTTCTGCCGCAGATACTTTCTATATTCCACAAGAATTTATCAAAAACGATACTTTCCAAACTTCGATTAAGAATTATTTGAGCCCTGACAAAAAGTCAGCTATGCTGATGATTGTCTTTAAGTCAAATCCAAGTAGTCTTAAAGCCACCAAAAAGGCGCAAGATCTGAGCTTAATGGCTAAAAAATCTTTTGCAGGTACTCGTCTTAAGAATGTGACAGTAGCAATGGGCGGCGAAAGTTCTAATATTGCTGACATTAAGGATATTGCCAACAGGGACTTTATTAGAACTGCAGCTATAATGCTAATTGGAATAGGTATTGCCTTAATTTTTGTCACTCGTTCACTTTTACAGCCTGTTTACATCTTGGGTACGCTTTTAATTGCCTACTTCTGCTCATTATCAATTACAGAGTGGGTAGTTAAGGCTACTTTAGGTAAAAGCATGCTAACTTGGAACACACCGTTCTTTGGCTTTATCATGTTAATTGCTTTAGGTGTTGATTACAGTATCTTCTTGATGACACGCTACCGTGAACTTGAAAACGGCAAGCCAAGTCAAAGAATGCTTAAAGCATGCGGTATTATTGGAACTGTGGTGGTTTCAGCAGCCATTATCTTAGGTGGTACATTTGCCGCATTAATTCCATCAGGAATTCCGACTTTGATTGAAGTTGCTTTGGCAGTGATTATTGGTTTGATAATATTAGTATTTATTATGCCGATTACCTTGTCAGCTGCAGTCAAGTTGACTTATGAAGGTGTTCATTGGCGCAAGAATAAACGTGTTAAAAATTAAGCGAAATTAATTAAAAGGTTGAAATTCTCAGTTAGAGGATTTCAGCTTTTTTTATTCAAAACAATTTTTTAGTCCATTTACAAATGTTAATTAGTTATAGTATACTGTTTTTAATTAAATTTTAAGTAGAAGGTAAGGAATACTGGCATGTCAAGACAAGTAAATAATCAATAAGCTCTAGTTGTAGTTTTAAATCAATCACCACTTTTTAATTTTTAACTCAACGTAGAGCGATCTTATTTATCAGGTAGAGTAATTTCAGCAGCTTATAATTGCGGCTTACTTTACTAATTACGCGTATACATTGAGGTATTATAGTGGAATTAATTAAAATAGATTATTTACAAATTGACGTGGCAGCTTCTAAACTGCTGACTGTCTCAAATTTGAGCATCAATTCTAGACAAAAAATTGGTTTGGTTGGTAATAATGGCGCCGGTAAAACCACTTTAATGAAGATTCTTGCTCAAGAAAAATTTACAGATTTGTTTACCATTAAAGGTGCAGTTATTAACAATTGTAATTTTGCTTATGTTCCGCAATTGCTTGATGCTGGTGATAAGAGTGGCGGGCAAAGAGAGAAATTAGCTCTCAGTAGGGCCGTTGCTAAATTAAAAAATATGCCTAATGGCTTGCTGCTTTTGGACGAACCCACATCTAATTTGGATATTACGCAGCAACAATGGTTAATAAAGTTAATAAATAAAAGCAAAATTGCCTGTTTAATTGTCAGCCATGACCAGAACTTTTTGGATAGCGTCTGTAATTCAATCTGGTATATTCAAGATCAAGAAGTGCACAATTTCTCTGGGACTTATGAAGAATTTCGCAGCTTTAGACAAGATGAACAAAAACGAGCAGAAACGATTTATGAGCAAAAGGAAAAGCACCTTGAGCAGTTAAAGAGAAGTTATAATCAGCATTTTAATAAGGCCAGAACTTTTTCTCGTAACAAAAAGGGACTTTCTTCATCTGACTGGCGGTCAAAGTCGCTAGGAAAACAAAAAACAGCAAATAATGTCATCAGAGCCAGTAAAAGTCTTGCTAACCGCATCAATAAGGAAAAAGGAGAGCTAGAAAAGCCGCCAGTTCATCATGCGATTACCTTGAAAAATGGCAACAATGGGATAACTGACCTGTCTATTTCTTCGAAAAGCAAGGCATTACGGCTGGAGAAGCAACCGCTTAATGCTTATGGGCAGAAGTTGTTTAACATTACGCAAGAAGTAAATCTTGCTTATGGCTCAAAAATAGTTTTAACTGGGCAAAACGGTGTTGGCAAAACTGTTTTTCTGGAACAAGTTAAGGATAGGAAACTGCATGGTTTTTATAATCCGCAATTAAAAATAGGTTATTTTAACCAAAACATAGTTACAAGCCAAACGGATAAAACGTTATTTGATTCTCTTTTTGCCACCAGCATATTCGATGATAGTTCGACTATGCAGGTCTTGGGCGATTTGCATTTGCGCCAATATGGAGACCATAAAATAAGTGATCTTAGTGGTGGCCAGCTTGTGTGTTTCAATTTAGCAAAAATAATTACCGGTCAATATAATTTATTGCTGCTTGATGAACCCACAAACTTTTTAGATATTGCCTCTATTAATGCACTGGCGGAATTTGTGAGAGTTTATCCGTTTGCTATGATACTTGTGTCACACGATCAAGCATTTATCAAACAGCTTAAAGTTGAAAGATGGCAAATTAAGAATGGTCTGCTGCTCACTTCGCAGGCGCAAAAAGTGAAGCAGCAGAAAAGGAATAATAATGAGTTAGAACTACTCAAGTTTAAGCTCGATCAATTAATGCTTGATTCGAAAGCTTCAATTTCTGAAATAAAGCAAGTTAAAGCAAAAATTCAAGAATTACAGTAAAAGACTGTATTAAAATAGTGATAAAGAATTTTCCTTATCGCTATTTTTGTTTTATGATTAACCTATTAACAATTATTGATTAAAGGAAGCTTCTTATGACTACTTGTCCAAACTGTGGTCGTCCCATCACTGATGAGGATGTTAAATGCCCAAATTGTCATTTTGACTTACAAAAATATCGTGAGACTTTTTTCACAGATCAACACCAAAAGGCTGTTTTTGAAGATGAAAAGACCGGCAAAAAAATTGCTAGTCGCAAATTATACCGGCAAGAATTTTATCCAGCAAAGCAAAACTCTGTTATTGCACGAATGCTAAAGTGGATTCATGTGAACAGTATGATCGTATTTCTGCTGGGAATTGCATTGTTAATCCTGATGAGTTTTTCTCGCAGTTTTGGTTGGATTTGCTTTTTTGCTTTATTAGTTTGGCTCTATTTTGTGTGCAGCCGTCAGGAAAAGATTGACCGCTACACCATAGATGAACGCTTAACACAAAAAATAAATCAGCTCGGATCCAATATGTTTAATGACGTAGCTGAATCAAAAGAAAAGGTGAGATCAAAGAGCAGGCTAGCCCAGAAAAGTATTAAAAATAAGGAAAATGCCCCAGTGAAAAAGCACTTTTCTTATGTACAGCTGTTAGTAGTTTTGCTCGCAATAATAAACTTAATAGTTTTATTTACTGGATCAGGTGCGTCTGTTTTAGACGTGACTTACAGTCAAAAAATGTCAATTACGCGGGTAACTTTCAGATTAGCCGGCAGACTCTTTTCTTCAAATGCCACATTACTATCTGGAGTAGTGCTTTGTGTAATCTGGCTAGTCATCGTTTTGATTCCGCTGTTTATTATTTACCATACAATGAAAGATACTAAAAAGAGCAGAATAATCGCTTTTTCATTGTCTTTAATTGAAAGTATTTTTCTAATTTACCTTATTTTTAGAATGTCAAACAGTTCATTGTCTAATCGGGGTATTTTGCATAGCATTACTAGCCAATTGCTTTTATATGCTGTTTCAATAGGAGCATCAACGTATTTCTTGATTTTAGCCAGCGTGATGACGACTGGACTAACCGGTTATAACCTCATGCGCCACCGTTAAAATAAATTTAATTAAATAAAAAGCTGATAAACTAGCGTCTATCAGCTTTTTTAATTTGTCTTCTTATAAATATTACTTGGTCGGCATAGAAATTACTAAGTGCTCGTTAACAAAAGCCATCAAGCCAAGATCGCTGAGTTCACGACCATAGCCGGATTTCTTAATGCCACCGAATGGTAATTCACCTGAACTAATCCAAGTACCGTTAATTACTGTCATACCAGTTTCAATTTGAGCGGCGACGTTTTGTGCACGTTCAAGATTGGAGCTGATAACTGAAGAACCTAAGCCGTAGCTGGAATCATTAGCTAAAGCAATAGCAGCATCTTCGTCTTCTACTTCGTAGACAATAGCTACTGGACCGAAGAATTCTTGGTCAAATGCAGGATTATCACGATCAATATCAGTCAGAATAGTTGGACGGAAGAAGGCACCATCAGAATCAATTTCAGGATATTGATAGAATACTTTGGCGCCTGCACCAATAGCTTGGTCAACTTGCTTGGTTAATTTATCCTTGGCACCTTGTGAATTCATTGGTGGCAAAGTTGTGTTTGGATCAAGCGGATCGCCAGCTTTTAAGCTAGAAAAGACGCTCTTTAATTCTTGGAGAGTTTCTTCATAACGTGATTTAACAACAATAATACGCTTAGAAGATGTACATACTTGTCCGTCATTATAGGTTCTAGCAGAACTAAGTGCTTGTTTTAAGACTTGCGGATCAGCATCATCAAGAATAATGAAAGCATCATTGCCGCCAAGTTCCATTGTCGACTTTTTCAGGTTTTTACCGGCATTTTCAGCAACCGAAGAACCACCACGCTCTGAACCAGTTAAAGCTACTCCTTGAATTCTAGGATCAGCAATAATTTGATCAAGTTGGTCATAACTTGGGTAAAGGTTGATTAAACTTCCTTCTGGAGCTCCTGCTTGTTTAATAATTTTAGCAATTAATGCTGCTGAACCAGGAACATTGTGCGCATGTTTGAGAATAATAGGATTACCTACAATAAAGTTTGGTGCAAATACTCTGATTACTTGATAAAGTGGGAAATTCCATGGTTCACAAGCCATTACTACACCAGTTGCTTGCTTTAAGTAATACGCATCGCCCAGTTTGGAGTCAATTGGCTCTGGTTTTAACAATTCAGGACCTTTATCGGCAAAATAGTCACAAATAGAAGCGCAAAGATCAACTTCACCTTCTGCTTCACCAATCATTTTACCCATTTCACGGGTCATGATTTCGGCCATTTCTTTTTTATGCTCACGCAAACCGTCTGCTACTTGATGCAGGGTCTTAGACCGTGTTTCAGGCTTTTCATGACGCCACTTGTGATACAATGCATCGGTTAAATTAAGAGCATCCTCTATTTGATCAGAAGTAGGATTGTCATAATTGGCAAAGTTTTCGTTAGTATATGGATTAATTGATTGATATTTAGCCATAATATTATCTCCTTAAAAATTTATAGGATAAGCTTATCAAGAATATAAAACGTTTTCATTAATTATTATAGCACATACAGAATATTTTACTAATCAATAGTAAGTAAAAATAAAAATTATTTTATTGCATTTAAAAGATAGTTTAGTGATTGCTCCAGATATTGAGTGGAATAAGACATTGCGTGCTTATTACCAGCTATTATTTTCAAGTCAACCGCATGATTTTGTTGAGCTAGAACAGCAATAAAGTCAAGCAAATACTTAATAGGCGATAATTCATCTGCAGAATTAATCATCAATAGCTGCTGTAAATTACTATAGTCATAAGAAGTAGCATCTATTTTCTTTAAGACTAGTGCGTCTTCTGAACTGGCATATGCTAAAGTAAAATATTTATAAAAGGCATCATTAATATCATGTAAATTAGTTAAGCCCAGTTCCTTGCGACCATCAACTGAAGCTGTCACTTTCTGGTGGTCTTTCATCCACTTTGAGTAGTTAACTGGTGCTGACCAAGTAACAGTGGGGAAACCATATTTGCCAGCAATATTAAGAGCCATTGTTCCACCACTGCTAGCTCCTATTTGAGTGATGTCTACCTTTTTATTAGCAACGTATTTACTTTTTAGCAACCACTTTACAAAATTAATGCTGTCTTCGTGTGCGGCTGGAAACGGGTGTTGCGGTGCAAGGGAGTAGTTGGGAGCAAAGACGGTAAAACCATGAGCGGCTATTTTACTACATAGTTCTTTAAAGCTGCTTTTGTCACCGCGAAACCAACCACCGCCATGCCAAAATAATAGTATTTTATTATTGGAACTATCATTATCTGGCTCATAAATATCTACTTGTAAATCTTTTTGTTTATCATAAGTGACGTCAGTAATAAATTTGGTCATCCGAATTTCCTCCAAAAATTAATTAAGTATTATTAACTATTATACTGTAATTAGGACAGCTGACCGTTTTAAAACAAGCTTCCTTTTATTTCATAAATGTAAATATTTAAGTTATTTTAATTATTAGTATTTAATGAATTAAAAAGTAATCACTTTGCTTATTTTTTGGTAAAATGAGGCTTAACATTGGAGGTAAGTTATGCATCTGTCTGCTAAAGCTAGTCGAAGATTAATTAACATCTTGACCGTTGTCAGCGGGATTATCATTATTCTATTGTGTATTTATTGGTACAAATTAGGAATATTTACTAGTCAAGCTAAAATGAAAGCATATTTGGCTGATAAGAGAATAATTGGGCCAATAATTTTTGTTGTGATTCAGATTATACAGGTGGTTATCCCTATTATTCCAGGTGGAGTCTCACTTTTAGGCGGAGTGATCTTCTTTGGACCAGTAGCTGGTTTTATTTATAACTATGTTGGAATCTGTGTTGGCTCAATCATCAACTTTTTTTTGGCACGCTTTTATGGCAGACCCTTTATCCTTCATATTGTTTCCGAAAAAACGCTTGATAAATATATGAAGTGGACCAAAAATCAAAGCAAATTTAACTGGTTTTTTGCGATCTGTATTGTAGCGCCAATGGCACCAGATGACGTTTTGTGTCTACTAGCAGGCTTAACAGATATGAAGTTCTGGACTTATTTTTGGATTATCATCTTAGGTAAGCCTTGGACTATTGCAGCCTATAGTTTTGCACTCCAGTTTGGCATGGATTGGTTGCTCAAATTGGTGGGCCATTAATGGCTAATCGCATTTATTTGCGCCCTTTTAACTTGTCGGATGCATCAACTTTACTTAAATGGGGGCAGGATGAATATTATCAGCGCTTAGCAGGCTTTGGTCATTATCAAAATCTAGGTGATGCCGAAAAAGCGGCTGGGCAATATGTGGCAAGAAAATATAGCTATGCTCTCTGCTTGTGCCAATCTCAAAAAATGATTGGTTTAGTTGAGCTATATGAGCGCGGCGTCAGTACCAAAGAATTGCAGGCAACTAAAGAAATTGGCTTTTTGTTAGACAAGGACTTCTCGGGACACGGTTATATGACTGAAGCACTAAAAATAGTGCTGGATTATGCATTCCAAAAACTCAATCAAACTGAAATTTGGGCTGGGGTTTTTGAAAATAATCTACGCTCAAAAAAATTACTAATACGCCTGGGTTTTAAATTTATCTATGCTGTTGATATAAGTAAAGTCAGTGAATTTTCTCAGTATCAAGAAGACTATTTCTTACTGCAAAAGGCACAGTGGTTAGAAGGGAAAAAGTAATTAGGAAATACCGAAATCTTTATCTCATCATTTAAAGTATGTCCGTATTTTTTTAAATACTTAATTTGCGCATAAATAATTGCAAATACTAATAAATACTATTTGCCAAAAAAAGCTTAATAGCTTAAAATAATATCCAAACACGGAATCCTAAGACTGTTTTAGAGAGTTCGCGCTCTGGTGCAAGCGAATAGAAGTCGTTTCCAGATTCCATTAATGTGGGTAATTAATAGTTACACGGCAAGCGGCATCGTTATCGCCGACTTAATGAAGCGCAGCTAACTTATTAGCTGAAAATGGGTGGTACCGCGAAGCCATGTGAAAGCCAATTCGTCCCAATTTTAAGGATGAATTGGCTTTTTTGTGTGGAGGTTAAAAATGCTGGATATTAAATTGATTCGTGAGAATCTTGATTGGGCTAAAGATAAGCTGGGTAGACGCGGCGTTAAGCCAGAAGAACTGGATGAATTAGTCAAAATTGACGCTGATAGACGTGAAGAATTAAATCGCAGTGAGCAACTGAAAGCGGAGAGAAACAAAGTTTCTAAAGAAATTGCTGAAATTAAGAGAAATAAGCAAGATGCTTCCGCCGCTGTGCAAAAAATGCGTGAAGTTGGACAGGAAATTAAGGAACTAGATGAAAAGGTTGCTGAATTAACTGAAAAGCAAAACTATATTTTATTAAGGCTGCCTAATTTCCCTGATGATTCTGATCCAATCGGACCTGATGAAAGTTATAATGAAGAAGTTCGTAAGTGGCACGAACCAACAAAACTCGACTTCAAGCCCAAAGCTCACTGGGAACTTGGTACCGATTTAGATATTTTAGACTGGGACAGAGGCGCTAAGGTTTCAGGTGCACGTTTTGTCTATTATAAAGGTGCTGGTGCCTTGCTTGAACGGGCAGTGTTTAACTTTTTCTTAGATGAAAATACTAAGGAAGGTTATACTGAAGTTATTCCGCCATATTTAGTCAACGACGAGTCAATGCAGGGTACAGGTCAATTTCCTAAATTCCGCGAAGATGTTTATACAATTGTGGATAATGATGATCCTGATAAGCCACTTGATTTAACTTTGATACCAACTGCTGAAGTGCCACTGGTTAACTATTTCCGTGATGAAATTATTCACGCAGACAAATTACCAATTAACGTTACTGCACTTTCTCCAGCCTTTAGAAGTGAAGCTGGTTCAGCTGGACGTGATACTCGGGGCTTAATTAGAATGCACGAGTTTAGAAAAGTGGAAATGGTTAAGATTTGTAAGCCGGAAGAGTCTTGGAATGAATTGGACAAACTCACAAACAATGCTGAACACTTGTTACAAAAATTAGATTTACCATATCATGTTGTGGCATTATCAACTGGGGATGCTAGTTTTACTAGTGCCAAAACCTATGATTTGGAAGTGTGGATGCCGGCACAAGATAAGTATCGTGAAATCTCCAGCTGTTCTAACTGTACTGACTTTCAAGCTCGGCGTGCGCAAATTCGTTACCGCGATGAAGATGGTAAACTTCATTTGGCACATACGCTTAATGGCTCAGGCTTAGCTGTCGGCAGAACGGTTGCTGCAATTTTAGAAAATTACCAAAATGAAGATGGCACTGTCACAGTACCCGAAGTTTTAGTTCCTTATATGAATGGAATGAAAAAGATTACTAAAGAAGAAAGTTTAATCTAGTTTAATAGACTCGTTAATTTCGTAAGCTGATCAGCTTACGAAATTTTTTTGGTAAAAAAATCAATTTGAATTTAGCTCAAAAGAGCCTAAATTACGAATATTTAACAAATTGGTCTAGTCAAAAAGGTAAAAATCGCACATATCAGGTATTAGTTAAAACTAATTTGAAAGCAAAATAACTTAAATAACGAACAAAAACTTTAATTTGACGAACTAACACAAAAAGAGTAAGGTATTACTTGTGCTTGAGCGAGTTACAACAAATAACAAGTTCAACATAAATCGAGCAAAA
>NZ_KQ034046.1:396941-463368 GCF_000970855.1 Lactobacillus helsingborgensis
CGAGCAGCAAAAAGAGGACCTAACGGTCCTCTTTTTTGTACCTGTTTTTTCCTTAATATTAAAGGAATAGTATTTTATTTATATGAGAAAATAATGCGGTTACGTGACTTAAAAGCACTTTCACGGTACAATAGTAGCGGATACATTTTATCTAAAGGAGGAAATCTCATGGTAGGAATTGTTTTAGCCAGCCATGGTGGTTTTGCCGATGGAATTGCGCAGTCTGCGCAAATGCTGTTTGGCGAACAGGACAATTTTGCTCATGTCATTTTAAAGCCTGATGAAGGCCCAGATGATATTAGGGGCAAAATGGAAACAGCAATTGCTTCGTTTGAAAATCAGGATGAAGTTTTGCTGATAGTCGATTTATGGGGTGGTACGCCGTTTAATCAAGCAAGCGGTTTACTCGAAAAGCATCCTAAATGGGCAGTAGTAGCAGGTATGAACCTGCCTCTGGTGGTAGAAGCTTTAACACAGCGGATGACTAAGCCAGTTGCTACAGCTCACGAAATTGCAACTGCTGTGGTAGAGCCAGCACGTGATGGTATTAAAATAAAGCCGGCAGAATTAATGCCGAAGTCTTCAACAAAAGTTCAAACTAAGGCACAAACTGCTGGTAAGAAGAAGACCATTCCCGCGGGTACTGTCGTTGGTGATGGTCATATAAAATTTGTTTTGGCACGAATTGATTCTCGTTTATTACATGGTCAGGTTGCTACAGGATGGATACCTTCCATGCACCCAGACAGAGTAATAGTTGTTTCTGACAGTGTAGCAAAAGATGAAATGCGTAAGAGCATGATTCGTGAAGCAGCTCCTGCCGGTGTTAAGGCACATACTGTTCCTTTAAAAAAGATGGTTGAGATTGCAAAAGATCCCCGTTTTGGCAACACACATGCGTTATTATTATTTGAAAATCCTGAAGATGTTTTAAAGGTAATAAAAGCTGGAGTTGACATTAAGACTGTCAATGTTGGATCAATGTCTTATAAAGTTGGCGACGTCAATGCTAACAATGTATTGTCTATGAATCAGGAAGATGTTGATACTTTCCACGAACTTGAAAAAATGGGAGTCAAGTATGATGTGCGCAAAGTTCCAACTGATAAAGAAGGCAATATGGAAGCTATTTTAAATAAAGCTCAAAGTTTGCTTGACGAACAAAATAAATAAGAGAATAGGAGTAAAACATGAACGCTATTCAAATGATTTTAGTTGTCATAGTTGCCTTTCTTGCAGGTATGGAAGGCATCTTGGATCAATGGGAATTTCACCAACCACTGGTCGCTTGTACGTTAATCGGCCTAGTAACCGGTAATCTGGTTTTAGGCGTTACTTTAGGTGGATATTTACAAATGATTGCCTTAGGCTGGGCTAATATTGGTGCCGCTGTTGCGCCTGATGCTGCTTTGGCTTCTGTTGCTTCAGCTATCATTTTAGTTCAAAGTGGTCAAGGAACAAGGGGGATTGGTATGGCTACAGGTATTGCGATGCCTTTAGCTGTTGCCGGACTCTTTTTGACTATGATTGTGCGGACTATTTCTACTGGTATTGTGCACATTATGGATGCAGATGCCAAAAAAGGTAATTGGCGTAAAATTAATATGTGGCAATGGATTGATGTTTGTCTACAAGGGTTGAGAATTGCTATTCCAGCCGCTTTGTTACTAGCTATTCCAGCTTCTACTGTTAAATACTGGCTAGGCTTAATGCCAGCATGGCTCAGTGATGGTATGTCAATCGGTGGTGCCATGGTTGTAGCCGTTGGTTACGCGATGGTTATTAACATGATGGCTAGCCGTGAAGTTTGGCCATTCTTTGCTATCGGCTTTGCCCTGGCGGCTATTAAAGACTTAACTTTGATTGCCTTAGGTGCCATTGGTCTAGCAATGGCTCTTATGTACTTAGCTTTAGAGTCAAAGGGTGGTAATAACGGCAGTTCAAATTCTGATAATGAAGGTACCGGCGATCCACTCGGCGATATCATAGATGACTATTAAAGTGATATTTAAGAGGAGGATTTTACAATGGCTGATAAAAAAATAAAATTAACTAAAGCCGACCGCTTCAAAGTTATGTGGCACTCACAATTTTTGCAGGCTTCTTGGAACTATGAAAGAATGCAGAATGGTGGGTACGCATATTCACTTATTCCTGCTTTGAGAAAACTTTATCCTAAAAAAGACGACATGGCTGCAGCTTTGCAAAGACATCTGGTCTTCTTTAACGTTCACCCTTATCTAGTATCGCCAATTTTAGGTGTTACTTTAGCCTTAGAGGAAGACAAGGCTAACGGTGCTAAGGTTGAAGATGAAGCTATTCAAGGTGTTAAGGTCGGAATGATGGGACCTTTAGCCGGTGTTGGTGACCCTGTATTCTGGTATACCGTGCGGCCAATAGTTGGTGCCTTAGGTGCTTCAATGGCTATTCAGGGCAACATTTTAGGACCAATTTTGTTCTTCGTTATTTGGAATGTAATTAGATTGGCTTTCATGTGGTACACACAAGAATTTGGTTACAAAGCAGGTTCTGCGATTACTAATGATATGTCTGGTGGTCTATTGCAAAAGGTAACTCGTGGAGCTTCCATGATGGGTATGTTTGTTTTAGGCTCCCTGATTGAGCGCTGGGTCAATATTAAGTTCACCCCAATTGTCTCAAAAACACCTGTTCAAAAGGGTGGCTATATTGATTGGAGTTCACTTCCAGCCGGTGCTAAAGGTATTCAACAAGCTTTAATTGATCAGGCAAATGGCTTATCTCTTACTAAGTTTAAAGTAACTACTTTGCAAAACAATTTGGATAGTTTAATTCCCGGTTTAGCCGGGCTACTCTTGACATTCCTTTGCATGTGGCTGCTAAAGAAGAAAGTTTCACCAATTGTGATTATTATTGCCATCTTTATTGTTGGTGTTGTTCTGCACGTTCTGAATGTGCTTTAATTCAAAATGGTTGAATCAAGTAACACTAAAGTTGATTTAACGGCAAATGCGACTTGGTTTCGCGCATTGTCGACATACGGTAAAGTAATGGTCGGAGATAAGGCGTTTGAATTTTATAATGACCGCAATATCTCTGACTATGTCCAGATTCCGTGGCAAGAAGTTACCTATGTGGTGGCGGATGTCTATTTCCACGGTCGTTATATCCCTCGTTTTGAAATTCGCACCCGTGCAAACGGAAAATTCATTTTTACAACACGAAATAATAAAAAGACTTTGCGCGCTATTCGTAATTACGTGCCTGCTAATCGCATGCGGCAAGCATTGGGATTGTGGCAAAAAATCAAAAGAAGAATAATGCATAAATAAAAAGTTCCTAGACAAAAATAATTGTCTAGGAACTTTTTTACTTAATTCTTGCTTTTAATATTTATTTTTTCCACAACACCCAATTCACCAACAATTTCTGTTTCAAAGCTTGCATTGCTATGCCTTCTTTTCTTCATGCCAAATTTTAGACAGGGTTGACAAGACTATAAAGATTAACAGTGCTGAAATCATAGAAATCCTGTTTTCAGGTAAGATTAACAACAATATGATCATTAAAATAAAAAAGATTAGTGTTATGTAGTCCAAAAAAGGAAAACCGGGCATCTTGAAATCAGTTAATTCTTGCACAGGTGTTTTTTTCCTATATGCAATATGCGTTAAAAGCATCAGGCACCAAATAATTAAAAACATACTGGTAGAAGTAGAAGAAATAAAATTAAACGCCTCATTGCCGATGACGATGATGACAAAAGGTGCTAACGCCATTAGGCAAGCTGATAAGGTCAGCGCATTTTGTGGTAATTGTCTTCTTAAATGACCAAATGTCTGGTTAAATTTACCCTTACCGTTAAAAGTAACTGAAAATAACAACCGGCCTGCACTATACAGAATACTATTAGTTGAAGAAACTGCAGCAGAAATGACCACAAAATTAATAATTGAACCGGCATTGCGGATGCCAGTTGCCGCTAGAGTCTGTACAAACGGACTGGAATTTGTAGCCACCTTATCCCACGGAATAACTACTAAAATTGCAATGATAGCCAGTACATAGAATAAAATTATTCGTAGTGGGACTTGATTAATAGCCTTTCTAATCGTTACCTTGGGGTTTTGTGCCTCTGCGGCAGTTAAACCTACTAGTTCAACGCCAACAAAGCTAAAGATGACCATTTGGAAGCCGGAGAAGAAACCGGTGCTTCCTTTAGCAAAAAAGCCACCATGCGCAGACAAGTTAGCTAGAGTAACGGGACCAAAAGAGGTTTTGCCACCAGTTATTAATAAATAGGCTACTAAAATCACAAAGGCAATAACCGTCACAATTTTGATTATGGCAAAACTAAATTCCAAGTTGCCAAAAAGACGGGCAGAAAGCAAATTGATAAATAGCAAAACAGCGATGGTAATTAAACCAGGCACCCAGGTAGGTAAATGCGGGAACCAATATTGAAAGTAAATCCCTAGAGCTGTCATTTCCGCCATGCCTAACGTAACCCAACTAATCCAGTAAAGATAACCTGAAATAAAACCAGTGTTTTTACCTAAGTACTTTTCAATAAAATCAATATAGGTGTGTTTAGATAAATCAGAAACTATCAGCTCTCCCAAAGCCCGCATTAGTAGAAATAAGAAAATACCGACCACGACATAAATCAGAATGACGCTGGGACCGGCTCGTCTAATGCTGTTACCTACACCTAGAAATAAACCAGTACCAATTGTCCCACCTAGGGCAATTAATTGAATATGCGCGTTAGTCAAGGTTCGTTCGTAACCAGAACCGTTATTTTCCTCTTCTTCGCTCATTAAATCACTCCAATTTCTTAAAAAAATGTTACATTATTAAATTATAGCATTATACAAAAGTATATGTTTTTAACTAATTAAAAAAATTAGCAGATTGTAATTTTTGTTATGCTAAAAAGGGCTACATTTAAGCTTAAATTGTAGTATGATATACTTTATTAAAATTTAATTAAGGAGAACGATGTAATGTTTACCATTAGTCAATTTACTATTAACAACATGACGATTAGTTTAGTTTTACCCGAAATTAGACATGCAGAGGCTTTATATGAAAATATCGCCCATGATCGTAAAGAACTGGCACACTTCCTACCCTGGGCAGATAATATGACAAGCGTCAATGATGAGGTTGATTTTATCAAGGCAATGCGTGTCGATACGGCGCGTTATGAAAAGTTGGCTCTAGTTGTTCTAGTTGATGGTGAACCAGCAGGAATGGTAGATTTGCATAATATCAAACTCAAAAATGAAAGCGGCGAAATTGGTTATTGGCTGGGGCAAAAATATCAGGGACAGGGAATTATGACTCAAGCTGTTAAAAAGCTAGTGGAAGTTTCGTTTAACCAGTTGGGCCTACATAGCATTAAATTACTGGCAGATACTAATAACCAGCCTAGTAGAGCCATTGCTGAAAGACTGCACTTTGAACATGTGGCCAGGCTTAAAGATGAAGTTAAATATCACGGTCAGTTTTGTGATATGGAATTATACATCACATTTAACCCTAAAAATTAGTCAAAAAAATTGCTGGTAAATTTTACCAGCAATTTTATTATTTGTCTGCGTATCCTTGGGGATGACTTTGGTGCCATTTCCATGCACTTGTCATCATATCCTCAGCGTTCTCATGTTGTGGCTGCCAGTCTAAAATAGTTCTGGCTTTAGCTGAATCGGCAACTAGACTGTCAGGGTCACCTGCACGGCGTGGACCCATCGTATATGGAATTTCAACATTAGTAACTTTACGAGCTGCTTGTAATATTTCCAAGTTGGAGTAGCCGTGAGCAGTTCCGAGGTTGAACACATCGGACTTGTTAGTTTTAACTAAGTATTTTAGTGCCAGTACATGTGCATCAATGAGATCTTCTACTTGAACGTAATCTCTAACATTAGTACCATCTTTAGTGTTGTAATCATTCCCAAAAATAGTAAATTTACCGTCACCGGTCAGAGCACTTTTTAAAATATTAGGAATTAAATGCGTTTCGGGGGCATGATCTTCTCCGATTAAACCGTCACTTGCGGCACCGGCAACGTTGAAGTAACGTAGAGCAATTGATTTGATGCCATCCGCTTTATCTGCCCAATGCATGATTTTTTCCATCATTACTTTGGTTTCGCCATAAGGACTGATCGGATTAAGCGGTGAATCTTCAGTAATTGGCAATTTCTTAGGGATGCCGTAAGTTGCCGCACTTGAAGAAAAGACGAGGTAATTGACACCGGCATCTTTCATTGCTTCTAGGAGTGCAATCATACCTGAAACATTATTGTCATAGTATTTCAGTGGATTTTGTACAGATTCAGGCACTAGAGAATAAGCGGCGAAATGCATTACTGCTTCAACTTTCTCTTTACGCAATATTTGGCTAACTAAAAACTTGTTCTCAATGTCGCCTTGATAAAATTTAGCTTTTGGATTGACTGCTTTTCTGTGACCTGTATACAAAGCATCAAAGACAACAACATCATTTTTTTGCTCAATTAGTTTCTTAACAGCTATTGAACCAATATAACCGGCACCGCCGATAACTAAAATACGCATAAATTCCTCCATTTATTATATGGTAATGATCTTCTGTCTAAATTTTAGCACAGTCTGTTAATTTAAAAGACAATTATTGACAGTAAAATCAATTTGCAATACAGTTACTTTTAGTAAGATAGTTAGAAAGAAGTATCAAAATGATTCATAATTCCACAATTAACCAACAAATTAATCATCGCTCTATCAGAAAATTTAAAGATCAAACACTAACTGCAGAACAATTAAATACTTTGTACACCGTTTTTCAACATACAGCAACGAGCATGTTTATGCAAAATGCTACAATGCTTCATATTACTGATGAAGGTAAAAGGGCAAAAACCAGAGAATTGTGCGGTCAAAAATATGTTGGTGCTGAAGGAGATTTGTTTATCTTTGTAGTTGATTTATACCGCAACCAACAAATTCGCCGCCAATTAGGTAAAGATGACGGACGTGTTCATACCACGGATATTTTCTTTCAGGGGATGGATGATACATTACTTGCTTGGCAAAATGTGGCTAATGCTGTTGAAAGTATGAATCTTGGTTATGTGCCACTCGGCACCATTAATGATCATCCGATAAAAATGTTAGAGGTATTAGACTTGCCTAAGCTGACATTTCCGGCTCTAGGAATGCAAGTGGGTATTCCTGATCAAGAACCGCAATTAAAGCCGCGCTTGCCACTAGCCTTTACTACTTTTGAAAATGAGTATCCGCGTGATTTTAAAGTGGCAGACTTGAAAGAATATGACCAAGTCGTTACCACTTACTATGACTTGCGGGATGCTAATAGACGTATTGATTCTTTCACTAATCAAATAACTGGTGACAAGTTAAACGATAAGAGAATTGATCGTGACGAGTTGCCAGAATTACTGCACAAACAAGAGCTTTGCCTAGATTGGAAATAAAATAAAAGTCGCGCATTCGATTGCACGACTTTTTTTGTTTTGGTATAATTTAAACGTTGTGAAAATTGCTGATTTAGCTCAGTTGGTAGAGCGTTTCCCTCGTAAAGAAAAGGTCGCCAGTTCGATTCTGGCAATCAGCATTCAGAAGAATAAAATTGTTAAAATAACCTTGAAATATCAGTATTTTCTGTTGATAAGTTAAGGTTATTTTTGTTTATTAAAGATAATTATGCACACGATACGGAACACATTTTTAGCTGTGTTCCGTGCAAAAACTTTTAGGTAGGCTTTTAGGTTGATATAACGGGATTTAGAGCTACTTTTTTTGCATGCAATGACAAAATTTTTCTTTTTTGGGTTTACATTAAAATGTTTATGATTTATTTTATATATAATAGTAAATATAAAATAAAATTACTATTATTTTATTGTACGTTTGAACTCTGATTTCTTTTTCAGAAGGAAGTACATTTATTATGAAATATGCTAATCTGTTTAGGAAATTTGCAGTTACTGGAACATTTAATAAAATACGATATATTATTTCAGCTGATCTTGATAATAATAAAAAATATCTAATTCCAGCCGAATATTGTAATAAACTATACGGATTAAATTAAAGAAAATCATGCACCAGTCTATTTATATCAAGATTACCTTGAAAATTCATGGTGTGGATATAATGATTATCATCATGACTATGTCGACTTTACCAAAGAGAATAACGTATATAGTGGTAATAACAAGCGAAAAGTTTCAATAAAAGTAACTTTAAACAGAGTTGACAAAAATACTGGTAAGAATCGAGGATTCTGGATCAGTAAAACTCCAATAAATTTAGAGTTGAAGGCACAGATACCTATGAAACTATTATCCATTGTATATTTATGATCGAAGTGGTCAGTTGATCATAAGTTATATTAAAACTGAAGATCTAAGTCAATTCAAACGGGCAACAGTTAGTAATGTTAATTTTCAGACGGTAAATTTAACAATCTAGTATTCACATTTAAGTTCTAACTTAGATTGTAGTACAGGGAATATTATATTTAACTTGAGGTGAAAAAAATGAGTGAATCGGAAGAGAATAAAAAATTAAAAGAAAAATATTCTAAAGACAATTATTTTGCAATAATATATCTTAAAGGTGGTTGCAGTAATGGGAATACTAAAATAAGTTCAAGAGATACATCAGCTTGGATGTATTATATTGAATTTCCTTCTTCTAGGAAAAATATTCAAGTAAACGATAAGAGTCATGCAAACTATGTTTTAGAAGCTACAACAATGAAATCACAAAATAGGATGACTCTAGAAGTTATGAAAGAAGCAATGAAAGAAGCAATTAACTTAGGAATAAATAAAAATAAATTACTTTTTGTTACAGATTATAATGATTTGGCTAAAGGTATTAACAGCTGGAGTAAAAAGTGGCTGATAAATGGATTTAGAAATTCAAAAGGTAATTTTATTGTTGATAAAGATTTATGGAAGAATCTTATTGATACATATGATCAAAATTTCCCTAATAGTGAAGTATTGTTTTTAGTTAAGGGAAAAAATACAGATTTGCCTCAATTTAAATCAGGGATGCAGATTGTGACAGATTTTGTAAATAGTAGAACTGAGTTTAACAAATAAAATCAGGATCTTAAATACTTAATAAATATTTTTAAAGCATTAATAGTATTCGTCAATCGTAAAACTGGTTAACTGAATTTTCTGACCGATACAAAGGCTTTCGGTCGTTAAGATATTCTGATTACCAAATTAATGATTTATCTTTGCAAACGATAAGTCATTATGTCGATAGCGTTATATAATTATGCGATTATCAAAGTTTCAATACTAGTTACTGACCAAGAAGATGATGGCCAGAGAACTAACTTTATACTTTAAATAAGACGGTTAGATTTATCTAATCGTTTTTTTAATAAAAGTATTAGTAATCTAAGACAAATTAATCAATTTTTGTGTAGAAAAATGCTTTGTAATATGAATTAAATAAAACTATAAATTATTGATTGCTATATTTATGAAAAGTTGGAGCTATTTTGGCTTATGCAGTTTACAGTCTATATGCTCAATTACTATATCTATAATTTATAGAGTATGGAAAGCAGCTGAAGCGAAATTATTTATTCTTATGGCAATGTTCAATTTTATCGTTAAAAATCAATATGGTAACTTGTTACAAGTATGAAAGTAATGATATATTAAACTTGTTGTTTTGTCTGTTGAACTAATTTTAAAGAAAAAGAATTTATTATGGAAATTAAATTAAATAGAAAATTTATTAAACTTTGCGTTGCAGCTTTAGCTTTAATTACTACCACTGGTACTTTATCACCAACTACTATTAACAATGTAACTTGTGTTTCAGCTAAAGCTAAAAAACATCACAAGAAAGTAAAGAAAACATACGTCATTGCTAAATACTACGATGAATTTAAACCCGGTTACAGCTACACCTACAACAAAAAGAAAGGTGTTTTCATCGGCCACAAAATGAAGAAACGTCATTCTTCAACCACTGACTCTGATGAGCCTAAAGTTGAACAAGCCACTAGCACTTATGATGTACCTAAAGTAAAGGAATTTACTAAAAAAATAGAAAATGAATACAACATTTATGATGAACGTTGGGCAAAAAACACAATAACTTACCATATTGAACAGGTAAACAATGAACAAAAACAAATTATTGAGGAAGCTATCGCCCAAATAAACAATATAAACATAATTAAACTAGAAGAAACAAATAAAAAACCAGATATTACTATAAGTATTTTAAGAAAAAATGGAACAAGATTAGGACAATCTATAATTGAAACATCAGGTGATCACTATAAAAATTTAGATTTATTGGAAAGTGCAAAAGTAGAACTTTTTAATGACACAATAACAGAATATGCTAACGGTAACTATGCTCTAGAACTAAACCAAGTAGTCTTACATGAAATTGGACACTCTTTAGGTCTTAATCATAATAACAATGACAAAACAAAAATAATGTACCCCGTAGCATACATAGATCAAATGACAAAACTCGATTCAACTCATGTTGCAATTGACCAAGATTACATCAACGGTTTAGCCATTCTTTACCAAAACTAATTCTTGTATCATTAAATAAGCCATATCAATAATTATCATTGATATGGCTTATTTACTTTCTAATTTAACAAATTACATTCAGTAAGTTTTATTTCGAGAAATTAAATTTTTACTACTTAAAAATTATTAATGATAAAACCTATTATTCCCATAAAAGCACTTAAAGCCAAGGCTGAAAAAGTCACAACTTAGTTTTGTAATAAGAGATTTTATTTTTCTGGAGAATTAATGATTTTTATACACTGCCTAAAAACTTCTATATTATCAATTATAATTAAATATAATTCCTCTTTGGTGCGAGTCAAATTTTCAAATAGAGTTTTTACAGAAGGATAATAGGTATTAGCACTAGTTAAATCTCCAGTCTGTTGATTATATTTAAAATTTGACCCAATAAAAGTAGCAACCTTGTCAAATTCTTGCCCAATTACATCATGTGAGCTATATTCCGAGATTTCTTCAAAATCTTTGTAATATTCTTCTTGATTATATCCTGGTGTCAAATTAATAACTGTCCAATTTTTTTCTATTAATTGCGATGCAAATTGTTTTGCCTTATTTTTGTCTTGAAAAAATTCAACATGAATATGATTGAATGTGATACCTTTTTTTATATCTTGATTAGCCTTACTTAGTTTATATAGGTGTTTTATGAAAAATGCTATTTCTTCATTATTCCTAATTTTTTCACTTAGCTTTAAACAAGAAATATTATGTTCTTTAAGTAATTTGTCTAGATCAACTGGATTTATTTCTGGATCTTCTTTTTGGTTTAACCACTGTTTTGGATCTCCAGATATAATAATTTGACCTCGAAATTCAAAAATTTTATCTACCGTTGTTAATTCATGCATTCTTTGGAATTCATCTACAATAAGAACATCATAATTAGAAAAATCATCTTGTGTGTAATTATTGATTTCTTTTATAGGAACTATTGTAAAACCAGACATATTTAATTTATTTTCTTGGGCTGTATTTAAATTTGCACAGTGAATAATTAAAACTCGTTTTTTTTCTTTAGTTAGATAAGTTTTAGCTATATCGTACGCCAAAAGGGTTTTTCCAGTACCAGCTTGTCCTTTTATAAAATAATTTTTTTCATAATTATCAAGTATGGTTTTTTTGAAATCTCTTTGTTGATTTGTTAAAAAATATTCAGAATTCAAAAATTTATCAGTATTATTAAACGGAGATACTAAGAATTTGTTTGCCGTGCATATATTTGAAAGATTAACTTTTTCCGAATTATTAGATAAATCACGGATTAAGGAATTCCAGTCATTCTTCGTTAACACATACACATTATTTGAGTTTTTAATCAAATGGTATAAACAATTATTTTCGCTCATATAAGTATATAAGTGAATTTCTTTGGCTTCGTAATTAAATCCCTTGAGGTAATACAAGTTTTGAACAAGTTGCTTTTCAATTTCTATTTCGGTTTTATTTTTTGATTTAAGTTCTATATTAAGTATCAAGTCTTTTGAAAACCTAAGTAAATCGAATTCTTTTGAAATTTGTGGGATTTTAAATCCCAGACAGAAACCATCTGTATTTACTTCTTGAGAGTGTTCATTTAGTTGCTTAACTAAATTTGAAATATCATTAAGTTCTTGCGATCTAAATGCTGTATCTAAATATTTATAATATTCATTAGTCGTTTCAAAACTATTTACTGTCCTAATATTATCAAGGGTCATCAAATCAAAAAATCTCATATTATATAAATTCCATTCTATAACTATTTTAAACCAAAAAAGTTTAACTATTTCATATTCAAATCACCATTTATTATATAACTATATATTTTATTGTAAATATGATGACTTAAAAATCTATTAAGTTAACCCTTAGATAGAAAGAACATTATTTTAAAATCTATCAGTAGTTTCTACCTTTATTAAAAAATTAAATAGTAGAAAACAAAAATAAGCAATTAGCATAAATGTATATATATGATAAAATTTATGTTTTAAATAATGTGAAGTAACTAAATAATAAAATTTATGCAACGAAAACAAAATTTTTCAGAAAAAGTTTTTCAATTTGATGAGGAACTAAGTAATGTAGAGATTAATTTACCTGAACCATATAAAATAATTAATCCTTATAGTGGCAGAAATAAAAAACAAGTTTTACAGATGGTTCAAATTTTCTATCAAAAATATTTCAATGATACTAACAAGCGGCACTTAATATTAGGCAGTTCTCCGGCGAGAAGAGGATCGGCAATAACAGGGGTTCCCTTTGAAGATGCTTCCAATCTTCAAAAAGAAACAGGAATCTCAATAGCAAATTTTCATGTTAATAATGCAGCTTCTAATTTTTTAAATGAAGTCATAGATAAATATGGTGGAGGGAACAAATTTTATCATGATTTTTACCTCAATTTTGTTTGTCCCGTAGGCATTTGCAAGACCAGTTCCAAAGGTAACCAAGTAAACTGCAACTATTATGAAAACAAACAAGTTGAAGAAATGGTAACTCCTCTTATAATTTCTGCGCTTAAAACGCAAATTAATTTTGGAATTGATACTTCCGTTTGTTACTGCATAGGCAGTGGTCAAAATTATCAAGAACTAAGCAAGATTAATAAAAAGTGGCGCTTTTTTCAAAAAATAGTTCCACTTGAACATCCGCGTTTTATTACACAATATCATCCTGAAGATAAAGAAAAATATTTGCATAAATATTTGAATGCTCTGATGTATAGATATTAAGCATTAGTTTGAAAAATAAGTGAGGTCAGCGATTTATGTCCGATGTAATTCTTAAAAAAGCAAGAAAAATTTATCAAATGTACCAAAATGGCGATTTAGGTGATACTACTTTACCTGAAGATAGCAACCCGCACTTAGATCCAAGTACTAATGAAAATGCGCTCTATTTCACGGTGCCAATGGCTTTAAATTATCAGAGAAATTCCTATACTTTGTGGGAAAGTGCCTTGAAGACATATGAAGATCCCGAAACTAGTTTTGTTTTTATACCGGCAAAAGTTATTACTGCTGGGTATGAATCAGTACAAAAAGCTTTGACTAAGTATCGGCTTGCTTTGCAAAAGAACAAGCAAACAGATATTTGGCTTAAATTATGTCAGACATTTACAGAGCTTTCTGACGGTAATATTATCAAATTCATTAACAATTTGGATAATGATGTGAATAAAATAAGGCATTTCATGCAGAAAGATGCCAAGAAAAAGTTTCCATACTTGTCTGGTAATAAGCTTTGTAACTATTGGCTGTATGTTCTCAGTAAATACACTGCTATTCCTTTGAAAAACACTAATAATATTTATATTGCTGCAGACAGGCATGTAATCAGAGCAAGTTATAAATTAGGCTTAATTACTAAAGAACAAATGGAAAGTTCTAAAGTGCAAACCTATGTGATTAGTGCTTGGGCAAAAGAACTGCAGGGAACAGAATTTGTGCCAACCGACTTGCAAAATCCATTGTGGTTGTGGAGTAGGAGTAATTTTAAAGATTTGGATTCTTACAATTGAGAATAAATACGATTGCATAAAAGATCTACAACTAAAATTACTAAAACAAAAACCTTTCAAAACAATTCTTAACGAATTTATATTTGAAAGGTTTTATTTTGCAACTAACTTTATATAGATTAAAGACGTTTACGCATAGTACTCAATGATTGCTTTCAACGTTTTCGCAGCTTCAGGATTGCCAGTGGCTGCTTCATAGTATTTGCTAAAACGTGGATCACACACATACATTTGGGAAAGTTTCTTATGTGCTTCTCCCGAATACTGACCTTTAGGCCATATTGTCAATAAATATTCTTTATGTAGGTCAAAAAGATGTTTGCCAGCAGCTTGTTTGATATCAGCAGTCTTATTAAAGTTCTTTAATTCAGTTAAAATTTCAGCGGTCAATTTTTTGAAATGTGCTAATTCATTTTCAGATAAAGAGCTAAATTTTTGATTACTAAGATCTATTTGAGCATCACCATATTTCTCCCTGATTTCCGTACCGTATTGTTTTTCATTTTTGCTAATCATTTCTTTTTTTAATGTGGCAAATTTTTCCGTGTCAGTCATTTGTGTTTCTCCCTTCATTGTTGCAAGTGTCTTGTCTAAATTCTTAATCAAATCACCCAGATATTGCTGCTGCGCAACTAATTTGCTGCGCTGATTTCGTAAAACTTGATATTGAGTTTCCGGTGAAGTCTGCATTACCTGTTTTATTTGTTCCAGTGGCAAGTCAAATAGCTTTAAAAATAGAATTTTCTGCAATTGATCAACTTCGCTTTCCTCATAATAGCGATAATTATTTTCGGGATTCCTGCGCGCTTTTAAAAGTCCCTGTTTATCGTAATAGCGTAAAGTTCGTGCTGAAATGCCAGCTAGTTTTGCTAGTTCATTGATAGAATACGACATGTTTAAAATCTCCTCACTTGCAAAATTAAGTATATTGGCTGACGCAGCGTCAAGGTCAAGCACGGAAAATGATTTTTGAAAATAAAAAAGCCAGTAACTCAATCAAGATTACTGGTTTTTGATTATGATATTTAATTTACAACGTTTAATTTTTCACCTTTTAGAAATGCCTGCAGATTTTCAACGACAATACCCAGTAAACGATTGCGAGTTTCGCGCGGTGCCCAAGCAATATGAGGGGTAATGTAACAGTTCTTAGCAGAAAGAAGTGGACTGTCAGCAGGAATGGGCTCTTTTTGGGCAACATCAATCCCCGCTGCAGCGATCTTGTCTTCATTTAAAGCGTCTGCGACATCTTTTTCATTAATTAAACCGCCACGAGCAGTATTAATTAAAATGACGTCGTCCATCATTTGAGCAATTGCCCCTTGATTAATCATTTCCGTAGTTTCTGGAGTTTGTGGCACGTGTAAACTGATGATATCTGCTTTTTGATAAAGTTCGTCAAGTTCAACCTGCTTAACGTAATCCGGTAAATCTGATTTTGGCCGATGGTTCCAAAAAATTATATTCATAGAAAAAGCATGACCGATTTCTGCCACTTTTTTAGCTATGTTGCCAAAGCCAATTAATCCTAAAGTTTTACCGTTTAGTTCCATTAACGGTTTTGCCCAAAAAGTAAAATCAGGGTTGCTGCTCCAGCGACCTTCATGGACTAATTTGTTATGTAAGCCAACTTGGCTGGTAATTTCAAGTAGCAATGCAAAAGTAAATTGCGCAACGGCATTGGTACCATAAGTAGGGATGTTAGTTACAGGAATGCCAGCTTCACGAGCTGCAGTGGTGTCTACAATGTTATAACCAGTAGCAGTCACACCAATATATTTGATGTTGGGCGCAGTCTTAAGGACTTTTTCGTCAAGGGGCGTTTTGTTAGTCAAAACAATTTCAGCATCCCCAATCCGCTTTAAAATTTCATCATCGTCGTCCACTGGAGTACGGTCATAAAATTTGCATTCACCTAATTTTTCAAGCGCTGACCAATCTAAATCACCAGGATTTAGAGCATAACTATCTAAATTAACAATTTTCATATCTTTACCTCATACATATCTACAAATCTTCTTTTAATTTCTAGTTTACTACATATACGTCTGAATAATTCGAAAACCTTAAATTGTATTAATGTAGTAATTGCAATCTTATTTGACAGTATTTATAAATAATTTTAAACTTAACGAGTATTCTGCTTTTTTAGTAATATTTAAAAATTATTAACTAGGTTGAAATAAAAAAGTGTTAATGAGCTATTTCTAGATTTTCAAGCTAAGATCATGTTTTTAAATAGTGGTATAAATAAATTAGTAAATAAATATAGAAGTTAGTAGATTTATGAAGGAGTTATCTATGAAAAAATGTCCTCAGTGTGGCGCCATGATGGAAAAAGATGTTAATTTTTGTACGTCATGTGGTTATGATTTACGCAATGTTGATGTTCAAAAAGAAAAAACAGTGTCTGCTGCTAATGTAGTGCAAAATACTGCAAAAATGGGACCCCAACAGACTGAACCAGAAGTTCAAGATGTCAATACACCGAACAAAACGGAAGGACAATTTCAAAATTACTGGCAATGGTGTGTTGATTCTTGGCGTAATCCGGGGACTAGCAATCCCAATGTAGCCAGTTGGTATGGTTGGCTAACGATTTTAATTAAAGACGCTCTCGTCGTTTTGGGTCTGTATTTTTGTGCCAACACTATTATTAATACGTTAATTGATTGGGCTAATCATAGAGGCAGTGACATTAGCGGCTGGGAAAATTTTCATGTCCCGTTTAACATTATGCTTGAAATATTTGTGGTTGTAGTCATTTTTGAAGCAGTGGTAATTGGTGGCTTTTATGCTGGCTACAGATATATTTATGACAGAAAGATCAGCTTTTTAGAGTTTGTTAACCGAAGTGCCCATGCTTGCAATTTAAACCTAATTCTGGCTGCAGCATTCTTTTTATTGATGATTCTGGGACTTAACAGTATAAAATTTGTCGTTGTTATATTTTTGGTTATGCTAGGCTTATTTATCGCAAGTCAACACGTTATTTTGTTTGGTGATGATGGAGCGGTTCGCGATAAAATTTATGGGTTTTTAATTGCGTTTGCTATTATATTTTTATGTTTGATGATCTTAGATTCAATTATTTATAGCTCTATGATTCATTCAATCATTAACCAAATAATGGCAACGCAAAATGGATCAATGTAGATAGTGTGAATAAGATGAGTGAATCTAAATTTTGTCCTAATTGTGGTAAGCAGGTAAAACCTGATGCCGAATTTTGTCCTAATTGTGGCCAGAAACTCTCTCCTGCAAAGCCCAGCAGAAAAGAATATCGTTCTAACCAGACTAACACTTCGGTTCAACCAGTCGCTAGTCAGCAGAAGGTTGTAACAAGAACTGTCCATCAGCCGATGAAAAAAAGAAATAAAATTTTGTTAATCTGTTTAGGAATTTTGGTTGTGGCTTTCGCTGCTTTTTATGCTTGGGGTTCTAATCATTACCAGAGAAATAATCAGATTAGTCAGATTGCAGCGAGTCTAAAAAACCCGCATGCTGATTTAGCTCCATATGTGGTTTCTGAAAATCCAAATGCTAGTGTAACCACAGCGGCTTTAAAACCCACTCAGGAATATTATGCTGATCATTATGTTGAAGCTGACAAGATGGCTGAAGCTTTTAAATATGGTAATCAATATGAAAATGTTAGTTTGGTCCAAAATGGTCGCTATTTACTCTTATTCCCTAAATATTGCTTGCAGTTAAAAACATATTCACCGCAAATAAGAACAAATCATGCTAATTCGACAATTTATATTAATAACAAAAAGTTTGGTGGAGTTGATGGCAGTGGCGAAGATTATTATAAAAAGGTCACACCGTTATTTCCTGGTAAATACCATATTGAAGTAAAATCAACTGCATCAGGTCATCAGTTATCGGCTGATAAGAGTACTAATATTTTTTCCAATAAAGAAATTGATATGAATATCAAAACGGTCAATTTTACGATTAAAAGTATTCCTGCAGCTGCAGTTTATATTAATGATAAAAATGTGGGTAATCTTGATAAAAAAGGAAATAAAGTATTTAAGGATTATCCGGTAACTGATGATATGAAAATTTATGTGGTTACTAAAGTTGATGGCAAAACCATTAAATCCGAAACCGTTGATTATGATGAAATGGGTTTTGAAGATGATGATGACAGTAGCAGCAATGTAATTAAACCAGAATGGCCAGGTCTAATTAGCAAAGATGATGCTGAGGATATTTTAGAAAATGACTTTAATTCTCCAGAGGAAGATGACTTTATCGGTGGTGCAGAAAATAAAGGCTATCAAGAATTACATTCTCAAAACTCTGGCTTTAATAATGACGATGACATTAATGACTATAATATGGAATGTTCTGTAGTTTCGATTACACCTGCACCTAACAACTGTAGCAGCGTAACCTATAAGATTACTTACACTTTTGAGCATGATGATTTTGAACATAAGCAAGTCATGTTGTATACTGGTGGACTTTTTAAACAAACAGGCGATAGCGATGACGGCAGTCAAAAAATCAAATCAATTGGTAATGGCAAAATAATCAGTGATAAAAAATACGATAATTAGGAATATTTGTTAAAAAAATAAAGCTGTCTATATTTTTACCGTCTAGTTGAATAAATCGTGCTATGATAACAGTAACAAGATGATAATCATATTATTTACAAATCAATTGTTACTGCTAGGAGGTATTTTTTATGAAATGGCCGCTAAAAATATATGAATGGACAAATAAACTTTTTCCAACTACCAATAAATATTTTAAAGGAGAAACTGTTTTTTGGAGTTCTACTTATTTGATTACGCTTAAAGGTGGTCTAGTACTAGATGTTAATGATTACCCAGCTTTAAAGAAATTAGGCTATTGGGTTAAGAGTGCTGACCGCAAAAATCTCAAAGTTTGGTCACATTTGTCCCAGCCGGAAGTAGAGCGGAAATTTACTGAAATTACGGGATTAACACCGGACCAATATGATATTGGTTCTATTGCGGGCTTATGGCAACTATGGCCTAAAGTTAGCTAATAATAATGATCTGGAACCACTCTCTTATAGAGAGTGGTTTTAGTATGCATAAAAACAATTAAATTTCCTAATGCAAAACAACTATTATCATTAATAAAATTGTGCTAGTATTTTAATAGATTAAGAAAGAGAGGTAAATTATCATATGTATAAATCAATTCAAATTACTGAAGCAGATTTTATGCTTAATTTGCTTTTTTCTTATCTCTTTAAATTGTTGTTGCTGTTTTTTAATAAGATCAATAAGGGGCTTAGCATTATCATCTATGATATGTTGAGCCTTTTTGATTGCTATATTTCCAATGTGGGAGGAAATTATGCCAAAATTTAAAAAATTTTTAGTCGGTGCAGTTGCTGTTTTAGGGGCTGCCTTTCTGGCTGGATGTTCAAATTCAACTAAAAAACAAAGCGATAGTGGAACACCCAAATCTTTAAACGTACAGTTCGTACCCAGTGTTTCTGCTAACAAGCTAGAGGGAAAAGCCAAGCCACTAGAAAAAATGCTGTCTAAAAGGCTCGGAATCCCGGTTCACGTTTCAGTTTCAACAGATAATAATGCTGTGGTAGAAGCGATGAAGTCTAAAAAAGTAGATGTGGGTTTCTTACCAGGCGACGCCTATGTGCAAGCTCATAAACAACATGCAGCTGACGTCTTATTGCAGTCAGAACGTTACGGACTGAAAGCTCCGAGTGGTACTTGGACTAAAAAGTTAGTTCATACAATGCGTTCAGAAATTTTGGTCAGAAAGGGTTCAGGTATTAAGAGCTGGAAAGATCTGAAAGGTAAGTCAATTTCCATTCAGGGTCCTACTTCGACTACGGGCTATATTTTCCCAGTAGCTGAATTAAAGCAAAAAGGGTTAGATGTTCCGCGCAGCTGTAAGTTAGTTACCGTTACCGGTCATGACCAAGGTGTACTCAACGTTTTAAATAAGGATACCGATGCTGCCTTTGTCTTTGAAGATGCGCGCAATAACGTCATCAAGGATAATCCTAAAATTAAATCGCAGGTTGTCCCAATTTACTACAGCCGTCCCATCCCTAATGATACGATTTCAGTAGTTCCCAGCATGTCTAAGGCATTTCGGGAAAAATTAGCCAAAGCTTTCATTGCTATTGGCAAGTCGAAAAGCGGCAGAAAAGTGATTGAAAATGTCTATGACCATGAAGGATATGTCAGGGCGAAAGACAGTGACTATGATATCGTACGCAAGTACCAAAAGATTGCTGAAGCAATCAAAAAATAACAATCTATTATCAAACTAATTCTTTAATGCACCACTTTGAGATAAATTTAAATTTATCTCAAAGGGTGCATTTTTTTAAAAAAGCAAAATTTCTTTTGCTAAAGAGCACTTTTTACATTTAAATAATAGTATCAATGTTAATAAATACTCACTTTGAAAGGAGACTTGATTATGAAAGTTGTCATTGGCAGTGACAAAGATGGTTTTGTCCTAAAGGAAAAAGTAAAACATTACCTAAAAGAACATGACTATGAAGTTTTTGACGTTACACCAGAGCCCGCTGTGGACTTTGTCGAATCTAGCCTGAAGGTAACACGTAAAGTTTTGGAAAATGGGATAGAAAAGGCTATCATGTTCGACGAGTATGGAGTCGGGTCAGCAATGGCTTCGAATAAGGTCAAGGGCATGATCACGGCAAACTTAAATGAAGAAAGAACCGCACACATGACCGCCATGCACAATGGTGCCAAGGCTATTGCTCTTGGCAGTGGCATTGTCGGAGAAAAGTTGGCCTATTCAATTGTGCAGCACTATTTAGATGCTAAGTATGCAGGTGGCCGTCATCAAATACGTCTGAATATGCTTGAAGAAATGATTTAAGGGGGATCTCATGTTAGATAACGATAGACCGCAACCGGAATTTGTTGATCCTAAGGTCGATAAGCACACTGTTGTAGCTTTAGGAAATGATCACGTTGTTACTGCCGTAAAAATGGCTATTTCTGATCACTTAAAAGAAAATGGCTATCAGGTAATTGATGAGGGCACCCACGATAATACCAGAACGCATTATCCTATTTATGGTAAAAGAGTAGCAGAAGATGTTGCTTCTGGTCGTGCTGACTTCGGTATTGTGCTGTGTGGTACCGGCATAGGTATTTCAACGGCTGCTGACAAAAACGAAGGAGTTCGTGCTGCGATGGTCGGGGATGTTACTCAGGCTAAATACGCCCGTCGTGAACTAAATGCTAACGTATTAGGCTTTGGCGGTATTGTACTGGGACGCGATTTTATTTTTGATATTGTAGATGCTTTTTTAAATACAAGTTATCACGCTACCAGTAAGAATAAGCAGTTAATTACAAAAATTGATCAGATTGCGCAGCCAAATCCTGAACAAAAAGATAATGAACACTTTTTTGACGCTGAAAACAAGAAGTGGGCTGAAGGCGCATACCATGACTAGAAAAATTTAAGGATAAAAGTATGACATAAAATGTAAAAAGCACGGCTTTTTTATTTACATAAGTTACAAAAGGTTACTTTAGTTTGTTAAAGTTACTAACTTCACAAATAAGTAGTATTATTAATGTGAAAAGAATAACTAACAGGAGGAAATAAAATGAATATTGCGCAAGCAATCAAAGTAACTTTTTCAAATGTTGCGATTGTCAGTTCAATAACATCAACAATTTTCATTATTCTATTGGGCTTTTACCTGCGTAAACGCGGTATTTTTACTGAAAAATTCGGTAAAATTTTGTCCAAAATAGTTTTGACGGTTGCATTACCAGCTTTGGCTTTTAACTCATTTATGCAACCGATTAGTAATGAAACTTTATCACAAGGGATGAACGTTTTAATCTGGGGAATTGTAATTTATATCATTTTGATATTCTTGACCCCGTTGTCCTATGTTAAATACCCTAAAGATAAAAGAGATGTTTTAGCCGTACTAACTACATTTGGTTCAACTACTTTCTTTGGTATTCCAATTGTAGGGGCTGTTTTCGGTCCTAAGGGTATCATGTACAGCTCCATCTTTAACATCGGTTACCGTATCTTCTTATATTCGTATGCGTATATAAAGATGTCTGGATTAAAGATGAAGGCCAGCAACTTAAAGAAGATGTTTGTTAACCCAGTCGTAATTGCTACATTCTTGGGTTTGCTTTTATGGTTGTGCCAAAATTACGTGCCGCAAGTAGCTGTTAAACAAGCAGTTAACGGCGTAATTGATGCCAATGCACCAATAGTTCACGTTGCGTTTTACCGTATTGATCAAACCGCAATTTGGCTATATAAACCGATGCAATACTTAGCAAATCTGGCTTCACCTCTAGCTTGGTTATCAATCGGTTCAACGTTAGGCTCAACCTCATTCAAAGAAGCTGCTGCCAACAAGACTTCTTGGTACTACAGCTTTAACAAGGTTATACTAGTGCCAATCTTGAACTTACTGCTTTTGGTTATTTTAACTGTAACTAATATTTTACCTGTCAGCTACATTGCGTTAGGAACAATTATTATCATGATGGCTACCCCAACTGCAGCTGTTGCATCATCTTATGCTATCAGTTTTGATCGTGAGCCGGTGCTATCTTCTGATGCATCATTTATTTCAACAATTATGGCGGTTATTGCCATGCCAATATGGATCGCTTTTCTGGGTGTTCTGAGCCAGATGGGTATATTTCACTAATTAGGAGGGAAATTCTATATGTTTAAAATAGTAGCCTACGGCGTTCGCAAAAATGAAGTAGATTATTTTAAGAAATTAAATAAATATAATTATGATTTACAACTTGAATCTGACATGTTAACCCATGATAATGTTGAAACTGCCAAGGGGGCTGATGCGGTTTTACTCAGAGCCAATTGTGTGGGTGATGAAACCAACTTGGCCAAATTCCACGAGTGGGGCATTAAATATGTTTTCACAAGAACAGTAGGTTATAACCATATTGATCTCAAGGCAGCTAAAAAATATGATATGAAAGTTGCCCGCGTTCCTGCTTATTCACCATACGCAGTGGCCGAATTAGCTATGACTTTAGGAATGATGCTCTTTAGACATACTGCCTTAGCTACCAGCTTGACTAATAAAGGAGACTTTTCAGTTTCGACAGCTACTTTTTCAGGTGAAGTCCATTCAAGTACGGTAGGTATCATTGGTACTGGTAGAATTGGTGCTACCGAAGCACAACTCTATCATGGTATGGGGACCAATGTTTTGGGCTATGATCCTTATCCAAGTGACTTTGCCAAGCAATATGTTAAGTTTGTAAGTCAAGACGAATTATTAGCGCAATCAGACATTGTTTCAATTCACGTACCGTATTTCCCAGGACAAAATGACAATTTAATAGATGAGACTTTTCTAAGTAAAATGAAGAAGAATGCGGTTCTGGTTAATACAGCCAGATCACAACTGGCAGATTACCCTGCTGTGATTAAGGCAATTAAAGATGGTCAAATTGCGGGCTTTGCAAGTGACGTGCTACCTGATGAAGAAGAAGTATTGGGACATAATTTTAATGGTAACATCACAAATGATTTGACTAGACAATTAACAGAATTATATCCTAAAGTTCTATTAACCCCTCATATTGGTTCATACACCAGTCCAGCTTTGACAGACATGATTAATGTCAGCTATGAAAACTTCCACCAAGTTTTGGAAACAGGTCATACTGATAATGATGTCAAACTTGACTAAAGTTTTTCTAATTAAAAACAAGCTACATTAGTAGCTTGTTTTTTTTATTTATTCAATTTGTAGATTTTAATTGGACGACCAATTTTTAAATAATGTACTTTAGCAGAAAGTTTGCCGGTTTTTTCCAGATAATCCAAGTACTTTTTAGTAGTAATGCGTGATAATTTTGATTGTCGTGCTACATCTTGATTGGAAAATTCACCGGCAAGTTTTGAAATAGCAGTTTCAATTTTGGTTAAAGAAAAGTCCGAAAGTCCTTTAGGCAAACCATTATCATTATTTGAGTTATTAATATCTTGAGTGATAAAAATGCGGTCTAGTTCACCTTGTGATACCACATTGTCTTTTTGCAACAATTCGTTATATTTTAGAAAATGTTCAATTGCTTCTTTAAAACGTTTAAAAGAAAAAGGTTTAAGTAAGTAATCCAAAATACCATATTTTAAAGCTATATTGATATTTGAGCTGTCTTTGGCGGCAGAAAGCATAATGACATTGGGGTGGAGATTGTGCTTAATAAATTGTTTCAACAGTTCGGTACCGGAAGTTTTAGGGAGATAAACATCAAGCAATATCAGGTCAGGACTGATTTTTTTAGTAATTGCCAATGCCTTTTGGGCCGTATCAGCTTGATAAACAGTCAAGTTTTCCGGCTTAATAATTCTCGTTAAATATTGTTTGTTAATTGAGCTGACCATTGGGTCATCTTCAACTATTAAAATTGTTAACATTTTATTCCTTTTCGCTTTTTTTCTGCAAAGGTAATTCTATATAAAAATTGCTGCCATGAGGCTTACAAGATGAAACTACAAGATGACCACTATAGGATTTAATGATTTGCTGCACCAGTATAAGTCCATAGCCGTGATCTTTACCCTTAGTTGAATACTTTTGTTTAAACAAATGCTTTTTGACTTCGCTTGAAATACCAGTGCCGGTATCTGTAACTTCAATAATCAAAACGGAACTTTCGCTGTCAAAATTAATTGTTAAGGTAATTTTGCCGCTATCTTTAATTGCCGCGAGCGAGTTGTCAATGAGGTTGCCCAGTATTTTAATCAGGTCCAAATTCAGTTGCTCAGTAACAATCTTTTGCGGTAAGTTGGAGTCTGGCGTAATTTCCAAGCTGATTCTCTGCTCTTGTGCCTGGTTCATTTTCCCCGTCAAGAAGCCAACGAGTGCAGGAGATTCGAGTTGCTTATTCAATTGGCCAAATTCTTGCTGGTAATTTTGGTTTATTTGCGCGATGAATGAATTAACTTGATCATACTGTTTTAATTCAATCATCCCGTAAATTGCCTGCAATTTATTTAGAAATTCGTGTGACTGTGCCCGCAGTGACTGAATGTATTGCTGACTGCCTGCAAGCTGCTCGGATAGTTTCTGATATTTGGATTGATCCTGCAGTAAAGCTACTTGACCAAAAATCTGCTTATGGTATACCAGCTGGCTGACTGAAACAATATATTCTTTAGCATTGATCAAGACCAGTTCATTTGTCTTAGGTAATTGCTGGTTATCTGCAAATAATAAATCATTTAAATTTTTATCCAGAGACTTTCCTACTATTAGAGCAGGAAAAGATTTCTTGGCCAAGTGATTAGCAGTAATTAAAATTTTTTGATTATTAACCACGATAAGCGCTTCATCAATACTATCATTAATAGCATATAATTCTGTGAGCTTAAATGCAATTTCATTTGGCTCCATGTCGAACAGCGTTTTTTTAATGTGCCTTGCTATTAATAACGCCAGCAGTATGCCAATTATTAAGGCAACCAAAGAACCGATCACAACAGATTTTTGAGCAACCCGAATAACTTTACTGATTGATTTATCAGTTAAGCCAACGCAAACAATTCCGATTTGCTTTTCTTGCGCAAAAATTGGACGAAAAATACGGTAGCCGGTTCCCAAAACACCCATACGGTGTGAATAATGCACCTTACCGGAACTTGATTTTTGAGCATCAGAAGGCGAACTAAATCTTTTGCCAATATGATTTTCAGCAGGGTGGGAATAACGAACGTAGTTATTGTCAAGTACCACAATAAAGTCTACTTTAGTCTCTTTTTTTACTTGGTCAGCATATTTTTGGATCGAGTTATCTTTTGTCGGTTTGACTCTTTTTCTTAAAGCAGTTTGTACCTGCTGATTATTGGCGACAATTTTAGCCACACTATTAATTTCTTCTTTGATGATTTGCTTTTGGTTTTGCGCTACTTGATATGATGTGATGGTGCCAGCAGTTAAAATAAAAACAATAGTGGTAAAAAAAACCAGAAAAATAGTTTTTGACTGTAGCGTAAAACGTGTTTTTTTGAACATATATCTTCCTTTGTTTTTTGCAATTATATTTAATTGTAATATAAATTCTTAAATTAAGATTTTTAAAATAAAAAACATAAAAATAAGTGATTTTGCTAATTGGTAAAATCACTTATTTAATTAAAGAAAGAATGTGTATTGTTATTGCAAATGCAAAGCACTGATAACTTGATCAACTGTATTATCCATATTAATACCGGTGAGAAAAGCTAAGCCGTTAATGACCGGAGTACCTACGTCTTCAGTATACTTTGCAGTAGTGACGATTAAATCATAGTCATTTGCTTGACTACGTAATTGGGGAATTGAAGTCTGTGAAAAGCTCACTTTATCACTACCAAAGCCCCGTTTTTTCAATTCTTCTTCCAATTTGTTGCGTGCAACTGTTGAAGTGGCTATCCCAGAACCACAAGCTACTAAAATCTTTTTCATAATTCTATTCCTTTCTCTGACTAAATATTAAATGTGAACTTCTTGAAAAATTTGGTTTAAATCAGCAAATAATTCTTCTGCTGTAGTGTATTTCATGAGTTGTTTTAAATGTTGTGAATCTTGCACAATGCCCATGATTTTTTGCAGCATTGATAACTGTCCTTTTGGCTCTGCAATTGCCATCATAATAACAATGGAAACTGGTAAAGTGCTTTTTGGTTCTCCCATATTATGAAAGTCTACGGGCTCTTTTAATGTCATTACAGCTAAAGTAGATGTTATTACATGTTCTGAATCTGCGTGAGGAATAGCAACGTTAATTTTACCGGTTGGCAAACCCGTAGGAAAGATCTTTTCCCTTGCTAGCACAGCATCTTTATATGTAGAACGAGCATAACCGGCATTTTCAACCTCTAATGCCAGAAAAGACAACGCATCATGATCATTTTTAAATTTTTTATTTGGAAAAACAAGATTTTTATGAATTATTTCCAATATAATCATCTCCATTAGCTTAAATATTTTATAAAAACTGAAGTAGTCTTAAAATAGAATAGCGCTTTCATTAGATATTTGCAATACTTTTAGACAAAAAAATTGTCATATTTTATTTTTTGCAAAATATTTTTGTCAAAAGTATTGCAATTGCACTTAATCAGTCTTATATTAAATTCGAAGCGAAAAAAAGGAGTGTAAATTTGGACGCAACAAAACGTAGAATGAAAATTTTAGATATGTTTCAATCACAAAATACTCTAAAAATTTCTTTTATATCCAAAAAGTTAAATGTTTCCAGGGAAACCATTCGAGGCGATTTATCAGTATTACAAGATCAAGGCAAAGTAACTTTGATCCGTGGTGGTGCTATCTTAATTGTTTCAAAAGATGAAACCCCTTACGAAAAAAGATTAGACTTTATGGTCGCAGAAAAAAACGAAATTGCTGAGTCATTTTGTAATTGTATTAAAGAAGGGGATACGATTTATTTGGACTTCGGTACCACGTCCTTGTTCGTAGCTCAGAAACTTCATAGGTTTAAAAAGCTGACAGTTGTAACTAATTCGCTTCCTATCATCAATGAGCTCTATAAAGATGATAATATTGCACTCTTTGTATTAGGGGGGAGAGCTAGGAAAAATGAAGGGTCTTTTGTAGGCGAAATCGCTCATGAATATTTAGATTCATTAAACATCAATATTGGTTTCTTTAGTGGTGGCGGTTTTGATACAAAGGTAGGACTTTCAAACTTTAGTATAGATGAGTCTAAATTATCAAGAATCTTTGTTAAGAAATGCTTGAAAGTAGCAGTTGGGGTTGATCATTCAAAATTTAATCAGATTTATACCCAAAATGTTGCCAGCATAGAAGATATTGATATTTTAATTTCAGATACGATTGATAGAAAAATATATAAAAAACTGGAAGATAAAATTCCAGAAGTTATCTCAAGAAAATGAGGTGTTTAAATGCAAGTTTTACAATATATAGTTAACTTAGGTGCCTCAGTTATGATACCAATTGTGATCTTTATCATTGGTGTCATTTTCCGCGCAGGTGTGGGTAAATCCCTCAAAGCCGCTCTTTCAATCGGTGTCGGTTTTACAGGAATAAACTTGGTAATTCAACTGCTTACCAATAACTTGGGTAAAGCAGCCGAAGCAATGGCTAAGAACTTTCACTTAGGCCTAGACGTCGTTGACGTTGGCTGGCCAGGAACATCACCTTTAGCGTGGGCATCAGAACTAGGATTAATAGCAATTGTAGTTTCAATTATCGTTAATGTAATTATGTTGCTGACTAAGATGACGAAAGTTGTTAATGTCGACATTTGGAATATTTGGCATATGGCTTTTACTGGCTGTATTGTACAAGTTGTTACAGGCAGCTATTGGCTGGCAATTATCGCCATCATAATTCATTCGGCCATTGTTTTTAAACTGGGTGATATTTTTACTCCAGTTACAGATAATTATTTTGGCTTAAACGGTATTTCAATCCCTCATGGCGATTCAGCAATCATGGGAGTATTTGCTAAGCCAATTGATGATTTAATTGACCACATTCCAGGATTAAATAAAATAGATATTTCTTTTGAAACTATTGAAAAGAGATTTGGAGTTTTTGGTCAACCATCAATTTTAGGTGCCTTTTTAGGATTAATAATCGGTCTATTAGCAGGACAAGGAATTGGTAAAGCCTTAACTTTGGCCATTCAAATGGCGAGTGTCATGGTTTTGATGCCAGTGGTTGTGAAATACATTATGGAAGGTTTAATTCCAATTTCAGACGCTGCCAAAAAAATTATGGATAAGCACTTTAAAAACGCTAATTTCACAATTGGTATGGATCCAGCCTTGTTACTAGGTGATTCCAACGTAATTGCGACCAGTTTATTGCTAATTCCGATTACACTCCTTTTAGCGATGATCATGCCTGGCAACCGCATTTTACCATTTGGTGATTTGGCTACTATTGGATTCTTTGTTGCTATTGCGGCAGGTATTCATAAAGGTAACATTTTTAGAACATTGATTTCAGGTACTGCTATTATGACCATGACGATCTGGATTTCTAACCAAACTTGGAAGTATCAAGTTAAGCTAGGTCGCTCTGTTGGTTTGTTAGCAGCAAATAAGAAAGTGGGCTCATTAGACCAAGGTGGTAATCCTATTACCTATATTTTGGCTAAGGGTCTTTCAAAGGAATTCAGCATTGGGTTGCTTATTATTTTTGTCCTTTGGGTAAGCGCTTTCGTTTATACCTATATCAGCTACAAAAAGAAATCATTGTACAAGATTGATTCAGTCGAAGAAAAAAATTAGAACAAAATAGAACAAGAGGTTAGTAATGTTGCACGAGAATGATTGGTTAAATATTAAGAATAAGGTCTTTATCGTAACCGGCGGCTCTTCAGGAATAGGGAGCGCGATTGTAGATGAACTGCTTGATGATGGAGCTAAGGTTGTCAATGCTGATTTAAATGATGACAAACGTGAAGCACCAAATTATTTATGGGTTAAAACAGATGTCACCAGTAAAGAAGATACAGAAAATGTCGTTAAAACAGCAATTGATCACTTCGGTCAGTTGGATGGGTTAGTGAATAACGCTGGTATTAACATCCCTCGTATTCTGGTTGATCCCAAAGATCCAGACGGAAAATATGTAATCAATGAAAACAATTATGACAAGATGTTTGATGTTAATGTTAAAAGTGTTTTCTTAATGTCTTCTGCAGTTGCTAAAATTCTTGTTAAACAAAAACATGGTGTAATTGTTAATATGTCCTCTGAATCAGGCTTGGAAGGCTCACAGGGTGCTGGAATTTATTCTGGAACTAAGGGAGCAATCAATGGTTTTACCAGAGCTTGGGCAAAAGAATTAGGTCAATACAATGTCCGCGTAATCGGTGTTGCACCAGGTGTACTGGAAGCAACTGGACTAAGAACCCTATCTTATGAAGAAGGGTTAGCATATTCTAGACATGAAACTGTTGAGCAATTACGTGCTGGCTACGCCAACACTTCAACAATTCCTTTAGGTAGGAGTGGCAAATTATCTGAAGTTGCCAATCTTGTTGTCTTTTTCCTTTCAGACAGATCAAGTTATATGACCGGACAGACTGTTAATGTGTCTGGCGGTAAATCAAGAGGATAAACTTTTAAATTTGTATTTCATTTTTAATCTTTTCACTCGTCGTTTTAAAGATGAAAAGAAAAATGATATTGAAGGAGAGATATAATGAGAACAATTTCTGCAGCAGTTGCTGAACACATGGCAAAACTGTCAACAGCTGATGGCATCATCAGCGCCTTGGCAATTGATCAACGTGGCTCTTTGAAAAAAATGCTGGCTGATGCTGCTAATAAGCCTGCTGACGAAACAACGATTGTTGATTTTAAAAAAGCAGTTTCCAGTGAACTGACTCCTTATGCTTCAGCCATTTTGACTGATCCTGAATATGGCTTACCGGCAACCAAAGTTAGAGATCAAGCTTGCGGCTTGCTGCTTTCTTATGAAAAAACTGGTTATGATACGACAGAACCGGGCAGAATGCCTGACCTAATTGCTAACCAGTCTGGATTAAGAATTAAAAATGAAGGTGGCGATGCCATTAAGTTTTTGGTTTACTATGATCCCGATGAAGGACAGGAAATTAATGATAAAAAGCAGGCTTTTGTTGAAAGAGTTGGTGCAGAGGCTTTAGCTAATGAACTACCATTCTTTTTAGAAGTTTTAACTTATGACGCAAATATTGCTGATGCTAAAAGCGAGGAGTTTGCAAAAGTTAAGGCCGATAAAGTGCTTAAAACAATGAAAGAATTTTCCAAACCCCAATACGGTGTAACTGTCTTAAAGGTTGAAATTCCTTTCAACATTAAGTTTGTTGCCGGCTTTAATGGGGACAATAACGTTGTTTACACTCAAGAAGAAGCTAAGGATTTGCTAAAGAAGCAGTCTGAAATAACTGATTTACCATATATTTTCTTGTCTGCTGGCGTAACCAGTGAAGAATTTATCGCTGAAATCAAAATGGCTGAAGAAGCTGGTGCTGATTTTAACGGTGTTCTTTGCGGGCGAGCTACTTGGAAACCCGCAATCAAACCTTTTGCGGCTGAAAGTGAAGCAGCAGGTAGAAAATGGTTATCTACTCAAGGTAAAGAAAATATCGAAAGCTTGAATGAGGCTCTTAAAAAGGCTAAGTCCTGGCAGGAAAAGTTAAAAATTGCTAAGTAATTTTTAGATTAAAAGAAAACTTTCTACACAGTAATTAGATGTAGAAAGTTTTTTTATTTAATATGAAGATTTTCAAAATAAGACCAATATTTTTGTTTCCGAACTAGTTTTGTCGACCGAGTGCCGCCAAAATGAGGTAATTGCTGTTTAATTCCGTTCATCATTTTGTTTAAAAATGAAAAAGCGGCACTTGCATACTGTAGTTTAATTCATGCATTCTTCTCATTCAGATATTCAAATCAAACAAAAACAGAGGGCAAATTGCTGCCTTCTGTGATCAGTGTATTTTAATCTGCTATTTTTTTAGCGTTTTCCATTGCTTTCATAATTGCAGGATTTTTGGAATGACAATCCTTAATCATTTGCAAGTCTTCTTCATCTAAAATAACTTCGTATTTGCTCATTGTGTTTTTCCTTTCTGCCAAATCTAAATTTTACTATAACACTTTATTGGGTAAACGAGTAAAACTAGTCAAAGTTTTTCATTTGTGTTGCAAAATCAGTTTTGATCAGCGATGTTTGCACATTGCAAACGGGTGTTCTTGCTATTAGCAATTCAAGTTTAATCCCTTGCTACTGCAGCGTTTTCAAGCACTAAATTTAGAATAAATTTGTGTTACAAGTGTGACATTTTGAGTGGCAGAGGTAATTAATTCTTAAAAGTTGAGTGATATTCCTGTTATGGTTCTGCAACTTTAACGTTGTACTATATAAACCATCAAATTGAATAATACTTTGCTATTTTTGATTTGAAAAAATTGTTAAGGATTTTTATTTAAGGAGAGAATTTTTTTGAAGGTAAAATCTATCTTAGTTAAATCAGCAGCAGTAGCAGCATTATCTGCTTCAGGAGTTGCGATCATGAGCAAGGCTAATACTAGCGATGTTCAAGCAGCTACTGTAGAAAATGATGCAGCAGTTGTGACTGTAAACTACGTTGATGGCAATTCAATTCGTGTTTGGGACAGTTACAAACATCCTGAAGCTACTGGGCAAATTTTACCAAGTAATTCTTCTTGGAAAGTCATTAAAACTGCTTATGACAAGAAGGGTCACAAGTGGTATGACCTAGGCAAGAATCAATGGGTTAGAGCTAAATATGTTAATAAAGGCTACTACCCAGCAAATGAATCTCAAAATACAGCAGCTGCAACCGGCAGCGTAACGCAAAACAGTACAGTTGCTGCTAATAATGATTCTACAAATTATAATAATGTAAATTACACTGCTGCTGCTTCTGATACAGAAGCAGGGGCTAAGGCATGGATTGCAAATCGTGAATCCGGTGGCTCATACAGTGCACAAAATGGACAGTACATTGGTAAATACCAACTTTCTGCTTCATACCTTAATGGTGACTACTCAGCTGCTAACCAAGAACGTGTTGCTAACAATTACGTTGCGAGTCGTTATGGTTCATGGGCAGCTGCTAAACAATTTTGGCAAGCTAATGGTTGGTACTAATTAGCTGGCTGTTAAAAATAAAGATTGATATCAGTAGACGCTCGTGAATTAGCGTCTGCTTTTTATTTTCTAGTTACTTAGTTTTATTTTTACCAATTTAGTAAATTAACTAATATTTCAAGTTTTTTTTGAATTGAAAAAATAATTTAATTGGAATTCTCTAGTAATAAGTTTAGAATTAAATTTATACCAAAAAGAGCCAATATAAGAGTAACTCTCGAGGAAGATTATGAAGAAAAGCAAACTTGCTATTGCCGTCGTTAATATTATTTTTTTAATCACAATTCCAGGATTGACTTTAGGTGAACCTGAACAAGCAGCAGCAGCTACTATTAAAGGTTACGTTAAAGTAAAAAAGAAGAAAAAAGTACGACTTTATAAGTTATCTGGTAAGCATTCCAACTTTTATGCGCAATCTAAATACCGGTATCCCTATAGCGCAAAGAAAAAGATTGGCAAGAAAAAGAAAATGGCTTATAAAATTGGCAACAATTCCCATTGGATTCTGGCTAAAGATGTCAAAGTCATTAAAAAGAGTACCAAACGTGTTTATACCAAAGCAAAAATGGTGCTGCCAAGCGGCTATACTAAAACTGAACTGTTATCTGCCTATCAGGGCAAACCAAGTAAAAGTTTTATTGATGCATCAATGCAGGGGATGAAGATCAATGATTTTAGCCGTCTAAAAGTATCTGAAAGTAAAGCTGATGATGAAACCCAAGTAGATTTGGGTCAGCTAACCCAACAGCAGATTGGTGATCTAACAGCTTTTTCTTTAAGACTGATCAATGAGGCTAGAAATGATTTAAACCTAGCTCCGTGGGTTGCAAGTGGCGGAACAGGTAAGTTAGCCGCTGACATTGCGCTAGAGTACAGTAAAAACAATAAGACCATTAAAGACAGCCACTATGTTCCCGGAATTGTTCGTGCATGCAATGCTAACGGCTTAAAACTTGATGACAACTTTGTTGAAGATATGGCTGGGTTTTATAATCCTAATTCGACAATGACTATGACAGAACTAAAAAAGAGTATCTATTTTGGTTTAAAACAAATGATTTTTGGTTATGTCGGCAGTGGCGAAGAAGAAAGTGCCGACCGGAATTATTATCAGGAATGGGAGCACGCTGGCGATTTGTTTAATACTCAAGGATCGTTGCATGATGGCGACTACAATTATTATGGCTTTAGTATCTCTCATAATGATAATATTTGTTCTTTGCACTTTATCAGCGTTCCCACATACATTGTAAAAAGTAAAAAATACAACTCTGGGTTTGAGCCTTAAAAAGAGCAGCCTTGTTGACGGGCTGCTCTTGCTTTCACTTATAAGTTTGACAAGATAGGATATGAAAATGTTAGTATACATTCGTTTGGCCAAAAAAGAAGATCTGGATCAGGTCATGACAATCATTGATGAAGCAAAGAAGCTATTAAAAAAAGACGGCATTCCTCAGTGGCAAAGTGGCAGTCCCAATCGGGAAATGCTTACTGAAGATATAGCTAAAGAGCGTGCTTATTGCCTTGTAGCAGATCAAACCATAGCGGGAGTGGCAGTTTTACTGACAACACCTGATCCCAACTATGCACAAATAGACGGTTCTTGGGCAAATACTAGTGAACAATATGCCACCATTCATCGGATTGCAATAAGCACAGAATTTCGCGGACAGCACCTGAGTCAATTTATGATGTCAAATTTAATTTCTCGTGGTCTAATGTTGGGCATCAAGAACTTCCGTATTGATACCCACGCACTTAATCAGCGCATGCAGGGCCTGATTAAAAGTCAAGGGTTTAATTACCGGGGGATAGTTCAGGTTGATCAGACTGAAAACAGTGCCAGAAACGCCTATGAGCTCAATTTATCATAAGAAAAATATTTTTTTGCTTGACTTGCAGGACACAATTTCCTATACTATTTAATGTTGAGCAAGCAAGTAAAAGCTCAAATGGCATTGGGTTATAGCCAAGCGGTAAGGCACTAGTTTTTGGTACTAGTATGCGCTGGTTCGAATCCAGCTAACCCAATTGTTCTTACGAACACCCAACCCGAAAAAGAAGCAGTTTTAAATAGACTGCTTCTTTTTTTGCCTGTTTAATTCCAGTAAAAGATGAAGAAAATAAAGTACAATTATTTAGCTTTTGCTATTTAAATTTTATATGAATGGGTTTATTATATTTTCTGTGCTTTGTTTGTAATGTTTATATTCAAAATGAGGTAAAACAAACATAAAAATATGAATAGCGGTAACAACAAAACAATTGTATTTGGCCATAGGGGTTATCCCGCTAAATTTGCTGAAAATTCGATGGAAGGTTTTCGTAACGCAGTTGAAAACGGGGCTGAAGGGATTGAATTTGACGTTCATTTAACTAAAGACAGTGTACCAGTGGTTATGCATGATGAAAAGGTTGATCGTACAACTGATGGCAGTGGCTATATTAAGGACTACACTCTTCAAGAATTGAGAAAGTTGCATCTAGCAAACGGTGAGCGGGTACCAGAACTGAAAGAATTATTTGCGTTACTCGCAAATCGCGATCTTCAGATTAATTTAGAGCTTAAAACAAATACTATTCATTATCCTGGAATTGAAAAAATTGTTTTAAGTCTCGCACAGAACTATCATTTTATTCATCCCATTATTTACTCGTCATTTGATTATGTTACTTTAAAAAATTGTCAGGAGATTGACCCTAAGCAAATTTATTGTTACTTAACCGATGAGGATGTAACTAATTCGGCTAAATTAGTTAAAGATAATCATTTTGCTGGTATTCATCCGGGAAAGTTTTTGCCGGCGAGTGAAGCAATAACTGAGCGTATTTGGACGGTAGATGATCCCCAAACTGCCAAAAAATATTTTCAGGAACATGTTGCAGGTATTTTTACCAACAATTATCCTGCGATGATTAAACTAAGAGACCAAATACAAGGCTAAGATAATCTGCATTTTAACAGACACCTTTAATTCAAAAATTTAAAGGTGTTTTTTAATTAAAACGATTTTGTTTTATACCAATTGTATGAGCTAAAAATTAGAAAAATCTTGTAGAAAAATAATTTTATTAAAGGTATAATTTAGATAATTAAAAAGAAAGTTTGGTGAAAGATATGGCAAAATTAATTAAATATGTCCGCAAGGGACTAGCTGAAACCCCTTCTAGCCCAATCTTAAAATTTTCAGATTACGCTAGTAAAATCCCTGATGTAGTTAAATTTACTCTCGGAGAACCCGATTTTAATACTCCTGACCATATTAAGGAGGCTGCTAAGAGAAGTATTGATGAAAATCATTCTCACTATGCTCCTTCAAATGGAACAATGAGTTTGCGTAGAGCCGCTAGTCAGTTTTTGAGTAAAAAATACGATCAAAATTATGATCCGGAAACTGAGGTACTAGTTACTACCGGTGTGACTGAATCAATTTTTGATGCCGTTTTAGCAACTCTTAATTCTGGCGACGTGATGGTTGTACCCACGCCTATTTTTCCGCTCTATATGACGGATGAAAACATTATTAATGAGGGTATAGAGGTTGTTAAAGTTAACACATCTGATGACGGCTTTAAGTTGACGCCAGCAAAATTGCAAAAGGTAATTGATCAGTACGGAGACCGGGTGCGAATGCTGGTCATGAATTATCCGACTAACCCAACTGGGGTAATGTATAGTCAAGATGAATTGGACGCATTAGCAGATGTTATCCGCGACAAACCAATTTTTGCACTATGTGATGAAATCTATAGTGAATTAAACTATGACCAGCCTCACGCATCAATGGAAAAATCATTGCATGACCAAGTTATTTTAATGAACGGCGTTTCCAAGTCATGGGCCATGACCGGTTACCGTATTGGGATTGTTTGTGCTCCAAAAGATATTTTGCAGCAAATTGCAAAAATTCACCAAGCAATTGCCACAACTGAACCAACACCAATGCAAGATGCAGCAGAAGAAGCCTTTAAGAACGGAATGGATGATGCACTGCCAATGAAAGAAGAATTTCAAAAGCGGCGCGATGTTCTATATGCCGGTTTAACTAAATTAGGCTTTGAATGTGCTAAACCCCAAGGCGCATTCTATATCTTTGCCAAAATACCAGAGGGCTTCGACCAAGATGATAATCAATTTATCTATGAATTGGTTGATAAAGCTCATGTAGCTGTTTCTGCCGGCTCTAGTTTTAGTGAGGGCGGACAAGGCTATATTAGATTTTCTTATGCTGTTGCTATGGATCAAATTAAAGAGGGATTGAAGCGATTAGAAAAGTTTGTTAAAGAAAATAAGAAATAATTTTTAAGCAAATTTTGCTTGCAATCACGTGCGTTTTTCGGTATTATAATTAACGTGCGTGACGGAGGAGTAGCGAAGTGGCTAAACGCGGCGGTCTGTAAAACCGCTCTCTCTGAGTTCGGCGGTTCGAATCCACCCTCCTCCATTATCACTGGGTTATAGCCAAGCGGTAAGGCACTAGTTTTTGGTACTAGTATGCGCTGGTTCGAATCCAGCTAACCCAATAATCAAAAAGACGACTCGTACGAGTCGTCTTTTTTGTTACTTCAGGCTATGTTATTAACCTTAATATACTTATTCTTATCAATTACATAGTAAAGCTTCTTTTTAATTTTGATCGGATTACCATAGACCCGAACTGATTTGCCTTTCTTTACCAGTAATTTACGAATTCTTTTGCCTTTTTTGTTATAAACGAATGAATTGTGCTTGATTTTTCTTTTCTTACCCTCAATGTCTTGTGAGTTAGCAAAAATATTTTTACCCAGTTTATAAAACTTTTGGTTATTAATAGTTTGTGTACCAAAAGTTTCAACAGTCATTCCTGGTTTAAGAATAAAGCCTTTGATTGGACTGCCTGTTTTATCATAAACCTGAATTGAGCAATAAATTGTACGTGGCGCCTTAACATTGTTGCTATCAACTGACTGCGGCTCTACCGTTTGCTTTTCATCTTTGGCTGGTATTGCGACCGGCTCATCTTCTGTGGCTTTTTTGTTATTTTGGACTTCACTAGCGGGAGCAGAAACAGGAGGGACATTAGTTGAAATACCTGTAGTGGTTCCGACTGAACCAGCGGTAGAATTGTTGGACTCAAAACTTGAGTCTCCTTTATTAACAGGTAAGTGATTGTCACTAGTGGCGTGATTTAGATCAATTGAACCATTAGACCAAGTTATAGGCTGACTGACATAGGTTTCAGCTGGACAATTGACATCTTCTTTATCGTATAATTTTGCTAATTCTGCTACCGAAATTGCTTTTCCTGCAGGTTTAGCTATGCTGCCATTACTTACTGGGATAACCTTAGGCATTTTGAAAGTAGCAAAAGCTGCTGGTTTCAGCCGATGCTTTCCGAGACTAAGAATAAAACCATTACTGTTATTGCCTAGTCCGTCTAACATGCTTGTCATTTCAAAAATGTTACCCGTATCCCAGTGGCTTAAGTTTAATTGCCTTAAATTAGGATCATTGAACATATAGCTCATATTAGTGACGTTATATGTTTGCCAAGAAGTAATATCATCTAAATCCGTAGCAACTATCCCATTAAACATATAACTCATGTTTTTGACATTGCCGGTTTTCCAGTTAGCCAATTTTAGAGTTGTTAATGAAGTGTCACCCTCGAACATGTGACTGAAATCAAAGACACTGTCAGTCCTAAAATTATCTAAATTGACCTCAGTTAATTGAACATCATTTTTAAACATGCTGTTCATGTCCCTGTTTGAGATTGTATCCCATGAGCTCAAATCAAGCTGTTTGAGACTAACGTCATTAGCGAATAAACTGCTTAAATCACTGGCATTGCTGGCATCAACATTATCTAGACCGATAAAACCAATTAAATTCGGTAAATTAGCAAACTTGCTACTGGAATTACGTGCTAGGCCAGCTTTTAGATACTCGCCATAATCAGCCATCACTAATTCAAACTTAATATATTGGATATCGCTAGGACTAACTTTTTCACCTTCGTAATCATGATCGGCCAACATCTGGCTGATTGGTGTCGCTGACAAAACCCCACCTTTAATTGTTAAGGTCTTTGTGTCCTCGTTATAGGTCCAGTCACACTTGTTATCTTTACCGCGAGCGGTAAATTTTTCGTTTTGTGTGCTTTTGGTAACACTATTTTCAATTTCTGACTTACCAGTAATGTTATTTTTAAAACTGTTATTATTTTTGGTGTCAGAATCACTTACTGAAATGGGTGACGAGTTAACACTGGCATATACCGCTTTTTCAGTAGTTACCATAGCCGATCCAATTAAAGCGCTTGCAATTAAACTATAAGAGAAAAACTTAACCCTGTTATTTTTTGAAAAATAATAGGCGTTATTTTTCCCCTCTCCATTATTAAACTTTAGCATAATTAAAACCTCTTTATGTAATTTATACATTTACCTTTACCATAGGGTATACAGCATTTTTTATGGTAGGTCAACTATTTATATCGAGGAATTAAATACTTTTTGTTATCTAAAAAAAGCCAAAATAGTCATTACTATGCACGGTAATTTATTAGTTATTTATTTCACAAAAGCTGAAAAGTGTTATTTATAAAAAATCGTATATAATTGGTCTGAACCAATATTAATAAAGTGTTATTTATATGCAAAAAACAATATTGTATATATTATTTTTTGAAGTTAGCAAATTGTAGTTTGACAAATTTAATGGTTATTTTTAATTGCAATAGAGCTGTTATTTAGCTTAAAAAATCAAATCGGTAAATTTTAACTATTTTTGCGCTAATCATAGTACAATAGATGCTAGCTTACTTTTAATTGAGAAGGGAAATTTATGTCAAGACTTGTGCGAGTGGGCGCTGGTGGCAAGGAAATCAGCTGGCACGATGCCTTAAAAGACTTGCGTGCAGATGATGTTCTCTTATTAGAGCCCGGATTTTATGAATTGCCTACAGGAATATATCTATCTGATATCACAATTAAAGGAACTGGCAATCTGCCTGAAGATACAACAATACTTGGTTATGTTAACGTTGATGCTGGCAGTCAGTTTATTAATTTAGAAAACTTATGTATTAATACGGTTGATGATGCTAATAGTTTGTTTTTGCCAGCAGAAGCAAACGCTTTTTTGTCATTGCGCAATTGTATAGTTAAAGGCTTCGGCAATGATACTGCCGTTATTGCAGCAAATGGTAAAGTCACTCTTGAATTATATTCAACTGTGATAATGAACGGCTCCGTTTCTTTATTTGCCGATGCAAATTTTCGCTTAGAGATGAACGATTCTACCATTAAAAATGTTACTAAGGATATCGGTGCTTTAGCTTTAGAAGGTCACGGTACCGCTATAGTTAATAATTCTCGCATTCACGGTAGTATTGATACTTTTACAAAATCTAATGTAGAGCTTGATGTTAATAATTCTCAGGTTGACTCATTGCTGTTGCAGGGACAAGTTTGGCTGAACATGCTTAATAGCACGGTATTATCACAAGAAGATACTGGAATGTTTGTTACAGATGAGGCTTGGGTTAATATCATTGGCAGCGAAGCTAAAGGTGGTATTTATTTTGAAAAGAAGCCGCATGCTATTATTCAAAATAGTCGGCTTAATCGTTTAATTGCGACAGGAGAAGCTCAGCTTACACTTAATAATTCTGTGATTGTTAATCACGCTGATTTTCAGGATAAAGTTGATTGTAATTCTCGGCGGGTTACCTTCAATGGTGGTAATGAATATGAATATTTTTTAGCACTTAGTGATCATGCACAACTAGAAGGACATGACCTTATTTTTAACTCTAACGGAGCTAATTTAGCGGTAGAAAACAAGGCACAAATGCATGCGACTGTGATTGCGACGAGTGATAAATCCATTACTGTTGAATGTGGGCAAGATGCTGAATTTCGCCTGTGGGGAATGAAATGGACCACCAAAAAAAGTTAAAAGTAAATGGGTGAATGATAGCGCTTTATGCAAAATAGACCAATTTAGATTATAATAAAAGATGTAATGGGGGTGTATACATGGAAGAACCAATGTACATCAAAATTCATAATCAAATTAAAAGAGAAATAGAAAATCATGATTATCAAGTTGGCAGCAAGATACCAGCTGAAAGACAATTAGCGCAAAAGTTCGGTGTTTCCCGCATGACATTGCGTCAAGCGATAAAAACTTTAGAAGATGAGGGGATCTTGGAGCAGCGTTTGGGTAGCGGTACGTATGTTGCTAACCAAAAAGTGCAGGAAAAAATGTCAGGTATTATGTCATTTACCGATATTACCCATGCCAATGGTCAAACGCCATCCAGCAAGTTGATTTCGTATCGCTTTGGTAAGCCGTCTTTATCTGAAATGGAAAGGCTTGACTTAAGTGATAAACAAGAAGTTTTGCGGATGGAGCGAATTCGCTATGCCGATGATGTTCCTATTTGTTATGAAGTAGTAACCATTCCGCAAAGTGTAATTGCGAATATGTCAAAAAGTGATATTTCTTCTCATTTATATCAAACTTTAGAAAAAAGCGGCTATAGTATTGGTCGGGTAACTGAACATATTTCTGCAGCTGTCGCAAATGAAAATGCTGCGCGTTTACTCGATGCCAAAAAGGGTGAGGCGCTGATTACGCGTTTACAAGTAACGGAATTATCAGACGGTACCCCTTTTGAATATACGAGGGCTAGCTATGTGGCAGATCGTTTTGAGTTTACTTTTTCCAAATAAAAAGCTCTGAAATAACTTCAATCAGTTAGTTCAGAGTTTTTTTATTTCAAATCGTTTTTGATTTTAGTGGTGGAGATTCCCGGCGTTCGCGGCAGATAAACTACTTTGCAATAAGGTTTTAAAAAGTCAAATTTGCCTTGCCAATCATTTCCCATCACAAAAGTATCAATGCCGTATTTTTTAACATCATTTGTTTTTTGTTGCCAGTCTTTTTCAGGAATAACTTCATCAACGTAACGAATGGCTTCAAGAATATACTTACGTTCCGCATAAGTATTATAAGATTCTTTATGCTTTTGCAACTGATTAAATTCATCAGTTGACAAGCCTACAATCAGGTAATCTCCAAGTTCGCGTGCGCGCTTTAATAAACGAACATGACCATAATGCAACAAATCAAATGTGCCGTAAGTAATAATTTTTTTCATATCGGTACTCCTATTATTTTGACGAGTTAATAGTATCATATTTATAAAAAAGGTAAAGCATGTCCAGAAATGGATATTAATTTGGTAAAATAAAAGTAAATTGAATGGTAGGAGATAGTTATGGCTAAAGTAAATATTTTAGGAGTTAATTTCGATAATAAAAGTTTTACTCAGTTTCAAAACGAATTTATTGGCCGAATTAACGCCCACAAATCAACTTTGATCGTTACCGCCAACCCAGAAATTGTCATGGCAGCTAATGAAAATCCTGAATTCATGAAAATTTTAACTTACGATGCTGATTATATCACTGCTGACGGTATTGGCATTGTTAAGGCAAGTCAGATATTAAAAAAGCCTATTAAACAACGGGTAACCGGCTATGATTTATTTGTTTGGCTGATGAAATTAGCTAATGAACGGGGACTACGGGTATACCTGATAGGAGCTAAACCTGATGTAATACATGCTATCCAGGCAAAAATTGCACGTGATTATTCTGATATTCAACTAGTTGGTGCTGAGGACGGGTATTTTAACGAAGACCTTGAACTTGTTGCTTATCAAATTGAGCGGACCGAACCTGATTTAGTTTTTGCTGCGTTAGGTTCACCTCGGCAAGAACAGCTTTTATCTATTTTACGTAAAAATTTATTACCTGCTTTGATGATGGGAGTTGGCGGCAGTTTTGACGTTTTTTCAGGAAAGGCAAAACGCGCTCCGCAAATTTGGCAGTCAGCTCATCTAGAATGGTTTTATCGCCTGCTTAAAAATCCTTCACGTTATAAAAGAATGCTGGTTTTACCACGATTTGTTAATGAAGTTTACAAATCAAAAAAGGGAAAAGAATAATTATGAAAGTTTTGCATGTTAATGCCGGTCTGGAAAATGGCGGCGGTTTGACGCATATTATCAACCTGTTAAAGCAGGCAAAAAGTGAACAGCAAGACTTTTCTTTGCTCTGTTTAAGCGATGGACCCGTTGCTCAAGCTGCAAGAGCTGCAAAAATAAAGGTGCATGTTTTGGGAATAACAAGCCGCTATGACTTAAGAAGCTTAAAAAAACTCACTGAATTTATTAATAATGGCGATTATCAAATTGTTCATACTCATGGTGCCCGTGCAAACCTGTTTGTTTCCCTAATTAGGCGCAAAATAACTGCTAAATGGTGCATAACTATCCATTCAGATCCCTATCTTGATTTTGCTGATCGCGGTCTGAGTGGAAAATTGTTTACCAAAATTAACCTCAGTGCTATTCGTAAGGCAGATTGTATTTTTGCTGTTACCAAAAGATTTGCCGATTTAGTGGTAAAGAAGGCAAAGGTAAAAGCTGAAAAAGTTCATGTCATTTATAATGGCACTTTTTTTCATCAAGACAGTGAAATTCCGGCAAAGTATGAACACCCTAACTTTAATATTGTGAATGTGGCCAGAACTGAAAAAGTTAAGGGTCAGGATTTGTTATTAAAAGCTTTGAAAGAACTAAACAATGCCAACGTGCACTTATTTATTGCTGGGGATGGTTCACAATTAAAGGCACTAAAAGACTTAGCCCAGAAGTTAAATTTAGGACCACAAGTTACTTTTCAAGGTTTCATGACACATAAGCAGTTGAAAAATTTATATCGGCGAATGGATCTAGCTGTATTGACTTCTTATTCTGAAAGCTTTCCTCTGGTTTTACTAGAAGCAAGTGACAATCTGCTGCCGCTATTATCGACAGCAGTTGGTGATATTAACATGATGATCCCTGATAAAGAGCATGGCTTTGTGGCTCAAATTGGAGATGTTTCTTCAATCTGTTCTGCCTTAGAGCAGGCAATAAGTATGCCCCAAAAACAACTGAAAGAAATGGCATATCTGGAAAAGAATTATGTGGTAAAGCACTTTTCATTACACCAGCAGCTAGATAGTATTTTGCGGGTGTATGACGCTATCCTTTGAGTTGGTAAGATTGTTAAAAAGTCCACAAATGTTTATAATAAAACAAAAATATTTAGTGAAATTAGTTAAGAGGACAGAATGTTTTACCAAGAATTGGATAAAGATGATTCGTTAACCCTTCATACAGACCTGTATGAAATTAATATGATGTATACCTACTTTAAAAAAGGAATTTCGGAGCGTAACGCTGTTTTTGAAGCGTACTATCGTCAAGAACCATTTGGCAATGGCTATTCCGTTTATGCAGGTCTAGAACATGTGATTATGTACTTAAAGAACTTAAAGTTTAAAGAAAGTGATTTGAAGTACTTAAAAGAAGAAGTTGGTTACGATGATGACTTCATTGACTATTTGCGTCATTTAAAAATGAAGTTGACAGTTCGTTCTATGCCGGAAGGTGAAATTGTTTTTGCCAATGAACCTTTATTGCAAGTTGAAGGACCGCTTGCGCAATGTCAATTAGTAGAAACTGCTATCTTAAATATTATTAACTACCAGACTTTACTTGCTACTAAGGCGGCGCGTGTTAAATTGGCTGTTCAAGGTGACGGTGTGATGGAGTTCGGTACACGGCGCGCACAAGAAACAGACGCCGCACTTTGGGGCACCAGAGCAGCATATATTGGTGGCTTTGACTCAACAAGCAATGTACGTGCCGGTAAACTGTTTGGCATACCAATTTCAGGTACTCATGCTCATTCTTTAGTTGAAGCCTTTGGCAATGAATACGAAGCATTTAAAGCTTATGCAGAAACGCATAAGGACTGTGTATTTTTGGTTGATACCTACGATACGGTCAGAAGTGGGGTTCCCAACGCAATTCGGGTTGCTGATGAAATGGGAGAGCGGATAAACTTCCAAGGCGTAAGAATTGATTCAGGAGACATGGCCTATATTTCAAAGCAGGTTCGCCGTGAACTTGATAATGCTGGTTACACTAAAGCTAAAATTTACGCTTCTAATGATTTAGATGAAACAACAATTACTAGTTTAAAGATGCAGGGCGCTAAGATAGATGTTTGGGGTATTGGTACCAAGTACATTACCGCCTATGATCAGCCTGCACTAGGAGCTGTTTATAAATTAGTTTCAATTGAAGATGATCAACATCGTATGCGTGACACATTAAAAATTTCTTCGAATGTGGAGAAAGTGTCAACACCTGGTAAAAAGCAGGTTTGGCGGATTTCAGCTAATACGGAAAAGAAAAATGAAGGTGACTGGATTGCGCGCGTAGGCGTAGATCCCCGCAATTTTGATTCATTGTACATGTTTCACCCACAATATTCATACATTAACAAGGTCGTGACTAATTATACTGCTGAGCCTCTCTTAAAAGATATTTTTGTTGATGGCAAGCTAACTTATCAGCAACCTAAATTAATTGATATTAAGAAGTTCTGTGCTGCTAATTTAGACGGGTTATGGGAAGAATATAAGCGCAGCCTGAACCCGCAAGAATATCCAGTTGACTTATCCCAAGATTTATATGACAGTAAAATGAATATCATTCAAGATATTCGCAATAATATCAACAAAGGAGTTGGTGCACAATGAGACCGTTGCAAGAAAAAATCATCGCTTATGAACATGTTTTACCCCAAATTAATCCTGAAGAAGAAGTGAGACGGTCAATTGATTTTTTGAAAGATTATCTCAAAGCTAATTCTTTTTTGAAAACTTATGTTTTGGGAATATCGGGCGGTCAAGATTCTACTCTGGCTGGTAAACTTTGCCAGATGGCGATTGCAGAAATGCGCGCTGAAACGGACGATAACTCCTATCAATTTATTGCAGTTCGTTTACCATATGGTGTTCAGACAGATGCACAGGATGCAGCAGGTGCAGTAGCTTTTCAAAAGCCCGATCAAGACTTAATCGTCAATATCAAGCCTGCTGTTGATGCTTTGGTAACCAGTTTGCATGAAGCAGGGCAAGAAATTACGGATTTCAATAAAGGCAATATTAAGGCCCGTGAGCGTATGGTAGTGCAGTATGCTATTGCAGGAGCCAATAACGGTGCTGTTGTCGGGACAGATCACGCAGCTGAAAACTTTAGCGGCTTCTACACTAAATATGGTGACGGTGCGGCAGATTTAACACCACTTTTCCGCTTGGATAAAAGACAAGGCAAGCAGATGCTCAAGTTTTTAAATTGCCCAGAGCATTTGTATCACAAAGCACCAACTGCAGATCTCGAAGAAGAACAGCCGGGTCTACCTGATGAAAAAGCCTTAGGTGTCAGCTATCACGATATTGATAATTATTTGGAAGGGCAGACTGTAGCAGACGAGGCAGCAGAAAAGATCGAAGCTTTGTGGCGCAAAAGTGAGCATAAGCGGCATTTACCGGTAACTGTTTTTGATGATTTTTACCGCTAATATGAAAGTGGATATTTTGTGTATAACTTAGTATAATTGCCCAGTTATTGACAAAAACTGTGCAAGTAGTACAATTACTGTTAACTTAAGATATGTTTTTTAAGATTTGCAGTTCAAAGAGAGAATCGTCTGGTGAAAAAGATTTACTGTTACTTAAAAAATGCTCCTTAAAGTTCAACTAATAAAAATAATTAAGAGGTAACAAGCACTGTTGCAATTGAGGTGGTACCGCGTTTAAAGGCGTCCTTAAAGTAAGCAACGGTGTTTTTATTTTGGCAAAAAGGGAGATATATTTGATGAAGAAACTGACAAGTTCAGAATTTAGACAAATGTTTTTGGATTTCTTCAAGCAGCACGGACACATGGTATTGCCGAGTCAATCTTTAATCCCACAAGATGACCCAACTTTACTGTGGATAAACTCTGGTGTAGCAACCATGAAGAAATATTTTGACGGTTCTGTAGTCCCTAAGAATCACCGGATTACTAGTTCACAAAAGTCCATTAGAACCAATGATATTGAAAATGTTGGTAAAACTGCCAGACACCAAACCTTTTTTGAAATGCTAGGTAACTTTTCAGTCGGAGATTATTTCAAAAAAGAAGCAATTACTTGGGCTTGGGAATTTTTGACGAGCCCAGACTGGCTTGATTTAGATCAGGAAAAGCTATATTGCACGGTTTATCCTAAAGATACCGAAGCGTACAAAATTTGGCTGGAAGTTGGGATGCCCGAAGATCATATTGTTAAGCTGGAAGAAAATTTCTGGGATATTGGTGAAGGTCCTTGCGGTCCTGATTCCGAAATCTTTTATGATCGTGGTCAAGAAAATAATGACGTGGCAGAAGATGATCCCGAAAACTTCCCTGGTGGTGAAAATGCCCGTTATTTGGAAATTTGGAATATCGTCTTTTCACAATACAATCACTTGGCAAATGGCAAGTATGTTGATCAGCCGCATAAGAATATTGATACCGGTATGGGCCTAGAGCGTGTTTTGTCTATTTTGCAGGATGCACCAACTAACTTTGAAACTGACCTCTTTTTGCCGATTATTCATGAAACTGAAAAAATGGCAGCTGGCAAAAAATATGGCACTAATAATGCCGATACTACTGCTTTCAAGATTATTGCCGATCACGTTCGTACTGTTAGTTTCGCTATTGCTGATGGTGCTTTGCCATCAAATACAGGCCGGGGCTATGTTTTGCGGCGTTTAATTCGCAGGGCAGATTTAAATGGTCAAAGGTTGGGCATTAAAGGTGCTTTTCTCTACAAATTGGTGCCAGTAGTCGGTAAAATCATGGAGAGTCACTATCCAGAAGTTACTAATCAAAAAGACTTTATTGCCAAGGTAATTAAAAATGAAGAAGAAAGATTTCAACTGACACTTGAATCCGGCTTGTCTCTGCTAAATGACTTAATTGTCAAAGCGCAGAGTTCAAATGATAAGACCATCTCTGGTAAAGACGCCTTTAAATTATTTGATACTTACGGTTTCCCATACGAGCTTACCTTTGAAACTGCCCAGGATGCAGGCTTAAAAGTTGATCAAAAAGGTTTTGATGCTGAGATGGCTGCTCAAAAAGAACGTGCCCGTAAAGCTCGGGGCAATCTGCAATCAATGAGCTCTCAAGATGCAACCTTGATGAATTTAAAGGACAAGTCAGAATTTGAGTATGGCGTTTATGAAGAAAAACATGCCAAATTAATTGATATTATAGTCAATGACCAATTAGTTGATAAAGCTGATGGCGACAATGCTGTCTTGATTTTTGATAAAACGCCATTTTATGGTGAACGTGGTGGACAGGTTGCCGATCACGGCAATATTTATGACCAAGAAGGAGAACTTGTAGCCCAGGTAACTGATGTACAACATGCCCCAAATGACCAGAACATGCATTTTGTTGATGTGATTTTACCGTTGAAAAAGGGTGAAGAATACACATTAAAAATCGACCGGGTTCGCCGTGAGGGTCTGCGCCATTCACATACTGCTACCCACTTATTACATGCAGCACTTAGAAGCGTCTTAGGCGAGCATACTCATCAAGCCGGCAGTTTAGTTGAACCTGATTATCTGCGTTTCGATTTTACAGCTGTTGAACCAATGACAGATAAGGAAATTAAATCGGTTGAAAATCTGGTAAATCAAAAAATCTGGGCTGCAATAGAAGTTCAAACAACGATTACAGATCCAGAAAATGGTAGAAAAATGGGTGCGCTAGCATTATTTGATGGCAAATACGGTGATAAAGTCCGGGTTGTCCAAATGGCAGATTTTTCAATTGAATTTTGCGGTGGTACGCATTGCGCTAATACTAATCAAATCGGTATTTTCAAGATTATTTCCGAATCAGCTATTGGTGCGGGGATGAGAAGAATTGAAGCTGTCGTTTCTAAGAAGGCGTATGAATACCTGGCTAATAGATCAGAACTGTTAGATGAGATACAGGCAGAAGTAAAATCAACTAAGCCTGAAGATATTATTGATAAAGTCGATTCTCTTGAAAAAGACTTGCATGATAGTCAAAAGCTGGTTGAAGATTTGAATTTGCAAATTAATCAAAACAAAGCCAACTCTATCTTTAATAATGTAGAGCAAGCAGGAGATTTAAGTGTGATTGCGCAAGAGGTTGATGCAAACAGTATGAAAGATTTGCGTGAGTTTGCTGATACTTGGAAGAACGGTAATAAATCTGATGTGCTTGTCTTGGCAAGTGCTAGCGCGGGTAAGGCTAATATGATTATTAGCTTGAAAGAAAAGGCACTAGCAAAGGGACTTAAAGCAGGAGACTTGATTAAGCAAGTTGCGCCAATCTTTGGTGGTGGCGGAGGCGGTCGTCCTGATATGGCACAAGCAGGTGGTAAAAAACCTGAGGGTCTTAAAAAGGCTATTCAGACAGTAATCACAGCGATATCAAAAAATTAATTGATTGAGTTTGTACTATTTTTCAAGTAAAATTATGCTAGGAGGAATGATTATGAGTTCGCTAGATAAAACGATGCATTTTGACTTTAATGAAAATAAAGGCAAAAATGTGCATGATACTTTGCAGGACGTTTATAATGCTTTAGAAGAAAAAGGTTATAATCCAGTTAACCAAATTGTTGGTTACCTATTGTCTGGCGATCCAGCTTATATTCCACGGCATAATGATGCTCGTAATTTAATTTTGAAGCACGAACGCGATGAAATTATTGAAGAGCTTGTCAAAAATTATCTTGGAAAAGATAAATAATGCGACTAGTTGGTTTAGATGTTGGGTCAAAGACAGTAGGTGTTGCGGTCAGTGATGAATTAGGTATTACTGCGCAAATGCTTGAAACTATCCCTATTGATGAAACGCGTTATAATTTTGGTATGCGTGCAATTAAAAAAATTGTGCGTCAATATGAGCCAGAGGGCTTTGTCTTAGGCCTACCTAAAAACATGGATGGGTCTTCCGGACACTCTGTTTTAAGGAGTAAGAATTACGGTAAACGTTTAGAACAAAAATTTGGGTTGCCGGTTTATTATTCCGATGAACGTTTAACAACAGTTGAATCAGAACGGGTTTTAGTTGAAGAAGCTGGCATGCATAACCGTCATCAACGCAAAAAAGTAGTAGACCAAATGGCTGCTGTTTTGATTCTGCAAAACTATTTGGATCTAAACCGAAAGGATTAATATGGCACAAGATATTAACGGCGATGACCGTCAAATTACCTTGATCGATGATCAGGGTAACGAAGAAATATATGAAATTTTATTCACATTTCATTCAGATGACTACGATAAATCATACATACTGCTGTATCCAGCAGCTGCTGATGATGAAGATGAAATTGAAGTTTTAGCCTTCAGTTATGATGCAGATTCTGCAGGAGATGTAACCAGTAGCGACTTGCATGAGATTGAAGCAGATGATGAATGGAACATGGTTCAAGGTGTATTGAATACATTTTTGGACGATGATCGCTTAAGTGGAGAATAACAAAAAGACTGGCCAAGCCAGCCTTTTTTATTCAAGATAATAAATAGAGAACTAATGAATGATAAAATATTAAAAACTTTAGAATTTGCAAAAATTACTGAGCAATTAAAGCAGCTGGCTATAACCAGACCAGCGAAAATGAAAGCAATAAATCTTGTTCCTAGTAGTGATTTTGCTCAAGTTGAACTGGCATTAAAGCAGACACTCGCAGGTGCAGATATATTGCGGATTAAGGGGCAATTACCTTTAACAGATTTTACTGATGTCAGACCTAGTACTAAGCGCTTACGGATTAAAGCAAACCTAAATGCTAAAGAATTAGGTAATTTATTATTGGTTTTAGCATTGGCAAATGAAATTAACGAATTCTTTACTAATACTGATGAAGAAAAATTAGATTTAACGGTAATCAGTCCAATATTAGCACAACTAGAAGTACCGCAGTCTTTATATGCCACGCTTAACCGTTCACTTGATTTTGATGGAGAAGTGCTTGACGCTGCATCAAGTGAGTTGTCTCATTTGCGTCATGAACTAAAAAGTAACGATGCAGAAATCAAAGACAAAATGGATGGCTACATCAAGGGCAGCAGTAGCAAATATTTATCTGAACAGATTGTGACTATTAGGGATGAACGCTATGTTATTCCGGTTAAGCAAGAGTATCGTAATAAATTTGGCGGCGTTGTCCATGACCAAAGTGCCAGTGGACAAACATTATTTATTGAGCCCAGTGCTGTTTTAAACCTTAATAACCGCCAGCAAAATCTCTTGGCAAAAGAAAGAAGAGAAATTAATCGTATACTGCATCATTTATCTGATCTGGCTCGCGTTGAAGTTGATAATGTTGATAATATTGCTGCCGGCTTAGTTAAATTAGATTTTATTCAGGCTAAAGCAAGATTGGCTCAAAGTATGAGAGCAACTGAACCAAGACTAACTCGTGATCAATCTTTGTCGTTTTTGCAGGCGCGACACCCCTTGATCAACCCCAAAACAGTGGTAGCAAATGACATTCGCTTAGGCGAAGATTTTGATACTATTTTAATCACGGGGCCTAATACTGGCGGTAAGACTATTACCTTAAAGACGGTTGGTATTTTGCAATTAATGGCACAGTCTGGTCTTTTCATTCCGGCTGCAGAAGGCAGTAAAGCAGGTATTTTTAAGGATATTTGTGCTGATATTGGGGATGAACAATCTATTGAGCAGTCATTAAGTACTTTTTCTTCACACATTAACGGTATTGTTAAAATTATGAAAAAAGTAGACGCCGAAACACTGGTTTTAATAGATGAAATCGGTGCTGGAACAGATCCAGAAGAAGGTGCAAGCCTTGCAATCAGTATTTTAGATTTTTTGCGCCAGCGAAAAGCCAAGATTATCGTTACCACGCACTATCCTGAACTTAAATTATATGGTTATAACCGTGAAAGAACGACCAACGCATCAATGGAATTTGACCTAAAAACTTTGTCTCCAACCTACCGTTTACAGATTGGTATTCCTGGTCACAGTAATGCTTTTGCAATTGCACGTAGACTTGGTATGCGTGAAGATGTTGTTAAAAAAGCTCAAGGGCTAATGAGTGACCAAAATGTCGACATTAACCAGATGATTACTGAATTAACCAAACAAACCAAAGCGGCAACGGATGCGCATAACCATTTAGCAACCAGCCTTGATCGGGCGCAAAAGCTGGAATTAAAACTTGAGCAGGCGCTTGATTGGTATAATCAACGTGTACAAAAGCAGTTGGAATTTGCGCAGGAAAGGGCTAACGAAGTAGTAGCCAAAAGTCGCAAAAAAGCTGATAAAATTATAGCGCAGCTTGAACAGCAAAAGGGAAATGTGAAGCAAAACGAGATAATTGCAGCCAAAGGTGAATTTAATCAGCTTGAACGGCAAAACGAAAACCTGGCCCATAATCGGGTGTTACAACGTGAAAAAAGACGGCATCATGTTAACGTGGGTGATCAAGTAAAGGTCTTGTCTTACGGACAGACTGGCACGATTACCAAAAAATTAGCTGAACATGAATATGAAGTGCAGATGGGGATCATCAAGGTTAAAGTTAGTGATCGTGATATTGAAAAGATTGGCCCCCAGCAAAAGTCACAATCTAAACCAAAGGTGCGCGCTGTTAGCGCCAGCAGGCGCAGCAATATTAGAAGCGAGCTTGACTTGCGCGGTCAGCGTTATGATGAAGCAATGACCAACTTAGACCGCTACATTGATTCAGCCTTATTGTCTGGACTAGATGTTGTGACAATTATTCATGGTATTGGCACAGGGGCCATTAGAAAAGGTGTCTGGCAATATTTAAAGACAAGTAAACACGTTAAGAGCTACAATTATGCCCCGGCAAATGAAGGTGGCAATGGTGCAACCATAGTTCATTTGCAGTAAATTGCTTTACTTGTAAAAAGTAAGTCTACTTGCTATAATGAAAATATCAATAGATAAAAATATTTTCCTTAAAGGAGGTTTTTTCATGGTTGATGAACTTACAGATCAGAACTTTGAAGAAGAAACAAAAGACGGTGTCGTTTTAACAGACTTTTGGGCAACTTGGTGTGGTCCATGTAAAATGCAATCACCAGTAGTTGATGAATTAGCTGAGGAGCGCCAAGACGTCAAGTTTACTAAGATGGATGTTGACCAAAATAAAGAAGTACCTAGTTCTTTAGGGGTCATGGCTATTCCTACTTTATTGATCAAGAAGAATGGTGAAATTGTTGACCGTATTACCGGTTATACCCCTAAGGCAAAACTTAGTCAGATTTTAGATCAATATACTAAATAAAAAATTCCTGCAAATGCAGGAATTTTTTTAATTGCTTTTTTCTTTTAATAAGTCGCGGATTTCTTTAAGGTAATCTTCTGCAGACGGACCAGCTGGTTGTTTTTGGTCATTATGCCTCATTACTTTATTGACAGCTTTGACTAGCAAAAAGACAATAAAAGCAATAATTATAAAGTTAATGACTGTATTGATAAATTCACCATACCTAAAGGTGGCTCCACCTGCTTTAAATACCAAGTTGGAGAGATCTATTTTTCCGATAAATAAACCTAAAAGTGGATTGATCAAATTGTTTACCAATGAATTAACAATGTTGGTAAAAGCACCACCAATAATTACACCAACGGCTAAATCAATAACATTGCCACGTTCAATAAATTCTTTAAATTCTCTTAGCATCTTATTTCCTCCATTCCTACTTTAATAATATTGCAAAAATGGTAAAAAACTAAATTATTTGTTTTTTGAGAATTTAATCAAATTTTGCCAGCAATTTTACTTCTTTTTTGCGGTCATCTATTTTTATTTCACATTCGGTTGTGCGACCGGTTTCCTTTTGGATTGCTTCGGCAACTATTCCAGCTTCTAAGGAAAACTCCTGACTGCCACTATTAATGCGGTCCGTGACGCTTTGACCTGTTAATTTAAAAACTTCTTCATTGCGATGGGTTTTGGTCTTTTCCAATAAGCCAAATTCGGCAGTATTAAAAAAGCTAACCACATCTTCAAATGACAATAAGTCATATTTTCGGGCAATACGCTTGCCACCCCAATAAAGAATAGCATCATTATCTGTGCCTAAAATAGTAGGTAATAAGAAGTCGCGGTATAGTTGATTAACAAAATATACGTGTTCATGTTGGTTATTGTCTTGCATAAAGAAATTCATCCCTTTTATTTTCTTTTATTTTACCGTAAAATTGATTGAAGTATAAATTATTTAGGGAGACTTTTATTATGGATAATCGACCAATTGGCTTGCTGGATTCTGGTGTTGGCGGGTTGACAGTAGTTAAAAAAATTATTGCCAAGATGCCTCATGAATCGACTGTTTTTATTGGTGATAATGCCCATATTCCTTATGGGGACAAGACAAAAGAAGAAATAATTGCCCTAACGACCCAAAGTGTTAAGTTTTTATTAAGTAAAAACGTGAAGTTAATTATATTTGCATGTAATACAGCGACTGCTGTGGCCATGAACTTTATTCAAAAGGAAATTGAGCCCCAAATAATCGGCGTAATCCAGTCGGGTGCGCTGGCAGCAGCAAATACTACCAAAAATAAAAAGGTTGCTGTAGTGGCTACAAAAATGACAGTTGGTTCACATGCTTACCAAAAGGAAATTCAAACACGTGATCCGCAAATAGAGACTATTGAACTAGCTGCTCCTAAAATTGTGCCTTTAATTGAAGCTGATGCGGGCCACAAAGCCTATATGACCGAGCTTAAAAAGACTTTGGCACCGATTAGTAATTTGGACTTTGATACCTTAATCTTGGGTTGTACTCATTACCCAATTATTCAAAAAGAATTTGCTCAGTGCTTGAAACCTGATGTTCAAATAATTGATCCGGCAGACCAAGTTGCTCAGTATACGTATAACGTTATGAAAAGAGACCAGCTGTTCTCTACTAACATAGCTGAAGGTAAACACGAATACTTTACAACGGGAAATGTGGCACTGTTTGACGAACTTGGCCGTTTGGTATTGAATGACCAGCAGTTTCAGGCTCAGCAACTTTAGAGAAAGGATCTAAATAATGGAAATCTTATTTGCGACTACTAACAAGGGAAAAGCAACAGAACTGCGTGCAGCTTTTAAGAATGCTGGTATTACTGCCACAATTAAAACTAATGCTGATTTGGATAGACCACCAGTGGTGGAAGAATACGGCACCACTTTTGAGCAAAATGCCAAATTAAAGGCGCACGAATTAGCGGATTATAGTCAAATGCTGACGATAGCTGATGATTCCGGTTTGATGGTTGATGCGCTTGATGGTGCTCCTGGAGTTCATTCTGCCCGCTATGCAGGAATTGAACATAATGATCATAAGAATAATGCTAAACTACTGGCAGAGCTTGGCGGTGTGCCGTTAAAACAGCGGACTGCCAAATTTAATACCACAATTGTCGCATCAAAACCGGGTCATTTTGACCAAGATTTGGTTGTTTCAGGTCAATGTGCTGGTTTGATTTTACCAGCTCCACAAGGTGAAGATGGTTTTGGCTATGATCCACTATTCTTTGTGCCTGAAAAGCAAAAAACTTTTGCGGAAATGACGACAGCTGAAAAAAACAGTTTATCCCATCGCGGTAGAGCAATTTCCCAATTGCTGCAAAAATTACCTGCTTGGCTTGAACAATTTGAATAAAACAAAAACTGATAAATTTTTTATCAGTTTTTTATTTTATTCTGCCAGGTGAATTTGATTTTTTTGCAAGATTTTCAAATATTGTGTTAAGTATTCATCTTGTACTTCTTTTTCGTGACCGGGTTTAACTTGAAAGTGGACAACATAGTTGACTGTTTGCGCCGTTTGCGCTGTAATGCCCACTATTTTAGGCTCCTGGACTAAAACTTTAATATTGGTACTCAATTCATTATTTATTTGATTAATTAAATCATGAACTTGGGCAAAATCGTTATTGGCCTTAAGCTGAATATTAATATCCAGTCCAATACCACCATGAGCCAAATTTTGTACAATAGAAATATTGCGGTTGGGGATATAAATGATAGAACCGTCTGAACCTTTAAGTCTGGTAGTTCTTAAGCCCAACTGAACTACTACCCCGGTTTGATCATTAATTGAGACGATGTCACCAACGTCGAATTGATCTTCGCTTAAGATGAAGAAGCCGTTGACTAGGTCACTCACAAATCCTTGAGCTCCCATGCCTAAAGCTAAAGAAAAAATACCAGCACTGGCAAGCAGTGTGCCAATGGGAATGCCCAAAATTGATAAGACTGCAAATAAATAAAAGAAAATCACAGTGTATTCAAAAATACTGTTAATTAATGCAGTAACTGTTTGTGTTCTCTTGTTTTGTTTTCTTTTACTATGCTTTAAATAATGATTGATGATTTTTTTACCAATGCGGTCAATTATGTAAAAGACCAACGTTGAAATGGCTAATTGCCAAAGTATTGTTAGTGCTTGTTCACCCAATCTGTCCCAATTGAATTTTAAAACACGTTTGTTTATTTGAAATATTTTATTCATAATAATTGCCTTCCGTATATGCATATTAACTATAACAAAATATGACATATAGATTGAGATTGAAGCATTTTCATGCTAGACTTTTTTTAGGTATAGAATTGGAGGTAAAAGATGGGATTATCTTATGGTGCATTAGCGGGACTAATAGCTGCCATTGCATTTTTAATTTTAGTACTTTTCACAATTCCAGTGCTTATACGTGCCGCGAAAGCGACTAGAGAAGCAGAAAAAACGATCCAGAGTGCTAACGAGTCAATTCAACAGGTTACTGGGGATGTTAATGATTTACTTCATCAGACTAGTGATTTGCTTGATAAAACTAATGTCTTGCTAGCAGATGTTAATGTTAAAATGAAAACTATTGATCCTGTTGTGCAGGCAGCAGCTGATTTAGGCGAAAGCGTTTCAGATGTCAACACATCTACCAGAAAGATGGCAAAGCGTTTCAATAATTTTCATTGGAAACGTAACGGGTTGATGTCATCTGCTTTAGCATCAGTGTTTGCACGGCATAAGCGGCGTAAAGGTGAAGATTAAGTAAAAGGAGTTACTTTTATGAAAAAGTTTGCAAGTTTTGTTTTGGGAACAATTGTCGGAAGTGCGGCAGGATTTCTTGCCGGTTCATTTTTAGTTAGTGATGACCAAATTGATGAATTAAAGAAAAAAGTTAAGAACAATGAAACCGTTCAAGACTTAAAGAAAAAATATGATAATGGTACTGAAGTTGTGAAAAACCAACTGGCTTCATTCCCTAAGAATGTTGAGGATGATTCAGAATTAAAGGATTTTGATGATATCGTCATTGATAATTCGAAAGATGAAGATTTAAAGAATAAAGATGTAGCAGAAGACTTACATCATGCTGAAGCTCCAGATAATTTAAATCATCCCGAACCTCCAAAGTCTGAAAGACCAGAGGATGCACCAGCAGATCCATTTGACAGACCGTAAGTAATTATTTATAAAAATGGCACTAGCAGATTAATATTTCTGTTAGTGCCATTTTTTCGTAACAAAATTGCTGTTTTACAAAGGCAGAATCTTTAGTTCTTTACTGGTATGAGTAAATGGTTCATAGCCGTTTTTAGTTACAACACCACAATCTTCGATTCTAACACCTGCTACATTTGGAATATAAATTCCTGGTTCGATTGAGAAACACATGCCCTCCTCAATAATTAAATCGTTGCCTTGAACGATTGACGGGTATTCATGCACTTCTTTGCCAATTCCGTGACCCAGACGGTGAATAAAGTACTCACCATAACCAGCTTTAGTAATAATGTCACGTGCAACACTGTCAAGCTCTGAAGCAGTCATTCCTGGCCTAACAGCTTCAATTGCAGCTTGTTGGGCTTCGCGATCAATTTCATAGATTTCCTTTTCTTTGGCTGATGGTTCACCATAGGCAACTGTTCTACTGGAATCAGAAGCATAACCGTTATGCATAGTGCCCAGATCGAACAATACCAGTTCGTTAGGCTTAACTTTGTTCATAGTAGGACCTAAATGAGGATTAGCAGCGTTTGCCCCGGCTTGCACAATTGTTTCAAAACTTTCGTGCATAACTCCTTTTTGAACCTTAAGTTGGTACTCAATTTGTCCAGCGATGTATCTTTCAGTTACACCGTTTTTAATCGCATCAAAACCAATTTGAAATGCAAAGTCGGCTTCACGTCCAGCAGCTTGTAATTGCTTTATTTCTTCTGGAGTTTTGTAGAGACGAATTTTTGCAACAAAATTAGAAACGTCACCGTCAAAATTAGCATCAGGAAATTGTGCGTGAATGAGTTGATAATGAGAAACAGACAAATTGTTTTTCTCAAGAGCCCATTTTTGGTAGTCCTTAGTTCTGCCTTTTACCTTGTCAGCGATAATCTCCCAGGGATTTTCTGAATCAAGATAGCCGTACACATCGCCATTCCAGGCTGAATTTTTGGCTTCTTCAACGTTTAATGCAGGAACAAAAACGAAAGGATCTTGATCTTTGAACGCTAAAAGAGCGAAAATCCGCTCATGTGGTTCCATGTCATATCCGGTAAAGTAAGCAATTGTAGTTGGATTAGAGATATAGGCAACATCGTTATCGGAACTTTGCAGCCATTCTTGTAATTTGGTTAAATTCATAGCTTCTTCCTTCTATTCAAAATGTATAGTTAATGCAAGTATATCATGTTCTTGTCTTGAAAAAATGAAAGAATAGCTGTAAACGTTTGCACTTTTTGAAAAATCATGATAAATTTTATACTAGTAATTGTAAAATGGGGGAACAAAAAGAATGCGTAAACAAGAAATTACAATTTATGATGTTGCTCGTGAGGCTAAAGTCTCAATGGCCACAGTTTCACGAGTGGTTAATGGCAATACTAACGTGCGTAAAGACACACGTGAGCGGGTGATGAAAGTAATTAATAGGCTGCATTACCAACCAAATGCTGTGGCACAGGGTCTGGCATCTAAAAGAACAACCACAGTGGGGTTAATTGTACCTGATTTGACCAATCTTTATTTTGCCGAATTGTCAAAAGGTATTGATGATATAGCTCTGTTATACAAATATAATATTATTATTACCAGTATTGAAAATCGCTTAATGAGAGAAGATCAGGCAATTCAAGGTTTACTTAATAAACAAGTAGATGGTGTAATTTACATGTCTGATAGTTTGCCTGAGGAAGCAGTTACTGCATTTAAACGGACTGATACTCCGGTTGTTTTGGCTGGAACCAAAGACAGTCATAGTGAATTTCCATCAGTTGCCATAGATTACAAAAAAGCAGATACAGAAGCTCTGAACCTGCTTTATAATGACGGTAGGAAGAACTTGGCGCTAGTTATAGGCAACCCAGACACGGTAGTCAATGCCCAAGAAAGAATACCTGCTTATAAAAAGTTCATGAAAGATCATAATTTGGGCGAAGGTCATATTTATTCTAATATTAAGGATCACTCTGATGGCTATAATTTATTGTCACAATTAGAACAAGATGGCATTGACGGTGTGATCGTAACACGTGATGTTGCTGCGGTAGGCTTACTCAATTCTGCTATTGACGCCGGTAAAAAAGTACCTGCTGACCTAGAAATAATTACAGCAAGTGCTACACAAATTGCTTCGGTTGTACGTCCGGCATTAACAGCTGTTCGTCAGCCACTTTATGATATTGGTGCAGTTGCTATGAGAATGTTAACTAAACTCATGAATAATGAAGAAGTACCGGAAAAACAAATAGAATTGCCTTATGAAATATTGAAAAAACAGAGTACTACAAATGAATAGAATAATTTAGTCACATAAAAAGTGCCGCATGTTAGCCATGCAGCACTTTTTTGCTGGTTATTTTCTGCACCTTTTTTATCTGTTGCAGTATATTTAGTGTTTTGCCGGATTGCAGCGGCAAGTATTCTGTTAATGCAATATTGGAGTAACGGCTCATGCGTGGTAATTGCCGGTAGTTCTGCCAGCTTGTTTCGCCGAAAAAGCCATAGAAAAGAATATCACGGGCCTTGATCCAACCTAAAGAGGTATAAAGCCACATACTTTTAGGGCTGCCATTAAAATTCTGAATTTTATAAAGAGTATTGATGGGCATAAATTTTTCGGTTCTAGCTTGGTTATCTGGGTAACGATAGATTCGGACATTTTTTTCCGGCTTAGCCAAAATTTGCTTATTTTGATAAGGTGCAATCTCTTCAGGCTTGAGATCCATATTAACAAACTCTGCTGAGATAAATGTTTGGTTGGCAATTTGATAGTAAAGCTGATTATGTGCTCTGACGCCGTACATTACTTCGAACTTTTGGCCGGGATAGACATATTTATTTTGTCTGTCCTGCACATACGGGTTCATCATTGTTTTAGTTTTCTTCTTACCGAAATAGATACCATTGCGGTGAATATCGTATTTTTTAGTGCCTTCTTTAGCTAACTTATACTTAAAGCCGGTACTGGGAAAATTGGTAACAACCCCATCAACGTTTTTATTAATCAGCCACTGCCATAAATCAGGGGATTCATCCATTTCAGTCCACACAAAGACTTGTTTATTTAATTGATGCAGCCAGTGGATCAGCCAAGCATGGTTTAAAATCAAATCAGAAGAAACATTGACTGCATTTACTTGGGGCAAATTGCTGAAGTTCATTCGTTTCAAACTGCCAACGATTAGTATTAAATATGCGTCAGGGATGATTTTGCGAAAATGAAATAAGCTGGCTGCAGAAAAAGAGTGGATCATAACTCTTTTTTCCATATGGTATTTTTTGATTGTTGCTGCGATTTTGTCTTCTAGTTCATAAGACGGCTCTAACGAATGATCAATTTTGGTTTCCAAAATAAATTTAGTATTAGGTCGTTTTTGATAGTATTCAAATAACTGTGGTAAACTCAGCACATGTTCGCCATTATCATAGGTAAGTTGGCTAAGTGCTTCCCAGTTATTTTGTGATACAATTGCATGTGTATGGGTCACTCGAAATAAGTCGTCGTCATGTGAAATAACTAACTCACCGTCTGCAGAAAGATGAAGGTCAAGTTCGACATAATCGGCTCCTGAATTAAAAGCAGAGTTGTCACTTTGAATGGTTTCTTCAGGATATTTACTGGGATCTCCCCGGTGTCCAACGACAGTGAAACCACAAGTTGTTATGAATATGATGCTAAAAATGAGAGCCGTAATAATATGGCTTTGATATTTCATGTGTACACCTCTGTTGTTTACTACAATAGCATGGTTGCACATTTTTTGCTATATGTCACAGATTTAATTTATGCGGGGAATATTAATGAATGAACAATATGAAGAATTGGATTTAATTGAAGAAATTGTGCGTAATGATGGCAGCAAGTATTTTGAAATATCTAATATTGATCAAAATGGCATCGCCGAACTGGCTGCTGACCGGGGAAAGATTAAAAGCGTACGTATCTTACAATTAAATATTCCGCGTACTAAAGCTCTGATTACTTATGAAGAATATATTAATAAGACTTATAAACTTGAAACTTTGACAAATGAAGATGATTGGAAAAATCCCGACTGGGTTGAATGGCAGAAGCCAAAAGGCAAAATTTTAGACGCCTATAATATGGTATTAAAATCGAATCAAATAGGATAGAGAAAAAATGGAAAAAATCCGCATCTTACATACTAATGATTTACATTCTCATTTCGAACATTTTCCTAAAATTGGTCGCTACTTAAGAGAAGCACAAAAAGATAAGTCCGTCGACCAGGTTTTTACTTTTGATGCAGGGGATTTTATGGATCGCTCCCAGCCATTAACCGATGCCACTTATGGTCAAGCTAATATCAGATTAATGAATACTTTTCATTACGATGCGATTACTATCGGTAATAATGAAGGCATCTCTAATTCACATGAAGTAGTCGAAAAATTGTTTGATCATGCTAATTTCCCGGTTATTCTGGCTAACTTGCGTGAAGAAGATGGTTCAATGCCGCACTGGGCGGTGCAATATAAGATATTAACTACAAAAAAGAAGACGCGTATTGCGCTAATTGGTTTAACCGCAGCTTATCCTCTTTCTTATGAACCTAATCACTGGCACGTTAAAATGCTAAAAGAAACTATGGACGAAGTTTTACCCCAGATTAAAAATCAATATGATGTTTTAATTTTAATAACTCACATTGGTTTAAACATGGATACTTTTTTAGCCAAAAACTATCCTGAAATTGATTTGATTGTTGGGGGTCACAGTCACGACTTACTGCCACATGGTAAAAAAGTCAAAGATGTCTGGATAACGCAAACGGGTAAATGGGGCAATTATGTTGGTAATACCTATGTGGAAATTGATGACAACCATCATGTTAAAAAAATAACCCCGCATGTTGAGCCAACAAGTTTGATGAAATCGCATTTAGCTGATGAAGAGACGATTTTAAACTACAGGCAAAGTGGTAAAGAAATTTTGAGCCGCGAGCTTGTCGCTGATTTGCCTGAAAAATTTAATGATGATAAAGAAGCAGCTATTCAAGTTTCCATGAATGCAATTGCAAATTTTGCCGGAACCGATTTGGCTATGTTAAGTTCGGGCTTGTTCTTAACGCCTTTTAAAAAGGGTGTTTTAACTAAATATGACTTGCAAAAAGCACTGCCACATTCAATGCACGTTGTTCGATCGACATTAAAGGGGAGTGATCTTTGGCGTTTAATTATGGAAATAGAAAAAAACCGGCACTTTTTAGATCATTTTCCATTACAGGGAATGAGTTTTCGGGGAAAAATCTTTGGGCAAATGTATTATAAGGGAATTAAATTTGACCCGATGAGTAGAGTGGTTTTTGTAAATGGTAAAGAGGTTGATCCTTATCAAGAATATCAAATTGCCGTTTTAGACCATTACGTTTTAGTGCCATTTTTCCCTACTTTAGCAATTGTGGGCGATAATGATTTTCTCTTTCCGCAATTTTTACGCGAGGTAATTGGCAATTATTTAGCACAAAAATATCCACTGCAAGGAAGTGAAGTAAATGGTAGAGCAAAGTAGCACTAATAAACAAAAAGAAAATAAATTTGAGCAGGAACAACCCTTGCGTCATCCCTTAGCTGCTGTAGCTTGGGATAAGGAACAATTAAAAATCAATAAACAACTTTACCAAGTAGTTGTCGATAAAGCAGCAGCTTTGGATATTGAGCAATTGCGACGCAAGTATGATCCATATTTGGATCAATACGATTTTATTGTTGGTGATGTTTCCAGTGGGCATTTAAGGTTGAAGGGCTTTTATCAAGATAATGTGCCAACAGCCCTAGACCGTAAAAAACAGACCATTGCTGACTATTTATTAGAGTACTGCAATCCTGGTGGACCATATTTTATCTTGCAACTTTTGAGCCCAGTGCATCATTATCATAATAGTAAACGTAAAAAGCGTCCTAATTCATATAAAAATCGCGGACAAAGTTTGCGCCGGAAAAATTCCAGTAAAGCAGTTAAACGTTATCGCGTTCGGCAAAGTCATATAAAAAAGCCTGAAACTGCACCTGTTAGAAAAGAACATGGCAGTCGTCATTCTTTTGTAATTAAAAAAAGAAAGAGTAGCAAATAGTGAAGAATTACCGTCTATTTTTAATTGATCTTGATGGCACAATTTATCGCGGTAAGGAAACTATTGCCTCAGGAGTTCGTTTTATTAAGCGTTTAGAAGAAGCGCATAAAGACTACCTTTTTTTGACAAATAACACCACGCGAACACCACAAATGGTAGTGGATAAGCTAAAAACTCATGGTGTTGCAACAGATACTGCTCATATTTATACACCATGTATGGCTACCATAAGTTACATTTTAAAATGCCAAAAAAAGCAGACAAATAAAATTGGTGTCTACTTAATTGGTCAGATTGGCCTCTGGCAGGAGTTTATCCAAAATCCTGCATTTGAACTTAATGAAACTAATCCTGAATATGTGGTAGTAGGGATGGATACCGATTTAACGTATCATAAAATTCAGGTGGCCGTTTCTGCTATTAGAAATGGTGCAACTTTCATTGGTACTAACGCTGATCTTAATTTGCCTAGTGAGAAAGGCTTGATGCCCGGCAATGGTTCGCAGTGCGCTATGATTGCGGCTTCAAGTGGACAAGAGCCTTTTTATATTGGCAAGCCTTCTTCTGTAATTATTGACATGGTTTTAGCCAAATACGGCTGTGCTAAGAGTGATGCGCTGATAGTTGGTGACAACTATGATACCGATATTAAAGCTGGGTTTAACAGTAAAGTTGACCAATTGCTGGTTACCACCGGAATAACGAAAGCGGCGGATATTGAAGGGAAAAGACAACCTACTATTTTGACTAATAGTTTGGATCAGGTTGAAATATGAGCAAAAAAAGTAATATATTAACTATCATTTATCATTTTATTTTTGCTGTTTCAAGTAGTGTTGTGGTCACGCTGGTTGCGAGCTGGCCCCTATTATTTGTCTTTGTTTTAGTGCAAAAGACTAACAAAACAGTAAATTTGTCAGTTAGTCAGGTGATGCATAATTATAACCAACTGTTGTGGTATTTGACTTGGCCGTTTAAGCACAAATTAAAAATGCAGAATCTGCCAACTTCAAGAATGGCAGCGCAGCATTTTGCTGATGTCAAAAAATTATTTGTTTTAGCAATTGTTGCTTTTATCTGTTGCATAGTAATTTATTTTTGGAGCAAGCATCATAACAAAAAAATATTGCGCTTGGATAAAATTTGGGCCCTATTATTTTTATTAATGCCAGTAGTTGTCTTGCCTTTTGCTTTGGCTAACTTTGACAACTTTTTCATTACTTTTCATCATTTGTTTTTTGCTGGCAGTAATACCTGGTTATTTGACCCTGCAACCGATCCGATTATTAATGTCCTTACTGAAGGCTTTTTTGCCTCATGTTTTGCTATTGCAGGCATTTCTTACGAATTATATTTTGCAAATAAGTTGCTGCAAAGATAAAAAAGGAGTTCTTAGTGGAACTCCTTTTTGTTTGTTATACGTTTTTTTAAGGCGACTATCAAAATTGGCAAGACAGAAATCAAAATAATTGCGATTAGCAACATTGAAAAATGATTTTTTACAAATGGGATGTTACCAAAAAAGGCACCTAACACAGTAAATAATCCACCCCAGATAATTCCACCAACTACATTATAGAGCGCAAATTTGCCGTAATGCATGCTGCTGCCGCCAGATATAAAGGGAACAAAAGTCCTAATAAAAGGGATAAATCTGCCGATTACAATTGTGATCGGACCGTGGCGGTTAAAGAAATTTTCGGCAGCCGCTCTATTTTTTTGATTAATTAGTTTATTAAACCAATTATGCTTAGACCCTTGTCTAACAGACCATGCGCCAATTTCATAATTACAGGCATCGCCCAACACGGCAGCCGTCAGTACGGCAAAATAAATCCACCAAATATTTAAATTGTATTTAGGGTTCACAGCTAATGAACTGGCGGCAAAGATGAGAGAATCCCCCGGTAAAAAGGGGAAGATAACTAGTCCAGTTTCAATAAAAATAATGGCAAAGATAATCAAGTATGTCCAGTTCCCAAATTGATTGACTATTTCTATTAAATGGTGATCAATGTGCAGAATAAAATTGATTATTGTCATAAACATCTCCTTAAATGCTGGTTGAATGTATCGTTAATGTCTTTTCTGGAAAGAGTGTGCGCATAATAGCAGCGACTGCAATCTGTGCCTCACCAAATCCTAATCCAATAAGCGGCACCCGTTCAGGATAAGTGACTACATCACCAACCGCATAAATACCAGGAATATTAGTTTCCATTGTGCGTGACACTTCTATATGGTTGTTAGTCAGATTGACACCCCACTTTTTAACAAATTGGTTATTAGCCCGGAAACCGTAAGCAACGACAATTTGATCAAATTTTGCAGAAATTATGTCGTTACTTCCCATTTCTTTCAAACCAATATTAAGTTGATTATCGCTAAGTTCAATTGATTTGGGAAGATATGGCGTCTTTATTTCAACATTTTTTAAATTTTGTAGTTTTTTGACGCTTGATTCTAAGCCGCGAAATACTTTTCTTCTATGTATTAGTTTTATTTTTGTACCTGGCTGGTTTGCTAATTCAATGGCCCAGTCAAGCGCTGAATCCCCGCCGCCAAAAACTCCTATTTGCTGGTGAGCAAAAATTTGCGGTTCTTTAACATAGTAGTGAATCTTTTTTTCGATCTCATTATCTACTTTCAACGGAAATTTTTTAGGGCTGAAAAATCCAGTGCCTGTCGCAATAATAATGCTTTTAACAATAAAGCTATTATCAATTACAAATTCTTTATTACTTTCTTTAATAGATTCAACGCGGTGATTTAGGATAAACTTTGCGTTATGTTCAGCATCTTTTTGCAGATTAGTAATTAATTCTTGGGCTGAAATAGAACTGTAAGATGGTATATCCAATATTTGTTTAAAAGGATAAAGTAATTTTGGCTGACCTCCTACTTCACTCAGTGATTCAAAAATTACTGTATTTAGCCCATGAAGATGAGCAAAATTGGCGCAGAATAATCCAACCGGACCTGCTCCTATAATTGCTAAATCAAATTTTTTAATTTTAAAAACTCCCCTCTAAACCTTGATATGACAACTTTATCATGAAAAAAGAAGTAAGTCACTTTAAGAAATT
>NZ_KQ034046.1:468083-677417 GCF_000970855.1 Lactobacillus helsingborgensis
TTATGGAGGATTAGCTCAGCTGGGAGAGCATCTGCCTTACAAGCAGGAGGTCACAGGTTCGAGCCCTGTATCCTCCATTCCGAGTCGTTAGCTCAGTTGGTAGAGCATCTGACTTTTAATCAGAGGGTCGACGGTTCAAGCCCGTCACGACTCATGGCCCCATTTTGCGGGTGTGGCGGAATTGGCAGACGCGCTAGATTTAGGTTCTAGTGTTTTCGGACGTGTGGGTTCAAGTCCCACCACCCGTATTCGCCAATAATATATACCATATTTACATCTTGCCGATTTAGCTCAGTTGGTAGAGCATCTGTCTTGTAAACAGGGGGTCGTACGTTCAAATCGTATAATCGGCATTTCATATCTTGCGGAAGTAGTTCAGTGGTAGAACATCACCTTGCCATGGTGGGGGTCGCGGGTTCGAATCCCGTCTTCCGCTTTCATTACTTGCCGGGGTGGCGGAATTGGCAGACGCACGGGACTTAAAATCCCGCGGTTGGTTTCAACCGTACCGGTTCGACTCCGGTCCTCGGCATTTAGTGATGCGCCCTTAGCGCAACTGGATAGAGTGTCTGACTACGAATCAGAAGGTTGAAGGTTCAAATCCTTCAGGGCGCATATCCCGGGAAGTGGCTCAGTTTGGTAGAGCACCTGGTTTGGGACCAGGGGGTCGCAGGTTCGAATCCTGTCTTCCCGATTGTAATCATTACACAACGGTTACATTTGTTGGCGGTGTAGCTCAGCTGGCTAGAGCGTCCGGTTCATACCCGGGAGGTCGAGGGTTCGATCCCCCCCGCCGCTATTCGCTAGAGCTTGGACCTTTAGCTCAGTTGGTTAGAGCAGACGGCTCATAACCGTCCTGTCGTAGGTTCGAGTCCTACAAGGTCCATAAAGTATGGAACTAATTTGTACTTTTATTTATTAATAATCGCGGGATGGAGCAGTCTGGTAGCTCGTCGGGCTCATAACCCGAAGGCCGGTGGTTCAAATCCACCTCCCGCAATATGGTCCATTGGAGCAGTGGTTTATCTCGTCTCCCTGTCACGGAGAAGATCATCAGTTCAAATCTGATATGGACCGTAGGATGGCTCGGTAGCTCAGTCGGTAGAGCAAAGGATTGAAGCTCCTTGTGTCGGCGGTTCGATTCCGTCCCGCGCCATTTTTATTCGTGCGGGTATGGTTTAGTGGTAAAACGAAAGCCTTCCAAGCTTTAGTCGCGAGTCCGATTCTCGTTACCCGCTTTTTGGGGCCTATAGCTCAGCTGGTTAGAGCGCACGCCTGATAAGCGTGAGGTCGATGGTTCAAGTCCATTTAGGCCCATTGTGGAGACTTACTCAAGTGGCTGAAGAGGCGCCCTTGCTAAGGGTGTAGATCGGGTTATTCTGGTGCGAGAGTTCGAATCTCTCAGTCTCCGCTTAAAAAGACTCATAACAGTTGATGTTATGAGTTTTTTAATTGCTTTATGTTCGCTAAAAGTTCGAGAGCTGTTTTTTTGCAATTTTATGGGTATGGGGTGCATTTCACTTAACTAAATTCCACCTATGGCAGTTTAGTGGTATAACGCATTCTAAGGCCTATAAACTGGATTGCAGATACTTTTCTGAAACAGTCATGTGAGAGTTCTTATCTTGTATTTCTAGAGGCAATAAAAGGGATAAGCGGCTTAAAGCAAAAATATTCAACTTTTTGCACAAAAGTCTTGCATGATTAACCATAATCCTGTATTATAAATAACGTTGTGAATCAGGAACTTAAAAGGATTTGCAAAATCAACGAAGTAAAAAAATAGTTGACTTTTGCTAATAAGTTCGGTATTATAATTAAGCGTCTTATGACGTAAGAACGATAATGACGACCCGTTGGTCAAGTGGTTAAGACATCGCCCTTTCACGGCGGTAACATGGGTTCAAATCCCGTACGGGTCATTACCATTCTTTGGTATATTTACAATTGGAGGATTACCCAAGTGGCTTAAGGGGACGGTTTTGAAAACCGTTAGACGGTCTTGCCGTGCGTGGGTTCAAATCCCACATCCTCCTTTATTAATAATCGCGGGATGGAGCAGTCTGGTAGCTCGTCGGGCTCATAACCCGAAGGCCGGTGGTTCAAATCCACCTCCCGCAATATGGTCCATTGGAGCAGTGGTTTATCTCGTCTCCCTGTCACGGAGAAGATCATCAGTTCAAATCTGATATGGACCGTAGGATGGCTCGGTAGCTCAGTCGGTAGAGCAAAGGATTGAAGCTCCTTGTGTCGGCGGTTCGATTCCGTCCCGCGCCATCAGCCTGGAGGAGTAGCGAAGTGGCTAAACGCGGCGGTCTGTAAAACCGCTCTCTCTGAGTTCGGCGGTTCGAATCCACCCTCCTCCATAATAGGGATATAGTATAAAGGTAGTACATCGGTCTCCAAAACCGCTAGTGTGGGTTCAATTCCTACTATCCCTGTTTAACTTCATGGCGGAATTGGTGAAGGGGTTAACACACCGGTTTGTGGATCCGGCATACATGGGTTCGAATCCCATATTCCGCCCTAGCATTGGGATATAGCCAAGCGGTAAGGCACTAGACTTTGACTCTATTATGCGCTGGTTCGAATCCAGCTATCCCAATCTATTATTAATAAAATTCGATGGCGGTGTAGCCAAGTGGTAAGGCAGAGGTCTGCAAAACCTTAATCGTCGGTTCAAATCCGATCCCCGCCTTTATCGGTTCACTCATTGAACTGTTAATTTTAAAATATTGCCATGGCGGTGTGGCGGAATTGGCAGACGCGCCAGACTCAAAATCTGGTGTCCGTTGAGGACGTATCGGTTCGACCCCGATCACCGCTATTATCAAAGCAGCTCTTTTTAAGGGCTGCTTTTGTTTTGGCCGTTATTTTTATATATAAAAATTGCACAAGATTGGTGTAATCTTTATAATACCTTTTATGGAGGTATTCAGATGAATATAGGTATTTTTACCGATTCATATTTTCCACAAATTAGTGGTGTTGCAACTTCGATTAAGACGTTGAAGGATGCTTTAGAAAAGCAAGGACATAATGTGTTTATCTTTACTACTACCGACCCTCATGTCAAAAAGGGGACAGTAGAAGCCAATGTTTTTCGGTTTAGCAGTGTCCCTTTTATTTCATTTACAGATAGACGTGTGGCCTATAGGGGGTTCTTTGAAGCGACGAAAGTGGCGAAGGAAGTTAAACTGGATATTGTACACACACAAACTGAATTTGCTTTGGGAATGATTGGTAAATATGTGGCTCACCAACTAAAAATTCCAGCAGTTCATACATATCACACTATGTATGAAGATTATCTGCATTACGTCTTAAATGGGCATTTGCTTAGACCATATCATGTTAAGCAGTTTACTAATGTTTACTTAAAAAACATGGATGGCGTTATTGCCCCGAGTAAGCGCGTAGAAGCTCTTTTAAAGCGTTATAAGGTAAATATACCTATGAGGGTCATACCGACCGGTGTGGACGTAAATAGCATTAATAAACCAGCTACATTTGATGTAAGAGAAGAACTAGGAATACCAACTGATGTTCCAGTTTTATTAACATTAAGCAGAATAGCTGAAGAAAAGAAAATCGATCGTATTCTAAATGTGATGCCAGAAATTATAGACGAATTTCCTAAGGTACAGTTGGTGATATCTGGAGACGGTCCAGATCTTGAAGTATTGCAGGAGCAAGTAGAACGATTAACGCTCGAAGATAATGTCATATTTACCGGTGATATACCTCATGAAGATGTGGGTTCATACTACAAAATGGCAGATCTTTTTGTTTCCGCAAGCGATACCGAAACACAAGGATTAACTTATATTGAAGCCTTAGCTTCTGGTACCAGGTGTGTTGTTTATGATACTGATTACACTGAGCAGGTATTTGACAATGATGACTTTGGCAAAGTCTTTAATGGCTCCAGTGAAATGCGTGGAGAAATACTTTCATATCTGAGACAAGGACGCAAGCCAATACCGACGGATAAGCTAGCTGCTAAACTAGATCAAATATCTGCAAAAAGGTTTGCCAGTTCTGTTTACCAATTTTATCAAGATGCAATTGCAAATTACCAAAAGGATCTCAAAGAAAAAATAAATGATTAGAATAAATATGTTTTCACAAGCAGCTTCTGTTAAAGGTCAAGGTGTTGGTTCAGCATATACAGAACTTATTCGCCTGCTTAGGACGCACCTAGTGGACAAATTTTATGTGACTAATAATAAATATGGTAAAAGTGATTTAACGCACTACCATACTGTTAATCCAACTTATTTTGCTAACAGCTTTTCTCCAGCAAGAGGGCGAAAAATTGGCTATGTTCATTTTTTACCTGAGACACTTGAGGGTTCAGTAAAATTGCCCTCTCTAGCTAAAAATGTCTTTTACAAATATGTAATAGATTTTTACAAAAGAATGGATGAAATAGTCGTTGTTAACCCAATTTTTATTGATAAGTTAGTCAAATACGGTATCAAACGCGAAAACGTTAAGTATATTCCTAATTTTGTAGCTAAAAACGAATTTTATCCGGAAAGTCAGGAAAAAAAGAATTCGTTTCGCCATCAATTAGGTATTCCGCTTGATAAATTTGTTGTTTTTGGAGACGGTCAAGTACAGGCGCGTAAGGGTGTCGATGATTTTGCCAAAATGGCGAAAGCTAACCCTAATATTCAATTTATCTGGGCTGGCGGTTTTTCTTTTGGCAAAATAACTGACGGTTATGACCACTTTAAGAAGTTAGTGGCAGAACCTCCGCAAAACCTAAAATTTACAGGAATTATTGATCGGCAAAAGCTAGTAGATTATCTGAATATTGCAGATTTATTTCTCTTGCCTTCTTATGATGAATTATTCCCAATGTCCGTATTGGAAGCATTTAGCTGCAACACTCCCGTTTTATTGCGTGACCTTGATTTATATGAGGCAATAATTAGCGGCTACTACATGAAAGGCTCAGATTTTGCGGAAATGAATAGGCAGTTGCAATTAGCAGCACAGGATCATGCAATTTTAAATAAATACAGCAAGCTGTCTCAAGAGGCAAGTGCAAAATATTCTGAAGATAATCTCGCTCAAATATGGGATGATTTTTATCACGAACAATATGAAATTGGTAGAAAATTAGGACAAATTCACTGATGAATAAAAAACACTTATGGGGCGTAGCCATAGTACTCATAATTAGTGGGATTGTTTTATACGTTGACTTAAAGGGCACTCCGGTTGCGCAGCTAGAGCAGGCAGCTCGTAATATCAATGTTATCGCATTAATCGCCGTATTTGGGTTAATGCTGCTGTCTTATATTTTTGAAGCCAGCATTTTAGCTGTTCTCAGTAAACGTAAAAATGAGCCGCAGCGCTCAAAATGGTCTTTTTTCAGAATTCCGTTAATACAGGCTCTTTTTAATGCTATCACGCCAATGTCAACTGGTGGGCAGCCCTCACAACTAGCTGCTATGATCCAAATGGGTATTGAAGGCGGTCGAGCAACTTCACTGCTACTCATGAAATTTATTATTTACCAGATAGTAGTTTTTTTGGCTTATGTAACGACAATTATTACTGGCTTTCACATGGTGGCAACTAAATTTTCCGGGTTAGCTTTTTTTATTGCTATCGGGTTTTTAATTCATGTGACTTCTATTTTGTTTTTACTGGCAATTCTATTTGCTTACAATTGGACCAAAAATGCTGCTAACTGGCTAATGGACCTACTTGCTAAATTTCTAAATCCAGATCGGGTTAACGTTTGGCGTAAAAATACACTTGAAAAGATTGATACGTTTTATCATGAGAGTCAAAAGTTAAAAAAAGAGCAGGGAAAATTAATAGTTTGTGCTGTTCTCACTGTCTTGCAGCTTTTGTGCTTCTATTCTATTCCCTACATGATTCTAGTAACACTAAATGTTCCGGCAGACTGGGCAAGTGTGACCCAGATGAATATTATGATTATTATGTTCATGGCGATTATACCGATTCCAGGTGCTTCAGGTGGTGCCGAATATAGTTTTCAGACTCTTTTTGCCACCTTTATTTCTACAAACGGAACTTTAATTGTCGGGATGTTTTTGTGGCGTTTTGTGACCTACTTTTTTGGGATGATTTTAGGGATTTTCGGCTGGATATTTAAGCCCCAAAAAGTCGTGAGCCCAATAAATGATTAATTTTTATTAAAATATCTGCACTTATTCGCAGTTAAGGGTAAGATATAAGCTTAGTGAGAGGAGAATAGGATGACACGTATCAGGTCTTTTCTGCAATGGCTGACCGAAACCAAACTAGGCTTTTTTACTATCGTTTTAGGAACTTTTTGGTTAAAGACATACGTAATTTATCTAACAAAGTTTAACTTAGGTGCAGAGGGTGCAATGCAGAATTTTCTGCTGTTTTTAAATCCTTTGCCAAGCGGACTACTTTTGCTAGGAATCGGTCTTTTCTTTAAGGGTAGAAAGTCATATTGGATTATGATTATGATTGATTTCATACTCAGTTTGTGGTTATTTGCCAATATTCTTTATTACCGCGAATTTTCCAACTTTTTATCGTTATCAATTATAAAAACTTCCGGTTCAACTGCTGATAATCTTGGCAAAAGTATTGTTGGAATAACTCGAGTAACAGATTTTTTAACTTTTATTGACATTGCGGCGATCATTGCTCTGATGTGCTTTAAAGTAACTAAATACGATTTGCGTCCATTAAAGCTGAAGTTTAATCTTTTGCTTGAAGGAATTGCCATCCTTCTAATTGGGATTAACCTGCTGATGGCACAAAAAGACCGTTCAGGCTTGTTAACTAGAACATTTGATAATAGTTACATTGTTAAATACTTGGGTATGAATGAATACGCAGTATATGATGCGTTTAAAACTGCTCAAACTAGCGAACAAATGGCCAAAGCAAATGTTTCTGACTTACAATCTGTGAAAAAGTATCTGAAAGTCAATTATGTTAAGCCTAATAAAGCATATAGCGGTGTTGCCAAAGGCAAAAATGTGATGGTCATTCACCTTGAAAGCTTTCAACAGTTTTTAATAGACTATAAGTGGAAGGGCAAGGAAGTAACGCCTAATCTGAATAAGTTATATCATGCTAAAAACACGCTTAGTTTTGCTAATTTTTATAATCAAGTAGGACAAGGCAAGACTTCTGATGCTGAAATGATGCTTGAAAATTCCCTTTTTGGGTTGCAATCAGGTTCAGCGATGTCTAGTTATGGTACTTCTAATACCTTTGAAAGTGCCCCCGCTATCTTGAAGCAGCAACAAGGATATACAACTGCGGTTATGCACGGTGGGGCTGGCTCTTTTTGGAACCGCAACAATGCATACAAACAGTTTGGCTATGACTATTTCATGCCACTGTCATATTATGAAAACAAGCCCAAATATTATATAGGATACGGCTTAAAAGATAAGATTTTCTTTTCTCAATCCATTAAGTATATTGAGCGTTTGCCACAACCTTTTTATCTTAAGTTAATTACAGTGACCAATCACTATCCCTATGATTTGGATAAGAAGAACCAGTCAATTGCTAAAACCGAAACTGGTGATGAAACTGTAGATGGCTACGTACAGACAGCCCGCTACTTGGATCAGGCAATAGGTCAATTAATGCGGTGGCTGAAAAAAACGGGTCTAGATAAAAATACCATGCTCGTTTTGTATGGCGACCATTATGGCATTTCAGGCAATCACCATAAGGCGAGTGCAGAATTACTTAAGCAGGATGAATTTAATAATTTTGATAATTTAAAATTTCAGCGGGTGCCGTTAATGATACATCTGAAGGGTTTAAGAGGCGGGGTCAAGAAAACCTACGGGGGCGAAATTGACGTCTTGCCAACCCTGCTTAACTTGCTGGGGATAAGCAACAAGGGGACCATTCAATTTGGGCATGATTTGTTAAGTAAAGATGCACCACAAATAGTGGCACAACGTAACGGTGATTTTATAACGCCAAAATATGCTAAAGTGGGAAGCACTTATTATGATACTAAGACTGGGCAAGAAATAATTAAGCCTGACAAGAAACTAAAAACAGAGTTGATTGCGTTGTCAAATAAGGTTACTACTCAGCTTTCTTTGTCTGATCGTGTTATTGCCGGCAATCTTTTACGATTTTATAAGCCTAAATGGTTTAAAAAAGTTAAACCACAAGATTATGACTATAATGAACAGAAGGCATTAAAGCGGTTATATGCAAAAAATAAAACTTCTTTGTGGTATAAAAATCATCAAAAAACAACACAAAATAAATTTAAAACAGATGCTCCTGAGCTCAGAAAATAATACTCGAAATTAAATCTATTTTGTGCTAAAATTTATCAGTAACGTATCTGTATATTGGAGGCAGCGCATTGTACAATTTATTTATGACGCTACTAATTATTGTTTCAATCTTAATCGTTATTGCGACAATGATGCAGCCGCAAAAGCAGCAAGATGCATTGAATGCACTCTCTGCCGGTGCAGTTTTTAGTGGTCAAACGAAGAAACGTGGTTTTGAAGCATTTATGGAAAAGGTTACCGCGGTTTTACTGGTTCTCTTTTTCGCTTTTGCTATAGTATTAGCTTATTTGTCTTCAAAATAACTATTGATTCCTCCCGCTCTCAAACGATGGGAGGACTTTTTTTATCTTTTATTAAGGAAATGGAGTTAAGTGCATGGCACAAAACGAGAATATCTTAGCCAATGTTTTAGAGATTTTTCGTCATAATCCTAAAAAACAATATCAAGTAGAGCAAATTGACCGTATGTTGCGCCGAGACAGGCTTGGCAGTTTTTCAGATATGGTTAAAGCCTTATCCTACCTTGAGCAAAAAAAGAAAATAATTACTGATGGCAACGGTCATTACCAATTGGCTGAAGAAAATACTGAAGTTGAGGGTGACTTTAAAGCCAACAGTAAGGGTTTTGGCTTTGTCAAACTGGATGATGAAGAAGCAGACGATATCTTCATTGCCCGAGATTATACCGCATACGCTGTAGATGGTGACCGCGTTAAAGTTAAAATAACTGCTGGTGGCAATCCTTGGAATGGTAAAGGACCTGAAGGACAAATTATAGAAATTCTTGAGCGTGGCACTAAAACACTTGTAGGTGAATTCCATCCTTTAACAGATGCTCAAGTAAAAATCAGTCACTTTATCGGTTATGTCTTAAGTGCAAATAAAAAACTTGCCAATTACCGGGTTTATGTCAAACAGGATAGTTTACATCCGCAAAAAAGCGATATTGTCAAAGTTTCCATTTCAAGTTATCCCGATAAAGATAATCCGGACTCAATGACTGGTGTTGTTACTAATATCATTGGTAATAAAAACTTACCTGGTGTTGATATTATGGCAATTGTTTCAGAACATGATGTTCGTACGGAATGGTCTGAAGACGCACTTACACAATCTAATGCCATTCCAGATCGGGTTACTGAAGCCGAAATGGCAGACCGCGAAGACATTCGGGATCAGCCTGCAGTTACGATTGATGGTGATGATTCCAAAGACTTTGACGATGCAGTTGTTTTATGGAAATTGCCGAATGGTAATTTCCATTTGGGTGTTCATATCGCTGATGTTGCTCATTATGTTCAGGAAAATTCCCCATTGGATAAAGAAGCTTTTACCAGGGGTAACAGTACCTATTTAGTTGATCGGGTGATTCCCATGTTGCCATTCAGATTGTCTAATGGGATTTGTTCTTTAAACGAAGGTCAAGATCGACTGGTATTATCTTGTGAGATGGAAATTTCACCTGCAGGCGAAAGAGTTAATTACCGCATTCATCCTTCTGTTATGCGGTCACATGGTCGTATGACCTATAACAATGTTAATAAGGTTTTGGATCCTGAAAACCATGAGCAACTGGAGGGAAAATACGTTAAACTTGCTCCAATGCTGCAAGAAATGGCAGAATTGCATAACGTGTTATACCAAAAAAGACATCAGCGTGGTGCAATTGACTTTGAAGAACCTGAGGCAAAAATTATAGTTGATGACCAAGGCAAGCCAACTGATATTGTATTGCACGATCGCGGTATTGCCGAAAAAATGATTGAATCTTTCATGTTGCTGGCAAATGAAACTGTTGCTGAAGATTTTTATCGTAAACACGTACCATTTTTATATCGTGTACATGAAACACCTGATGGTGAACGCATCAAGAGCTTTTTTGAATTTTGCAGTGCTTTTGGTCTACATATTACAGCTGATCCTAATCATGTTAAGCCAATTGACTTGCAAAAAGTAGTAGCCAAAACCACGGATACACCTGAAGAAGCAGTTGTGCAGATGATGATGCTACGTAGCTTAAAGCAGGCGCATTATTCAGAAGAACCGTTAGGACACTTTGGCCTTGCCGCCAAGTACTACACTCACTTTACTTCACCGATTAGGCGGTATTCTGATTTAATGGTGCACAGAATGATTCATGCTTATAGTGAAAAAGGGACAAATCAGAAGGTGCAGGATCATTTTGCCAATTATTTACCAGAAGTGGCAGATCAAACTTCAACTCAAGAAAGAGTATCTGTTGATACTGAAAGAGAAGTAAATGATTTAAAGATGACTGAATTTATGGCAGATAAGGTGGGAGACCACTTTGATGCTGTTGTATCTTCGGTAACTAGTTTTGGAATGTTTATTCAATTACCAAATACAGTTGAAGGATTAATTCATATTTCAAATTTGACTGATGATTTTTACAGTTATAATGAAAAAAGTATGACTTTAACTGGTCGGGGTACTCATAAACAATATCATGTGGGGATGCCGCTAAAAGTGACCCTCACTAATGCTAATGTTGAACAGCACCAGCTTGATTTTGAAATTTATGATCCCAACGCACCTAAGAAGCGGCATAATAGTGGCGGTTTTAAAAATGAAAGACGTGGTAATCGCGGATTTCGCAACGATCATGCCCATAAGGGTCACTATCGCAACAATTTTCAAAAAAATGGCAATCATCCACACTTAAGTAGATATAAACATTAGGTTGAAAAATTGAAAAAAGAACAAAATGATAATTTAATTGCTCAAAACAAGAAAGCACACCATGATTATTTTATAAAAGATACCTATGAAGCGGGAATTGCTTTAACGGGAACTGAAATTAAATCTGTGCGAGCACGACGTATTAATTTACGCGACGGCTATGTGCAAGTTATTAATGGTTCAGCCTTCTTAGAGAATGTTCATATTAGTGAATATAAGCAAGGTAATCGTTATAATCATGAGCCTCTGCGCAGTAGAAGATTACTTTTGCATAAAAAAGAAATTGCCCGTCTAGCTAAAGATCAGTCTGCCCGCGGAATCGCGATTATACCTTTAAAAGTGTATTTAAAACATGGTTTTGCCAAGGTTCTGATTGGTGTTGGTCAGGGAAAGAAAAAATATGACAAACGAGAAACCATTAAGAGGCGAGATCAAGATCGTGAATTGCGACGACGTTATAAAATATAAATAAACGGTTTAATTAGATTCTAGTTGAACTGTTTTTTAATTTTCTAAATGATCAATACTTAACAACATGCTGAATTTTAAGGCCAAAATAGTAAATGCAGCTTGCTTAATAGCGGTTTCATCATGCGATATTAAAGGTAATTATTGTGATTTATTTATTAAAGTTGGCAGATAAAAAAGCAAAAAGTTAAAAAATTTATGTTATCTTTACTAAATACCTTTGCAATATTGCCTATAATTTATTAATATTATTAATGTGTATATGACTGATTTTATTAGATTGTAATGCTTAAATGTAATGCTTAAATTTGTAACTTTAGGTGAAGCGTAAACAAGTGAGTATTTGAAAATAGAGTTTTTTTTGATTATTTCTACCTGTATTTGAAATTCTAGAGAAATTTTGTTTGAAAAGTAGGGTATTTTGTAATGCTCTTTTTATATGTAAGGATTTGAATCGGAATGGAATTTAATAATGTATATAACCATGAAAGGGTTACTCGCAAGTTTACTAGTAGAAAAGTTAATGAAAAGTTACTTGCCAAAATTATCAAAAAAGCACAGCTTTCCCCGTCACTACTTAATTCACAGCCCTGGAAGGTCTATATGATAACGGGTGATGCCCTAGATGCTTTAAAAAAGGAAGTAAAGGCTCAGATTGATAATAATGTTGAGCCTCATGAAGATTTCGTTAAAATGTTATCGCTAGATTGGGATTCTTATCCTAGTCAAAATATGGCTGCAGTCGGTGCATCACAACCTTATTTTTTTAATAATAAGATGGAACTCTTTTCCGAAGCTAATGATAACATGTTTAACGCTCAGGACATTGCCTTTCTTACTATTCCCAGAACATCTCCGGTTTGGTCTGTTTATGATTTAGGTATTTTTTCTCAAAGTATAATGTTGCTGGCGCTTGATGAAGGTTTATCTATTATGCCGGCACACTCAATGGTTTCATATCCTGAATTAGTCCGCAAATACGGCAAAATTCCAGAAGATGAATTGGTAGGCATGGCAATTGGACTGGGCTATCAGGACAATGTCGCTGAAGTGAATGACCCCAAGTTTTATCCGGACCGTTTGCCTTTTGAAAAAATATACAAATTAGTTAAATAGAGAAGTAATTTATTAAAATAAAGCGCTATTAATGATAAAATGTTAAATAAGAAATTTAAAAGGTGATAATTAATTAAAGGTGATATAAATTTTGAGTACGTCCCAAATAGTTACTAATCTAATAGCAACTTTAGTGATCTTTGTTTTTGCGGCTTTCTTTGTAGCTGCAGAATTTGCTTTGGTTCAAACAAGACCAAGCCAACTTGAGGATATGTTGTCGAATAAGATCGGCAGCCAGCGCAAAGTAAAGCGCGCTTTGCATATGACCCATAATTTAAATGAATATCTCTCTACCACCCAAGTAGGTACAACCTTGGTCGGAGTTGTTTTAGGTTGGTTTTCAGCTGATACTTTGGCTGCTTTGTTTGAACGGGCGTTTAATATGATGGAGCTTAATCATTCAGTTATCCGTTCAATCAGTGCAATATTAGGGGTAATCTTACTGACTTATTTAGAAGTTGTAGTTACGGAAATTGTTCCCAAGAATATTGCAATTGATATGCCAGTGAAAATATTGCTTAAGATTGTTACTCCACTGCAATTGTTCCATACTTTAGTTTATCCTTTTGTTTGGTTGCTCAATACCAGCTCAAACGGCTTACTGAAAATGTTAGGTTTTGATCCAGCTGATGAGGAAAATCAAGTATATTCCCAGTCAGAAATAATTAAATTATCTCGTAAGGCTGTCCACGGCGGCTCTCTTGATAAAAACGATTTAACCTACATGAAGCGTGCCTTCGAGCTGAACGATAAGATTGCCAAAGACATCATGACTGATAGAACCCGTTTAGTTGTCATTAATTCAACGGATACTATTAAACAGGCGTTAAAGTTGTATCTTGATGAGGGACAAAGCAGGATTCCCGTTGTTCGAGATAACAATAAGGATGATATTGTAGGATACGTTTATGCGTTCGATGTTGTTCAGCAGAGTAAGATTGATGAGCAAGTCCCTGTCACTCGTATTATTCGCACGATGATCACGGTACCAGAGTCAATGCCTATTCAGGATATTCTGCAGTTAATGATTAAGAAACATACGCCCATTGTATTGGTTGTAGATGAATACGGTGGTACCAGCGGTATTGTCACAGATAAAGATATCTACGAAGAATTATTTGGAACTGTAAAAGACGAAATTGATGATGTTTCTGATGACTATATAATCAAGGACAAGCAAAATAATATCCATGTTTCTGGTAAAACTACTCTTTATGATTTTGCCCGTTATTTTAGAACGGACATCAAGAGTTTTCAGGATAGCGATATTATAACTATTGGTGGTTATATGATGGAGCATTATCCTAATCTCAAAAAAGGCGATAAAGTTGAGTTGGAGAACTTTGAGTTTAAACTTGACGATATTGAGCAGGGCTTTATGCGTTGGTTTATTGTTAAAGACTTAGGCAAAAAAGCAGATGTCCCTAAAGAAGAATAAAATATTAAAAAGGAGTTGACTTAACGACAACTCCTTTTATTTATTTATTATTAACTAATTTAATAATTTCAGGTTTCAGTACACCAATGTAACGCAAGTTACGGTAATAATTCATAAAGTCCAATCCATAACCTACAACAAACTCATTGCCAACTTTTGAACCATAATATTCGACTTCAACGTCACTTGTCCTATTGGCTTCTTTATTAAGCAAAACGCAACACTTGACACTTTTAGCTCCGCGTTTTTTGAGCAAATTCTTCATGTATTCCAATGTAAGACCGGTGTCAACAATATCTTCAACAATTAAAACGTCACGATCTTTAACATCAGTAGCCAAATCTGAAATAAGTTTAACTTCTCCAGATGATTCCATTTCATCACCATAGCTGGAAACATCAAGAAAATCAATTTCCGCTTTGACATCCATTTCCCTAACCAAATCGGTTAAAAAGAAAATAGCTCCTTTAAGTGCACCTACAATTAAAGGCTTCTTACCAGCATAGTCAGCAGTAAGCTGTTTGCCCAGCTTAACACACATATTATGGATGTCTTCTTCAGTAAACAATTTATGATCAATAATACTATTAATGTTGTCGGTTTTTGGCATTTATCTACCCTTCATTTAAAACAATCTAAATTCCTAATAAATTTGATTATATCATTTTTTGGTCAAAAAAACAGATTATTTTTGTCAATTTACGTAATTTATGGAGCTAATTACGTACAAAAAGTATATATATTGTTAAAAGCAGTTGGATTATTTGCAAATCAGTTTAAAGCACTAGTTTAATTGACTGTGACTTTGGTACAATGAAAGATAAGATATTTTAAGTGAAAGGCCGAATAAAATGGATAAAAAACAAGAAATAAAGATGCTTAAAGCTTTTTCAAACGCTAATTCAACATCGGGATTTGAAGAAGAATTTGTTAAGCTTTTTACTGAAACTGTACATGACTTCGCTAATGTCAAGGTTGACGGCATGCTCAATGTGTATGCCAGTAAAAAAGAGAATAAGCCGGATCGACCAGTTATCCAGCTTGATGCGCACTCTGACGCTGTCGGCTTTATTACGCAAGCAGTTCGTCCCAACGGAATGATTAAGTTTGTTCCACTTGGCGGCTGGGTAAAGTATAATATTCCAGCTTTACGCGTTAAGATTAAGAACCGTGCTGGTGAATATGTGCCGGGAGTTGTTGCTACTAAACCACCGCATTTTATGACAGAAGAAGAAAGAAATAATGTCCCTGATGTAGCTGATATGTCAATAGATGTTGGCTCTAGTTCTCGTGCTGAAACTATTAATGATTATCAAATTGATACTGGCTGTCCTATTTTTGTTGATGTGAAGTGCGAATACAATGAAAAAACCGGCTTATTTTTCGGAAAAGACTTTGACGATCGCTTTGGTGCTGCTGCCATGGCAGATGTCCTTGATAATTTAAACGGTGAAGAAACTGATTTTAATGTCGTAGCGGCACTTTCAAGTCAGGAAGAAGTTGGTTTGCGCGGAGCTTATGTGACTGCCAGAGCTATCAAGCCAGATTTAGCAATTGTCCTTGAATCATGCCCAGCAGATGATACATTTACACCAGATTGGCTGTCACAAACAGGATTAAAACGTGGTCCGATGCTGCGTGATATGGATACGTCGTTTTTACCAAACCCTAAGTTTCAACAGTATGCTTGTGCTATGGCTGATCAAAATCATATTCCGTATACTCGTTCTGTTAGAACTGGTGGCGGTCAAGATGGTGCTGCGATTTACTATGAAAATGGCGCCCCGACAATTGTTATCGGCATTCCAGTGCGTTATGAACATTCGCCATATTGCTTTAGCGCCTATAGCGATTTTAAAGCTGCTGTTGATCTGACAGTAGCCATTATCCGTGATTTGACTAAGGAAAAATTAGCTAGTTTTAGTCAATTTTAATCAGTCTAAAAAAACTATCTTCAAAATTGACCAGAAAAATTATTTAACTTGTGTTATACTAATAAAAATTAAATAAGTCACTAGGGGTGCCAAAAAGCTGAGAAATACCCTCTGAACCTGAACGGGATAATACCTGCGCTAGGGAAGTGTTCAATTAGTTAATGATGATACTCCTAATGACATGTTAAGTTAGGAGTATTTTTATGTTTACAAGATCATCAAAGTGGAATGTAAAGTCAATCATCTTAATTGCACTGATTGGAATTATTATGGGTGTCATTTATACCTATGGCTTTAATTGGGCATTTAATTTAGTTAAAATGTTACTGGTTCCAACTGGCTTTGCCCCGGTCACAGACACTGTCTTTTCAGGTTTATGGCTTATGGCAGGACCTTTAGCAATGTATTTTGTCCCTACAGTGGGTTCTGGTACAGTTGGCGAATTATTGGCTGCCGTTGTGGAAATGGCAATCGGGGGCCAATGGGGAGCCACAACCATTTTATCAGGAGTTATCCAAGGTGCTACCAATGAAATTGGCTTCTTTCCTAAAAAGGAACGTTACCAAAAATTCACTTGGAAAAGTGTTCTGACTGGTGCATTTTTTGCTTCATTTGGTTGTTTTATACCTTCATATATTTTATACGGCTGGAGCAAGTTCAGCATGCAAGTCCAAATTGTAATGTTTATTACCAATATCATTTCAGCCCTAGTTTTTGACGGTGTTTTGGTTAAATTGATTACTAATTTATTTGACAACGCTTTAAAACCAAAAATTGATTAATTAATTTGTTAATAAAAAAAGAGTATTGCGAGTAAAGTAACCCCCAAATTTAGGACAAATTTGGGATCACTTCAAAAAAGCAATTACTCTTTTTTATTTTTCCTTTTGACTTAAAATTGAATGCACCTTTGTAGTTAACATGTCAATTGCCACATCGTTTTTGCCACCTTCAGGGACAATGATATCAGCATAACGCTTAGTGGGTTCTATGAACTGATGATACATAGGCTTGACCGTATTTAAATATTGTTCAATCACTGAATCAATAGAACGACCACGTTCACTTAAGTCCCGCTCTAGTCTTCTAATAAAACGAATATCATCATCTGTATCGACATAGACTTTGATATCCATTAAATCACGTATTTCTTTATTAGCTAAGACTATAATTCCTTCAAGAATAATAATATCAGCAGGTTCGGTGTGGACAGTTTCTTTGCTGCGAGTATGTTCTTTAAAATCATAAACAGGCATTTCAATGGGTTGATAATTTAAGAGGTCACTTAGCTGTTTCCTAAGTAAAGGAACATCAAAGGCGTCAGGATGATCATAGTTAATATTCATCCTTTTACTCATGGGGATGCCGGTGTTATCCTTATAATAAGAATCCTGCGTCATAATTAAAACGTGTTCATCTTCCTGCATTTGAGCAACGATTTTTTGTGCAATGGTAGTTTTTCCGCTGCCTGAGCCACCAGTAATACCAATCACAACAGGCTTTTCAAGTCTAGACATTATGCCACTCCCTTTTTAATCCTTAAACATTTTACTTTACTTTGTCTTTAATTACCAACAGTTAACGTGAATTTACTTATTCTCGCCAATTTTTTAAAATATGGTTTAAAATGCGACTTAATTTTTATATTATAAAATGTGAAAAAGGTAATATGAGCTAATTAATAGTAGGTGCAAAATGAATGATTTGGCATCATCCGGCTCCTCATTTTAAAAAATTGTTGTGCATTCATTTTTGCAGGGTTTGAAAGAGACGCTGCCATGCTTACTGCTATTTGCCAGACTAATTTTGATGAGGAAAATTGTGATACATGTATTAAAAGGTTAATTGAAGGCAATGATGACTTATTAGTGGGATTTGACTTAGCCTTTGGCGGTAATAATAAAATGGACTCTTCACATCAATTAAAGCTATTATCTTTTTTATGAAAAAATAATATTCGTATTAGTAAGCGCTATTTTAATAGTGCTATAATGGAGAAGACCAATCATAAGATACATTTTAGGAGGAATAGGATTATTATGGCTGAACAAACAATTATGCTCAACTGCAGTGCAGGAATGAGTACTTCGTTATTAGTAACTAAAATGCAAAAAGCAGCTGAAGAAGAAGGCATTAATGCAAAGATTTTTGCCTGTCCAGCTGCAGAAGCTGATCAGCATATTGAACAAGACGAACTTGATTGTGTATTGCTTGGGCCACAAGTTCGTTATATGGAAGATGACTTTAAAAACAAAGTTAAAGGTAAGGGCAAAGATGGCAAAGATATTCCTCTGGGAGTAATCGAAATGCGTGCGTATGGCATGATGGACGGCAAAACAGTTTTGCAACAGGCTGAAGATTTAATTAATGGTTAAAGGTGATTGAAATGGCTGAACAAGAAACTTCTGCTCAAAAAGAACAAGAAACATTAGAAGCTGCTATGGGTCTGATTGCAAATGGCGGTAATGCTAAGAGTCTTGCTTTTGAAGCAATTCGGCTAGCTAAAAAAGGTGATATTACTGGAGCCCGTGCCAAGTTAAAGGAATCAGACGAATCTTTGAATGATGCGCATAACTCTCAAACCGGGATGCTTACTAAGGAAGCCCAAGGCGAACATACCAAAGTTACTCTTTTAGTTGTTCATTCACAGGATCACTTGATGAATGCTATCACTTTTAGAGACCTGGCAGGAGAGATAGTTGACCTTTATGAGAAACTTTATCAGGCAGATGCACTGCAAAAAGAATCTCAAAATTAACAAGAACTAATTAAAAAAGTGAAGCTGCATTTGCAGCTTCACTTTTTTTTGTTAATTTAAATCTAGACCATTAGTTTTGATTACCTTTTTATACCAGTAAAAAGAATCCTTGCGTGAGCGTTTTAAGGTACCTTGACCAGCATCATTTTTGTCAACATAAATAAAGCCATACCGTTTATCCATTTGTCCTGTTCCTGCAGACACTAAATCAATTGGTCCCCAAGGTAGATAACCCATTAAATCCACGCCGTCCATTGCAACTGCCTTTTCCATTTCTGAAATATGTTTTCTTAAATAATCAATTCGATAATCGTCGTGAATGGAACCATCTTTTTCTACTTTATCGTAAGCCCCCAAGCCGTTTTCAACAATAAATAAAGGTTTATGATACCGATCGGTTAAGTGATTTAAGGCGATTCTTAAGCCTGTAGGATCAATTTCCCAGCCCCAATCGCTTCTTACTAAGGTGGGATTCACGGCTATCGCTTGAGCTAAATCGTTTAATTTATCAGGTTTAACATTCTGGGCTGAAACAGTTGTTGTTTGGTAGTAACTAAATGCAACATAGTCAACCGTACCTTCTTTTAAAACAATTCTGTCTTCATCACTAATGTCAGGACGATAGCCCTTTCGTTCAATATAGGCTTCAACTTCTTGGGGATATTCACCAAAGACATGAACGTCAGAGAACCAGTCACGGCGCTGTTCGAACTTGTCGGCTAGCAGCATATCATCTGAAGAAGGTGTCAGTGGTCTAACTGGCGAATAATTAATCATACAACCGATTTGAAAATCAGGATTGATCTTATGACCAATTTTAACAGCTAAAGCCGAAGCAACTAACTCATAGTGAGCTGCTTGGTACATCGCCGCTTCTTTTTCCTTGTCGCTCATACCATCGAGAATAATTCCAGAATTGGTAGCCATCAAAAAATCTTCGTTATAAGCTGACTGGTTATCAATTTCGTTAAAAGTCATCCAGTACTTAACCTTATTCCGATAACGTTTAAAACAAACTGTCGCGAAGCGCACAAAGTAATCAATTAATTTACGATTAGTAAAGCCATTGTATTTTTTCACTAAATGAAAAGGAATTTCAAAGTGAGATAAGGTAATTACCGGCTCAATACCATAGTGGTGGCAAGTATCAAACAAGTCGTCATAAAACTTTAGACCTGCTTCATTGGGCTTTTCATCATCGCCATTAGGAAAAATCCTTGTCCACGCAATAGAAGTTCTGAAGGCTTTAAAACCCATTTCTGCCATCAATTTAATATCTTCTTGATAGTGATGATAAAAGTCTATGGCACTGTGATTAGGGTAATTTTTGCCGGGAATGACACCGTCTGTAATTTCACGTGGTTGAGTGGCAGAGCCAACTGTCATCACGTCAGCTATTGACATGCCCTTACCGTCTTCGTTCCATGCACCTTCTAACTGATGAGCAGCAACGGCACCACCCCATAAAAATCCATCTGGCATTTTGGCTGAAAACATTTTTATCTCCCCTTATCCAATGTGATAGCGTTAACAAAAATATTTTATAACAAATTTTCTTTTTGCACCAGTTATTCTGAGGGTACATAGCACCAGTTATTTTAAGTATGATAATTTTATTTATTAATTCTTGCAGAAAATGCAAAAAAGTAATGTTAAAGCTTTCAAAAAAATTAAAAAGGGATTAAAATAATAGTGAATTGAAATTTAGTTTTTAGGAGGGATGGTAATTATGTTTACTTTTGGTAAAAAGATGAACTTTTGGCCTTTATCTTTATCTTTAGGCTTATCTGTATTTATTGGTTTAGCCTTCTGCCTTCTTTTTAATTTTGTTGCACCTAATTTGATTTTATGGTCATTATTACCTGCAGTCCTATTTTTTATATTAATGGTGGCAGTATATTACCCGTTAATTTTACAGTACGGCTATAATTATTGTGAGATTTCACAAGACCAGATTAAATATTATGATTTTAGTAATTACTGGCAAAAGGTGATGATGGTCTTTAAAGGACCTGCTAGCCCTATGAAGGCTGTCCCAATGAGCAGTGTTAAGAGCGCTAAGCCGTATGGAAAAGAAGATCTCACACAACTTCCTGCTCTAGCAGCTGATTTTGTTTTTATTGGTCTTTTTGCCGGGAAAATGGCTACAATTAAAAATGCTTATGGCATTGAACTAGAACTTGATAATGGTGACAAACTGCATGTTTCTACAGCTAGAGAAAAAGCCGATCATCATGATCAGGGAATTGAAAAAACTCATGAGGCTTTACACCTAATTAAGCACAATATTGCTATGGGTCAGTTTGCCTAAATCAGAGTGATTGAATAATAAAAATTATAAAACAATATTTTAGTATTAATAGCGCTTACTCGCTATAATAAAAGTGTAACAATATTAAGTAATTTTGGAGGCACTTTTATATGAAATATCCAAAGACTAAAGAAGTTTTAAACCAACTGGTTGCTGATTTGACACAATTACATATGGTTGTGCATCAACATCACTGGTATATGCGTGGCAACCGCTTTTTGAAGTTGCACCCATATTTAGACAAAGTAATGGACGAATTAGCCGATCAGTTGGATGAAGTTTCTGAACGTTTGATTACTCTAGATGGCTCTCCAGTTTCAACATTAAGTGAAATCGCCGCAAAGACTAAAATTCCTGATGAAAAAGGGAATTGGAATGAAACCATTGATGAACGCTACCAAAAGATTATTGACGGCTATCATTATCTTGACCAGCTTTATGAAGAAGGCATAAAGGTTAGTGATGAAGAAGGAGATTACTCCACTAATGATTTGTTAACCGGCTTCCATTCAGACGTTGAAAAGCGGATCTGGATGATGTCAGGTGAAATTAATAAAGCTCCAGAACTTGATCCAGAATAATTTTGATGAGAAAGCAGTTATAATAACTGCTTTTTTTGTGTCTTCATTTAGTTGTCTTTTTGCTATAATGAATTTAATTTAACATTCGTTTAATTATTTAGAGAAAGCAAGGATCATGGATAAAGAAGAACAAGATAAATTAAAAAAGCAGGCAGCAGTTAGAGCAGCAGGTTTGGTTAAGTCTGGTATGAAGTTAGGCGTGGGAACCGGTTCAACTGTAGCCTTTCTAATTGATGAGTTGGGTAGGCGCAGAAAAGAAGAGGGACTTAAGTTAAAGGCGGTCGTCACCACTTCAAGTAGAAGCAAAAAGCAAATGGAAGAATGGGGTTTTAAGGTAGACGAATTATCATCTGTTACTCAACTTGACCTGACCATTGACGGTGCTGATAGGTTAGCTGCCAACTTTGATGGTATTAAAGGTGGTGGCGGAGCTTTGACTATGGAAAAGAATGTAGCTGTTAATTCGCAAAAAGTAGTCTGGATTGTTGACGAATCAAAAGTAGTAGACCGCCTCGGTGGTTTTCCGTTGCCAGTTGAAGTATTGCCAATTTCTTGTGAACAAAATTTTCAGCGTTTTAAAAACGCAGGCTTAAACCCGCAATGGCGTATGTCGGGGAAAGAACGCTTGGTAACGCATTATGGTAACTATATTGTAGATTTAAATGTTGATCCGGTGCCTGTTCCGGAAGGGTTAGCCGCTTATCTTGATCACACGGTAGGTGTTGTGGAACATGGACTTTTCTTAGACATGTGCGAGGAAGCAATTATTGCACATTCTGATGGCACAATAGAAGATCGTCAAAAATAAAATTTAGGGACTAACTTGAACTGCTTTAATGAGTTAGTCTTTTTTTTGCCAGCAAGTAATGCTTAAATTTGGTATCATTATTCTATAACTATTTTAAAAGAAGGATACTTATGTTAAAAAAACCATTGATAATTAGTACTGATCCGGGAATTGATGACGTAGTGGCAATAACTATTGCCTTATTTTCGCAAAAGCTTGACGTAAAATTAATAGCTGCTACTTGGGGCAATGTTCCTCTTGTAAAAACCTTGGCAAATTCATTAAAATTAGAAGCATTTTTAGGTACAAAAGTACCAGTGGTAAGTGGTGCGGTAAGACCGTTATTGCGTAACCAGATAGATGCTTCCGATGTTCATGGAAAAAGTGGTCTGGCTGGTTTTGATTTCCCTGAACCAGACAAGACCTTATTAAAACCGGGAATAGCTGCAGAAGCTATTCATGATGTAGTCAAAAAGAGCGCTGAAAAGGTAACCTTAATGCAGATAGGGCCAGCAACTGATTTTGCACTCTATTTCAGGCAGTTTCCAGAAGATCTGCCTAAAATTGAACAATTGGTGATAATGGGTGGTGCTATTGGCCGCGGTAATTGGGGTCCTTATGCAGAGTATAATGTTGCAGGCGACCCAGAAGCAGCTCAGATAGTTTTCTCAAGTGGTGTCAAAATTTTACTTGCACCTCTTGAATTAGGACATCAGGCATATATCACGCAGGCCACTCTGGAAAGAATTAAAAATACGGGTAAAATTGGTGATATGTTGTATCATATTATGACCAATTTACATGATCATACGGATAGTAATGGTCGTGAAGTGTATGATGCTCTGGCGGCAGGGATGTTAATCAAACCTGAAATGTATGCTTTTAAGCCAGCCTATGTTGTAGTAGATACGAAGAGCCCTAATGCTTATGGCGCATCGATGATTGATTTTGACGGCTTTTTTAATCAGCCTGCTAATGTCCAAGTGGGGGTTAAGGTCAATCAAGAAGAATTCGCTGAGTGGCTTGTTGCTGAAATTGAAAAAGCTGATAACTGAGGTAAAAAATGGCAGATTTTGTTTATCGCACAGTGATGCGTGATATTAAACAAAAAATTTTAGATAATAAATATGATGGCATGCGTCTTCCAGATGAACGGAGTCTTGCTGAGCATTATCAAGTTAGCCGCTCATCGATGAAAAGAGCAATGGAACTTTTGTCTCAACAGGGAATTGTTTTTAAAAAACGTGGTAGTGGCACTTTCATCAACCCTTTGTATTTAAAAAATCAATCTCTGTTTCGTTATGAAGGCTCAAACTTAGGTTTGACTGATAGTCTTAAGGTTCCGGGCAAAAAGCAGGGTATCAAGCTGCTTGATTTTAATGTCATTAAAGCGCCATCAAGTATCGCGCAAGATTTATTTCTTAAAGAAAATGATTTTGTTTATGAATTCAAAAGACTGCGTTTTTTAGATCAACAACCTTTTTTAATTGAAACAGGTTATTTGCCTATTAAAATTGTTCCCGAACTAAAACCGGAGCACTTGCAAAAGTCGCTCTTTAATTACTTAGAGGATTCGCAAAATAAGGTTGTAACCAAAGCTTTTCTCAATATTACGGTGGAACCGTCAAATGATGAAGACCAGAGTCGACTCAAATTAAGAGCAAACGAACCAGTGGGAGTAATGGAAGGCATTTTCTTTTTGGATGATGGTACGCCTTTTGAGGTATCGACAATGCGTATTCATTACCAATACATGCGTTTTAATACCTTTGTTAATTTAAATAAATAAAAAAGCAGGCTTTTGCCTGCTTTTTTGGATACATTCTATAAAAAGAAAAAATTTAATATGTGCGAAATTGCTGCATGTCTGTGATAGGTCCAGAATAGACGAAATTCAGATCGATGTGCTTAGTCTTGTCACTGATATTATTCAATAGTTTTTGTTGAAAGGAAGTTAGATGTAAATGCTGCAATACAACTCGTGACTGAATATACATGACTAATTTACCAGCATATGCCAGTGGATGATCGTGACTATCAAATTTACGCATCACGAGTCCTACGGCATCACGAATTTGCTTATATTTGGCAATATTTAATTCATTATAAATATTATCAAAGAAACTATTATAAAACAGATCTAAGTCCTGATACACATCTGCAATCAATTTGTCATTCTTATTTGAGCAATTGTTAAAAAATTTAAGCATAGCCTCACTTCCTTAAGACCGAAATAAACTGAGTATTCGGCGCAAAATGTTCTTTTATCTTCTGAGCCAAAGGTTCATCAGTAATAACTACATCAACCTGACTTAAAGGAATTGACATAAAAGGAGAAGTATTTTGACTATTGAATTTGTATTTTTCAGCTACAACCACAACTTGTTTTGCTCTAGATGCTGCAACCCTGATTAACTCTGAATCGCTCATTCTAGTGAGATAGATGCCATCACTTTTAACATTTGAAGTACCTATAAAAGCCGTGTTGAATGTCATACGTCTTAAAGTATCAAGCGAAGTGACAGAGTAGTTAAACCTATGTTCTTTATCAACTTTGCCCCCTAGAAGTCGAACGTTTGGTAATTTAGATTGCATTAATGCCAAAGAATTATCTATGGAATTAGTAACTATTTGTAAGTCCATGCCGTTAATTAACTCACATAGCTTTTTCAAAATGGTAGATGGGCCAATGAAATCGAACTGATTGGGGTGAACAAATTTTTGAGCCTTCTGAGCCATTTTGGTTTTAACTGGTGAATCAATAGAGCTTCTAGTTAAAAAATTGGGTACATCATCTTGGTCGACCGCTATTAAGCCACCATGAACGCGAATGGCTTGTCCAGTTGAAGTTAACCGCAAAACATCTCGTCGTGCCGTATCAAATGATACATTAAAATAATCCGCTAATTCTCGTGTAATCAAATGATGTTTTTTGTTAAGCAATCGTTTGATTTGTTGAATTCTAGCTTCTTGTGTCATCTTTCTTCTCCCGCTAACAATTTACCATTATTTTTTCTTTTATTTAACGATAATTCAGTATTTCAAATATAATTATCAGTATTTATCAGTATTTGAACATAAAAATGCTGAATAGTAAACCCAAAATGCCTTTTTATAGGGTATAAATTTTTACTTTGAATAAGCATTCACTGATTTTTAAAATTGGAACGAACCAATTTGTAAAATGGTTGAACTAAGATGAAAACTTGCTATAATATGTTTATCAAGTGAATTTTAGCAAACAGTAAAAAGGGAGAATTAAAATGGCAGTTGATTATGATTCAAAAGAATTTTTAAAAAGTGTTGATGCTCACTGGCGTGCCGCAAACTACTTATCTGTTGGTCAGCTCTTTTTGATGAGCAACCCATTATTAAAACATGATTTGCAGGCAAGTGAAGTTAAGCCTAAGCCAATTGGACACTGGGGCACCATCTCACCACAAAACTTTATTTATGCCCATTTAAACAGAGTTATCAAAAAATATGGTCTAAACATGTTCTATATTGAAGGTTCAGGTCACGGCGGCCAAGTGATGGTTTCTAATTCCTACCTTGACGGCTCATATAGTGAACTTTATCCTGAAATTCAACAAGATGAAAAGGGCATGGCTAAACTCTTTAAACGTTTTAGTTTTCCAGGTGGGTCAGCTTCACATGCTGCACCAGAAACTCCTGGTTCCATGCACGAAGGTGGAGAATTAGGCTACTCTCTTTCTCATGGTACAGGTGCAATTTTGGATAATCCTGATGTGATCGCCGCAGTTGAAATTGGTGATGGTGAGGCTGAAACTGGTCCACTTGCAGCCAGCTGGTTTAGTGACAAGTTTATTAATCCGATCAAAGATGGGGCAGTTTTGCCAATCTTGCAAATTAATGGTTTCAAGATTTCAAATCCGACAATTGTTTCCAGAATGTCAGATGAAGAATTGACCAAGTATTTTGAAGGCATGGGCTGGCATCCTTATATTATTTCCGCTTATAACGGTGGCGAGTTTGACGGCTATAAAGATCACATGCAAATTCATGAAGAAATGGCCAAACTAATGGACACCGTAATTGAAGAAATTAAGGCTATTCAAAAGAATGCTCGTGAAAATAATGATGAAACTTTGCTACACTGGCCGATGATCATTTTCCGTGTACCAAAGGGCTGGACAGGTCCAAAGAAGGATCTTGATGGTAACCCAATTGAAAACTCATTTAGAGCTCATCAAATTCCGATTCCAGTTGCTCAAGATGATATGGAACATAAAGACATGCTGATTGATTGGCTTAAGAGTTACAAGCCAGAAGAATTGTTTGATGAAAATGGTGTTCCGACTGAATTAGTAACAGCAGATAACGTTACTGGTGACAGTAGAATGGCTATGAATCCAATCACTAACGCAGGTGGAGAGAAAGCTAAGCGTCTTAGTTTGCCCGATTACCGTAAGTATGCCTTAAAATTTGATCAACCAGGTTCAATTGAGGCTGAAGACATGACGGAATGGGCTAAATATTTAAACGAAATTGCTGAACTTAATCCCAATACTTTCCGGGGTTTTGGACCAGATGAATCTAAGTCTAACCGCTTATTTAAGTTTATTGATGAACAAAAACGGCAATGGGAAAGCTCTGTTCATACACCTAATGATGAAAACTTGGCACCAAGCGGCCGTTTAATTGATTCTCAATTATCAGAACACCAAGCTGAAGGTTGGCTTGAGGGTTACGTTTTATCAGGTCGTCATGGTTTCTTTGCTACTTACGAATCATTTGGTCGGGTGGTCGACTCGATGCTAACTCAGCACATGAAGTGGTTAAGAAAAGCTAAGGAACAGTATTGGCGCAAAGATTACCCATCACTTAACTTTATTGCAACTTCAACTGTGTTCCAACAAGACCATAACGGTTACACTCACCAAGACCCAGGTGTATTGACTCACATGTATGAAAAGAACCGTCCTGATTTAGTTCATGAGTATTTGCCTGCTGATACCAACTCTTTACTGGCAGTTTCGCAAAAAGCTTTCACAGATCGCGAATGTATCAACATTCTGGTTACATCTAAACAAGAAAGACCTCAATGGTTCTCAATTGATGAAGCAACTCGTATTGCAAATCACGGCTTATCATATATTGATTGGGCATCAACTGATCAAAATGCCAAACCGGATGTAGTGTTTGCTTCAACTGAAACTGAACCAACAATGGAATCTCTTGCCGCAATTGACATTCTGCACAAGAGTTTCCCTGATCTCAAACTTCGTTACATCAATGTCATTGATGTGATGAAGTTGATGAATACCAAAGACAATCCGGAAGCAATTTCAGATGCTGAATTTGAGCAATTATTCCCAAGTGATGTGCCAGTGATTTTTGCATGGCATGGCTATAAAGCGATGATGCAGTCAATCTGGTTTGGCCGCAAACGCAGCAATGTTCATATTCATTGTTATGAAGAAGAAGGAGATATTACTACTCCGTTTGATATGCGGGTGGTTAACGAACTTGACAGATTCCACTTGGCAAAAGATGCTATTTTAAGCGTTTCTCGGTATGCAGATAAAAGTGCAGGCTTTGTAGCAGAAATGGATAGATTACTTGCAAAACACCACCAATACATCCGCGACAATGGTAAAGATATGCCTGAAGTTACTGAATGGAAATGGACAGGCTTAAAATAATAATAATTCAAACAAGTAAAACAGAGTCTGGAAAAAAGCTCTAACCTAACTAAAAAGGCTGATAAATCACGTCAATAAAATGTTGATTTGTCGGTCTTTTTAAATTGTGAAATTTTTTATTTAACTTCAAAGAGCACTTTTTCCCAGATTCTTTTTTGTTTAAATAATTTTAACGGTCTAATTCTTGTTAAAAATAAAAAAGTTATTTATAATAGATATGATCATAAGGGAGTAACAGCAATTACTTGCGATAAGCCCAACACCCGAAGAAATACTTCTGGACTTATCTTAAATAGTGAGACTTGTGTGTGTTGTACATATAAGTCTCTTTTTTGTTATTAGGAGGTAAAAATGCCCCAGAATTTTTATAATCAAAAAATTGATGATGTAGCTCAAGAGTTAGCTACATCAAAAAGTCAGGGTTTAAAAACAAGCCAAATTAGTGAATTGCGCGCAAAATACGGCGCTAATAGTTTGGCCAGTAAAAAGAAAACCAGTATTTGGCAACGATTTTTAGCGCAATTTAAAGATTTCATGATTATTGTCTTGATTGTGGCTGCACTGCTGTCAGGCTTTGTGGCACAAGAATGGACAGATGCTGCTATTATCATGATCGTGGTCATTTTAAATGCCGTTTTAGGTGTTTTTCAAGAAACCCGTTCAGAAGAAGCTATTAATGCTTTAAAGAAAATGGCAACACCTAATGCTCATGTCCGCCGTGACGGTCAAATTATGGAGATCCCAAGTACTGAATTACTGCCCGGCGACGTTGTTTTGCTTGAAGCAGGAGATGTAGTACCGGCTGATTTAAGGTTAACGGTAACTAAGAGCCTTAAAATCGAAGAATCAGCTTTAACTGGTGAATCTGTTCCAGTTGACAAAGTTTCAACCACTATTGACGAAGAAAAAGTAGCGTTAGCTGATCAAGATAATATGGCTTTTGCCAATACTAATGTCACTTATGGGCGCGGTGAAGGTATCGTTACTGAGATTGGGATGAACACCGAAGTCGGTAAAATTGCTACTATGCTTAATAACACTGACGAAACGGATACACCATTAAAGCGTAACCTCAACCAATTGGGTAAGACACTGACTATTATGATTTTACTCATTTGCGCTGTGGTGTTTGTGGTGGGCTTTTTTACTAAAAAGGGAACGGAGCCTACTAACAAGCTCGCAATTGATATGTTCTTAGTAGCAGTTTCGCTTGCTGTTGCGGCAATTCCTGAAGGCTTGCCTGCCATTGTAACCATTATTTTAGCTTTAGGTACGCAGGTAATGGCTAAGCACAATTCGATTGTACGTAAGCTGCCTGCCGTTGAAACCTTGGGAGCTACTGATATTATTTGTTCCGACAAAACCGGGACTTTAACTCAAAATAAAATGACAGTGGAGCAGGTATATTACGACAATGAAGTCCATAAATCAGCTGCTGGTATCAGTCAGGATAATCATGCGCTAATGGCGATGGTTTTGGCTAATGATTCCAAGTTGGATGATAATAATAAACTTTTGGGTGATCCAACTGAAACTGCTCTAGTTCAGTATGCACTTGATCAAAAAATTGATGTGCATAATTTAATTGCCAAGCATAAAAGGGTGCAAGAGGTACCGTTTGATTCTGGGCGCAAGTTGATGAGTACTGTGAACGAAAATAATGGTCAATATTTCGTAGCTGTCAAAGGTGCTCCTGATCAACTGCTTAAGCGGGTTACACGCATTGATCTTGACGGTAACGTCACTGCAATCACCGACAAACAAAAAGAAGAAATTATGCTTTCAAATCAAAACATGGCGCAAAATGCCTTACGTGTTCTAGGTTTGGCTTATAAACCTGTTAAGCAGTTATATGATGATCCTACAACTGATAACGTCGAGCAGGATTTAATTTTTGCTGGTTTGGTAGGGATGATTGATCCTGAACGTCCAGAAGCCAAAAAGGCAATTGTGGAAGCTCATAATGCCGGTATTAGAACTGTTATGATTACAGGTGACTTTCAGGTAACTGCACAGGCAATTGCGGAAAGACTGGGAATTTTAAAGCCGGGACAAGATGAACGAGTAGTCACGGGTGCTCAGCTTGATGAATTTAGCGATGAGTATTTAGAAAAACATGTGACTGACTTTGATGTTTACGCCAGAGTTTCACCCGAGCATAAAGTTCGCATTGTCAAGGCTTGGCAGTCTCAAGGCAAAATTGTAGCTATGACAGGCGACGGAGTTAATGACGCACCTAGTTTAAAGCAAGCTGATATTGGAATTGGCATGGGTATTACCGGTACTGAAGTATCAAAGGGCGCTAGTGACATGGTTTTAGCAGATGACAACTTTGCTACTATTGTTGAAGCCGTCAAGCAAGGACGTAAAGTCTTTAGCAATATTCAAAAAGCTATTCTTTACCTAATGAGCTGTAACGTCGGTGAAGTTTTAACAGTATTTATGATGACTATGTTAGGCTGGGATATTTTAGCTCCAGTACAGTTATTATGGATTAATTTAGTAACTGATACTTTGCCTGCTATTGCCTTAGGTCTTGAGCCTGTTGAAAAAGGCATCATGAAACGAGCACCGCGTGGTAAAAAATCCAACTTCTTTAGCGGTGGTGTTGCGAGTTCAATTATTTATCAAGGAATTTTAGAAGGGGTCATTGTTTTAACTACTTACCAGTTGGGCTTGAATTTTGGTCCTCACATGGGTAATGCCAATTTACAACATGCTGATGCTTTGACAATGGCCTTTCTCACCTTAGGGTTAATACAACTGTTTCACGCCTTTAATTCTAAATACATTCACCAATCAATCTTTTCCCAGAGAACTTTTGCTAATAAATGGTTTAACTGGGCAATACTGATTTCTGCTATTGTCATGGCAGCTGTTGAATTGCCTTTCATGACCAAGTTCTTTGATGTGACTGAATTAAATTCAACTCAATGGTTGATAGTTTTAGGGGCTGGAATTTGCATGATTTTGATTGTTGAAATCGTTAAGTTATGTCAGCGTTTAGCTGGTAAAAAATAGCACAACTAAAATTTAATATCTTATAAAAAAAGATGATAAATTTGGGTTTAATTAACCAAATTTGTCATCTTTTTGTGTATATTTTGAAAGTGAGTCGCTTAGTTTAAAATAAGAGCGGCAATTTGCGACAAGTAATCTGCATCCACCTGATCAAATCTGCTAAAGCTATTGCTGTCAAGATCAAGCACAGCAATAAGATTATTATTTTTTAAAATAGGAAGCACAATTTCAGAATTTGTATTGGCATCACATGCGATATGACCAGAGAATTGGTGGACATCAGGCACAATTTGAGTTTTGCGCGTTTTTGCTGCTACCCCGCAAACCCCTTTTCCAAGTGCAATATGCATGCAAGCGACAGGGCCTTGAAAAGGTCCTAAAATTAACTCTTGTTTTTGATAACGATAAAACCCGGCGTAGCTGACATCTTTTAAGCCGTTATAAAGCAAAGCACTGATGTTACTCATATTGGCAATTAAGTCGTGTTCATCTTGCAGCAGACTTTGAGCTTGTTTATAAAGTAGTTGATAATTTTCACTTTTTTTCATAAAAATCTCCTTTCTAAAAAGTGTAATCCAGCGCGTTTGAATTTAAAAGTGGTAATATGCAAATAGAACTAGTTTATTTACCAGATAATTTTAATTATTGCCGGTGATTTTTACCCGGTAAATATTATTATTGAACATAAAAAGTTTTACTAGTTCTTTAAATCCGTTGATATATCAGTAAAAAACACTTTTTGAGATAATGTGAATTAAACATGTGCTTCTATAAATTTTTATTAAAAAACGTGTATAACTTTTAAAATTCTTAACTGGTATAGTAAAATGGTTTCTATAACTTATTATTTCATGCATTGATTATGAAAGGGGCGATGACAATGTCGATGATTGAATTCCATAATGTGCAAAAATTTTATGGCCATTTTCATGCATTGCACGACATTAATTTAGAGATTGATCAAGGTGAGACGGTGGTTTTAATTGGACCATCTGGTTCCGGTAAGAGTACTCTGGTACGTACCGTAAACGGCCTTGAAACAATCCAGAAAGGTAAGTTAATAGTTAACGGTCACGATCTGTCAGATCCTAAGACCAATCTTAATATTTTACGTAGTGATGTTGGCATGGTTTTCCAGCACTTTAATTTATATAAAAATAAAGATGTGCTTGAAAATATCATGTTGGCGCCTAGAATAGTAAGTCATATTCCTGAAGATGAAAATAAAAAACAGGCTTTAGACTTGCTTGATATGGTTGGACTGCGGAAATGGGCACATAATATGCCGTCACAGATTTCCGGTGGTCAAAAGCAGCGTGTCGCGATAGCGCGGACCTTGGCAATGAAGCCAAAGCTTATTTTATATGATGAACCAACCTCTGCTCTTGACCCGGAAATGATTGATGACGTTTTACAAGTTATGAAACGAGTTACTAATGAAAGTGGAATGACTTCACTAATTGTTACTCACGAAATGGGCTTTGCCAAAGAGGTAGCTAACAGAGTTATCTTTATGGATCAAGGTCGGATTGTTGAGGATGACGATAGCGAGAGCTTCTTTAAACAGCCTAAGACGGAGCGGGCACAACAATTTTTGAGTAAAATCATTTCTCACTAAGGAGGCCAATCATGAAAAAGAAATTTTGGCTACTTCCTTTATTAGCATGTATTTTAATGTTAACCGGCTGTGGTAAAAGCCTTAATGATCAATCCGTTTTAAAAAACGCTAAGCAATCTAATACTATTGTTTGGGGTGTTAAAGGTGACGTTAAGCTTTTTGGCTTAATTGATGTTAAAGACGGACAGCAAAAGGGCTTTGATGTTGATATGGCTAAACATATTACCAAACATATTTTGGGACCTAGTGGCAAGGCAGAGTTTGTCACTACTACCTCTCAATCCAGAATCCCACTGTTAAAGAATGGTAATGTCGACGCCGTAATTGCCACTATGTCAATTACGCCAGAACGTAAAAAGATTATTTCTTTTTCAAAATCATACTTTGATGCCGGTCAATCTCTGTTAGTTCCTAAAAACTCTCCAATTAAGAGTACCAAGGATCTAAATGGTAAGACAGTTATCGGTGTTGTGGGTGCCAACTCGGTTGCAAACATTAAAAAGGTAGCTCCTAAAGCAAAAGTGATCGAATTGCAGGATTACGCTCAAGCAATGAATGCATTGAAGTCACATCAAGGAGATGCTCTAACTACTGATAACGGAATTTTATTTGGTTTAGCGGTGCAAAATCCGGGCTACGAAGTTCGTGGCGGTACCTTTACTGTTGAACCTTACGGTGTTGCGGTTAATAAGGGACAAACCTCATTTACTGAAGCTGTAGACAAGGCAGTTCTTGAAATGCAGCATAACGGTGAATACAATCGCTTAATTAAAAAGTGGTTTGGCGATGTTCCAGGATTTAAGTATAAGGAGCTGTATCGCCGATGATTAATATTTTTTCAAAATTCAGCACCCAGCTGTTTATCGGCTTGGGTTGGACAGTATTATCCAGTGTAATTGCTCTATTTTTCAGTTTAATAATTGGAACAATTTTTGCAATTATGGAAGTTGTTCCAAGTAAAGTAATGCGTGTAATTGGGCATGCTTATGTGGAAATTATGCGTAACATTCCTTTGCTTGTAATTACTATGTTTTTCTATTTAGTAATTCCTATGTATGTCGTCAAAATAAATGGTTTTACTGCGGGAACTATTGGCTTAACACTTTACACTTCCGCTTTTATTGCAGAAACAATTCGTTCAGGTATTCAATCTGTTTCTGGCGGACAAATGGAGGGTGCGCGGTCAACTGGCATGACTTATTGGCAGGCAATGCGTTACATTATTTTGCCTCAGGCATTTAAAATAGTCATTCCACCATTAGGTAACCAGTTTGTTAACTTGGTTAAAAATTCATCGGTTTTAGCTTTTGTGGCTGGATTCGATTTAATGTATCAGGCAAACTCAATTGCATCTACTACCTTTGATACTATTAACAGTTATTTGGTTGTAGGGGTTTTATACCTAATAGTGACATTGCCACTCAGCTATTATATGCGACACTTAGAAAAGAAATTAGGTTAAAAGGAGGTACTAGAAAATGCAAAATTGGATTAATGCCTTTTCATGGCTTAATGTGCGCTTTTTGTTAATGGGCCTCTGGGTAACTATTTACATATCTGTAATTTCAGTTGTTTTAAGTTTTATTATTGGTTCAATTTTAGGAATAATCAGATACTCTAAAATTAAGTATCTTTCGGCTTTTGTAGGTTTTATTATTGATATTATTCGAAATATTCCTTTGCTGTTGATTATCTTCTTTACTTATTTTGGCTTACCGAACTTTGGTTTAAGACCAGAGACAATCCCTGCGGCAATAATTGCGATGACGGTATTTGAATCTTGTATGATTGCTGAAATTGTGCGTTCAGGTATTCAATCAGTTTCTATCGGGCAAATGGAAGGTGCACGGTCAACTGGCATGTCTTTTGTTCAAGCGCTCTGGCATGTGGTTCTACCTCAAGCTTATAAAAACATGATTCCGACAATTATCAGTCAGTTTGTTTCTCTGATTAAGGATACTTCACTTGCGACGATCATTGTTGTGCCGGAAATGATGCAACATGCGCAGGTGATTTATGGGCAAAACGCAAATTACATCTTACCGATGTTTGCTGCTTTGGCAGTCCTGTATTTTGCTGTGTGCTTTACATTATCAATTATTGGTAGTGCGATTGGTAAGCATTTATCGTAAATTAATAAAAATAAAATGTGTAATACTATGATTTAGTATTATGCTTTTTTTATTACCAAGTTGTCTGCGCAAAATTAGTGTTAATTAATAAAATCTTTTCAAGAAACAAATACTCTATGCTAAAATGATAAAAGTTGAAAAAATTGGGATTTTAATAAAGGGTAAAAATATGCCACGACCAAAAACAAAAACAGAATTGATTGAAGCTAGTAATTCTTCATATCAAAAGATTGTTGATTTGATTGCTAATCTTCCTGAAGAAACAAGGTCTGAAGACTTTAACTTCGACACGAGCAAACTAAAAGAAGCTCACTGGAAGCGAGATCATAATGTGCGCGACGTATTGGTCCATTTATATGAATGGCAAAGGTTGCTGTTAGACTGGATTAAAAATAATCAATCTGGTAAAGAGCAGGATTTCTTGCCGGCAGGGTATAATTGGCGCAATTATGGTGAAATGAACCAGCAATTTTGGCAAAAACACCAAACTACTTCTTTGCCAGAGGCAGAAAAGTTATTAGCTCAAAGCCATAAAGAAACAATGAAATTGCTAGATACTTTTTCTGAAGAGCAGCTTTTTCAAAAGAAAGTTTTTCCGTGGACTGGAAATAATGCTTTAGCTACATACTTTATTGCGAACACTTCTAGTCATTATGACTGGGCGTTAAAGAAATTGCGTAAATTTCAGCGTTCATTAAAGAAAAAATAAGATCAAGCCGTTAGCACCACGTGCTAATGGCTTTTTTTGATATGGTGGAAAATTCATTAATAGTAAGACTTTGACACTTTATTTCTTAATGGAAAATGTTGCTTTTAAAATACCAAGTTTGCTATTTAAATTTCCGAATAAATAAAAAATCATAACTACCACGTTAAATAGCAGTTATGATATAAACTAAAAGCAAGTTTTAGTAATTATTTTGTTACCAGTAACAACATTAAAAAAGCTAAAGTGTCAAATAGAAAGTGAACTAAAAAGCTGACCCACATGTTGTCTGTTTTAATAAAAGCCCAATTTAACACTAAACGTGTGAATGCTAACCCCAAGATAACATAGCCTAAATTATAATCATAAGTAGATAAGTGTAATAATGAAAAAATTAAAGCTGAAGCGATATTGCCCCAGAATAACGGATGAGGCAAATGTATTGCACTAACTAATTGGGTGACTGCTAAAAGCGGCATGATTGCTAAGAATTCTTCACCCATAATTTGAATTGCGCTGCTAAAGCGCTGATAAATAAAGATTAGCCAAACATTGGGCGTGTTCATTGTCAGTCCGGCAGCAGCATTTCCTGACACCGAGCCGAATAGTTTTTGAGAAATCATTCCTGATAAAACAGAAACTATGTAAGCAAAAATAAAGAAAACTAATACCCACAGCCATTCTTTAGCGTGAGGAACATGGAAAAGTTCATGCCATTTTCGTCCAGTAGCAATTTGTACACCGATAATTTGAATTAGTAAAAAGACAGTTACTACCAAAATTTGAAAACCGGCGGCTACTAAAGTAGGATGATTTTCATCAAAAACTAAAAACTCCGGTACTTGTATACCAGGCATGATCAAGCAACAATAGGCTATTACATTTGTCAGTAGTATTATCAACCATTTTTGTCCAGATAATTTATCTGAATTTTTGAAATTATTTACCATTATAATTTACCTCTTTAAGTTTGATTTTATACTGATAATAAATAAAAAACAATTACTCCGCTTTCACATAAAAAGACATTATCAAGTAAGTAAAGTGGTGTCACATTAAAAGAGAGATGTATAGGCATTATACGGGACATATTCGCGCATAGCGCAGGCAAGTGGTGTTACAATTGGTTCTAGCAGGTATAAATGTTTAGAATATGTTTTATTATAATGTAAATCATGTACCTACATATCATCAGTTATATATACACAAATAAAGTTGGGTGTTGTTCATAAGGAGGTTTCTTATGAAAAGTGTCACAATTAACGACCAAGTTCTGCCAGCACTAGGTATTGGCACTTGGGAAATGGGAGATGATCCAGAAGTACAAGATGAGGAGATAAAAGCTATTCGTGCTGGTCTTGATGCTGGATTAAAGGTAATTGATACCGCCGAAATGTATGGCAATGGGCGTTCTGAATTACTGGTAGGCAAGGCTATAAAAAACTATCAGCGCTCTGATATCTTCTTAATTTCCAAAGTGCTGCCACAGAATGCTTCTGCAAAGAGAATGCGTCAAAGTTTGACTGCAAGTTTGCAGAGACTTCAAACCGATTATCTGGATTTATATCTTTATCATTGGCGGGGCATGGTCCCTTTAACAGAAACCGTGGCAGAACTGCAGTCTTTACAAGATGAAGGTCTTATTCGCTCTTGGGGCGTATCAAACTTTGATATTGCTGATATGCAAGAATTATGGCAACTGCCACATGGTAAAAACTGCGCGGTTAATGAGGATCTTTATAATTTAGAAACCAGAGGAATTGAGTTTAGTTTGCTTCCGTGGCAAAAAAAGCATCGTGTTCCTCTCATAGCTTATAGTCCGCTAGGTCGTGGACCCAAGATGGGTAGCACCATGATGCAAAATCAGGCTGTCTTAGAAGTAGCGGCTGAGCATCATGCCAGTGCATACCAGATTTTGTTAGCTTGGGTAATGCAACAGGACGAAACATTAGCCATTCCAAAAAGCAGTAGTTCAACTCACCTGTTATCAAATATGAAAGCTTTGGATATTGAATTGTCTGCTGCAGATTTACAGGAGTTAGAACATGCTTATCCTAAGCCGGATCATAAGGAACCATTAGCTATTTATTAAGAAAAAGACAGTGAATATTCACTGTCTTTTTTGTTTTTAAAAAATCGTCACGATTATGTCCCAAAGCATATGATAAACTATCGGAACCCAGATGTTTTTGCTTCTGATAAATAGCAGCTCGAATATCAAGCCCAAAATAAAAACACTGATAAAACCACCCGAGGTAAAATTAGCTACCAAAGTATGGGTCTGATACCAAATTGGCAAATGAATACACAAAAAGAGTAAATTGTTAACGATGAGAGCCAGCCAAGTTGACATTTTCTTAAGCAGAGCATTTAAAAGCCAACCGCGAAACACTAATTCTTCAGTAATTCCAACCACTAAAAATTTATCAATAAAATCACTGGCTCTAAAATTAGGATTAATTTTAAAACCGCCGTTTTCAAAGTAAAGTATAATAGCCAAATAGGTTACCATAATAAAGATACCAACTAAATATGGCCATAGCTTAAAACGATTTTTGAATAGTTGGGGATACCCGATTTTGAGTTGATGAGAATATTTTTTAATTAAAATAAATGCCGGGATACTCCAAGTAAGTAATTTGACTGATGAACTTAGTAAAACCTGTGCTAAAGTGTTGCTGGTATAACTCCAATATGCGAGTTCTTCAATCGTCCACCAAATGTAAAAGATGACGAGATATATTACTATAACTTTGTTAGAAACGGAATTTTTGGTGTTCATTTTTTTCCTTTGTTTAATCACTATTTAACATTTCATATTCTAATAGTAAATAATAGATTTGCAAACTGCTTTTTGTTACCAAAATGAACATTTTTGAAGTTTTACTGAGTGATAATCATTAAAAAACAGAAAAATAAAGCAAAAAAGCTTGAGTTCTCTCAGGCTTTTTCTGTACTCTTATAATGAATAAGAATTTGGGAAGTTAAATAATGAAAAATATTTTATTTCGGCTATATCTCAATTTAATGAGAAGCGGAGCTAAACTTACAAGGATCAAGGAAAATAAGGTAGTAATTTTGAATGGTGCCGGACGTTCCGGCTCTAACGGCTATCTGTTTGCCAAATATTTAAGACAGCACCATCCGGAATATGATGTTGCTTTGGTGGAACCTTGGCCATCCTCGCATTTACCGCTTAAAACTTGGAGACAAATTGGTGCAGCAAAATACATTTTTACGACACACCAACCGTTTAAAATTCACCGTAAGCAAATTAGCATCCAGTTTTGGCATGGTATTCCACTCAAGAGAATGGGCATCATGGCTAATAATACTGATTATAAAACTGATGCGCGCAATGCCAGATTATGGCGGCGAAATGCCGATATGGTTTGTTCCAGTTCGGATTTTTATGAAACTCTGATGAGTGCGTGCACTGGTATTGAGACCAGTAAGTATCGCCAAGTTGGCTTTCCCCGTCTTGACGCCTTAACCAGACCGGCAGTGACGAAAAAAGAACTTTTACAGCAATTATTTGGCCAAGATGATGTTCAGGCACAAATTGGAATTTTCATGCCCACATTTCGCTATGAAATGGCGGATGAAGAAATTATGAATCGCATTAAGGACGGTAATTTTTTGGCATTACCCGATTTTGATGTGGAAAAGCTGAATGCCAGTTTAAAGGCCAAAAACCAATTTTTAATTGTTAAATTGCATCCCTACGAAATGCGGTTATTCAAAAAGCAGCACAGTCATTTTTCAAATATCAGTTTTCTCAACAACGATTTTTTGTACGAACAGGACTTTGATTTGTACGAATTGCTGGGCAGCACTGATTTTCTGATCACTGACTTTTCTTCAATTTATTTTGACTATCTCAATTTGAATAAGCCTATTATTTTTATAACCGCGTATCTTGAGCAATATGAAAAAACTCGAGGGCTGCTATTTGGACCATTTAAAGAGGTAGTTCCCGGTAAATGTGTTAATACGCAAACGCAATTATTAGAAGCAGTTGCTGCTCCAGACCATTACCAAGCTAAAAGACAATATTGGCGCAATTTAACCAATGAGGTGCAGTCTGCTTCATATTGTGAGCAGGTTTTCACTTTAATGACAAAAAAATACTAGAGGGAGAATTGTGAAAAGAACTTTTTTAAATATTCTATATAATGCGGTTTACCAAATATTTCTAGTATTAGTACCTTTAATAACGGTTCCTTATCTTTCTAGAATTCTGGGTCCTAAAACTTACGGTATTTACAGCAATGTTAACAACATTGTGCAGTTTTTGATGATTTTTTGTACGCTTTCTGTTTCCTATATTGGTATGCGGACAATTTCTCAAATCAGAGCCTTTGGTAATCAGCAAGATTTGACTAAGGCATTCTGGGGCTTATGGTATTTTCAAGCAATTGCCGGAATTGTAACTATTGGTATTTTAATTGCTGTGACCAGCTTTTTTAAGATTAAGTACGGTCAATATTTATTGTTAATGGTGCCGTACCTGATTTCAGCTCAAGTAGATATTTCCTGGTTTTTTCAGGGATTGGCAGATTTTGGTCGGGTAGTTTTGAAAAATACTGCTGTTAAGTTGGTATCAGTGGTCCTAATCTTACTATTAGTAAAAAATCCGGGTGACTTGTGGAAGTACATGTTGATTATGTCAGTTTCTACAATGCTAGGATCGTTTGTTTTTTGGTTTGACATTCACCGCTATGTTGGTGGACCCGTCAAGCATTTTTATCAATACCGCGCAACTGTTAAAGCAATCATTACCCTTTTAATTCCGCAAATTGCCACCCAAATTTATACCTCGCTTGATAAACCGATATTAGGGCTGTTTCAAAATTCGACCCAAGTTGCTTATTACGATAATTCGCAACGAATTTCCAATATGGTTTTAGGAATTGTTACCAGTATCTCTTTAGTCATCATGCCTAAAATGGCGGGTGAAGGTAAAAAAGAACAAAGGGTCATTTTAAAAAAGTCTTTGGAAGCAACCGTGATGCTGGGGACATTATTTGCAGTCATCATAATGGCTAATACTAAAGAATTTGTGCCCTTCTTTTTTGGTCATAAATTTATTCCCATGACGCCGTTGATGTTTTTCTTTGCGTTGACAATCATTATGATTCCTACAGGCGGGGTATTTGCCAATCAATTTGCACTTGCTAATCACCGAGATCGTGACTATGCTATTCCAGTGATAGTCGGCGCTGTGTTAGAAGTGTTATTGAGCTACTTTCTAGATCAGCTTTACGGTGCCACGGGGGCAATGATCGCGATCTTAATCACCGAGTTCATTGTGTTAATCTTGCGTTTGTGGATAGTTCGCGACGGCTATGATTTTAAATACTCTTTTCGTGAAATTCCCAAATATTTTATAATTGCCATTATTGTTTTAGCAGTCGGGCTCTTTTTACCACAAATGTTTGCTTCTGCTTTTCTTAATATGTTATTCAAGTCAATTATTATGTTTGTTTTGTACATTGCCTTGATGTTTTTGTTTAAACTTGATTTTAACCAAGACATAATATTGTTATTGAAAAAATTTTTTACTCGAGGTTAGTTATGATTCCGAAAATAATTCATTATGTATGGGTAGGGGGCAATCCCAAACCCAAGAATATTCAGCGCTGTATGAAAACTTGGTCAAAACATTTGCAAGACTATCAGATTATTGAGTGGAATGAGCATAATTTTGACATTCACGAAAATAAATATGTTGAGCAGGCTTATCAAGCAAAAAAATGGGCGTTTGTTTCCGACTATATCAGGGCTAAGGCCGTTTACGAAATGGGCGGCATTTATATGGATACTGACGTCTTGGTGCTGGATGATTTGCATGATTTATTAAATAATAAGGCATTTGTTGGTTTTGAAAATAAAGATAATCCGTTTACGGCAGTCTTTGGAGCTGAAAAGGGACATCCTCTCATTCAGGACATGCTTTCTTATTATGATGACCGCAACTTTAACTTTGATAAGCAAGACCAACTGGCAGGCGTTAATACGGTTTCTGTGTCTGATATTTTAAAAAATAAGTATGGTGCCCAACCAAATAACCAAGAGCAGGAGTTGCAAGCAGGAATCCATGTTTATCCTGATGGCGTTTTGTGCAATCCATCAGACCAGTCAAAAACTATTCACGTATTCACCGGCACGTGGATGGAAGGTGCTAAGCCTTTAAAAAGAAAATTAGTTACGGCTTTAAAAGTAAGGATTAAGACTAAAAAAGAGGCAGCTCTTTATGCCAAACTTTTCAGATAATATGACTGCAGCAGAATTGCAAAATTTAGTGGAGCAAGTGTCTCTCAAGTATTTTGGCAGGCAATTTAACCACCAAGTAAAAATTAATTACCGGATGACCACAACCGGTGGCCGCTATCATTTAGACGATCATCATATTGAGATTAACGCCCATTTTTTAGCACCACAATATTTCCGGGAATTAATTGGCATTATTAAACACGAATTAACCCATTATCACTTGCATTTAAGTCATCAAGGCTACCGTCATCAAGATCAAGATTTTAAAACTTTGCTTAGTGCAGTAGGAGGCTCGCGCTATGCACCGGATATTGGCTTAAAAAGGACTAGGAAAGCAAAATATTTATATGTTTGCACCAAATGCGGCCAAGAGTTTTTACGTGTCCGGCGGCTCAACTTGCGGCGCTTTGCCTGTGGCAGATGTGGCGGAAAATTAAAATTGTTGAAGCAGAATTTAGCTATTAATTTACACTAAAAATCTTTTGCTATAATTTGACATTTTGTTAGGTACCAAACTATAATGAAATTATAACTATTAGGTACCTAACTTTTTTAATTTAAAGGAGATTAATTATGAGTGAATTAAGTGATGATTTAATGAGACAGCTTCATTACATAATGCGTGCCAGTCGTTATTATTTATATCAGAACAAGGTACCAATATCAGGGCAAAAACGGGTTTTAGCAGTCTTAAAACTTGAAGATGGCTTATCGCAAAATTACTTAGCGGAGATTCTGGCTCTTAAACCGGGTTCTCTTGCTGAATTATTGAAAAAAATGGAACTAAAAGGCGATATTACCCGTAAAACTGATGAGCAAGATAAACGGATAAAACGGGTTTATTTAACTGATTCTGGAAGAGAAAAGGCTAATAAATTAAAGCTGTGGGTAGATAAGCGGGATACTGAACCATTTTTTGCTGGTCTAACAGAGAAAGAACAGGAGCAACTAAGACAATTATTGGAAAAAATAAGCAATAATTGGGATGATGACTTCAAAGAAAAGATGGGGGAAATGATTGATCCGGCAGACCGCATGGCAAAGTTTAAGAAATGGTGTAAATATGCGGCAGATCATGATTGTTCTAAAGAGGAGCTACATAAAATGTGTAAACATATGCCAAAACACCATCATTGTCGCCCTGATTTTGATATGGATGATGAGTGTGTGCGGAATTATTGTAAATTTCGTAAAATGCACAAATACAACCGCGACTTTTACCCTAAATGCTGGCATAATGAAAATGAAGATTTATAATTAGGAAATAAAATAAAAAGTTTTTCAATAGATAATTGAAAGACTTTTTATTTAGTCTAAATTCAGAAAGCCGGTATCCTAGATGGCATTCAAGTCACGTCAAGATAAAACGCAAATGGTTAAACTTAGTGATTTTTTAGAACTCTTAAAAAGCTTAAACGTTAAGAAATCATTATTTGCACTCGGGTTAATACTTAGTTTAATTACCAGTGTTGCTAATTTGGCTTTGCCTTTGCTGACTAAGGTGTTGGTCGATACAAGCAAATGGAATAATTTTAATTATTCAAGTTTAGTAATTATTATTGTTGTTTTTGTTTTGCAGTTAATTCTGGGAACTTTGGGCGGCTATGTTTTGCGTTATTTTGGCGAGAGCGTAGTCAAGTGTTTGCGTGAACGCCTTTGGGAGCATTTGCTTAAACTGCCAGTGACTTATTTTGATGAAAACAAAGTCGGCGAAAGCAGCTCTCGGCTAGTGAATGATACGGGAATTATTAAAGACTTACTGGCCTCACAATTTCCCAATTTTATTACCGGTGCTATTCAGCTTTTATTTTCACTAATTATCTTGGTAGTCATGGATTGGCAAATGGCAACACTCATGTTTACGGTCGTGCCCGTTGTGGTAATTATTTTACTGCCAGTGGGGCGCATAATGGTGCGTTTAGGACGCAAGCTGCAATCAGCAACTGCCGAGTTTAATGGCGCTGTCAGTGAAAAACTATCCGAAGTCCGTTTGATAAAATCCAGTAATGGTGAAGCGTGCGAACAAAAAGCGGGCAATAAGATGATCCAAAGAATCTTTGGCATCGGGGTGCTCGACGCGCGGGTCGAAGCTGTATTGCAGCCAATTATCATGACCTTGATGATGGCTGCCTTCGCTGGTATTTTAGCTTTTGGCATTATCAGAGTGGGTCAAGGATCATTAACAAGTGGTTCATTAGTGGCTTTTCTGCTTTATTTATTTAATGTAATTGCACCGGTTGCCAATTTTGCGACTTTCTTTTCTCAAATTCAAAAAGCTTTGGGATCAACCGAACGTATTCAGGCAATTTTAAAGATTAAGCCTGAACAAAATTTGTCGCACCAAACTTGCGATTTAACTAATAAAACTCTCACCGCTCAAAAAGTTAGTTTTAGTTACAAAAAAGGCGAACCGGTTTTACAGTCAATTTCCTTTACTGCTAAACCTAACTCGGTAATCGCTTTTGTAGGACCAAGTGGCGGCGGCAAATCTACCATTTTTTCTTTATTAGAGCGTTTCTACCATCCGGATAGCGGTCAATTTACTATTGCAGGCCAAAATATTCAGGATATTGATTTGGTTAACTGGCGTAGCCAAATAGGGTATGTTTCACAAAACAGTGCAATATTTTCTGGAACAATCCGTGATAATTTGGTTTATGGGTTAAATCAAAAATTAACTGACAATGAGCTGTGGCATGGACTTGCTTTGGCCTATGCTGATCATTTTGTGCGAGCATTTCCTGACCAAATGGAAACTGAAATTGGCGAGAGAGGAATTAAACTATCAGGCGGACAAAAGCAGCGCTTAGCCATTGCCCGTGCCTTTTTAAGAAATCCTAAAATATTGATGCTGGATGAAGCTACTGCCAGCCTTGATTCAGAATCAGAGGGCAAAGTACAGCAGGCTCTTGACAAATTGATGGTCAACCGTACCACGTTGGTCATTGCTCACAGGCTCGCTACAATTGTTAATGCCGACCAAATTTATTTTGTTGAGCATGGTAGAATAACAGGTCACGGTACTCACCATGAATTGATGCAAAATCACAGCTTGTATGCCCGGTATGTCAATGAGCAAATGGTAAATTAAACCATTTTTAGCTAAAATGAGTAAGAAAAGTCTTGTGTTAAAGTTAATTTTGGGTTATAGTATTGAATGTGTTGCGGGCATGGCGGAATGGTAGACGCGCAAGACTAAGGATCTTGTGATCGTTTTTAGATCGTGGAAGTTCGAGTCTTCTTGCCCGCATAAAACTTATTGGAGCTGAAGCTCCTTTTTTTGTGCCCTAATTTAAAGAACCAAAGAAAGTATAATTTTTACTATTTTTATTTTAAAAATTAATTACATTGCATAATTTACAGCCAATAGAGGTTATACTTAATTAAGAGAATTTTTTAAAGCAAGGGAAAATCTATGGCGAGAAAACGAAAAAGCAGAAAATTATCTAACACAGCGATCATTATCCGCACGTTTATTATTTTATTTGCACTTATTGTTGCGTTTGCAGCTTTTCGCTATTATCGTCGTCAGGCAATTCAGTCAGAGCAAATTAGACAAGAGCAGCTTGCTCGCGAAGAAGCCAGACAAAAAATAATTAGACAGCATAAAGCTTTTATTAGGGAGATTGGACCAATAGCCAAGGAAGTTGATAAGTCCTTTGATTTATTACCCAGCATTACAATAGCTCAAGCCTGTCTTGAAAGCGATTATGGCAAGAGTGACCTTTCGCAAAAATATAATAATTTATTTGGTGTCAAGGGCAATAATCCCAATACTTCGGCTGTTTTAAAAACTAAAGAATTTGAAAAGGGTAAGTGGATTATCGTTAAAGCCCGCTTTCAAATTTATGACTCTTATGAGGCTTCTATCAGGGCCCATGCGCGGCTGTTTCAAAAAGGAACCAGCTGGGATGCTAACCAATACAGCCATGTTTTAGCTGCCAAAAATTATCGGGCACAGGCACGCGCCTTGGTTAAAGATGGCTATGCCACTGACCCTAATTATGCTGATAAATTAATCAAATTAATTGAAGAATACAATCTTGACCGTTTTGACAAATAGAGTGCAATCAACTCCAAATATGGTCATGATTTTTGGTACAATAGAATAGTTATAAATTTTCGGGGTGAAAGGATTCAGAATGAACGCAGAATCAATTTTGACAGGATTAAATCCACAACAAAAAAAGGCAGTTAAGATTACGGAAGGACCATTATTGGTTGTTGCGGGAGCCGGTTCTGGCAAAACATCTGTGTTAACTCGCCGAATTGCTTATTTGGTTGCTGAAAAAGAGGTTGCGCCCTGGAATATTTTAGCCATTACTTTCACTAATAAAGCAGCTAGTGAAATGAGACAAAGAGAACAAAAATTACTGGGTGCCCGTGCCGATAGCATTTGGATGTCTACTTTTCATGCTCTTTGTGTACGTATTTTAAGGCGAGATGCTGAAAAAATCGGCTATACTGGTAATTTTTCAATTGCTGATTCTGCAGAGCAGCTTACGTTGATTAAGCACATTGAAAAAGAGCAAAATATTAACCCGAAGATGTATGAACCTAGAAGAGTCTTAGCGGCAATTTCTAACGGTAAGAATGATTTGCTCACGCCAGATGCCTATGCAGCTAGTGCAGCTTCACCTTTTGAAAAGATAACTGCAAGGGTATATCAGGAATACCAGAGACGCTTAAAGCACGATCAAATTATGGATTTTGATGATTTGATTATGCAGACTTTGGTTTTATTCAAGAGCGATAGTACGGTTTTACATTATTATCAAAACAAGTTTCGCTATATCTTGGTAGATGAGTACCAGGATACTAATCAAGCCCAATACGAATTATGTCACGCACTGGCAGCCCAATACAAAAATATTTGTGTTGTGGGCGATGCCGATCAGTCAATCTATGGTTGGCGCGGCGCTAATATGGAAAATATTATGAATTTTGAGCAAGACTATCGTGATGCCGGTGTTCAAACAGTTAAGCTTGAACAAAATTATCGCTCAACAGGTCATATTTTAGCTGCTGCAAATGCGGTTATTAAGAATAATAGTCACCGTAAGGCTAAGAATTTGTGGACTGATCAGGGTGAGGGTGCCAAAGTAACATATTATCGTGCTCAAAGCGGCGATGATGAAGCCCATTTTATTATTGCTAAAATTCAGGAAGAAGTTAAAACTAAAAAGCGGTCTTACAATGATTTTGCGGTTTTATACCGTACAAATGCGCAATCCAGAACTGTAGAAGAGTCTTTTGTAAAGTCAAATGTGCCTTACCAAATAGTTGGTGGTCATAAATTCTATGATAGAAAAGAAATTATGGACATTATGGCTTATTTGAAGCTGGTAGCTAATCCGAGTGACACAATGAGTTTTAACCGGATTATTAATACACCCAAAAGAGGTATTGGACCAGTGAGCGTACGCCGCTTTTTAGATTTTGCCCAAGAAAATAATTTGATGCTTCTCGAAACGTTTAATCATCTAAATATGTCGGGCGTTTCACCTCGCGCCGCCGCCAAATTGAGCGACTTCGGAGCTAAATTGCGTGATGCAATTAGTTATGCTGCAGGTCATAGCGTTACCGGTCTAACTGAAAAAGTCCTGCAGGATTTTGGCTATACAGCTGCGCTTAAGTCTGAGCATACTATTGAGGCTGAAACCAGACTGGAAAACCTTGATGAATTTCTATCGGTAACAAAGCGTTTTGATGATGAATATGAGGATAGTGCTGCAGGTGACAACGCACTTAGCGATTTTTTAGCGGAAGTGTCCCTTTTAAGTGATCAAGATGATTTAGCCAATAATGATGATCAAGTAGCATTGATGACCTTGCATGCGGCAAAAGGCTTGGAATTTCCAGTGGTCTTTTTAGTCGGAATGGAAGACGGACTCTTTCCTTTGTCAAGGTCTTTAATGGAAGACGACCAGCTGGAAGAAGAAAGACGACTGGCCTATGTTGGCATTACCAGGGCTAAACAAGAGTTGTTTTTAACTAACGCATATTCTCGGATGATGTACGGGCGGATGCAAAATAACCTGCCTTCAAGATTTTTGGCAGAAATTGATCAAGAAGATTTGAACACCGAAAATTCTGTGCCAATTGACTTAACTAGTACCAATTTTCAAACTACAACAGCACCATTTGCTAATAGTGATGAGCGTGCTCGGGCACAGGTATATACACCCAAAGTCAAACCATCTGGAGCCGTTGGCGCCGAGAAGAAGGGCTGGAACATTGGAGACCAAGTTGAACATAAAGCTTGGGGTAAAGGCGTTGTCACCAAAGTTAACGGTAAAGGTGAAGATATGGAGCTCGATATTGCATTTAGTGGTAAAGGAATCAAACGGCTTCTTGCAGCATTTGCACCAATTAAAAAGGTATAATAAAAATAGAAGTTTAAATATATTTTTTAATCGGGAGGAAGAAAATGGCTGATTTAACTCTTGATGAAGCCAGAAAAGAAGTTGCTGCGCTGAGAGATAAGTTGGACGAATGGGCCAACGCATATTACACGAAGGATACCCCAGAGGTAGAAGATAATGTGTATGACAAAAATTATAATCGCTTAGTTCAATTAGAGCAGGAATTCCCTCAGCTGGTGTCTCAAGATTCCATAACGCAAAAAGTTGGTGGACAAATTGACAACCAGTTCACTAAAGTGACCCATGAGATTCCAATGCTTTCAATGGGCGACGTCTTTTCTAAAGAAGAACTCCAAGAATTTGATGATCGTGTTCGAAAACAAATTGGTCATGAAGTTGCTTATAATGTGGAATTAAAAATCGATGGCTTATCGATTGCGTTAGAATACACTGATGGCAAATTAACTAGGGCATCTACTAGAGGTAACGGTCAAGTCGGTGAAGATGTTACTCCCAATGCCAAATTTATTTCAGATATTCCGCAAACTCTACCAGAAAAATTGACCACAGAAGTTCGTGGTGAGTGCTACATGGGTAAAGAGCCTTTTGCCAAGCTTAATGCTGAACGCGACGAAAAAGGTGAGTCGGTTTTTGCCAACCCCCGTAACGCTGCTGCTGGTTCTTTACGGCAACTGGATGCAAGTATCACTAAGCACCGGCATTTAAGTACATTTATTTACACTTGGGTTAATCCACCGCAAGAAATCACAAGCCAGCATCAGGCAATTGAGAAAATGACCCAGCTGGGTTTTCATACTAATCAAACTGGTCGAAGAATTGCTAAAATGTCTGAAATCTTCGCTTTTATTGATGAATATACGGCAAAAAGAAATTCTCTGGATTATGGTATTGATGGGATCGTCTTAAAGGTTGATGATTTGAATTTACAACAAGATTTGGGTAATACGGTCAAAGTACCACGTTGGGAAATAGCTTATAAATTTCCGCCGGAGGAGCAGCAAACAGTGGTTTATGAAATTAAGTGGACAGTTGGTCGTACAGGTGTCGTAACGCCAACCGCAATCATGGATCCGGTGCAACTTGCTGGTACAACTGTTTCTCATGCTGTTTTGCATAACGCCGATTTATTACGGCAAAAAGATGTGCGCATTGGGGACACCGTTATGTTGCACAAAGCGGGCGATATTATTCCTGAAATTTCAGAAGTAGTTCTGGCTAAAAGACCTAAGGATGCACAACCATATCCTATTCCTACTTCTTGTCCATCATGTGGTGAAAAATTAATTCACTTAAAAGACGAAGTGGCGCTGCGGTGTGTTAATCCTTCTTGCCCAGCACAAATTGAGGAGGGTATTACTCACTTTGCCTCCAGACCCGCAATGAATATTGATGGTTTGGGACCAAAAATTGTCAGACAGTTAATTAAAAATGATCTGGTCCATAATGTAGCTGATTTGTACCATTTACAAGCTGCAGACTTGGAAAAATTAGATCATTTCAAAGACAAAGCGATTAGCAACTTATTGAATGCGATTAATAACTCAAAGAGTAATTCTGTTGAATTGCTGCTGACGGGATTAGGCATTGATCATGTTGGCGCCAAAGCTGCTCGTTTGATAGCACAAAAGTTTAAAAATATGGCAAAGATTATGTCAGCGGACGTGCAAGAAGTAGCTTCAATCGCTACAATAGGCATGACAATTGCAGAATCTTTGACTACTTATTTTGCCCAAAGTGAAGTGGTGGAATTAGTTAACGAACTTAAGACCAGTGGAGTTAATATGGATTATTTGGGTAAAAGCCCTGAAGCTGTAGCGGCAGATATTCCTGATAACGATTTTAAAGGTAAAACCGTTGTTTTGACAGGTACTCTGGCACACTATACCAGAAGTCAATTTACTCAGAAGTTACAATCCCTTGGCGCAAAAGTAACTGGTTCTGTTTCTGGTAAAACTGATTATGTTATCTATGGTCAAGATGCTGGTTCCAAGTTTACAAAAGCACAGAAGCTAGGCGTGCAATTATTGACTGAAGAAGAAGCGATTGCCAAAGTTAAATAAAGGAACGTTTAAAGTGAAAAAATACTTGCAAATATTAGCACTTCTGGGAACATCGCTCTGTTTGACGGCATGTGGAAATTTAAAAAATTCCGACTTGGCCAACAACGCGAAAACTTCTTCAAATTCTAATGCGAAAAGTTATCAAACTACTGACACAGGTAATAATGGTTATACTGTTTTACTCAAAAATGGGCATTATGTTACAAGTCCGATAGCTGGTCTGACTGCAACTAATAATAATAATTCAGTTGATTCACGCGAACTGGAGCGCGGTTTAGTAGATATTTCTAAAGGCGTCTATTCAACTAATTCTTATGTTTTCCAAGAAGGACAGTACATCACTGCCAATATGGCAAATGAGTGGCTTGGTCGAAAATCTAAAAACAATCCAAGTGGACTTAATCCTGAAGCAGGGACTAAGAAAAATTATCGGCCCTATTATCTAGAAGAAATTTTTGAACAGGATTATTTAACAGGTTCTGGTTCGAATTATCATATCGGTGGCATTAGTATTGGCTTGGCAATTAACTCAATTGACTACTACCAAAAGGTAAAGGATGGCCCCGAATATCAAGCTGAAATTTCCCGTTCTCAGCAAAAGCAATTTGGTCAACAAGCAGCCGAAAAAATTGTTTCCCGCCTGCGCAAGAAAAAGGCTTTAAAAAAAGTTCCAATTACTGTAGGTCTTTTTGCTAAAGAAAGTAAAGACTCATTAGTAGCAGGAACTTACTTTTTAAGCGGGACAGCGGCTGCCAATAGTAGTAAAATAACTAAATGGAAAACTATTGATACCCAAGCAGAAGTATTGCCTACAGTTGGCAATAAAAAAGCAATCAACAGCAGTGATGCCTCAAGCTTCAATAGTTTCAAGGAATCTATTCAAAATTATTTCCCTAACGTTAGCGGAGTAACGGCAACATTACGCTACGAGAATGGTAAATTAGCCCAGGAAAACATTTCAATTACTACTCAATTTTATGGGTATGAACAAATTCAAAGTTTTACTAGGTTAGTGTTATCAACTGCGAAAAAATATCTGGCAAATAATGTACCGATTGAAATCAAAATTGGCTCTGTTAATGATATTCAAGCACTAGTTGCCAAGGAAACGGGAGATAGTGGTTATCAAGTTCATATTTATGGTGGCGAATAAGGAGGTATATTTGCGTGAAAATCACAGAAGATACAATTAAGCACGTTGCGGTTTTGTCGCGACTTGAAATTGATGAAAAAGATATTGCGAAAGTAACTGAACAGATGAGTTCGATTATCAATATGGCTGATCAATTATCTGAAGTTAATACTGATGGAGTTAAAGAAACTGTTCAAGTTGTTGATCGCGATACTGTTTTCAGAGAAGACAAGCCGGAACACTGGCAAGACAGAGATGAATTAATGAAAAATGTTCCTGACCAAGCCAATGGCTTCATTAAGGTGCCTGTAATTATTAATAAGGATGAGGACGAGTAATGAATTATTTAAATGAAGATATAGACTCTTTGAATAAAAAACTTGCCCAAAACACTTTGTCAGCTGACAAATTAGCGCAAGATACAGTTGAAAATATTAAAAAAACTGATGACAAGTTAAATGCTTGGATCACAATCCAAGATGATGCTAAACCAGCAAGTGACTTGGATTTTGAGCATAATAAATTAGCAGGTATTCCAATCGCCATTAAAGATAATATTATTACTAAAGGCGTTAAGACTACTGCCGCTAGTCATATTTTGGATAATTACATTCCAGTTTATGACGCAACAGTAATTGAAAGATTGAAAAAAGCGCAAGTGACTTTTGTGGGTAAAACCAACATGGATGAATTTGCGATGGGTTCATCTACGGAACACTCTTATTTTGGTATAACTCACAATCCCTGGAATTTAGATAAAGTGCCAGGTGGTTCCTCTGGTGGTTCAGCAGTTGCAGTTGCTTCAGGTCAAGTAGTTGCCGCCTTAGGTTCTGACACTGGTGGTTCAATTAGACAACCTTCTGCATTTAATGGTATTTTCGGTATTAAGCCAACCTATGGTCGGGTTTCACGTTGGGGTCTAATAGCATTTGGCTCGTCTTTAGATGAGATTGGCGTCATGAGTAAGCGTGCTAAAACTTCTGCTCAAGTCTTAAATGTTATTGCCGGTAGTGATGGTCATGATTCGACCTTGTCAACTAGGGCAGTTCCTGACTTTACCAAATACATTGGTCAAGATGTCAAGGGATTACGCGTAGCAGTAGTAAAAGAATATATGGCTGCCGTTGATGGTGATATGCGTGCAGCTATCCAAGAACAAATCGATGCTTTGGAAAAAGCAGGCGCAACTATCAGTGAAGTATCTTTACCTTTAACTAAGTACGTTGTTCCAGATTATTACATCATTGCTTCAAGTGAGGCTTCATCGAATTTGCAAAGATTTGATGGTATTCGTTACGGTTATCGTGCTCAAGATACTAAGAATTTATTAGATGTTTACGTTAAGTCACGTTCAGAGGGCTTTGGTGAAGAAGTAAAAAGACGAATTATGCTCGGCTCTTTTGCGCTTTCAGCTGGTTCTTATGATCGTTTCTTTAGACAAGCTTCTAAGGTCAGAACGCTGATTTGTGAAGAATTCGATAAAATCTTTGCTGAAAATGACGTTATTGTAGGACCAACTACTACCACACCTGCTTTTGGTATTGGCAGCGAAATATCTGATCCAATTAAAATGTATAACAACGATATCTTGACAATTTCCGCAAACTTAGCTGGAATTCCTGCTGCTAGTGTTCCTGCTGGATTAGTAGACGGTATGCCTGTTGGTCTGCAAATTATGGCTAAAAGATTTGATGAAGGCAGTATCTTCCAAGTGGCTGACTTTATTGAACGTACTAACAAGTTTTATGAAAAAACACCAACTGGAATGGAGGATTAACTGATGAATTTTAAATCAACAATTGGGTTCGAGGTTCACTTTGAATTAAAAACTAAAAGTAAGATTTTTTCACCTTCGCCAGTAAGTTATGGTGCCAAGCCCAACACAGAAACTAACGTCATTGATTGGGCAATGCCGGGTGTTTTGCCATACGTTAACAAAGATGTTTATCGTTTAGGCATCATGGTTGCTTTGGCAACCCATTCACATATTTTACCGACTACACATTTTGATAGGAAAAATTATTACTATCCTGACAGCCCTAAGGCTTATCAAATTACCCAATTTTTCCAACCACTAGCTCGTGATGGCTATGTTGAAATAGAAGCTCACGGTAAGAAAAAGCGTATTGGTATTCATGAAATGCACATCGAGGAAGATGCCGGTAAAAATACTCACGGTACAAACGGCTTTTCCTACGTTGACTTAAACCGTCAGGGTGTGCCTCTGCTTGAAGTTGTTTCAGAACCGGAAATTGCCGATCCTGATGAAGGATACGCTTACCTCGAAAAATTACGTAAGATAGTTCAGTTTACCGGTGCTTCTGACGTTAAGATGGAAGAAGGATCAATGCGTGTTGATACCAATATTTCCATTAGACCTGCCGGCCAAAAAGAATTGGGTACTAAGGTCGAAATGAAAAACCTGAACTCATTTGAGCATGTGCGCAAATCACTAGCTTACGAGGAAAAACGGCAGGCGCAAGTTTTGCTTTCCGGTGGCCGCGTGCAACTTTCTACTCGTCGTTTCGATGAGGCAACTGGTAAAACTGTTTTGGAGCGGGTTAAGGAAGGCGATGCGGACTACCGTTACTTCCCGGAACCAGATATTGCTCCCGATCATATTAGCCAAGAGTGGATTGATGAAATTAAAGCCTCCTTGCCACGCTCTGCGGAAGAACGCTATAACCAGTATGTTAATGAGTTTGGCTTAAAAGAATACGATGCCAATATCCTTTTGCAAACTAAAGAAAGCTCAGACTTTTATGACCAAGCCGTTGCAGCTGGTGCTGATCCGCAACTTGCTGCCAACTGGATGAATACGCAAGTTAACGGTTACTTAAATGATAATCGTGTTTCTTTAGCTGATATTAAGTTGACCCCTGAACACTTGGCAGCTATGATTAAGTTAATCAAGGATGGCACAATTTCTTCTAAGATTGCGAAAAAAGTTTTTGCGGAAACTATTGCTAATGGTACTGACCCTAAGAAGTATGTGGAAGACAAAGGCATGGTGCAGTTGTCCGATACCAGTGTTTTAGCGCCAATGGTAAAGGAAGTTGTTGATAACAACCCGCAATCAGTTGAAGACTTTAAGAACGGTAAAGATCGTGCAATCGGCTACCTTGTTGGTCAATTGATGAAGCAAACTCGCGGAAAAGCCAATCCAAAAATAATTAATAAATTATTGAACGAAGAATTGCAAAAGCGCTAAGTAAGTTATTGTAGTGATAAAGGGTAGAAATTATGACTAAAAAAGCAAGACTGATTTATAACCCTGTTTCCGGCCACGAACAGATGCCAAAAAATGTCGCAGATATATTGGACGTTTTAGAACGTGCCGGTTATGAGGCGAGTGCTTTTCGAACCACCCCTGAAAAACAAAGCGCGCAAAAAGAAGCAACCCGTGCTGCCAATGAAGGTTTTGACTTAATTGTCGCTGCCGGTGGTGATGGCACAATTAATGAGGTTGTGAATGGCATTGCCTATCTGGAACAAAGACCGAAGATGGCAATAATTCCAGCAGGTACTACCAATGATTATGCCCGTGCTCTGCATATTCCTCGTAATGACGTTGCCGAAGCTACCAAAGTCATTCTTAAAAATAAAACGCGCAAAATGGATATAGGTCAAGCTACTTTTGCTAAAGATATCCAATATTTTGTTAATATCGCAGCTTGTGGCTCATTAACTGAACTGACTTATGGCGTTCCTTCAGAGGTTAAATCAGCCCTTGGCTACACAGCGTATCTGATCAAGGGTGCTGAGATGTTGCCACATTTAACTGAAAATGAAATGCGTTTAACTTATGATGAAGGTGTATATGAAGGTAAGCTATCAATGCTGCTCTTAGGCATGACCAATTCTATTGGTGGCTTTGAGCAAATAATGCCAGATGCGGAATTAAGCGATGGCTTATTTCAGTTAATTATTGTTAAGCCAGCTGATCCGGTGAAGCTGCTTAAATTAATGGCACTGGCACTGAATGGGCGTCATGTTGATGATCCTGATATTATTTATACCAAGACTACCAGTCTCAAAATTGAATTAACCGGTAAAAGTGCACACGCAAAATTGCCGGTTAACCTTGACGGTGAAATCGGTGATTATTGTCCTGTTACCTTTAAAAATTTGCAGCAGCGCATTGAATTCTTTATTGGGGAATAAAATAATCAGTGATTCTGACATAAAACAACAAAAAGGGAAATTAAGCATTAAGTTACTATTTTCTAGTAACTTAATGCTTTTTTATTGGCTTTTACTAACCCCAATCTTTAACTTAATACCCAAAATTTCTGCCAATGCTGAAAATAAGGTTATTAATATCTGCAAGCGATTTCATTAAACTGGATAATGTAATCGAATACAGAAAGGAATATTAACATGGAAGATTGGTTAAATATTGAAGATAGAGTTTACATTGTGACAGGAGGTTCATCTGGTATTGGAGCAGCTATTGTCAAGGAGCTGGCCGATAGGGGAGCAAAAGTTGTTGATGCAGACTTAAACGAATCTAAAAATGCTAATAAGAATGTGGAATTTTGCCACACAGATGTGACAAATAAAAAGGAAGTGGAGCAAACAGTCAAACATACAGTTGAAAAATATGGTCGAATTGATGGTGTTGTAAATAATGCTGGTATTAACTTGCCCCGGCTTTTAGTAGATGATAAAGAGCCTGAAAGTCAATATGAAATGACCGAAGATGACTGGGCAAAAATGTTTACGGTAAACGTTAAAAGTGTAATGCTTATGTCTCAAGCAGTCGGTCGCTTTTTAGTAAAACAAAAACACGGTGTAATTATTAACATGTCTTCTGAGGCTGGATTAGAAGGCTCGCAAGGTCAGAGCATTTATTCGGCTACTAAGGGTGCTATTAATGGCTTTACCAGATCTTGGGCTAAGGAACTGGGCAAATTTAATGTCAGAGTTGACGGTGTGGCGCCAGGAATCATGGAAGCAACAGGTTTAAGAACACCAACTTATGAAAATGCGCTGGCTTATACCAGAAACATTACCGTAGATGATTTGCGTGCGGGCTATAAGAGTACTTCAACCACTCCAATGGGTAGAAGCGGTCACTTATATGAAGTTGCAGATTTAGTAGCTTATCTTCTCTCCGATAGAGCAAGCTACATCACCGGTGTCACCATCAATGTAGCCGGAGGAAAATCGAGAGGCTAGATGAAAGGAAACTAATGGATAGCTATTTATTTGGACTCTTAAAACTCTTCATTGAAAATGGCTCAATGACGATGCAAGAAATTGAAGCTTACAGTAATATTTCTGCTAAAACAGCTAATAAACGTATTGCTGAAATAAATTCTATTTTAGGAAAATCAGCACATATTTCGGCTGGCATTGAAAGATTTCAGTTAATAATAAATGACTATTCAAAATTTCTGGATATTGAAACTCAATTTTTAAAAGGGGAGCTGGATTTAAATGATCCGGTTAAGAGAAAGGCATTAATTATTGATATTCTTATTAAAAATAAGAATTTTATTTCAATTGATGATATAGCAGATAAAGTAACTATTAGTAGAAAAGTAATTAATAAGGACTTAAAGCAGATTAGAGCTAGTCTTAGTTCTTATAAGGGTGAAATTGAGTCTAAAACGGGAAAGGGAATCAAAGTTAGCTTTGCCAGCAATTTTGATGAGATTTGTGCACTAAGAAATTTTGTCATTAATCACACTTCCAAATCAAGCTGGTTAAGTTTCACTACCACCTTTTCTGAGACTGTTAAAAGCTTAGAAGTTTCAAAAGAAGCTCACCACCAAATATTAAACAATATCTTAGCGGTCAAAGTATTCAAAAATTACGGCTATACTCTGCAGCAGTTGCCCGAACACTATTATCCTTTATGGGATGAAACTAGCGCTATCTGCAACTTAATTGCCGAGTTAAAAGAGACAATCAAGGATATTACTAAGGCAGAAATAAAATTTATTCTTTCGCCATTAGATTTGTCTAAAAATAATTATTTAAATTTAGCTAGTGTTGAACAGGCTTTTCACCAAAATTATGAGTTGTTATTTGTTCCGTTTAAAAGTACCTTGCTGCAATATGGATTAAATGCTCAAACAGTTTATGAAAGAATTAAGTGGCATTTATTATTTTCAATTAACCGGACACTTTTATATACGAAAATTATTGAGGTTTTACCCAGAAATATTTCTGACAACTATCCGATAGCCTTGGAATTTAGTTTAAAACTAGCTGATAGGATAAATACTCAATTTGCAGTTTGCCTTTCAAAAAACGAATTAAATTATTACGTGGTCTATTTTGAAATGTTTCTGGAAGAAATTTCTGAAGACACCAAAGAACAGGTAAGAGTGGCATTTGTCGGCTCAATTCGCAGTTCCGTTAAAGGGTTCATCGAAAATAAGTTGCTGAATGTTTTTGAGAATTTAAGAACTTATTCTTTCGCTAATGTGACAGAGTTCAAGAAAGCGAATGACAAATTCCTCTTAGTTTTTGTTGATAAGCCTTTAAAAATAAAAGATGTGCAAGTAGTAAATGTGGGCACGGCCTTCAGACCGGAAGCATTGTCGATAATTATGCAAATTTCTGTGATTGAGCAATTAATAAAGCAAGGGAAGATTATTTTATCCGTAGAACACCTTGAAGCCGAAGATTACTATGACGCCGTTGACAAGATGATTGACCATCAAGTACAAAAAGGGCAATTAACTCCTGATTTTAAGCGCACTTGGATTGAAAGAGAAAAAGATACTAATAACATTTTTACGAATGGAATTGCAATTCCTCATGCGATTGATTATTCAAATAAAGAACGAATACTGGTTAGTGTTGGCATTATTGACAATAAAATTTCATTCAAAAAGAATGAACTAAAATTGATTTTTTTAATTGGCATTCCGAACAGCTTAAATAAGGAACTTATCGATGCAACATCAAGACTTTACGATTTTATTGGCTTAATTTCTAGAAACGAAATTTTATACGACAACATTGCTCAATATGATGACTCAAAACAATTAATTCAAATAGCAGAAGGTGTGTAAATTGAATATTTTATTTATTTCACTGTTATTAGGGGCAGTTTTTCTACTTCAAAGTTTTTTCGGCTTTTTACAAGTTAAGAATTTTGTCAAAGTTTTTCGCAAGATGTGTAAAAACGGAAAAGTTTTAATCGGAAAGAATCCTAAAAAACTTAGGGCGGGAACACTGCTATTACTTAATATTGATAAGCAGGGCAACATTAGTCACGCTCAGATAATGAAGGGCGTAAGCATTTTTGCCAGATTTAAACAATTAAAATCATTAGAAGGTAACTGCTTACCTTTATTAGCTAGCAGTTATGAAGAATTAAATAATTACGATTCTCTCACACAAGAATGTATTTTGAATGCTTACCGCAATTTGATTAATTATCAAACCGGCAAGATGAGTCGAGAGGATATAGACACGAGTACTAATTTTCTTTCTCTGCCTGTATTTTCAATGTGGAAGAATGAGTTAGTTGGAAAATTTAAAGAAATAAGGAGAAGGCGAGAATTATGAAATATATTATTAATTTTGCCACTTGGTTTATGGGATTATTTCAAGCCGGTGGTAAGCAATTTGCAAATTGGGTAAGCACAATTATTCCGTTAGTTTTGATTATGCTCGTATTCATGAATGCCTTAATTGCAATGATTGGGCAAAAGAAAATGAACAAATTTGCTGAGGCATCTTCTAAGAATCCGTTCATGAGGTATATGATTTTACCTTTTATTGCGGCTTTTATGCTAGGTAACCCTTTAGCACATACTATGGGCAAGTTTCTACCGGAATATTACAAACCTAGTTACTATGCTTCATGTGCCCAATTTTGTCACACGAGTAATGGTGTGTTTCCGCATATCAACCCAGCAGAGTACTTCATCTGGATGGGAATTGCGGCTGGTGTCCAGAAGTTAGGCTTGAATACCATGGATTTAGCCGTGAGATACTTACTTGTCGGCTTAGTTATGAACTTTATTGGCGGTTGGATTACCGATTTTACTACTGAATATGTATGTAAGACAACGGGGATCAAATTGTCTAAAGAAGCTAATGTTGCGGAATAGCTTAAGATGGGAGATGACAAAATTATGACCAAATGGAAAAGCGTGAAAATAGTTCACGGTTCTGGTGGCTGGGGCGGGCCCCTAGTAATTACACCAACTGAACAAAAACACACAATTTTGTATGTCACTGGTGGCAACAAACCGGCAATAGTTGACAAGCTGGTTAAGTTAACGGGTATGAAAGCGGTAGATGGTTTTAAAACCTCTATTCCTGATGCAGAAATCGCTGTCGCAGTTGTGGACTGTGGGGGTACGTTAAGGTGTGGTATTTATCCTAAAAAGAAAATAAAAACAATTAATGTATTGTCGACAGGAAAATCAGGACCGCTAGCAGAATTCATTACACCAGAACTTTACGTATCTGCTGTTAATGTAGATGAAATTACCAGTACGGAAGAAAACGCTTCAGCAGATAGCACCCAGAACGCAGCGGAAACTGAGTCAACTGAAAGCAGTATTGATACTGATAAAACCTTAACGCAACAAAATGATGGTAGTTGGGTAGCTAAAATTGGTGTTGGTGTTGGTAAGGTCGTGGCGATTTTTAACCAAGCAGCTAAAAAATCTGTTGATACGGTGATTAAAACTATTTTGCCTTTCATGGCGTTTGTATCGCTGCTGATTGGTATTATCAATGCCTCTGGTATTGGTAAGTGGTTTGCCAAATTGATGACTCCGCTGGCAGGTAATGTATGGGGCTTAATGCTTCTAGGCTTTATTTGTTCCTTACCATTTTTATCACCATTATTAGGACCCGGCGGAGTTATTGGTCAAATTATTGGTACTTTGATCGGTGTAGAAATTGGCAAGGGTAATATTCCACCACAATACGCTCTGCCAGCATTATTTGCCATTAACACCCAAAATGGTTGTGATTTTATTCCAGTTGGCTTAGGTCTAATGGACGCAGATGCAAAAACCGTTGAAGTCGGAGTTACTTCAGTATTATATTCAAGATTTATAAATGGTGTGCCACGTGTATTTGTAGCATGGCTTGCAAGTTTCGGCCTTTACAGTGGAAAATAGAAAGGATTTCTAAAAATTGGGAAAAGAGCCTATATTTAAAACAGTAGTTAGAGAAATTGGCAAAGAAGCACAAGATTTCAAAGCCGTTGACATGTTGATTTTCTTCGGTGATGAAGCACCAAGTGCGTTACGTGACTCTTGCTTCATTATTGACGTTAACAAAGTAGATGCCCAAATAATAAAAGGCATGACACTTAAAATTGGTGAAACTGATTATCAAATTACCGCAGTGGGTAGTGAAGTTAATACCAACTTAAGTAATTTGGGTCATATTGCCGTTAAGTTCACGGGCGATGAAGAAGCCGATTTACCAGGTTCCTTATATGTTGAAAAGAAAGCTTTTCCAACAATTGAAGTAGGTACTGAAGTAGAAATCTTTTAAAGGCTTTAGTATATTAGTTAAATTTCGGGAATTTAAAAACACTCCTTTTTAACTTGATTAGTTATCAGGAGTGTTTTTTGATATAAAAAATAAGTAGTTCTATCTTAAGAACTACTTATTATTATTTTGATAGTTTGGCGCTAATTGCGACTATTGCTGCTGCCACCAAAGATTTCTAGTAAGAACATAAAAATATTAATGAAATCAAGGTAGAGTTGCAATGCACCAAGTACTGCCAAGCCATTAGTTGAAACTTGATTACCGTAATTAATGTATATTGCTTTCATCTTGTTAGCATCACTGGCGACTAAGCCTGTAAAAAGAATGACACCAATAAATGAGAAGACATAGTTAACGGCAGGGTTGCGTAAGAACATGTTAACTATCAGAGCAACTACAAAACCAAGTAAAGCAGCACTCAGGTAGGCATTCCAGTTGCTAAGATCCCTTTTAGTGAAAGTACCAAACAAAGCCATGGCAATGAACACCGCTGCCGCTGAAACGAAAGCAGAAGTGATTTGCGTACCGGTATAAAAGCCTGCAATCAAGGCAAACTCAAAGCCGTAAATTCCGGCTAAAATTGTTAACATTACTAGACTGGCTACCGGATTACGATCTGCTTTAAAGCTAATTCCTATTGATAAGCCAAAAGGGACAAATAAGATGAGCCACATCATTGCTACTGGCATGTTCATTACAGCGCTTCTGAATACGGTCATTGTTAAATAGGCAGCTAATGCAGAAACAAGCACTGCACCACCCATCAGCGCATACATTTTAGTTAAAAAAGTATTAGTTTCGGAGATGGTGTGGATTTGGCGCCTATCTGAATTAGTATCATAATTATTCATGAAAAACGTCCTTTCTTTAATTTATTAATAATAAAAGTAACACAGACTAAAGTAAGTGTGAAGGGAAAAAGCTGAAATTAATCCAATATTAAGAATACAGCATGTACATTACTTTTAACGGGATTTTTAGTAAAATAGAGATATTAATTATGTTTGTAAAAAAGGACAAGATATGGAAAAAAATCAAATTATTAAGTTAGAAATTACCGATTTATCTTATGAGGCAATGGGTGTAGCTCATTATGAAGGGATGACGGTATTTGTCAACAATGCTTTACCGGGAGAAACGGTGGAAGCCAAGATTTTAAAAGTAAAGAAACACTTTGCTTTTGCTAAAATTGAACAAATTATCAAGGAAAGCCCTGACCGGGTTAATATTAAGCTCAATCAGTGGGTTCAAACTGGCTTGGCATCTTTAGCACACGTTAAATACGATAAGCAGTTGGAATTTAAACGTAATCAAGTAGTAAATTTACTGCAAAAAGCACATTTAGATGATGTCAAAGTGGGCGAGACCTTGCCTAGTCCTGAAGAAACAGGTTACCGTAATAAGGCACAAGTGCCTGTTCGTGAAGTTAAAGGTCAGCTTGAAATTGGCTTTTTTAGAAAACATTCACACGACTTAGTGCCTCTGACCAATTTCTTTACTACTGATCCTGAAATTGACCGCGTTTTAGTTGCTGTGCGTGACATTTTAAGACAGTATCATGTTCCAGCATACGATGAAATTCATAATCAGGGTGAAGTCAGGTACTTGGACATTCGCCGGAGTAAAGCGACTGGTGAAATTATGGTCATCTTAGTTTGTCTGCACAAGGATTTTCCGCAACTACCTAAAGTAGCAGAGACAATTAAGCAAATTGCTGGTGTCACTAGCTTAGTATTGAATTATAACCCGAAGAAGACCAATGTTATTTTGGGCAAAGTTGATTATTTGATCTTTGGTAAACCACAAATTACGGATCAAATAGGTGATGTTAAGTTTAAGATTTCCCCTGAAAGTTTCTTTCAAATCAATTCACTGCAGACTCCTCGCTTATATGATTTAGCTATTAAAAAAGCTGATTTGCAACCTGATGATATTGTGATTGATGCCTATTCAGGTATTGGAACTATTGGTTTAAGTGTTGCCAAGCACGTTAAATCTGTCCGTGGAATTGAAAGCGTGTCTGACGCGGTGAAAGATGCCAATAATAATGCTAAGTTGAATAGTATCAGTAATGCTAAATATGTGACTGGTAAGGCAGAAGAAGTGATGCCAAGATGGGCAGCTAAGGGGATAAAAGCTGATGTCATCTTTGTCGACCCACCACGCAAAGGGTTAACACCAGAATTTATTGAAGCAGCAGTAAAAACTAGTCCGAAGAAGATTGTCTATATTTCATGTAATCCCGCAACCATGATTCGTGATTTGCAGGAATTTATGAATGAAGGCTACACCTTTAATCAAATCGATCCTGTTGACATGTTTCCACAAACACCGCATGTTGAGGCGGTAACGGTATTGGAACGGGCTAGGAAATGAATACTATACCTGTGTGGTGGGATTGATTAAATAAAATTGTTTAACTATTTAGATATGTCTCACACTATTTATACCAATAACTTTAATGAACTTACACTTAGGTAACTCATTGATAGGAATAAACCACCTTGCCAATTAGTATGTAATTTAAGCTCAAAAATTGATGATAGATTTTATAATTAATTACGATAAAATTATAAAATAATAATAATAACATTACTTTTAAAAGCAGACAGCTAATAAAGCAAGAAAATGAGTGTTTATTTTAGATGAATTTAAAGCTAATTATCAAAAACAAATTTGTTAAAGAAATAAGTGTCTTAGTTACTCAGCGGATCAAGAACTGCAAAAAAAAATAATCTGCTTTAGCTACATAGCTAAGACAAATCTTAGCAACTAATAATACTAGCCACACAATATCACATATTGATAGTTTACATTATATAGGCTAATTGAAGGCTTCTTTAACAAACACAGATGGAATTTTTATGGCTTTGAGAAAAGTTTAAATAAAGGAGTCGAAGAATGTAATCATAGCCTACATCAGAAAAGAATCAAGATTAAACTGAAAGGACTAGCTCCCAATGAATATTGTGAGTTAGTCCTCAGTTAGCAACTAAGAATTATTATAATTTTAGAGTTGATAGCAGATCGGAATTGATACTCCTTTGGCTTTTAGTCCTTACGGAGCATTGCTATAGTTTGAATGAGTTGTGAAAGTGCGACTCAGTTCCTGATATTAATTCAATCGGGATAAAATAAAAGATTGTAAATCTAATATCATAATTCATGAGATAAAAGTAAACAGAGCCAAGTATTGCATTTGGTATAGAATGTAATTTCAAATTGGATCAAGTGAAATACTTTTTTCTTTAGGTATTTTTATATCTAGTAATGAATTTAGTATAGTAATTGATTCGTTTACTTTTGAATCATCACTAAAAATTTGGTAGTCCATATCAGGGTTATTTTCTGTTACTGAAAGATGAATTTTGTTTCGATATTTTCTATTATTGTCAATTTTTTCAATTAGTGAACGTTTAAGTAATTTCTTTTCTTTTATTATTTTATCTCTCTCATTTGCTGACTTGTTATACATATCGGGAAACATTAAACATAGTAAAGCTTGTTCAATTTCAAAAGAAATGATTAATAATTGTTTGTTAATCATGCAATTCAAAGGAAATGAAAGATAAAGTTCTTTCTTTGCGTGTATGTAAAACTCAAGTAACTGATAAGAATATGAAATATTTCTTATTGTATTTAAATCTTTCTCGGGGATATCAGAAGTATCATTAGAACAAAAATAAGTTTTTAGAGTATCAGTTATTGTATCTATTGGCTTACCATAACTAGCATATTTAGATGGTGAATCCTCATTATTTTCACGAGCCGCCTGAGCCTCCAGCAGGTGATAAAAATATGAATCGCTATTAATTTCTGGCATTATTATATCTCCTATCCTAATTTAAAATGTTATATGTTTATATATTTTTATAATAACTAATAATCTTAAAAAGTCAAATTGATTAAAAAAGTGGTGATTATATCCATTATAAAAGTATTTTATATATGGTAATCATAAGAATATATATAGATATATAGGGCAATAAATTATATTTAATATTAAAAAAGGAGAAACATATGTAGGAACTTTGAAAAAGCTACCGCAATCTCCTTATATTTTATTAAAGAATATTTCTTATTAATGCTGCTGATAGAATTTTATTCTTAAACGGTTTGATTGAGCATCAGTATAAAAAATAGTTTAATTTTTATTGTTCAGTAACTTGGCTTCTTAACATGAATTGAGCTATTAAAATTGAGCTAAACATTTGTTCAATATAACTTAGTTTGTGGTGCTTTTGATCTCTTCGTGACATTTCATGATCATTAATAATATATTCCATATAGACTTTTAAATATTCTTGTACAAATGGCAAAATAATGTTATTATTCTAAACTTTAATTAAAAGTTAAGTTGAAAGGTGACATTATTTATCTGTGTTAATCACTTTTTTAATATCAATTTACTTAAATACGACATTGTTTAAATGATTGAAGAAGATCGAAATAATACTTTAAGAATATTGAGGTAAGTGATATCCAAGATTTCTGTTTCTTAAATTTAAGGTTGCAGACATCTGATGACCTTGACCTTATAAAGTCACTGAATATTATATTAAAGGAACTAGTCATGTTCGTTAAATCATGATAGTAATCTAAAAGCAAAAAAATATTTAACAAAATAACATTTTCAACAATTTAAATAATAGAATGATATTGCATAAGTAAATTTCTTAATTTTTTAAATAACTCTTTTTTTCTAAGTGTTTAAAAGCTGTGATGCGTTACAGAAATTGAAATTACTAAGAAATTTGCATTTGTTCACTTATATTTTTAACTACGTAATGATATGAGTTAATTGGTTATAGTGGATGCAAAAGTATAAGCCATTTATATCTTACTAAAAAAATAATTTGCTATGTTTGTTATTTGAACATATAATATAACTATATATATAAGGAGGATTAAAATGAGTATACCTGTTTTTTTAAGTCATCCAAGACCAATTAATAATATTCAATCAGATTTTATCGAAAAATTATCTAACAAGTTATCAGGTTCAGGGTTTGAACCTCTAACATTAGGGGTAAATAGGTATGATATGAAAGCACCCCTGGAAGGTATAATAACTCTTATGAATAACACATATGGTTTGATAACTGTAGCTTTAAAAAGGGCTCATATCAAAAAAGGAATGGACAGTCCACAAACCAAACATCCTAAAATTATTTCTGATAAGTGGCTAACTAGTCCATATTGTCAAATTGAAACGGCAATGGGTTATCAGTCGGGATTACCTGTTTTAATATTAAAGGAGAAAGGTGTTCTAGAAGAAGGTGTTTTAGAAAAAGGTGTCACAGGTGGATATATTTCAGAAATTGATTTGAGTGAATCTTGTGATAAATATCTTAATTCTAATGAGTTCAAAGGTTTACTAGCACAATGGAAAATTGCAGTTATGAAACAATACGGGAAGGATTTGAATAGTTAATTTTGACGCCTTATTTATAACCTATAAAATTAAAGAGATAATTAATAACTTTTTTGAGCATACAATTTTTTAAAGAGTAATAAATGAAATTACGGAAAAGGATAAAATATTTGATAAAGAAGCTGAATTTGTTAATTTTAACAAAAGTATAAATGACATAAGTGCAATGTTAGTGGATGTATCTGTTGAAGATAATTCTAGTATTTTCAAGTTACCGTGTTCTGAAATAAACAGATTTTTTAAAACATTTAATAAGTATTTAAGCCCATTGATAGTAAGAGTATTCAAAATTATCATCAAAAGATGATAATTTGGGTCCATTTTTAAGTCTTTGAGTTAAAAAGTATCAAATTACTTATTTATTGTATTCATGTTTAATTCAGGAGTGCAAAGAAAAGTTATGAGATTATGGTATCAAGACATAATTTTGCGACTGCCTAGGCAACAGTTATTAGGACAACACCGCGAAATTGCCGCTTTGCGCGGATGTGGCTTGGGCAAACAGCATGCTACCGTTATTATGTTTTTCAATATACCCAGAACATGATGATGCATATTTACAAAGTTGTTTGGATAATTTGCACCAAAAAGGAATTGATTTGTATTAAGTTCGGTTTGTTAAAAAGCAGAAGATTGACATTGAATGAAGACATTTTCCTAAATTTCTTTTTAAGAAACGTAAGAAAAAAAGTTGAGCACTTTGATATGAATGCTCAACTTTTTTGACATTGTAATTAGATTACTCTTTTTTGATTTTATGATTAATATTTGCAATTTCCTTTGCAATTTTATGGTAATTATAATACCAGCAAATCAAGTAGATGATGACAAAAATCACAGTAAATTTTGTGAAGTTAATCAAGTCTAACGAAACCCAACCAGCTAAAAGGGCCAAAAAAGCAAACCCAAAATAGTAGGTGAAGAAATTTATAACTGTTTTCTTTAATAATGACCAATGGTTAATAGTGAAGATAAAACTGCCAAAACCGAAAAATATTCCAGTGACCGCCCAAAGAATAATTGAAGCGGTAAAAGCATTAAGCAAATTGCTAAAGTTTGTCGTAAAAGATGGACTGGATGGAACATAAACTGCGCTATGTGATGCATAACTGCAAAAGATAGAAATCATTAAACCAATGAAGATGCCTTCAGTAGCAAAAGTAAACAAATAATTGATAAATCTCTTGGTGTTTTTCATATTCCTAACCTCTCTTTCAGGTTCTTAATATTTCTTCTTGATATTTGTACGCGATGCTTATTGGTCAGAACAACATCGATTAACCCATTATTAAGTAATTCAAGGTGATCGATGTGTTGATAATTAAATATAGCGCTGCGTGAAGCTTCAATAAAATAGTTCGGTAGATCTACTTTCAAATTTGATAAACGATCATTATATGTAAGTTGCTGCTTTTCTGTATAAACATTAATATCTCTATTAGCAACTTCAAGTGAATAAATGTCTTCAAATTGAATTGGATAAATTTGAGATTGATAATGGCACCATAATGAATTTTCGGACTGTGCTAATTTTTGCAAAAGTTCATTAATTGCTGGTGTCATTTTTTTGATCCATAATTCACCGTGCTCTTCACTAATATTAGGGTCGACGTGACAATTAATTTTCATTTTTGGTTTCTCCTTCCTGTTAATAAGTATAGTAGATGACTTTCATTTTTATCCCAGATTACTGCAAATGGTGAAATAAATGTCATCAATGGTTACTAAATTTGTGTTTCTGGTTGAAATTTAGCTTTTATAATTAAAAGAGGGTTTGAGTGCATGAATATACTAAAGTATAATTTAAAAGAAAAAGTTTTTTACTTAAAAGGATGAAGATGATGCAAGAAATTAATGAATTAAGGTTAGATTGTGCATTTAAACAAAAAGAGGACTACATATAATACTAGCTTCAATTTTTATTTGGCTAGTCATTGCAATTATTCACTTTTCATCTATGCCAATATTAACGAAAAATCTCTTTACTTTTGTTTGTGCTGCAGTTTTATTGCCTTTATCTTATTTTGTTTCTAAGCTAATTAATGTTGATTTTCAAAACAAAAGTAATCCATTAACTGAGTTGGGAATACTGTTTTCTGTTAACCAAGCACTGTATTTGCTAATTGCGATGTGGATTTATCCAACTATACCAGAAAAAATGCTTATGATTTTAGCAATTATTTTTGGCGCACATTTATTACCATATAGTTGGCTTTATAGGTCTCGGGTTTATTTTACTTTGTCGATTTCAATAACCTTTTTGGCTTTGATCATTGGACTAAACTTTGAGCCAGCAATTTTGGCTTGACAATGATGGGAATTGAAATAGTCTTTTCTTTAGCTTTAATATGGGAAAATAGGCAATTAAAGTCTTAGTTTGATAAAAACTATATTTAGAGCAGTGATATTAATCATCTGCTATTTTTTTATGACTTAATAAATACGAAATAATATTTAGTTGTATTTAGAAAAGCAAATTTGAATATTTTAAAACTAAAATGTTTAGTTTTAAAAAGCTTAATACTATAAATAATTAAGCGGATACAAATAATAAAAATATAAATTAGATCAATAAAACTATTATAGTATACCTACTAATTTATAAAATTAAAATAATCATCACACACATATATATTCAAAGTGTATAATTTAATTAAGGTTTTTAACATAATGATTAAAGTTGAAGACAAAAGGAAATTTATTATATGGCAACAAATACAAAAGAATTAAATATAGAAAACAAACTGTGGGAAACTGCAAACGCACTAAGAGGAAGTATGGATGCCTCTGAATATCGTAATGTAGTTTTAGGATTGATTTTTTTAAAATATGTTTCCGATGCTTTCGAAGCTAGACGAAATGAATTATTAAAAACAGAATTTCCAGAAGATGCAGAAGATCCTGATATGTATCTTTCTGAAAATATTTTTTGGGTACCGAAAAAAGCACGTTGGGAATTGATTAAAGATTCTGCTAAATCACCTAAAATAGGTGAAATTATTGATAATGCCATGGATGCTTTAGAAAAAAATAATGATTCTTTGCGCGGTGTATTGAGTAAGAATTACGCCTCGCCTGACTTAGATAAAACCCGGTTGGGCGAAGTCGTTGATTTAATCTCTGATATCAGTTTAGGAAACGAAAAAGCTAAGCAATCTGATGTGCTGGGACGTGTCTATGAGTATTTTTTAAATGAGTTTGCTTCGCAGGAAGGAAAAAAGGGAGGGGAGTTTTATACTCCTCGGTCTATTGTACGAATACTAGTAGAAATGATTGAACCTTATAAAGGCAGAATTTATGATCCTTGCTGCGGTTCTGGTGGGATGTTTGTTCAATCAGATAAATTTGTGCAGGAACATCAAGGAAAGATTAATGATCTTTCGGTATATGGAGAAGAATCAAACCCGACCACTTGGAAATTAGCTAAGATGAATTTAGCTATTCGTGGTATTGATAATAATCTTGGACCTCATCAGGGCGATACTTTTCTCAACGATTTACATAAAGGTGAAAGATTTGATTTTATCCTGGCTAATCCGCCATTCAATGTTAAAAACTGGAATGGAGAAAAGCTGAGAGAAGATGCACGTTGGAAATATGGAGTACCCCCAACCGGTAATGCTAATTATGCATGGATAGAGCACATAATTAGTAAATTAGCGCCTAATGGCAAGGCTGGCTTTGTTTTGGCAAACGGAGCGTTATCGACTTCTACAAAGGACGAATATGCTATTCGTAAAGCAATTTTAGAAGACGATAAAATTGATGCTATTGTAGCTTTGCCTGATAAGATGTTCTATTCTACAGGAATTCCAGTTTCATTATGGTTTATCGACATGGATAAAGCTTCTCAAGGAGAACGGGTTCGTAAAGGGGAAACTTTATTTATCGATGCACGTAATCTTGGTGAAATGGTGGACCGAACTCACCGAGAATTTTCTAAAGAGGATATTGCTAAGGTAGCTGACACTTATCATGCCTATCGTGGAACTAACAAGCAGAAGTATGAAGATGTTGCAGGCTTTTGCAAAATAGCTTCTTTAGATGAGATTGCAAAAAACGATTATGTTTTGACTCCGGGGCGTTATGTTGGTTTAGCCAAACAAGAAGATGATGGTGAACCTTATGAAGTTAAAATGGCACGCCTTACTGGCGAATTAAAAAAGGAATTTGCTGAAAGCGATAAACTTCAATCTCAAATAAAAGACGTTTTAAAGGAGCTTGGATATGAAATTTAGTGATTTTATTGATGTAAGAGATGGCACTCATGAATCTCCTAAAGCAACTGATAAAGGGAAAAAATTAATAACAACAAAAAATTTATCTACAAACCAAATTGACTTTTCAAATGCAAAAAATATTTCTGTTAATGATTTTAACCATATTAATGAAAGAAGCAATGTTGAAAAATATGATATTTTACTATCTATGATAGGAACTGTAGGAAATGTTTATCAAGAAAAAAATGACAATCCTGAATATGCAATAAAAAATTTGGCACTGTTAAAATTTCATGGTGATGAATTATTATCTAATTGGATGAACTATTATCTTCAGAGTGAAGATGGACAAAATAAAATAAAGCAAAAATTAAATGGAAGTACCCAACAGTTTATTTCATTAAAAGAATTAAGAAACCTAGAAATTGAATTACCTACTAAAAAAGAAATGGAAACAAAAAGTCGACCATTAAATCTTATAGATGGATTAATTCAAAAAAATAACCAGCTAAATGATAATTTAATGTTTCAAAATATTTTATTAAGTAATTCTTTTTTTAGATTCTTAAGTATTTTGTTCTCATTTTCGTTCTTACTAATCAGTTTGAATATTGATAGTGCGGAATTATCAAAGTATTTAGCTTTTTCTTTTGAAGGTATATTAACTATGTGAGCTTTAAGTCTTGTGCCAGATATTTCTTTAAATGTTGATCCATTAGCTTCTCTAACAATTAAGGGTGTCTCCTTTTTTAATAACTCATATATAAATTCTGGAGAATATCCTTTGTTAGGTATGATTGATTTAAATCCTTGACTGGTTGAAATATTATTTTTAGCTATTGAAATATAACCTATTGGAGCTCTTGAACTGAACAGAACTGTTCCTGCGGGGAACAATCTTGCACTACTCTCTTTTAAACCATATTCTGTAATAAATCTAGTTCCTTTTGAAGTAAAGATTGAGTGACTTTTTGAAAGATCTTTAGGTGTTAGCCAAGGTATTTTCCCATTCCAATATACATTCACTTTTTTTGATGGAGTACCACCTCCAGCAATGGTTCCTATATCATTGAGTGTGGCTTTGTATAATATTGAGCATTTAATTATGTTATCAAATAATGTATCGACTAAATCAAGTAAATTATCATTTATTTCTGTAAATACGGTTTTTATTGTATGATTTTCTAAAAAACGGAGATTTTACAATGAGAAAAGATGAATCAGAAACAATAATTCGCGAAATGTTGCCGTACCTTAACAATCTAAACTTAATGAGACTAAAAACTATTTTAAATAATTTAGTTACGACAAAAACCGAATTTAAATCAAAATATGACAATAAAAACTTGCTTAAGAAGTATTTTGCGGCTAAAAGAGCCGAAGGTTGTTCGGAAAAATCTCTTAAATATTACAAAGTAACAATTACAAAGGCGTTAATTGAAATTGATAAAAATGCTAGAGAAGTAAGTACCGATGAATTGCGGAACTATTTAATGACATATCAGGAAGTTCACTGCTCTAGTAAAGTGACAATTGATAATATTCGTAGAATTTTATCTAGTTTTTTTAATTGGCTTGAAGATGAAGATTACATTATTAAAAGTCCTATAAGGCGAATACATAAGGTGAAAGTCGCAACTACAGTAAAAGAGACCTATTCGGATGAGGAACTTGAAAAATTACGTGATAGTTGTACAAATGTCAGAGACTTAGCAATGATAGACTTCTTGGCCTCAACTGGTATGCGTGTTGGGGAACTGGTTTTACTTAACCGCAGTGATATCAACTTTCAAGAACGTGAGTGTATTGTTTTTGGTAAGGGTAATAAAGAACGGATCGCTTATTTTGACGCTAGAGCGAAGTTACATTTAAGAAAATATTTGAATGAACGACACGATAACCATGAAGCCTTATTCGTTTCTTTAAGAGCAGAACATGAACGATTAACTATAAGTGGTGTCGAATCAAGGCTAAAAAAATTAGGTCAAAAGATTGGAATTGCAAAAGTTTATCCACATAAGTTTAGAAGGACACTAGCTACAAAAGCGATTGATAAAGGTATGCCAATTGAGCAATTACAACAACTCTTGGGGCATAAGAGAATAGATACTACATTACATTATGCAATGGTAAAACAGCAAAATGTGAAGATAGCACATAGGAAGTATATAGGTTGATGAGGTATAAAATAGAAGAAATAGTTCAACTCATTATGGATTATCGAGGGAAAACACCCAAAAAATTAGGAATGAATTGGACAGAAAGTCAAAAAGATATTATTGCATTAAGTGCTAAAAATATAAAAGATAATAAAATTGTTAATACTGATAAAAGTCACTATGGTAGCGAACTTTTGTATAAGCATTGGATGAAAGATGGAGACATTGAACCTGGTGATATTTTAATGACATCAGAGGCTCCTTTGGGCGAAGTATATTTGGTTTCTAAGCCAATTAAAGCTATTTTAAGTCAAAGATTGTTTCTATTACGATTCAATAAAAAGATAGTTAATCCTTGGTATATGTATGCTTTTATGAATTCGCAAAGCTTTAAAAATCAATTACTTTTAAGAGCCACAGGGACTACAGTTGTTGGTATCAAGCAAAAAGATCTTAGAAAGATTGAAGTTGAACTACCTAATATAGAGTTGCAAAACAAAATAGGAAGCATTTTTCAATTTTTAGATAAGAAAATCCATATTAATGGAAGAATAAATGATGAGATAACTCTTAGTGAAATATATTGAATGAGAAGGGTAATTTTATTGTGAAAGCAAAACTGAAGGATGTAGTTTGCATAATTACGGACAAAAAGAGTAGCTCACTCATAGATGTAAATAATTATGTAAGTACAGAAAATATTTTGCCAAATAGAGAAGGCATAAGGTTTCCTGCAAAAAGTCTCCCACGAATTTCCAAAATCCTTTCATATCAAAAGAATGACGTATTGGTTTCAAATATTAGACCTTATTTTAAGAAAATATGGTTCAGTGATAGAGATGGTGTTCGTTCAAATGATGTATTGGCATTTAGAACTAAAAATAGCAATATTTTGTTGCAAAAGTATTTATATTTATTACTTCAAAGTGATAAATTTTTTGATTATGTTACTCTAACTGCAAAAGGTACGAAAATGCCGAGAGGTGATAAAAAAGCTATTTTGAATTTTACTTTTGAGCTTCCCTCTATTAGTACTCAAAAGAAATTGACTAACTATTTTTTTGTTATTGAAAGTCTAATTAAACTAAATAATTTGATAAATGATAATTTATTAGATATAGCTAAAAACATTTATCATAGAATATTATTTTCATCTCAAATTACAAAAACTAATCTAAGAAGTTTTGCAACAGTAGTAATGGGACAATCCCCTAGTAGTAAAACATACAATGAAAATAAAATTGGTATACCCTTGTTAAACGGGGCAGCTGATTTTAGAAATGGCATTCAACCTTCAAAATGGACCACAGATCCAAAAATAATTGTGAACAAAGGAGCTTATATTTTTGGTGTCAGAGCAACAATAGGCTTAACTGCAAAAGTGTCTAAGCCTTATGCAATCGGTCGAGGTACGGGTTCAGCAATACCAAAAGATGTGAACAATGAAGAAATACTCTATTTTATTTTAAATGATATGTTTAAAAAATTTGAACAAACTGAATCTGGTAGTGTGTACATCAATATCTCAAAGAACGACTTTGAAAATTATAGGTTTAATATACCTGATAGAAATGGTCTTTTGTTTTTTCATGAAAAAGTTAAGCCGATTATGGACCAAATATACATAAATAAGAAACAAAATAAAATACTGCAAACAATAAAAGCAACTCTACTTAGTAAAATATTTTGAAGCATTAAATTATCATTTAGCTAACCAATATCTGTATAGAAAGGAGTGAAATTAATATGTCAAAAGGATATCTTTTAGAATCAGATGTTGAAAATTTAGCCTTAAATACCTTACAGACTGTAGGATATAAGGTGTTTAAAAGTCCCACTTCAAGTGGTCCTAATCCAATTATTGATGCTGCGCGTGACAATGATCATACTTCAGCAATATTATTTGATAACTTAAATAAAGCTCTCAGGAGACTTAATCCTGACTACGAAGAAGAAATATATAAAGACGCATTTAGACAAATAATTCGATTAGCTGATAATCCGGATATGATGATAAACAACCATTACTTTCATAAGTTATTGATTGAAGGTATCAAAGTAAGAACTACTTTAAACGGAGAAAATCATACAGATACACTATATCCGATAGATTTTGAAAAATTTGATGCTAATGAATTTATAGCTACCAATCAATTTACTTTTGCAGGTAAGAGAGAACGTAGACCTGATGCAACACTGTTTATCAATGGTATTCCTGTAGTTACTTTTGAGTTTAAGGACGCCGGCAATATACATGTTGGTATAGAAAGCGGTTACCAGCAATTACAAACTTATAAATCAGATATATCTGACTATATGAAATATAACGAAATCCTGATTACTTCTGATGGTATTAATGCAAGAGCTGGTTCATTAAATGCCGGATTTGATCGTTTTATGAGATGGAGAGCTCCAAAGAATAGTGAATCTGAAGATGAACTGGAATTAGTAACAATGATAAAGTTCATGCTCAGGCCAAAAGATTTACTTAATATCATTGAAAACTTCATAATTTTTGAAACAGACGGCGACAAAACAATCAAAATTCTTGCAGCCTATCACCAATACTATATGGTAAATAAAGCAATTAAAGCTGCTAACAAGGCAATTAAAAGTCCCGATGATAAGAGAATTGGGGTCGTTTGGCATACAACTGGTTCAGGTAAGAGCTTATCAATGGTCTTTTTTACTAGTATAGCTGCTCGTAAATTAAACAATCCTACGTTTGTGGTAATTAATGATCGTAATGATCTTGATGATCAACTATTTGATACCTTTGCTGCAGCACATGAATATTTGCGTCAAAATCCTGAGCATGTTGAATCTGGCGATGAATTACGTTCAACGCTGAAAAAACAAGCGGGTGGGATAGTTTTCTCTACTATTCAAAAATTTTCGCCTGATTTTAATAGTGGTGAAACTAAGATGCCTGTGCTGTCAAAAAGAAACGACATTATTGTTATTGCTGATGAGGCCCATAGGAGTCAATATGGTTTAAAGCCCAAGTTTACTAGTAATGGCTTGAGATATGGCTTTGCTGAGTATTTAAGAGATGCACTGCCTAATGCGTCATTTTTAGGCTTTACTGGCACCCCTTTGTCTACAGCAGATAAGTCAACAGTGGCTGTTTTTGGGAACTACATCGATGTATATGACATTACGCAAGCTGTTAATGATCATGCAACCGTAAAAATTTATTATGAAAGTCATGTATTTCCCCTTAAGCTAAAAAGTGATGCGGATGAAAAATATCAGAGGCTTATACAACAAGTTGACTTAGATGACGACCCTACTAATGAAGATAATGCCAGACGAAATCGTGAATTTTCGCGTTTAGAAGCTTTGGCAGGAGCACAACCACGTTTAAAAAGTATTGCAAAGCATTTTGTGAATCATTTTGAAACTCGTCAAGAAGAAACGTTTGGCAAATCAATGATTGTTGAGATGTCACGTCGTAACGCGGTTAGATTGTATGACGAAATAATAAAATTGCGTCCAGATTGGGAGAGTAGGGACTTAAAAAAAGGCAAAATTAAAGTTGTAATGACGTCTTCAGCTGCAGATGGTCCAGAGATGTCTAAGTTTCAAACAAATAAATCCGAAAGACGAATTTTGCAGCAACGAATGAAAGACGATAACGATGAATTACAAATAGTGATAGTCGTTGACATGTGGCTGACTGGTTTTGATGTGCCTTCATTGAATACTATGTACATTGATAAACCGATGAAAGGTCATAATTTAATTCAAGCAATCGCACGGGTTAATCGCGTATTCAAAGATAAAGATAGTGGCTTAATTGTTGATTATATTGGTATTGCTGAAAATCTAAAGGATGCTTTAAAGGTTTATTCTACAGATGATCAGGGTCAAGTTGCTATTAATATGGATAAAGCGCTTGCCGTACTGAAAGAAAAATATGACATTATTACCAATGATTATCTTTATGGAATTGACTATTCAGACTTTAATTCTCCTGATGGTGCAGTTAGACTGAAAGTTACGCAAAAAGTTGCAAATGAGATTTTGCATGAGAATGAACAACGTCAGAAAAAATTCTTAGACGTGGTTACCGAGTTAGAAAAAGCCTATGCTTTAACTGCAACGCAGCCTCAAGCACAAGCTTATGGTAAAGAAATTGCTTTTTTTAAAACTGTTAAAGTTTTTATTATGAAATTAAAAGCACCTGATAATTCAACAAACTATAATAACCATAAGGATATTAAATATCAAATGCAGCAGTTGCTTGATCAATCGATTATTTCTGAACCAGATATCGATATTTACAATGAATTGGGTATTAAAAGACAAAGTGTTGATCTTATTTCTGATGAATTTTTGCAGAAAGTCAAAAGTATGCCTGAAAAAGATATTGCGATCACTTTATTAGAAAAGTTACTTAAAGGTAAAGTAAAAGCGATGATGAAAACTAATAAGGTAATGTCAGCAAGATTTCAGGAAATGCTTCAAAAAGCCATTGATGAATACAATAAGCGGGGTATTACTAGCGAACTGGTAATCCGAAAGCTTATTGAAATGGCCAAGAAAATTAATGCTGAACAAGAAAGAGGAAAAGATCTTGGACTTAGCCAAGAAGAAATTGCATTTTATGATGCTTTAGCTGATCATAAGAAGGCAGTTGAAGTTTTAGGAGAAGAAAAATTACATTTAATTGCTCAAGAACTTGTTAAACTAGTTAAAAAAGAGGCTGGTGTTGATTGGGAAAAACGTAGAAATATCCAAGCAAAAATGAGGGTTGCAGTCAAACATTTATTAAGAAAATACGGTTACCCACCGGATATAGCTCCAGCAGCAGTTGATACCGTTGTTGAGCAGGCAGAGTTGATGGCAGCAGATGATTAATACAGCTCTTATGGAACCAAGATAGCAATTAATTTTATCTGCTATGTTTTCTTGAATCAAAAAATTTTGCTAAAATTAATTATAGTGTAAGAGACAATAATAATTAAAAACAGGTGAGTATTTAAATGGCTAATCGACAAATTAATCTTCAGAATATAACTATGAAAGAAATTCTGATTGCAATGCGTCGTTTGGGTGGTCAAGTTACAAGGCGAGAAATTAGTTCAGATATTCGTGACAATTCCACTGCAATCTCAGAACAAGAAGTAGATAAAATTAAAGTGTCTAAGAAAACGGGTAATAAATATAAACCTTTTGACTATACGCTGAATTATGCGGTTATCTATTTGGTGAGAACAGGCTATTTAGCTGAAGACGGTCATCAAGTAGAGTTAACTAAAAAAGGGCGTAAAGTTGATCTTGATACTTTTGATCCGGAAAAGGATGTACGGCCATTCTTAGAAGATAATGATTCTCAGGAATTAAAGAAAAAGAACTTGGCTGAAATTGATTCTGCTAAGGAAACTACGGATGAAGATACAGAAGAAGATCAGTGGAGACAAGATTTGCTAGATGCCCTGATGAAAATGAGTCCGAAAAAGTTTGAACTTTTTTGCCGTGGTTTACTTACCAAAATGGGAATTGACGTCGATAAGACGATTGGCGTTAACTATGTTGCTGACGGTGGTCTTGATGGTTTTGGCTATGTTCGTTCAAACGATTACCGTACTACCAGAGTGGCTCTGCAAGCAAAACGCTGGCAATCTAATGTGCCCGCTCCTGAAATAGATAAGTTTCGCGGAGCAATGGATAAATACAACGCGGAATTTGGTATTTTTATTACGAATTCTGATTTTACTCGCGGCGCAATTAAGACAGCACGTCAGGGAACCAGAATTATCACTTTGATTGATGGTGAGGAAATCTGTGACCTGGTGGCAAAATATAATTATTACGTGGAGCCTGTGACTACGTATCGATTGAAATCATTTTATACAGAAAAAGATTAAACTATTTAACACGAATTTAGTAAAACTGAATGAACAAAAACGAAACATTACATTACCTTGATCAACACGGAATTAAATATGAAATAGTAGAGCACCAGGCTGTTTATAATATGGCAGAAATGGAAAAAATTGCTCTGCCGCATCCTGAAGCAGATGCTAAAAATTTGTTTGTGAGGGATGACAAGAAACGTAACTACTACCTTTTAACTATTAAGGGCGATAAAAGAGTCAACTTACAGCAATTTCGTGAGGAAAATGGCACTCGCAGACTTAGTTTTGCCTCACCGCAAGATTTAAAAGAAAAATTGGGCTTAGAACCGGGCTCAGTCACACCTTTAGGTCTGATAAACGATCCTAGGCATGAAATACCGTTTTACCTTGACTCATATTTTAGTCAACAACCGAGAATTGCTGTTCATCCCAACGACAACACAGCTACTATTTGGTTAAAGCCGCAAGCTCTAATTCATCTCATAAAGGATTTGGGCAATCCAGTCAAAGTAGTGAAAATGTAGCCAAAACAATAACTCCTGAATATTAAGACACAAGATTAACGACTTGTGCCTTTTTATTTTTAAAACATACAGTATTTATGTTTGTATACAATTATTAAATATGTAATATTAAATTGTTACGAAATGGTAAACTTTTATATTTATGATTTTAATTAGTTAAAAAAATACTACTTTCATTGTAGAATTTAAAATCGTTACTGCTAATATCTGGTCAGAACTAGTAATTTACTAAGGCAGGCACCAAGAATCTACAGCCTATTGTTAGGCAAGAGCAGTAACGCTGCTAGTATTAAGTTTGTAGTTTGAAAATTAAGCGTGACAGTAATTTCCGTAACTTATGTAAACTTACTTTCTCATAAATAAAACATCTTTCTTGTGTATAATCCAATTCTTAAAAACCATTTTAGTTAAAGTTACTCAGAAACAAATTTAGTCATTTGAAAATAAATCCTCTATCAGTTTAAGTAAAATATCTAATATCTCATCAACGTTTAAATATCAGAGATTGAATGGTAAAAAGCTAGTTGTTTTGATTTTTCGGCAAAAGGTCAGTTGGTAGCCAAAATTACTATTTTGTAAAAGAAAAGCGCATGTGAGTCAGGGATAGATTAATTATTAGTATTTTTTATTAAGCTGTCAGTTCAACTGGTAAGAGAAGCTAATTTTACAGTCATCAATGGAGGTGCACCGTTTAGTTCAGTTTTACCATTATCAGTTGACAGAAATATTACCTAGCATCAAAGTGACTAAATTAAATTGGAAAAGATTGTTGCATTAATTTCAACTGCTATGAACTTAGTCATTCAGCATTTAAAAGATTGAAACTATAAACTAGTTGGCAAGCGCAAAAGTTTGTGGTTTTAATCAAGTAGTTTATGCTATACCCCTAAATTTAAACTGCCTTTTTGTTTTTTACTTCGTAGAGTTGACATGATTAAGAAATAATGATAAATTAAAAGTCAATTAAATATTAAGCATCTTGCAAAGCAGAGTAACTATCGTATTGCTAATAAAGAGAGCTATCATTTTGGTGAAAGTTAGCTAGTGGTAGGTAGTGAACATGGGCTTCTAATTGATGTCTACTGGTGATAATCAGCCTGTAGCGGAGTTGCATCCGTTAATTTTGCAAGCTATTGTTTGATAGTTAATGAGGTTTATTACGTGAGTAATAAATGAACAAAAGGTGGTAACGCGAGCACTCGTCCTTAAGAAGAAAAGGATGAGTGCTTTTTTAATACAAAAATTGGAGGTTTGTTGATGACTAAAACTGCATATACTAACGTTAATTTATTTAATGGGGTTGATAATAAAATTCAACCCAATACGACTTTAGTAGTTGATGATGATAGCGGTAAAATTACCGCAATAACGGAGAACACTGCACCGCAAGCAGACAAGACAGTTGATTTAAATAATAAATACGTGATTCCCGGTTTAATCAATTGCCACACGCATATCATTATGGATCCGTTAACTCCAGATGGCGGCAGTGAAACTGATGTAGTTTCTTCAACTGTTCGTGCAGTAAGTAATTTGCATGATTTGCTTAGGTCCGGAGTAACTTATATCCGTGAGTGCGGTAGTACCTATAACATTGACATCGCTCTTAATAACTTAATTAAGCAAAATAAAATGACCAAGGTCCCGGAAATTGTCCCCTCTGGTCACCCATTTTCTATGACTGGCGGTCATGGTGATATGCCTAATTTTGGTGTTTTGGTTGATTCACCTGATGAAATGCGTAAAGCTGTCCGCCAAGGAATTAAAGCAGGTGCCAAAGCAATTAAGGTCATGGCGACAGGTGGGGTAATGACAGAAAATGACTTTATGGATGACCCGCAATTAAGCGAGGCAGAGATGCACGTTGCCGTGGAAGAAGCTCATCACAAAGGTTTAACTGTAGCAGCACATGCAGAAGGCAATCCTGGTATTCTGAATGCAATTAAAGCCGGCGTTGATAGTATTGAGCATGGCTTTTACGTTAATGATGAAGAAATTAAGTTGATGCTGGAAAAAGGAACGTACTTAACCCCAACGATTGTTGGTGCTTGGGCATTCATCGAATATGCACCGGGTAAAATTCCTGACTGGGAAATGAACAAGATTGCGGCTGCTTGGAAAGACTTGCGCGGTAATATTACTAAGGCCAAAAATGCGGGAGTCAAAATTACTCTTGGTACTGACGCTGGAACTCCGTTTAACGACTTCACGATGACACCTGAAGAACTGCCTTTACTGGTTGAACAAGGCTTTACTAATTTCGAGGCTTTGGAAACCAGCTATAATTCGGCCAAACTCCTCAAAATCGCTGATGAATATGGTTCATTAGAGGAGGGTAAATACGCAGACTTTTTGGTACTTGATGAAAATCCTCTCGAAAAAATTAGCGCGGTTGTGCAAAAGGATAAGGCAGTTTATAAAAAGGGTAAAAGAGCTTACTAATTATAAGCAAATGATTTTGCAATTTCGAACAAATGTTCCATAATAAAAGAAGCTACTGAAAAAGTAGCTTTTTTATTATGGGGAGGAGAAAAAATGAATCAAAAATTTTTAGACGTCATGAGTGATGAAGGCCCAGTCACAATTGTTACTATTAACGCCAATCCTGCCAGTGTAGTAAACACTTGGATGTCCTATGTTAAAATCGATGAAAAGAATGATTTGCTATATATTCCTGCTGCGGGGATGCACAGCATTGAGAACGATTTTGCCAAAGATAATCATGTCCTGTTAACTATGGGTTCTAAAAAAGTTGAGGGCACAGCTGGACCTGGAGCCGGTTTTCATGTTAGGGGAACTGGTCAGTTTTTGGCAGAAGGGCCAGAATTTGACGAAATGAAAAAGCGCTTTCCGTGGATGCGTGAAGTTTTGCAAGTCAAAATTGCTCAGATTGAACAAAAGATATAAGACAAGTCACTTAGTTAAAACAAAAATAGATTCCCAATTTAGTTTTTAAGCAAAAATTATTAATAACTCTTTTTTAAATTTATCTTTAATTTTATCTTAATTTTAGATACAATAATAGATATAAATTTTTTATCCAAAAAAGGAGGATTAATAATGAAAGCTTTACTTTACAATATGACCCCGGAGCAAAAGGTCTATGTAGATAAGTGGAACGAAAATCATCCAGAAGATGATTTGGTCACAACTGATGACAAGCTCGATGCTAAGACTGTGGAGATGGCAAAAGGTTATGATGTTGTTAGTGTTTTGCAGGTCTTTGATATAGATGAGGAAGAGGTCTATCGTAAATTAAGCTCTTATGGTATCAAACAGATTGCCTTAAGGTCTGTTGGCTACAATATCGTCAATTTTGACTTTATTCACAAGTATCACATGATCGTTACTAATACCCCTGCTTATTCTCCCCGTGCAGTTGCGGAAAATACTCTCACTTCTGCAATGTACTTGTTAAGAAAATGGGGTCCAATTTTAAATAATGAAAAAGAACACCTGAATTTTGTCCGTGAAGAAAATTTGATGAGCGATGAAATTTATAACCAAACAGTTGGTATTATTGGCGTTGGTCGTATTGGTTCTTGTGTAGCTGAAATGTTTCATGCTTTAGGAGCAAAAGTTATTGGCTATGACTTGGTTGAGAATCCTGCTAATGAGGCGTTTTTGGAATATACTGATTTCGACACAGTAATTAAAAATTCTGATATTTTAACTCTGCATACACCGCTTGAACCTTCAATGGAGGACATGATCAGTGCTAAGCAATTTAAAGAAATGAAGAATACTGCATATTTGATTAATGCAGCTAGAGGACCCTTAGTTAATAATCATGATTTGATTGCAGCGCTGAAGAACAAAGAAATTGCCGGTGCTTCTCTTGATGTAATGACTGGTGAAGAAGCAATTGTCATGAAAAAGTTCAATGATATTTCGGAACTACCTGTTGATTATCAGGAATTAGCCCAGATGCCTAATGTAGTATTCACGCCGCATTCGGCATACTACACCAAGACATCTGTTAAAAACATGATTGAGCAAAGTATGACGGACGTCAAAAGAGTTTTAAATGGTCAAAAACCAATATATTTAGTAGAAGAATAGTTTTAACACAAAAGGTGCCTGACTTTTTTTAGTCAGTCGCCTTTTTTAATATGACAAATTGTAGTTACCAATTATAATTAAAATGTTGGTATAATGGACAAGTGTAGAAAAAACAAACGGAGAAAAAGTTGAAAAGGTTTCATCACAAATTCACATTACCAGCAATTTTAATACTACTGGCAGCTGCAATAGGTCTCCTTTTTGCTGGCATCAGCAACATGCGTAATCAAACAACTTTACCACCCAATGGGACTGCCAGTGCTATTGGCGTTGAGCTAAATCAGAGCTTTGGCTTTATTGATTTGCATGAACTGCAAGCAAACGGTGTTTCCTTTGTCTATTTGCGCGGGACTCAAGGAAGATCATATTTTGATGATGATTACTTAACTTACCGCGATCAAATTTTAGGAACTAAAATGGCTTTTGGCACCATTGTTGCCTATAGTAACGAATCAACCCCTTTGCAACACTATCAATTTTTTATGAAAAAGGTGGGCACAAATACAGGTAGCCTCCCAATCTGGATTGAACCTGCAATAGATGACTATGATTTGAACTACATTAAACAAATGGCCCAATTTGCCAGGATGTTGCAACAACAAAATAAGCGGGTAATGGTGGATGTTGATATTAAATATAAAAAGTACTTTGCCCAGGATGTTCAATTTATTACAGGTGGCAGGAAAGCGCCCAACAAACTTCAGTACTCTTTTTGGCGTTATACCAATAATGGGCGTGTAAAATCAGTGAGGAATTTTGAAAATGGGGTCACTATGCTTACTTATAACGGTACAGTGACGCAATATAAGGAAAAATACGGACAACTAACACAATAATGAAAAAAGAAATCCAAGCAGTTTTAACAAATTTAAAAATGACTGAACCAACTTTAATTCAGGAGAAAACGCGTACCCCAATCTTAAATGGTGCAAGCTGTATTGCGCTAGCTAAAACTGGAACGGGAAAGACGCTGGCTTATGCTCTGCCGTCACTTGAAAAAGTTGCGCAGGGTAAACCAAATAGTTTAGTCATTATTGCTCCTACCACTGAATTAGCTGTGCAAATTCGTCACGCCATTAATCCATTTATCCATGCCTTGAAGTTGACGGGAATCACACTTGTGGGTGCTGGCAATCGTCAACGTCAGGAAGATAATTTAAAAAAGAAGCACCCAGAAGTTGTGGTTGCAACTCCTGGCAGGTTTTTTGATTTCTTTTCGGCTGGTCGAATTAAGGTAGACCAGATCAGGACTTTGGTAATTGATGAAGCGGATGATGTTTTAGAGTTTAATAAAATGGAACTACTAAGTTCTTTAGGACAAAACATGACGCCCGATTCCCAAATTTTGCTTTTTGGTGCCACTGAGTCTGAAATAACCCAACAAGCACCAGAAATTTTTGCTCGGCAGTTTGAAAAAATTGATGTCAGACCGGATCAGGAAACAACTGTTAAAAATTATTTCTTACAAATAGATAATGCGCATAAAATTGACTTTATTCAGCGCTTACTTAGACTTGATGGTTTCAAAGGAATTTTATTTTTTGATTCCAATCAAACTATGATGCGGTTTGCCGGTATTTTGGCTCACACAAAAACCAAATTCGGCATACTAGCTAATGATTTTGGCAAGCAAAAAAGAGCAGCAGCTCTCAATGACTTTAAAGTTGGCAAAATCAAACTGCTTTTAGCAACAGATTTAGCTGCTCGGGGTTTGGATATTGCGGGTGTCACTTACGTGGTAAACTATGATATCCCAAGTGAAGAAAACACCTATTTGCATCGTGCTGGTCGGACTGGCAGAATGGGGGCCACGGGTTATGTTGTGACTCTTGGTGACGACCATGATTTGCGCGATTTAAGAAAATTGCTGGGTACCAAAATAAAAATTGCACGCGTTTATTTTGCCGGTTTTCGGCTAACAGAAAAATTACCGCAGAAAAAAGCTCAAAAGAATGAGTCGGTGAATAAAAAAGCAGCTTTAACAACTAAAAAGAAAAAGCATAAAAAACACAAAAACAAGAATAAGGGTTATCATCCCCATTTTTTAAAGAAAAAGGAGCAAAAATGAGTCGATTAGTTACTTGGCTGGAAGACTATATTTTGCCTTTAGCAAATAAATTAGGACAAACCCACTGGCTCGTGGCTTTACGGGATGCGTTTATTTCTGTAATGCCAATAACTATCGCCGGTTCAGTTGCGGTACTCTTAAGAAGCCTGATTGCAGCTGCCAAAAGCGAATTGGGCTGGCATACTTTTGCCTGGGCCATGCAGCCGCTGGTTTTGGTTTGTAACGTAGTTTGGCGGGGAACTTTTGCTTTATTTGCGCTTTTCTTAGCCATGTCTTTGGGATACCATTTAGCCAAAAGTATGGAGGTGGATCCGATAGCGGGGGCAATTGTTTCATTGTCATCTTTGGCAATGAGCATTGCTAATTTTACTAAATTAAAAGTTAACGGCAAACTTGTCCCGATACATAAAGTATTTAATATTTCGCAGTTTTCAACTACAGGAATTTTTACGGCAATTGTGTTCGGCACGATTGGTGTTGCTATTTTTGCAATTTGCTTTAGAGCCCGCATTAGGCTGCATCTTTCCGCTAATTTGCCCTATGCCGAACAAATGGCTTTTGATTCTCTTGTCCCCGCGGTTATTGCAATCTTTTTTGTAGGTATGATCAATTTCGTGTTTCAAACCATCACTGGTACCTTTTTTGGTAATTGGCTGCTTAATTCAATCCAAAAACCGCTGGTAAAACTAGGACAGGGCTTCGGCATGGTAATGCTAGTAACACTGCTGGTACAAATATTCAGCTTCTTTGGCTTTAATGGTCTGAGCGTGTGGGCACCATTACTGGATTCAATTTGGCTTACCGCCCAGAATGTTAATGTAACTGCTGCTCGCGAAGGTACGGTAATGCCATTTATTTGGGTTCGCGGCTCTTTTGATGCTTTCGCTTGGTTCGGCGGAGCGGGTGGCACATTAATGCTGATTGTTGCTATCCTGCTTTTTTCAAAAAGAAGCGATTATCGGACAATTGCTAAAGTTGCTTTGGCACCAGGAATTTTTAACATTAATGAACCAATCGTGTTTGGTCTGCCCGTAGTATTAAATCCCGTTTACTTCATACCTTTTGTACTTGCTCCAATGGTCAATGTCGCATTTTCTTATGGCGTAAGTATGATGAATTTGGTTAATCCGGTGCAAGTAGCAGTGCCGGCAATTGTGCCACCAATTATTGGTCCTTTTTTGGCATGTAATTACGATTGGCGCGCAATTGTATTGGCGGTAATCAATATGCTAATAGCTTTAGCGATATGGACTCCCTTTGTTTTCGCTGCAGATAAAATTGCTGAGTCGAATAATCCGCAACCATATTTTACCCGTCAATATTAATTACTAAAAAAGTTGGCTTTTACCAGCTAAATTTGGTAAAGTTAATCTGTTGCGACCCTGTAGTTTATCTGGATAGAACAATGGTCTCCTAAACCGTAGAGGTGAGTTCGAATCTCACCGGGGTCATATAATATACGTTCTAAATTGTTAATGCCACAGTATTCAGTGTGATATTAACAATTTTTTTGATTAATCTAACTTTAATTGTTTTTCCTTGCAGCCTTTTAAGTGCCTGGTTAGCACCAAATACTAATGATCGTGATTTAAATGATTTATATGATCCGGTGATAACCAAACATGGTAAAAAGCGTCATTTTAATGAAATAGAAGAAGCTAATTCATAAAGTTAAGCTTTAATTAATGCTAATCAAAAAGTCCGATTATTAAATTAATAATCAGACTTTTATAAGAAAATTTTGTAAAAAATAAAATATGAATAAAATTTGTGTTTTAAAATTAGAAAGATAAAAAATAATTATAATGCCAGTTTTTAGTAATGATACCTACAAAATAGTTTAATACCAAATGTATTAATACATTCTATCCTTTAGTTTTGGGACTATCGTGACCGTATGAATTTTTTAAATTAATACGGCCATTTCTTTTTTGACTGATTAATTCTGTCTTTTCTTTTTTGGCTAAATTTTTAGCGTATTCAAGAGCATCTTCTTTGCGATCAAAAAGTTTAGAAATTTTATCACTACCCGCAATTTTCACTGCCCATTGGTCACCGTGTGTTGTAACCCACACGTTTTTGGTAACTTCTTCTTTACTCATTATTTATTCACCTCTTTTCATGCTAATTATACAGCTAGTTGTACTATAAAGTGAAAGGATACACATTTAATAAATAATAATATATCAAAAAGCGAGTTATAATTCCGCAGACTGCAGAACTGTTTACTAATTAAAACGCTTACTTGACAGTGAGCGAAAATAAGGTTATGATGCACTTAAATCAGGATTGTAATCGCATACTTTTATAGTAATGTGAGCAAAACCAAAATAATTGCAACTTTGTTGCGCTTATTTTGGTTTTTTTTATGCCCTAATTTAATTATTAGTTTTAGGAGGAATAAATGAATGGTAGTTGTAGGTACAAGAATAGACAATAGATTATTGCACGGAATTGTAGCGACTTCATGGGCCCCACAATCTGGCGCAACAAGAGTAATGGTAATTGACGACGAAACTGCATCAAGTCCAGTTTTAAAAGACGCGATGAAACTTGGTCGTCCAGCAGGAATGGCGGTTTCTGTAATTACTGCAGCAACTGCTTTGGCAAATTTCAAGCGTAATAAATATGACCATCAAAAAGTATTTATTTTAGCTAAAACGCCAAATATTTTTCTCGAACTGAGAAAAAATGGGGTTTTGTTTAATGAATTAATCTTAGGAGGAACTCTGACTTATGAAAATTCTGTCCGCATAACTAACAGAGCATACGTTAAGAAAGAAGACATTCCTGTTTATAGTGAACTGGCTCAATTAGGAGTGACGATTAAATCTATGTATACCACGAAAGATAATCCTATTGATGTCATGGCTGTTTTAAAGGAAAAAGGGGAAATATAAAATGGGACTAACAATTAAAGAAGTTATCTTAATATCATTACTCGCCTATGTTTATTCTTTAGATAGGCACAGCACGCAAATTGCCGGGAAAATCACGATATTATACGGTGCATTGGCTGGCTTAATTCTAGGTGATTTTAAGCAGGGACTTGAGATTGGTGCCACCTTGCAATTAATGTCACTGGGAGTGGCAAATTTAGGTGGTGCATCAATGCCTGATTATCCTACTGCTGCGATTATTTCAGCTACAATCGCTATCACTTCAGGCAAAGGGATGGCAGCAGGAATGGCAATTGGCTTGCCCGTGGGCATGTTAGGTATGAACTTTGATGTTTTAATCAAACTGATTAATTCAGCAATCGCTAAAAGAGCTCAAAATTTTGCCCATAAAAAACAGTTTGGCAAGATGACGAGAACTATTCCACTTGCTACCATAATCTATCCGCTAGAATCAACAATACCAGTTTTCATTGCGATTGTTTTTGGTAAATCAGTAGTTCAAGCGATTTTAAATTTCATGCCTCAATGGTTTACCGTTGGGCTAAATGTAGCAGGAGGGATGCTGCCAGCAGTTGGTTTTGCTATGCTGCTGGTTTACATGCCATTAAAAAAATATGGTTATTGGCTAATCGTGGGCTTTGTCGCTACAGCTTATTTAAAAATGCCAGTTTTAGGAGTCGCACTATTAGGTGCAGCTGCAGCTATACATCTTTACTTAAGTCTTTCAAGTAAGAATAAAGTAATGGCTAATACTAGTAATAATGTAGGTAATTTATCAGAGGAGGATATGGAAGATGAGTGATCATAAGCTGACCAAAAAGGATATTTTAAGAACCGCTTTAAGGCATTATTTAGGAGTTACAACTTTCAATTATGACACAGGAATTGCTCCGACAATTGTTTGGGAATTGTTTCCGGCTTTAAGAAAAATATACGCCAATGATGATGATTTAGTTTTATCTTTAGATAATCATTTCAGATACTACAATTGTAATCCATGGCTATCTCCTTTAATCACCGGTGCAACTTTAGCAATGGAAGAAAAAGATGGCGTCAAGTCTATTGAAGCAGTTCAGAACCTGAAAACAGGATTAATGGGTCCGTTATCCGGCATTGGTGACACTATTATTTGGGTGATGATGCCGACCATATTTGGTGCTATTGCAGGCTCAATGGGTAAAAAAGGCAACCCCCTGGGTATGTGGCTATTCCTAGCTGTTTTTCTCATTTGCTTTTTCTTAAGACCCTACCTTTATTTTGTGGGTTACCAAACGGGAACAAATCTTATTGCGAAATTAGGTCAGAAGCTTGATGCTTTTACAGACGCGGTTTCGGTATTGGGTATCATGGTTATAGGATCGATAGTATCGTCAACTGTTAACGTACAAACGGGCTGGGCTTTTCAGACTGGTGGGGTCAAAATTACATTGCAGAGCATTCTTGACCAAATCTGTCCGTCTCTTTTACCCGCAATCTTAGTGGCTGTTCTCTATTATATGTTGAAAAAGAAGGTTAAAATGGCAACCTTAATTTTAGCAGTGATTGTAATAGCCATGTTGGGAGCTGCCATCGGGCTTTTTAAAGCCTAAATAAAGTATAAAAGTGGAGAAATTGATTTTGGTAAAAATAATTATTGTCACTCACAAAACTTTGGCTCAGGGATTTAAAGATTCCCTCAACTTTTTTACAGGACTTGATAAGCAAATTGTCGCCATCTGTGCTTATGAAAATAGTAACCAATTTCCGGAAAAAGAATTGGCTGCAGAAATAAGCAAAGTGAAGTCAAACGAAAAGTGTCTTATTTTAACTGATTTATTGGGCGGTAGCGTTAACCAGAATGCCGCTAAATACATCAAGGAAAATATTTTTTTAATCACAGGAATTAATTTAATTGTTGCTATTCAATTGGCACTGCTACCTGCAGACAAACTAACATCTGACAGCATTATGCAGGTTGTACAAGATGCCAGGAAACAAATAGTTTTTGTAAATGATTACTTAAAAAATAAAAAAAGTGACTTCGAAGATGAATAGCAAATCAGGCCTTTTGTGGAGTAATTAAATGATCATTGTGAAAGTTTTTAATAATAATATTGTTTTAGTTAAAAACAAAAAAACCGCTAAAGAAAGTATTCTTTGGGGCAAAGGAGTTGGTTTTCAGAAAAAAGCTGGGCAAAAAATTGTCATGAACAAAAACGATGCAATTTTCGTTAAAGAAGCAGAATCAGATTGGTCCAGATCATTTCTCTCACTAAGTGAAGAAATACCCCTCAAGTATTTCGAAGTGGCCAAAAAAATAGTTCAAGATGCTAGTGCAAATATGCAAGCCACTTTTAATCCGTTTCTACTGATTTCTTTAGCAGATCACATCTTCTTTACCATTAAACGGGCAAAAGAAAAAAATGGGGAAACTGAATTACCAATTAGTGAAATAAAAGAAGACTACTATAAAGAATTTAAGCAAGCGCAACTAGCCAAAAATTACATTGAGCAGGAATTTGATGTTGCTCTGCCTGAAAGCGAAGCTGGTTTTTTAGCCATCCATTTTGTAGAGAATGAAAAAGAATCAGTAAAAAATTACGATGATAGTAAGCAAATTAAAAATCGTGCTACTAATGACATTTTAGAGATTATTGCAGAAAATTTGCACCTTGATATGACTGATGAAAAAGTCAATTTTCGGCGTTTAAAAACTCATTTAAAGTTTTTACTAACCAGAATTCAGAATAAGGAATTTTTTAGAGATAGTAAGGAAGATAAAAAACTTTACCAGCAAATAATAAAGAATTATCCGGAACTATTAGACTGCGAACAGGCAATTAGTGACTATTTAGCAGAAACCTTTAATTATCACCTTAGTAAATCGGAACAAATATATTTGATTATGCATCTCAGGCAAATAGTGAAACAAAAAGATACTCAGAAAGAAGCAGAAAATGAAGATTAAAGAAGTTATCGATAAAATGATAAATTATCATTCCGGTCAAAAACTCAGTTCGGATATGAAACGTGATCGGATTTTGTTTGGCAATGAATTTAGCAATAAAGAATGCACCGGTATTGTGACTACTACATGGGCTAATATTGACGTGATTAAAGCAGCAATTAAACGGGGCGCAAATTTGATTATCTCTCATGAGGCCTTGTTTTGGAACCACGGCGATCATACTGATTGGCTGACGGCTAATAAAAATAAAACTTTTGCTCTGAAAAAGCAGCTGCTGGAAGACAATCAGATTGTAGTTTGGCGTGATCATGACCACATTCATTTTGGTGGCATTCCCGTTAAAGACCAATACTTCGATGGTATTTTTTATGGCTTTGCCCAAGAAATGGGCTGGGCTGAATATGCGACAGGAGGTGTAAAGGGAACGGCTGGATATTTAAGAGCTAAGTATCGTGAATATCAAATTCCGCAAACGACAGTCGCTAGTGTAGCCCAGAAATTAATGGCAAAAGGAGATTTGAATGGCTGCAAGATTTTTGGTGACCCTATGACGCCGGTAAGTAAAGTGCTGATACCGACACATAATTTAGGGGATGCTAAAGAATTAATCACCAAAATTGATCAGGAAAATTTTGACTTAGTTTTAGGACTTGAAGTCATAGACTTCACGTTAAGTGAGTACATTAGGGATAGTAATATGTTAGGACTTAATAAAGCATTGTTGACTGTCGGTCATTTTAATTTGGAGGAGTTTGGGGTTAAGTATATGATGAATTATTTGCCGCAGATTTTTGCTAATCAAATACCATGCAGTTTTGTTAAAGCTGGAGATAGTTATAACTATATATTAAATAAAAATAAATAGGATCATACTTACTGTTTTATTTAATAAATCGTAACACTTGTTAGTGTTACGATTTTTGTTTAATTACCAAACTTTTAGACGAAATGCTAACTTAGAAATATTATCCTAATGGTGAATGCCAAATTTTCATTACTAAAAGGGCAATGATAAGAAAAAAAATTGAGGCAATTGCTAACAAAACTTTTCTTTGCTTTGGCGTTTTTTTGGAGTCGCAACTAAAGACTAGGCAAAAACTGGCTACAACAATCAATAAACCAGTGATTAACAATAAGGTAAAACTATAATTCATTTTTTCACCAACTTTTGCTTAAGAATAAAAATTAAGGAAATAATAACTTGTCTTTTTGTGAATATTTTATTAATATGGTAATGATGTGGAGGACTTTATGAGTAGAATTAAAGTAATGACGGTTTTTGGAACTAGACCAGAAGCAATTAAGATGGCTCCTTTAGTGCAAAAACTAAAAAAAGATGAACGTTTTACAGAAGTCACAGTAGTAACTGCCCAGCATCGAGAGATGTTGGACCAGGTACTTAACATTTTTAAAATTAAACCTGATTATGACTTTAACATTATGAAGAAAAATCAAACCTTGGAAGGTATCACAACTAAGGTATTGCTTGATATGGTTAAGGTATTAAAGGAAGTTATGCCTGACATTGTCTTGGTTCATGGGGATACTACTACCAGTTTTGCGGCAGGGTTAGCCAGCTTTTATCTTCAGTGCCCACTCGGCCATGTTGAGGCAGGACTTAGAACATGGCATAAATACTCACCATTTCCTGAGGAAATGAACCGGCAAATGACCGATGATTTGGCTGATCTTTATTTTGCACCTACTAAAGTAAGTAAGCAAAACTTATTAACAGAAAATCATAACGCAGAGAATATTTTTGTGACTGGCAATACAGCTATTGATGCTCTATCAGAAACTGTCCAAGCAAATTATCATCATGAAGTTTTGGATCTAATTAAACCAGGGAGTAAAATTATTTTGGTGACAATGCACCGTCGGGAAAATCAAGGCGAACCAATGAGACGGGTATTTAAAGTTATGAAACAAGTTGTTGATAGCCACGATAATGTTGAAATGATTTATCCCGTCCATCTTTCTCCACGAGTACAAAAGGTCGCCCATGAAATTTTTGGGGATGATCCCAGAATTCATTTAATTGCGCCACTAGATGTAGTAGATTTTCATAATTTGGCTAAGCTCAGCTACTTTATTATGACTGATTCCGGCGGCGTTCAAGAAGAAGCTCCGGCTTTAAACAAACCTGTCTTGGTTTTACGTGATACCACGGAAAGACCAGAAGGCGTTAAAGCAGGGACGCTTAAGTTGGTAGGAACCCAGGTTGATGCTGTCAAAGCAGCAATGGTTGAACTACTTGATAATAAAGAGATTTATGATCAGATGGCCAGTGCTAAAAATCCTTATGGTGATGGGCATGCGTCTGACAGAATCATGGCTGATATTGCGTATTATTTTGCTAAAAATAAAGGACAACGTCCACAAGACTTTGAATAAACCACTTAGTTTTGCTATTAAAGCTGCTAGTTTTGAGCTTTTTTGTTTCTTTGGGCGTTAATCAAGCAATTATCAAAAGAATATGATTGCTCACCAAGTGAATGCTTAAAATAAAAAAAGATAATTTAAAAAGGTGATAACTTGTACGCTATCACCTTTTGTTTTTACGAGCTTTAATTTTTTCTTTTGCCCTCTTAATCATCGTTGTTTCCTGTGCTTGAAACACGGATCTAGTAGTCAGGTAATTGAAAATACCTACTAAAACTTGATCAACAATTTTCACGAATAGGGCGTCTAAGTGCAGCCAAGACAAACCAACCAGCATGATTAAACTGTCAGGAATAAGACTAATAATTCTGTAAGTAAAGAATACAATTAATTTTTGCCAAGTTGAATGTTCCTCATCTACGTTGTTAATAAAAACGGCTTTTTGATTAAATACGAACGAAGCCAAGTTTGAAATAATAAATGCAATAGTATTAGAAACTAGCACCACACTATGCCACCACTTATGCAGTACCATAAACACTACTGTATTGATTAGAGCTGCAATAAAGCCAAAAACCATGTAAACAAATAGATTACGGTGTCTTTTAACCAGATTGTTGGCTAGGCGATGGATTTTAGGATCTGATACCGAGTTAAATTTTCTAGAATCCATTTTTTTATTCTTAACCATTTAGTTGCTCAGCCATTTCCTTAGCTGCGTTGTCAATAAGGTCGAGGTCGTCATCGCCAGGGGCATTTTCAATTGTTACAGGTTTTGTAACTTCTTTGGCACCTACTTCTTTGAACATTTTTTCAAAATCAAAAACATTTTCGCAAAAATGATCGTTGTATACTCTGTCGCCACTGCCCATAACAGCAAAGAACTTGCCGCTCAAATCTAATTCTTTTAATTGATCATAAAAATCGGCAATTTCATCAGTCATTTGTCCTTCACCATAAGTATAGGTGACGAAAATGCACAGATCAGTTGTTAAATAATCACTAGCATCGGTAAATTCAGCTTCACTGGTTTCAACATCAAAACCATAATCTTGTAAATCTTCATCTAATATATCTGCTATATCAGCATCATTACCGGTCATACTTGCGTAGACAATTCTAGCCTTCATTTTGTTCATACCTTTCACAAAAACTGATTCACCAAAACATTATACCCAATTTTGCTGCTTTTATGAAATTCTTTAGTAAACTTTTAAAAAACGCTATAATGTAATCAAACATCATTTTACAGAGGGGAAATTAAATTTGATTACAATTAAATCCGTTAGAGAACTCAAGGGTATGCAGGCGTCAGGTCGATTATTAGCTTCAATGTTTGAAGGCTTGCGCGATGTAATTAAACCGGGAATTACAACTTGGACGATTGAAGAATTTTGTCAAGATTTTGTTAAAAGTCGGGGAGGTCGACTGTCAGAACAAGGTTTTGAAGGCTATAAATACGGCACCTGTATTTCTGTTAATGATCAGATTGCCCATGCAACACCGCGAAAAGACTTTGTTTTAAAAGAGGGCGATCTGGTAAAAGTTGACGTTACTTGCAACCTTAATGGTTTTGAAACAGATTCATGTACGACTTATCCAGTAGGCAAAATTTCTAAGGCAGATCAGGATTTAATGGATACCACAAAAAAGGCTATGTATTTAGGAATTGATCAGGCAGTTTTAGGAAACCGCATTGGTGACATTGGGGCTGCTATTCAGCATTTTGTAGAAGATGAACACCATTATGGTGATGTGAAAGAGCTGGTAGGTCACGGTATTCAACCAAGCATTCACGAAGATCCTGAAGTGCCTCACTGGGGCAAAGCCGGACATGGCCTACGCCTGCGTGAAGGAATGACTATCACTTGTGAACCAATGGTTGAAGCTGGTGGCGACTGGCGAATTGTAGAAAAAAGCGTACCAGATCCTAAAGATGACTGGGTGTTTTATGCTACACCTGATGGCTCAAAATCTGCTCAATTTGAACATACTTTTGCCATTACTAAAGACGGACCTAAGATTTTAACTTTGCAAAAACCCTACGATGGTTACGAAAAATATCTACCTCATTTTGACGAAATGGATGACTAAGGTGCATGGGAAGAAAAGCTGAGGCAATCAAAAAACGTTCATTTTTATTTTATAAAACTGTCTCCTTAAAATTTACTCAAGGTGAAGTTTTAACCAGTGCAATTGCGATTGCTTATTATGTCTTGTTTTCGATTTTTCCATTAATCATTATAATCGGGAACGTTTTACCGTTATTTCATATTGATACTGACCCAATTGCCAGTTATTTAAAATTAATTTTTCCAGATAAGATTGCCAAATTTATCATGCCAATAATAAATTCTTTACTTAAGAGTAAGTCTACTGGCTATATTTCTTTTGGTATTGTTTTGGCATTGTGGTCCGTATCTTCTTTGGTTAACGCAATTCGAATTGGTATGAACCGTGTATATGGCGTACGTGCAGTTGAATTAAAACAAAAATGGCAAATTACTGTTTGGACAAGATCAATCACTATTATGCTGACTAATTTAATGATTATCGTTTTTGCTTTGCTTAGTTTGACGCTCATCTTTGGTCAGCAGGTACTGGAATTTTTAAAACCTATTTTTTCTTTTTCAGTTGGGGAAATTGAAAAAATATTTAGTTATCGCTATCCCGTCATCATAATTACGATGATTGGTGCGCTATATTATTTAAATTACTTTTTGCCTAATATTAGGCTGAAAAAGAAAGTTATTTGGCCGGGTGTATTTACCACGTTATTCGGCTGGATTATTTTGTCTTGGCTTTTTGGGTTCTACCTGCATCATTTTCGAATTAGCTGGGAAAACTATGGCATTATTGGTACATTTATCATATTTATGCTTTGGCTCAATATTTCGTCGATTGTATTCCTGTTAGGTACTTGCGTTAATTCAGCTATTGTGACGCTTAATTATGGTGGCGTCCATTATTCTGTAGGCCGACTTGCTGAATATATTCAAAGAAAGCGCCACCGGTAAAAATTGGCACAATGGAAAATATTTTGGTATATTAGGTTTGTGATTTATAGAAAGTGTACAGGTAATGAAAGTAAGGAAAGCAATTATTCCGGCAGCAGGACTGGGTACAAGGTTTATGCCGGTAACCAAGTCAATGCCTAAGGAAATGTTGCCAATTGTTGACAAACCTACAATTCAATTTATTGTCGAAGAAGCCAAGAAATCTGGTATTGAAGACATTTTAATTGTCACCGGTAAAAATAAACGGTCAATTGAAGATCATTTTGATTCAAATCCAGAACTTGAACAAAATTTACAAGAAAAGGGCAAAACGGGACTGCTAAAAATGTCTCAAGACATTACGCACTTGGGCATTAATATTTACTATACCCGCCAACCTTATCCGGCAGGTTTAGGAGATGCAATTGCGCGCGGACGCAGTTTTGTCGGAGATGAGCCATTTGTCGTCATGCTCGGCGATGATTTGATGATGGATAAAGTGCCGTTAACTAAGCAGCTAATTGATCGCTATAATGAAACTCATGCTTCTACAATTGCTGTCATGCCGGTGCCTCACAAAGAAGTTTCTAAATATGGCATTATTAAGCCTGAAAATGAAATTATGCCCGGTTTGATTAACGTTAAGTCTTTTGTTGAAAAGCCGGCTGTTGATAAGGCACCAAGTGATTTTGCCATTATCGGACGCTATCTTTTAACACCAGAGATTTTCCCGATTTTAGCTGAACAAAAACCTGATAAGGGTGGAGAAATTCAGTTGACAGATGCAATTGATACTATGAACAAAACTCAGCGTGTTTTTGCTCACGTCTTCAATGGCGTACGCCATGATGTTGGTAATAAGGAAAACTATTTGGAAACCTCAATTGAATACGGCTTAAAGCATCCTGAAACAAAAGATGCTTTGCGCAAATATATTATCAATTTGGGTAAAAAATTGGAAAAGCAAGGTAAAGAATAATAAATAGTAGAATTTTGCAACTTTGGAAACCATTAATTAATGGTTTCTTTTTTTGTGTAAAATTTTTCTTAATGTGGCGCTTTTTGCTGTCTTTGAGCAATAAATTTTTGTATCATGCACGTTGAAACTTTTTGCTAGGGGATAGGTAAAATGAAAGATATTTATATTGTTGCAGCTAAAAGGACACCTTTTGGTCGGTATCGCGGCCTGTGGGCAGAGAAAAGCGCTGTCGATTTGGGCGAATTAGCACTATCAGCAACTTTAACAAGCATTGATTTAGCAGCTGAAAAACTTGATGCGCTATTTATGGGCAATGTTTTAGGAGCTGGTTTAGGTCAAAATATGGCTCGGCAAATTGCTTTAAATGTTGGGATGAGTGAAAAGAGCAGTAGCGTTACCATCAATGAAGTTTGCGGTTCAAGTCTGAAAGCACTTCGCGTGGCTCAAGGACAAATGGAGTTAGGTGACTTTGACTTAGTGGCTGTGGGCGGCGCAGAAAGTATGACTAATGCGGCTTATTTGGCAAAAGATAAAGCAAAGCCCCAGTTTCAGAGCGAAATGCTTCAAAATGGTTTAACTGATGCTTTTTCCGGTTCACACATGGGATTAACTGCCGAAAATGTGGCTGCAAAATATGGTATTAGTCGCTTAGAAATGGATCAATATAGTGCAAAGTCGCATCACAAGGCGGCAGAAATTGTTCAACAGGATTTTTTTAAAGACGAAATAATTGCTGTAAAAACTAACGGAAAATTTGTCCAGCAGGATGAAACAATCCGTCCAGATACTAATTTAGATGCGCTAAGCAAACTAAAGCCTGTTTTTAAAGAAAATGGTTTAATCACTGCCGGTAATTCTTCACCTTTAAGTGACGGCGCCAGTATGATTATTTTGGCGACTGGCGAGAAAGTCCAAGAATTAAACTTAAAACCACTTGCACGACTAGGCTCATTTGCTGAATCAGGTACTGATCCCGCATATATGGGCATGGCGCCTTATTTTGCAGTCAAAAAGTTATTGCAAAAAACAAATAACACGCTAGATGATTACGATGCAATTGAAGTTAATGAAGCTTTTGCTGCTCCAAGTGTTGCTCTAGCTAAGCAGCTGGAAATTCCAGAGGCCAAGCTAAATATTTTTGGTGGCGCTATTGCTTTAGGGCACCCACTGGCTGCCACAGGTACTCGCTTGGTGGGGACAGCAATCAATATCATGAATCACATCAATGGTCGCAAAGCTCTAGTTACCCTTTGTATCGGTGGCGGACAGGCAATCGCATGTGAAGTTGAGAGATGTTAAAATGAAATTTTATGAATTACCACCTGCTAAAAGACGGGAATTGCTTAAGCAGCAGGGAATTGAACTGGATGTGATTGATACCGAAGTGCTGGACGAACTTAATTTGTTAAGTGAAAACGTGGTAGGACAATTGCGTTTGCCAGTTGGCATTGTGCAAAATCTCCGTGTTAATGGTCAAAACTATCAAGTTCCTATGGCCACTGAAGAACCATCAGTAGTGGCTGCGGCCAATCATGGTGCCAGTATTGCAGCAAAAGCTGGAGGTTTTATAGCGGAAAGTCACCGTGACGGTATTTGGGGTCAAATCATACTGCAAGTTAGTGAAAATTTTCAGGCGGCTAAATTGCAGGCTTTTTTCCCAGAACTTATTAAGCTGACTAATAATAAATTTGCCAGTTTAGTCAACCACGGTGGCGGTGTGAAAACTATTACTGCAAAACAAGAAGCAGAACTGCTTTTTTTAAAAATCCTAGTCGATCCAGCTGAAGCTATGGGAGCAAACAAGGTAAATTCTATTTTAGAGTACATGGCTGCTAAACTTGCTGCTTGTCCTGGTATTGAGCAAAAATTATTTGCTATTTTATCTAATTATCCCAGCCAAATAACTAAAGTTAAAGTTGAGGTGCCTGTTGCAATAATTGGCGGCAGAAAAACAGCTCAAAAAATCGCTTTGCTAAGTAAAATTGGTCAAACTGACCCCATGAGAGCCGTCACCAATAACAAGGGGATTATGAATGGCATTGATGCTGTCTTGCTAGCAACCGGTAATGATACCCGGGCTGTAGCAGCAGCTTGTGGAGTCTGGTCAAGTAGCAGCGGCTCATATACCAGCCTGAGTGAATGGATTGTGCAAGAAGACAAATTGATAGGTCAGCTCAGCGTTCCTTTACTAATTGGCACCGTTGGCGGTTCAATCAATTCCAGAAAAGATATCAAGCAAAGTTATCGCATTTTGGGTAGAAATATTACCAGCAATCAACTAGCGGATATTATCGCTGCGATTGGTTTGGCTAACAATTTGGCTGCTTTATTGGCAATCGCCACTCAAGGTATTCAAAAAGGACACATGAAATTGCAAGCCAGGAATATTGTTGCCAGCCTTAAAGCCACCTCCCAAGAGCAAATAGCAGTTTTGCAAAAGCTGGTCAGCTCTAAAAAATACAGTCAGGCAGCTGCGCGAGAATTTTTACAAGAAGTTAGAAAGGAAAACAATGCAAGTCGGAATTGATCAAATTGGTTTTTATACTCCAAATAAATATGTTGATATGGTGGATTTGGCGCATGCGCGCAATGAGGATCCCAATAAATTTTTGATCGGGATTGGACAAAGAAAAATGAGTGTGGCTGATCAAACTCAAGATGCCGTGTCAATGGGAATAAACGCAACTTTGAGGTATTTAGATCAGGTTGAACTCGCAAAAGTCGGGCTATTGATAGTGGGAACAGAAAGCGGGGTTGATCAATCTAAATCAGCTTCACTTTTTATTAAATCAGCTTTAAACTTGCCTGTAAATGTGAGAACTTTCGAAGTAAAAGAAGCATGTTTTGGTATGACCGCTGGCATAATGATTGCTCGTGATTATGTGCGCTTGCACCCAAACCACAGCGCAATTGTTATTGGAGCAGATATTGCACGGTATGGTGTTAACACCGGTGGCGAGGTCACTCAGGGTGCAGGTAGTATAAGCATCCTGATCAAGGCTGATCCCCAAATTATGACCTTGAATGATGGTCATAGTGCTTATAGCGCAGATATTAACGATTTTTGGCGTCCCAATGATTCCCCAGTGGCACTGGTTGATGGTAAATATTCCAAAAACGTCTATTTGGACTTCTTTAAACATACTTACACTGCATATCAAACTCAAACAGGTAGCAAAACCAGTGATTTTACAGCGCTACTTTATCATTTGCCTTTTGTGAAAATGGGTTTCAAGGCAAACCAGTTGGCAATTGAGAAAGAAGATGAGGAAACTAAAAAGCGTCTAGCGGATAATTTTACTGCAAGTGCTTGTTATAGTAAGGAAATTGGTAATATCTATACTGCATCTTTATACCTAAGTCTTCTGAGTTTATTGGAAAATGCACAGTTGCCAGAAAACGCCAAAATTGGTTTGTTTTCTTATGGTTCCGGTGCAATGGGAGAGTTTTATTCTGGGCAAATTGTTAACAATTATGAACAAGCTTTGCATAAGACTGCAGATCAAACAATGATTGCGCGAAGACAAAAATTAAGTATTCCAGAATATGAACAAATTTTTAATCGAGCTTTGCAAGTCCCAGAAGATGGTTTGGAACTTGCAAGTGATGAACAGAGCGGCATGTGGTATTTTGCCGGTACTGAAAATCACGTCCGGCAATATCGGCAAAAATAGATCAAGCAAAAAATGCTGCTTTTAGCAGCTTTTTTAAGTTAGTCTAATGGCATTTTGACTGGTCATAATTTGTATCCCATAAACTGAAATTTTTTGGTCATTCTGACTTATGTATATGGGAATACTACGACCATGAATATTTTGTACCAATTTAATAAATTTGTCTTTGGTTAGTGGCTTTTTGCCCGGAATAAATAGGCAAGCTGTACTGGTAATCTTTACTTTTGCCAGCGGAATTGCCTTTTGGTCAATAGTTAGGTACAAGTTAGTTTGGTTATTTAAATCGTTGGTTAATTGTAAAAAGTCAGTTAATCGCATTTTATTATTCCTATACAAATTAAAAATGTTATACTATAAGATATTATTTTAGTAAGGACGGCTTAACTAATTGAAAAAATTAAAACATAAAAAGTTGTGGGTGTCATTAATTGTTATTATCTTACTAGTATGTTTGCTGTTTACGGGAGCTGGCTACTACTTTTTCACAGTAGCATGTGTTCCGGGTGAAAAAAGCTTTCTATCATCGTCCAGCAAGGTGATCAAGAAATCAGACCCACTTTACCGTGAAAAAATCTGGTTTAAGAAAACCGCAAAAGAAAAGTGGTACATGACTTCGGCTGACGGTAAATATAAGTTAGATGCTAATTATATTCCTCATAAAAATTCTAGTAAAACAGCTATTGTTTTGCCGGGTTATATGGATACCAAAGAAGATATGGGTGAATATGATGCCTTGTTTCACGAATTGGGTTACAATACTTTAACACCTGATCCACGGGCACAAGGCAAGAGTGAAGGAAATTATATCGGTTATGGTTGGCCTGAAAAAGATGATGTCAAGAAGTGGATTAATTATTTGTTGCAAAAGACTGGTAAGCAGCAACAAATTGTAGTTTATGGCTTGAGTATGGGCGCGGCAACTGCCATGATGACCAGTGGTCTGAAACTGCCTCAGCAAGTTAAAGTATTTATTGAAGACTGCGGCTATACTAGTGTTAAAGACGAAATTGAACATGAGGCAGGAGTTTTATACAATATGCCTGCCTTCCCGCGTTTTCCTTTAGTTGAGATTTTAAGCGGCATTAATAGGCTGAAAGTTGGCTACTTTATGGGTAATGCCTCCAGTGTAAACCAATTACATAAAAATCATCGGCCAATGCTCTTTATTCATGGTAGTCGTGACAATTTTGTACCTACTAGAATGGTCTATCCTAATTATAAGGCTACTAAGGGGCCAAAGGAAATATGGGTTGCACTCAAAGCTAAACACGCCAAGTCATTTTCAAAGCATCCCAAAGAATACAAAAAACGGGTTGCAACATTTTTAGCTAAATATATCAAATAGATTACGCTTTATGCTTGCTAGCGCTTACATGTATCTGTTAAGATAAATGTGTGGTTAAGGTTATCATATTTTCTATCTCCATAATTTGTTTGTTGTCTAATCTTAAATGGCAAGCTCAAAAAAGTTTATTTAGTTTTATACAAATGATTATTTGCTTAAAATCGCGAATTTTAAACATTTAAACCTAATCCACTAAAAAATAGTTGTCGCAATTTGCGGCAACTATTTCATTTATCTTAAAGTTAATTTAACAACACATTCACAGCGCGGTGTTTGCGGCAACATGTCTACATTTTCTATTAGCCTGACATTATAGGCCTCGCTTAATAAAACTAAATCCTGCGCCAAAGTGGAAGGGTTACAAGAGATGTAAACAAAGGTTTTAGGCTTAACCTTCAATAAGGTTTTGATTAAGCTTTTAGCTAAGCCGGTACGTGGGGGATCGACAATTAATGCGTCAATTGGCACGCCATTGTTGGCTAATTCAGGTAAAATCTTTTCTACACTGCCCTGAATGTAATTAGCATTTTTAATATGGTTGAGTTCCACATTATGGTTTGCATCAGCAACTGCCTCAGGGATGGTTTCAATACCAATAACCTGCTTGACCTGATCAGCTGCTAAAATTCCCAGTGTGCCGACACCACTGTAAGCATCAATCAGAGTTTCTTCAGGCGTTAGATCTAAGAATTTAAGCGCTCTTGAATAAAGGGTAATGGTTTGTACTGGATTTAATTGGAAGAAAGCTCGTGGTGACAATGCAAATTTTTTGCCGAGAATTTCATCAGTAATCTGATTTTTGCCGGCCAATTTAGTGGTCTTGTTGCCCCAGACTTGCGGATTACGCCAGTCAGTTTCATTTTGATAAACACTGACTACGTTAGGAAGCTGCATAATTTCTTGGGCCATTTGCTCTAGGTTTTTAATACTGTGACCGACAGTAATTAGTGTTACCTGAATTTCACGGGTAGCATGTGCTTGACGCACCACGATTGTTTTAAGACCATCAAAATGCCGGTAAGGATCAGCTATTTTAATGTGCATCTTCTCTACCAGATTTTTGATTTTGCGCTCAGTTTCTTGAGTGTCTTTATTTTGAGTGGGCATTTCCGGCAAATCAAACAGTTGGTGTGAATTGGGGGCAAAAAGACCTAAGCTTATTTGACCGTGATTTTGTTCAATTTGATATTGCGCTTTGTTGCGATAATGCCATTCTTCAGGTGAAGGAATAGTCTTTTTAACTTTATATTTGTTATAACCGCGGGGATGGTATTTTTCAAGAGCTTCCAAAACATTATCTCTTTTAAATTCAAGTTGTTTTGGATAAGCTAAATGAGCAAGTTCCAGTCCGCCAATTGCGGGGTCAACATTATTAGGGAAAGCAACTCTATCCGGGCTTTTCTCCTTAATACGTACCAGTTCAGCATCAATGTAGCGTGGATATTCTTTAATAATCTTGGCTACTACCACTTCGCTTGGTAAAGCACCTGGTATAAAAATGATTTTCTTGCGGTAATAACCAATTCCTTCACCATTAATACCAAGTCTTTTGACGGTAATAATAATATCTTTATCTTTTTGTTTCTTTTGATTAAAATTCTTGTACATAGTTTTCTTTCTACAATAAAATAGTAAATGTTAAAAAATAGTAAATGTTAACAATTCATTGTACTCCTAGAAAAAAGTATTTAGCAAGAATGAGCAAAATTTGCTAGCATGGAGTTGATGAGTAGAAAGGTAAATTATTATGCCAATTATTACTAAAGTTAGCAGTCAAAAAAGACCTGGACGCTACAACATCTTTTTAGATGGCACATACTCTTTTTCTGCCAGTGAACAAACAGTGGCTGAGTTTATGCTCTTGAAGGGTCAGGAATTAACTGAAGAACAAATTGTGGCAATTAAACAGTTTGATGCCGGGGCAAAGGCAACTAATATTGCGACCAATTATTTAAGTTATGAACCCAGAACGGTTTTTGAGGTTTTACAATACCTTAATAAACACGACATTGACAATGAATCGGCGCAAGCAGCAGTCAGTCAGCTAACAGAAATGGGCTTTTTGGACGACGCCAAGTACGCCCAATTATTGGTTAGACAAAATTTGCGCATTGGTACTGATGGACCAATTAGTATCAGTAATAAGTTGAGGCAGAAGGGCATTGCTCCGGAAATAATTGACAATACTTTAGCTGAAATAGCTGATGATGACTGGTTTAAGCCGGGTGAGAAGGTCCTTAAATCTATGAAAAGTAAAGTGGGGAAATTTTCCAGGCGCGAGCTTGAACGTAAAATGACAGCCAAGTTATTAAGTCATGGCTTTTCTAGTGCTCTTGCCAGTGAAATAATTGCTCAAATTAATTTATCGCAAAATGACGAAGATCAAATAGAAGCATTAAAAAAGCAGGGGATAAAGGCGTATAAACGGTTTTGTCGTTTGCCTGAAGGCCAGAAACAAAACAAAATACGCAACTATTTATTTACTCACGGCTTTACCACTAGCGAAATTGATGCTTTTCTAGCTGGTGAGATTGTTCCCTTAGCTGAATTAGATGAATATTAGGAGATTTTATGAAAAAACTGCAAAAAAAAGTAACTTTTGTTGGACGCCCTTTTCCGGACCAATTAATGGATGAACAGAAAACTTTCACCGAATCAAATATGGCAATGGAACAAGACCAGACTTTTCTGAATTTTATTGCCCAGAATAATTTAAATAATACTCGCAGTAGTTTGGTGGTTTTTGGTCCTGAAAATTTTATGTACTGGTACGGGGTAATTGCGCCAAACGAGATTGGGGTTCCGCGAGGATTAATGAAATTTGTGCTGCCTGAAACCCAAGTAGCAGTTGAGGAAAAGGATAATCAGAATATTTCTTTTTTTAGTCAACCCTTAAATATAGTAATTTCACAATTTTTAGCTACTGTGGCAGATACAGGAATTAAAATTTATCAAAATCCCGGCGATAGTTTAACCCCTTATGTTTTGCAAAATTTAGATTTAAAGACAAAAAAACTGACCCAAGAACTATATCTTGAAGACGATCTTTAACAGTTAGTGTTGTTTAGGATCAATTGACAGGTTGTCATACTCAACATAAGCGCCCAGACAAGTTGATAAAAGCATTACCAGCATCACAATTCCCACAGATTTACCCACTATTTGATCTAGGGTTAAAAATTCACGCACGACAAAAGTGGCTGCAAAACAAAGAATAAAATCTAAGATTACATTGGCAACTTGTAGAAAATAGCGCCGTCTAATACTGAAAAAGCGTAATAATTGTTTTAACAAGCCATCATCTATTTCAACGGCTAACAAGTCAACTGGTCTTTGAATTGTAGCTTTGATGGCAAACATTATTAAAGCTCCGACTATAGCGCCAATGGTAGTGCGGAAAAGATCGGCTGAATGCAAAACAAGAGCATCGTAGCCAATGCCAATAATAGTTAAACTACATAAATAAGGAATTAAAAGTAGGAACGTAAAAACAAGTATGACATGACTTTTTTTCATGGTAAAACCTCATTTCTTACGTGCTATTCTAACATATTGTTTGTGTACATGATATAATGTTGATATTTAATACGTTATTTTAAGAAAGAGAGCAAAAAAATGACTAGCGACCCTGAGAAGGGGAATTTATTTGAGCGTTTCAGAAATAAATTTTCCCCTACAAATGATGAAGAAACAAGAGAACATTTAATTTCAGAAATTGAAGATTTACATCAGCAGAAAAAAATCAATGATAACGAATTTTCAATGTTAAATGCAGTTTTGGATTTTCAGGGACGGATGGTACGTGAAGTAATGGTTCCGCGAATTGATGCTTTTATGGTTGATTGCCAGGAGAGTTTGCAGGATCATCTTAAGGAAATACTGCGTGAACCATATTCCAGAATACCGGTTTATCAACACGATAAGGATAAAATAGTAGGCATCATTCATATTCGGACGGTTTTGCGTAAAGCTTGGGAGAAGGGCTTTGACAAAATTACTTATGATGACGTTATGAATCCACCCCTCTTTGCTCCAGAGACAACTGAACTTAGTGATTTGTTGTTTGAAATGCAGCAGACGCAGCAACAATTGGCTATTTTGACGGATGAGTATGGTGGTGTGGTTGGTATTGCTACAATAGAAGATATTATTGAAGAAATAGTCGGTAATATTGATGACGAAGTAGACCAAACCGAAGTTTTGGTACACCAGATTGCCCCAAATAAGTATGTCATTTATGGTAAAATGCCTCTTGATGAATTTAATGAAGAATTTGGTACTGATCTGGAAATGGAAAATGTAGATACCATTGCAGGTTATATGATTACCAAATTAGGCATAATTCCAGCCAAAGGAGAAAAATTAGCGGTTAAATTGGATAACGGCATGGTTTTGACAACTAGAAGGATGATGCGTTCAAGACTAATGACTGTTTTATTAACTATACCTGAGGAAAAACCGAAGAAGAAAGAAGAACAAAATACTTAATGAGTAATGAACTATTAGATAAGGTTAAAAAAAGAAGAACATTTGCTATTATATCGCACCCGGATGCAGGGAAAACTACGATAACGGAGCAAATGCTTCTTTTTGGTGGCGTAATTCGTAGTGCAGGAACTGTTAAAGCTCGTAAAACTGGTCACTATGCGACTAGTGATTGGATGGAAATCGAAAAGCAACGTGGTATTTCCGTTACCAGTTCAGTTATGCAGTTTGAGTATCAGGGAAAAAGAATTAATATTCTCGATACTCCCGGGCACGAAGATTTTTCCGAAGATACTTATCGAACCTTAATGGCGGTCGATTCCGCGGTTATGGTCATTGATTCGGCTAAAGGTATTGAACCGCAAACCAAAAAATTATTTAAGGTGGTTAAGCAAAGAGGAATTCCGATCTTTACTTTCATGAATAAGCTAGATCGTGACGGCAGACCGCCACTTGATTTGATTGCGGAACTTGAGGACCTGTTAGGTATCGAAGGCGTAGCCATGAATTGGCCGATTGGTTCTGGCCAAACGTTGGAAGGCTTGTATGATATTGCCAACAACCAAATTGAAATGTACCACAAAGATGGACCTGACCGCTTTTTAGCACTTAATAAAGAGGGTAAGTTACCTGCTAGTGAACCATTTAGTCAAAATCCGCAGTTTCAGGATACTCTGGGAGAAATCGAATTAATTAAAGAAGCTGGTAACCAGTTTGATCTTGCTAAAATTGTTAAAGGAGATCAAACTCCAGTATTTTTTGGATCTGCCTTAACTAATTTTGGAGTTGAAACATTTTTAAAGAGCTTTGTCAAGCTTGCACCTTCACCTGCCAGCCATGAAGTTAATGATAACGAAAATTTAGCGCCAGATGATCAAGATTTCTCCGGTTTTGTCTTTAAAATTCAAGCTAATATGAACCCTCATCACCGTGACCGTATTGCATTTGTCCGTATTGGCAGCGGTGAATTTAAAAAGGGACTAGATGTTACTTTGGCTCGTACGGGTAAACCGATTCGCTTGAACAATGCAACTGAATTCATGTCAAGTGAAAGAATGCAGGTTTCGGATGCCGTGGCAGGTGATATTGTCGGATTATATGATACGGGTAATTTTCAAATTGGTGATAGTATTTATGCCGGTAAGCGCAAGATTGTTTACCCACCGCTACCGGAATTTACACCGGAGTTATTCGTCAGAGTCACTGCCAAAAATGTGATGAAGCAGAAGTCGTTTCATAAGGGAATGGTGCAACTGGTTCAAGAAGGAGCCATTCAGTTATACCAAAATTATCAGACTGATGAATATATCTTAGGTGCTGTAGGACAACTGCAATTTGAAGTTTTTAAATTTAGGATGAAGAATGAATATAATTCCGATGTGGAGATGACAAATATTGGTCACAGAGTTGCACGTTGGATTGATCCTGATCAGCTTGATCCCGCTATGGCTAATAGCCGTAACCTTTTGGTCAAAGACCGCTACGGTCAACCATTATTCTTATTTGAAAACCAATTTGCTGAGCGCTTCTTCCGGGATAAGTATCCTGACGTGAAATTAACAGAAAAGCTCTAAATAAAAAACTTGATGTGAACCCTAAAATTAGGACACTTTATATTAGCTGCTAACCGAGGACTAACTTCCGATATTCAATCGGAGTTAGTCCTTTTAGTTTAATCTTGATTCTTTTCTGATTGTAATACTCAATGTAGTCTCTAATCGCATCTTCCAGTTCAGTGAGATTCTTAAACTGCTTTTCGAAACCATAAAACATTTCTCGTTTAAGTATCCCGCAGAAGCCTTCCATTAACCCATCATCAAGCGAGTTGCCCTTGCGTGACATTGATTGGCTAATGCCATGATTTTTGAGCCATGCTTGAAACTGGCCCTTTTGGTGACTAGATATGGTAGATTAAGGGAGTTCATTGGTAACTTCTTTCTAGAATTTTGTGGTTAATTACATTCTATCAAAGAAGTCCAATGGACTTTTTTGTTTTCTAATCAGGGCAAGTGTTCAACTTCATCTTACAATTTACCATTTTATTATTTTGTTAGCGCGTATTATCTGAACATGGAAGGAGTTAAGCGCAGATGCCCAGACGCCCCCACGGTATCTGCGCATGGACCGATGTCAGGACAAAAATTTTAGTTTCCTATAGGAAAAATAGGCAAGCTTAATATGAGTTTATGCTAAAATTTAAATTAAAGAATAACGCTAAATAGATAAAGGCAAAGCTATGAAAATTAACGATATAATAATAAAAGGTATAAAAAATAGTGAAAAAATTGATACACCGTCAGTTATTTATTTAAAAGATGCTATTAGATTTAATATAGATGAAGCGTTAAAACAATTATCGGAAGTAAAAACTAATGAGACAAAATTACTTTATTCTATAAAAGCTTGTTATAACTCAAAAGTAATTTCGCTTTTATCAAGATTTGTGGCCGGCTTTAGTGTTTCCTCTGTACAAGAATATAAAAAAATAGCTCGGTTTAATAATAAAATTGTTTCGGCTACCGGATTTGAATATGATAAATTCGATTTAAATAAAAATTCTGTTTTTATTTTAATTCATTAGTACAATTACAAGATTTCTTAGAAAGTAATAATTTCCGACTAAACTTGAAGATAGGTATACGAGTTCGTGCGCCTGAGAATTTATATTTAAAAGAACAATATTTTTCTCACTTTGGATTTTCATTGGATCAACTTAAAGTTTTAGAAAAGATAGCCACAAAATACAATTTTTGTGTAACTAGCATTCTTATTCATCAAGAAAATAAAGTATATGGTGATTGTTCTACACTAGGCGCATTTATAAATACTTTGTTAAAATTTGATTTTTTAGAAAATCATTGCGTTAGCAAGATTGATAAAAATGAAGATGGATTGTTTTATGTAAATTGTGGTAACAAAACTATTATTTGTAAGTATTTAATAGTTGCTACGGGTATTTTAACCTTTCCAAACATATTAGATAAACCAGAAGAAGTAAGTATAGGCCTGCATACGCCAAATGAAATGATAAAAGAAACAGTAAAGAAGCATTAGTGGCATAAGCTATTAATTGTAGGAAACGATAAGGACTCTATTAGAAAAGACAACTATTGCTGATCCTAGTAGTAGATTTCCTTTCTTTCCTAGAGAAAGGAACTGGTTAAATAGCTATCAACATAAAATAGAGCTTGATGAAGAATAACCATAAAAGGTAGATTAGTTATGACAATTGGTGAAGCCTTGAAAGAAATGCAGAAAGAGCTTGGACTAACTGGAAAAGAAATGGCTGCTGGCATTATTACAACTGGTACATATTCACGTGTGATCCATGGTACTAGAAGAATAAGCAGTGATTTATTAATAAAATTACTACTAAAACACAATATAGACTTATCTTATTTCTTTGATAAAGTATCTGATACTTACATGCCTCCCTCCAATAGGTTAGAACAAAAATTATCCTCTCAATTTGGACTTGCATTTAATAATCATGATATTGTAGCAGCAGTTACAACATTCGAGCAGATTAAAAAGGCTAATGTTAGTATTCATTTTAAAAAAAGAGTACAGATAGCTGTTGCTTTTTTGACAAAAACTACAGATGATTTAGATAATAAGTTTAAGAAATCCATTATAGATGATTTAAATAAAGATAGTAACTGGATTTTTAATATTCAAGCTTTACTTTTATTTGCTACATCTTTTGAAATTTTACCAATTGAATTTGTTGAAAAAAAGATGGTCTTTTTCTTTAATAAAATATCACGATCTAAAAACATCTCAGAAATTATGAAAGAAAGATTTGCCATCATTTGTGTTAACTATTTACATTGGAAATATTCTCAAACAATAGGATTGAATGGAAAAATAGGGATAATTGGAGCTAATGTAGTGAATGCTATAAATTATCTTCAAAGCTTAGAGTCAACCACTCATTTTATCATTTATATAATATCAGCTAAATATTATTCGGCATTGTTTTCTGGTAATTTAACTCGTGCTAAGCAGATTAAAGAGAATCTGCTTGATATGGGGTGTACATTAATGGTTAAAAATTGGCCACTGTGAAATTTTTGTTTATTTAAAAATGGATGTTTATTATTGATTTATGGCCAACCGGTTATGAGTATTATTAAAAATAAGAAAAGGATTATAATTAAAAAAGTGTATTATGTTATGTAAAAAATATGCAAACGTTTATAAGCTGCTAGTTGGCCGAGTCACGACCAACATCGCCGACAGCCTGTTCTACATGGCGGTGCTCTGGTACTTCAAGGAGACCGGGCACTCACCTTTCATGGTAGCGGTCCTGTTGACCGTTACTTCCGGGATTGACATGATCTCGTTCGGCCTGGGCCCCCTGATTGACCGCATCTCAATGAAGAAGCTGCTGAACTATTCCACCATCATCCAGGCCGCAATCAGCGCCGCGGTGGTGGGGGTGTTGCAGCTGGGCCAAAGTGGCATCGGGGTTGACGCCGTGGTCTTAATTCTTTACACGGCCTCCACGGTTCTTTCAACCATTATTTACCCGGCCGAAACCAAACTGCTGCCGCTGTTTGTCGCGGAAAAGGACATGCTCCACTTCAACGGTCTGTTCCAGGTGACCTACGGCGTTTTGGACTTAGTTCTGGACGGTTTTGCCACCTTTCTGATTGCGACAACGTCAATCAGCATGACCGTGGTCATCTCCGGCGTGGTTTTTGCGCTGGCCCTGCTGACCTACGGGCGCCTGCAGATTAACGCCCTGGCCAAGGACGTCTTGGAGAGCGAGGAGTACTTCACCGGCTCCTACTGGAAGGACCTGCACGTCGGTTGGCAGACGCTGAAGGATGAAAAGAACATCCTGGAGCTGATCCTGCCACTGTGCGTCGTCAACTTCTTCTACGGCATTTTCGACGTGGGCCTGCCGTATTTTGGGCAGAGCTATGTTCATGACTCGGCAATCGGCTACGGCGGCCTGCTGCTGGCCTCGTCTCTGGGCGGCATCGCCGGTGCCTTCCTGGTGCAGCACTTCAAGCTGGGGAAGAAGAGCATGGAATTGTTCATCGCAATTTGCTTTGTGGGTGCTGGTGTCTTCCGCCTCCTGGTTCCGCTGACGGCGGGCCTGAGCGTCCTGCTCATCCTGTTGAACTCGGCCATCTCCTCTTTGTGGCTCACCATGATGAACACGGACTTTGAGGCCTTGGTGCAGGTCAGCTTCTCGTCTGCGGTGCTGGGGCGCATCGAGACCATCAACGACAGCATCCTGTCCGTCATGATCCCGCTCGGGACGATGGCAGGCGGACTGGTAGTTGACCGGCTGGGCGCAATCAGCACGCAGTACATTTACGGCGTTACGCTGCTGCTCGCGGCGGTCTACTACCTCGGCGTGGTCAGGCACAAGGCCAATAAGTAAAAAGAATCCGCATGGCATTAACATGATTATTCATCAGATTATGTTGCTATAGTTTGGCGATGTTTTGATTGAGCATTCAGACTAAAAATAGATATGCCCCTTGAAATTAAAGTAGTTTAATAATTTCTGGTTAAGGACTAACTTCCGATATTAAATCGGGGTTAGTCCTTTTAGCTTGCTTGTTCCGGTGAAGGTAAGTTCTTGAAGGGCTGTTCAAAGCCGTAGAACATATTCCACTTTAAGGTGCCAAAGAAAGCCTACTATCAGTCCGTTGCCTTTGCGCGGTATGGACTGGTGGATGCCACGGCTTTTTAAACCTAAATCTAGTGCTACGTGATAAAGGGACTCATGGTTAACTATGATTCGCTTGACAGCCTGCTTTTTAAAATTACTTGTATAAGCAGTGAAAGGTTGATCTAAAACGGCTAGACCGTGACGGTCAATTAAAGCCAACAAGTAACCAATATTAGACCTGCCAACATGATAACGCTGACTTAGCACCGCGGGGCCGATTTGATAATCATGCCAAAGATGATAGATTTGAATTTTATCTTGTTTAGATAATTTAGTCATAAAAATAACCCCCAAATTTGTCCTAAATTGGAGGGTCATATCAACTGGCATCATGCCAGTTTTTTTATTTATCAATATGAATTTCAATCACATGTTGACTTTTGTCAAAAGTTAAAACATAGGAAGGATTTTTTTGTTTAACTAATCGCTCAATTACAAATTCTGTTTCATCTTTACGGACGCGTCGATTGTGGTTTTCCAAGACAATCCCGATAGCTTTATCACTTTCGGTGTATATAACAGAAGTATTGCCTAGAGAATATACTTTAACATAATTTACATTAGTAGTATTTAGTTGACTATGAACAAGGTCCCGATAACTATTGGTTACATCTATCAAATGCATGGATTTCACCCGTTTCTTCTAGTAGCTCTTTTTTATTTTAGTATACAACTAATCATAACTTTTTTCTTTTAAAAAAAGCATGATTATCATAATTTGCAATAATCATGCTTAGTGAAAAATTAATTTAACTAATTATTTTCGGTGTTAACCTCGGTATCACCGATATTTTCATCATTACTAATCACAATTTTGCCATCAGCTACGCTAGCTAATAAGCGCTTAGCTGCAGGATGATCCAGTTTATAGTCTGCCACTTTGTCTTCAATTTCTTCTTGAATAGTTCTCCTAAGAGGTCTTGCACCCATAGCAGGGTTATAGCCTTCTTCGACTAACTTGTTCTTTGCTTCATCACTAACAGTAATCTGTAAACCTTGGTTTTTAACCATATCGTTGACTTCTGTTAACATCAAATTGACAATTTTTACTAAGTCTTCCTTAGTTAATTCATTAAATTCGATTACATCATCCAGACGGTTGAGAAATTCCGGCTTAAAGAACTGGCTCATTGAACTTCTTGCTGAATCAGGCTTATCATTAGCATTTTCAGCAGTAAAGCCGACACTGGTATTTTTAATACCCTGACCCGCGTTAGAAGTCATGATGATAATAGTATCCTTAAATGAAACCGTTCTTCCCTGTGAATCAGTTAAACGACCGTCATCAAGTATTTGTAAGAACAAATTCATAACAGCAGGATCAGCTTTTTCGATTTCGTCAAGCAGTATTAGGCTGTATGGGTGACGACGTACTCGTTCAGTAAGTTGTCCAGCTTCTTCATAACCAACATAACCCGGAGCAGAACCGATCAATTTAGAAACAGAGTATGACTCCATGTATTCAGACATATCAAACCGAATTAAAGCATTTTCTGAACCAAACATTTGTTTAGCCAGTTGTTTGGCAAGTTCGGTTTTACCAACTCCCGTTGGTCCTACAAAGAGGAAGGAGCCGATTGGTCTACCAGATTTGTTAAAACCGATCCGATTCCGGCGAATTGCCCGCGCCAACTTGTCAACGGCTTTGTCTTGACCGATAACATGCGCTTTAAGATTTGGTGCCAAGTTTTGTAACTGATTTTCTTCCTGCTTTTGCAAATCGCCAACAGGGATACCAGTCTTTTCTTCGACAATCTTGTTCATAATCTTACTGGTGATTACCGGAGATTTATCTGGATCAACTTTTTGATCCTTCATTTTATTATATTTTTCAATTTGGTCGCGGTAATATGCGGCCTTTTCGTAGTCTTCATTCTTTAATGATTCCTGCTTTAATTTTTGCGCTGCTTCAATCCGTTCCTTCATTTTTTCTTTATCAACATAAGGAATGGTTAAATTCATTCGTGAACCAGCTTCATCGAGTAAGTCAATGGCTTTATCAGGTAAAAACCGGTCTTGAATGTAACGCTCAGACAATTCTGCAGCAGCTTTGATCGCATCATCGGTATAGTGAACGTGATGATAATCTTCGTAACGCTTTTGAATACCCTTTAAAATACGGATGGTTTCAGCTACTGACGGTTCTTTGACATCAACAGGTTGGAAACGTCTGGCTAAAGCAGAATCTTTTTCAATTTCGCGATATTCTTTTAAAGTGGTAGCGCCAACAAGTTGTAAGTCACCACGAGCGAGGGCAGGTTTAATGATGTTGCCGGCATCCATTCCGCCTTCGGCATTGCCTGCACCAACGATTTCATGAATCTCATCAATAAAGAGAATAATATCATCATGGCCTTGTACTTCTTTAAGTAGTTGCTGCATACGCTGTTCAAATTGACCACGAATACCTGTACCTTGAACTAAAGAAACTACATTTAGTGATATGATTCTTTTATCTTGCAGCTTGGCAGGTACCGAGCCATCGACAATTTGTTGGGCCAAGCCTTCGACTACAGCTGTTTTACCGACACCGGCTTCACCAATTAAGACTGGGTTGTTTTTAGTTCTGCGGTTCAGAATTTCTATCACGCGCGCAATTTCTTTATCACGGCCAATTACTGGATCGATTTTGCCTTTTCTTGCTAGAGCGGTTAGATCTGTTCCGTACTGATCAAGCAGTGACCGACCACCGCCAGCACCATTATTGCCGTTAGCGTTGCCCGGACCACCAGTACTCATTCTAGGATCCCCCGGGTTACCAGCGTTGCCATTATAGTTGAAGAAATCGCTGAGATCGCCGAAGAAGCCGTTATTGTCATTGTTCATATTAATATTTCCTTGTTGTTTAAGTTGTTGATAACATTGTCCACATAAATTAATTTCTCGACGCTGTCCATTAACTTCTGCAAAAAGGTGAATGGAGGCTGGTCGTTTTTGACAGTTTTGACAAAGCAATTATATTACCGCCTTTCATATCAATTTACTAAATTATATAATTAGCACTCGCAATAATCAAGTGCTAAAACTTATTTCTTATTATTTGTAAGTAGCTTAAATATGATAAAATAATTCTAGGCAAAATCAAAAAAATTGCTGTAATGATATCGGTTTAAAAAAAGCGGTGGTAAAATGGATTATCAAAAAATTTTAGAGCAGTTGGCAAATGGGGAACTTGATCATTATGAAGTTGACCCGCAAAATGCTTTTGAATTTCAAGCTGCATTAAGGTCTTTTGGCAAAAGGCAAAATATAACCGGAAAGGCTTTGAGGGGCGGTAAAATAATTTATTCGCAAACCAAGACTGAAGTTTAATGATGTAAACTGTTACATTTATGTTGTCTAATTCACAAAAAAATGATAGTCTAAGTAGGCGAATAGGTATTTACTACCGGTTTGATTTTTTGAATTCAAAGGAGATATATATAATGGAAAAACGCGATTTTCATGTTGTTGCAGAAACAGGTATTCATGCTCGTCCAGCTACATTGCTAGTACAAGCTGCTTCTAAGTTTGGTTCAGATATCAACTTGGAATACAATGGTAAATCAGTTAACTTAAAGTCAATCATGGGTGTTATGTCACTTGGTGTTGGTAAGAATGCTGATGTTACTATCAGTGCTGATGGTGATGATGAAAAAGATGCAATCAATGCTATTTCTGAAACAATGAAAAAAGAGGGTTTGGCTGAATAATGACCAAGACATTAAAAGGAATTGCTGCAAGTGATGGCATTGCTGTAGCACCAGCTTATCTCTTGGTTGAACCAGATCTTTCATTCACCAAAGCCACAGTTAGTGATGTTGATAGTGAATTAGCTCGTTATAAAGAAGCAATTTCAGTTTCTACTGCTGAAGTTGAAAAAATTCGCGATAGTGCGAAGAAGAGTTTAGGTGAAGATGAAGCTCAAGTCTTTGAAGCTCACTTAATGATTCTAAATGATCCTGAGTTTACGGGTGCAATTGAAAATGAAATTAAGGAGCAGAAGGTTAATAGTGAAGCTGCTCTTGATGAAACTGCGCAAAAATTCATTACAATTTTTGAAGGCATGACTGATAACGAATACATGCAGCAGCGTGCAGCTGATGTGCGCGATGTTTCTAAGAGAATCATGGCTCACTTACTGGGTAAAGAATTACCAAATCCAGCTTCTATTGACCATGAAGTTGTAGTGGTTGCTCACGACTTAACCCCTAGTGATACGGCTCAATTAAATAAGAAATACGTTAAGGGCTTTGTTACAGACATTGGTGGTAGAACTGCGCACTCAGCAATTATGGCACGTTCTTTGGAATTGCCAGCAGTTGTCGGTACAGATTCTATTACCAAAGATGTTCAAAATGGTGAGACTGTTGCAGTTAACGGTCTTAATGGTGACGTGATTGTAGATCCAACTGATAGTCAAATCGCTGATTATAAGCAAAAGAGTGCTGATTTCTTAAAGCAAAAGGCTGAATGGGAAAAATTAAAGAATGAACCTTCTGTCACAGCTGATGGCAAGAAGTTCACAATTGCTGCTAATATTGGTACACCAAATGATATGCAGGGTGTAAACGATAATGGTGCTGAAGCCGTTGGATTATACAGAACTGAGTTCTTGTATATGGATTCAAAAGACTTCCCGACCGAAGACGAACAATTTGAAGCCTACAAGGAAGTTATTGAAGGAATGCACGGTAAACAAGTTATTATCAGAACCATGGATATTGGTGGCGATAAGCATCTTGACTACTGGGATTTGCCAGATGAAATGAACCCATTCTTGGGTGTGCGTGCTATTAGACTTTCACTTCAAAATGAAGAAATCTTCCGTACACAACTAAGAGCTCTTTTGCGCGCATCAGCTTATGGTAAGTTGGGAATTATGTTCCCAATGATTGGTACTTTAGGCGAATTACGCAAGGCTAAAGCAATTTTGGCAGAGGAGCAAGAAAAATTAGCAGCTAAAGGCGTTAAAATGAGTTCTGACTTAGAAGTTGGAATGATGATTGAAGTTCCTGCCGCTGCTGTTTTAGCTGATCAACTTGCTAAAGAAGTTGATTTCTTCTCAATCGGTACTAATGACTTGATCCAATACACAATGGCTGCCGACCGTGGCAATGATAATGTTTCTTATCTTTACCAACCAGCCAACCCATCAGTTTTACGCTTAATTAAGCACACAATTGATGCAGCTCATGAAAATGGCATTTGGTGTGGCATGTGTGGTGAAGCAGCTGGAGACAGCACAATGTTCCCAATCCTGCTTTCAATGGGATTAGACGAATATTCAATGAGTGCTACTTCAATTTTGCGCATTAGAAGTTTAATGAAGAAGTTGAACACTAATGATATTAAGGAATTAGCTAATAAAGCTTGTTACGTTTCAGAAACTGCTGAAGAAAATGAGCAGTTAGTTAGTGACTTAATGAAAAAAGTGGACAGATAAATATTGATTAAAAAAAGGATACATTCATAAAAATTTAATGTGTCCTTTTTTAATTTCTTTAATCTTTCTTGGTAAAAAAGTCATAGAATATTCACTTTTAAAAATTACCATAAAATTATAGTTAGTTATGGAAAATCTACTTACAAAAAAGAAGTAGTATGCTATAATAATTTAGAAGACTAATTCTGAAGGAGCGTGAAATATATGGTCAATTTATATATATCTCCGAGCTGTACATCATGCCGTAAAGCAAAGGCTTGGCTAAAAAAACATGACATTCCTTTTAAGGAAAGAAATATTTTTTCTGAGCCTTTAACTAAAGAAGAGCTTTTACAAATTTTACGTATGACCGAAAATGGTACTGAAGAAATTATTTCTACGCGTTCAAGAGCATTTCAACAATTAAAAGTAAATCTTGATGACTTGTCAATCGATCAACTACTTGACTTGGTTGAAAAGAATCCAAGTCTTTTAAGACGTCCAATAATTATGGATGACCGTCGACTACAAGTTGGCTATAACGAAGACGAGATCAGACGCTTTTTACCTAGAAAAGTCCGTCGTCTTGAACTTGAAGAAATGCAAAAAATTGCAGATCTATAAAATTCATGAAAGTTTAAAATAAAAGCGTTAGTTTTTAAACTAACGCTTTTATTTTATTGGGAAAGTACGCTACAATAGAACAAAGAACCTGATGGAGGTGAGAACTCATGCAAGTAGATCATATTAACGACAACACAATTCGCGTGAGAATAGGTAAAAAAGAACTGGCTAATCGTGGACTTAAAGTTTTAGATTTACTGGGCGATAAAAATAAAATTCAACATTTCTTTTATTCGATTTTGGACGAAATAGATACTGATCACTCATTTAGTCAGGATGCGCCGGTTACTTTTCAAGTAATGCCTAATAACGGTGGACTTGATTTACTTATCACCAAAGTAACAGATAAAGATCGGAATAATTTAGCCCAATTATTTGATAATGATACCGCTAATAATGGGAAGAACAATCAAGATTCACGGAGATCTTTTCTTGATCTGGAAAATGAAGACGAAGGAAATAGTGAAGAAGATACTTCTTCTACTCCTAAGGGTAAGAAGGAATTTTGGAAGTTACAGAAGAAACAGGGATATTGTTTCAACGATCTTAATCAAGTAGTGGAACTGGCTGATAGTCTGTTAGCTGCTGATTTAGAATCCAGTCTTTACTTTGAACGAGGAAAATTTTACCTTGAACTGACCTTTACTGATACTGATTATGCAGAAATCAAACCTGCAGACGCATGGGCGATTGCAAATGAATATGGTATTAAGGTTAAAGCAAATGAAATGGCTCGCGTACGTATCAATGGTAAACAGATAGTTGCACATGATGCTTTAGGTTGCTTGCGCCATTATTTTAGCAAAATTAAATAGCAAATATTTTTAATTAGATAGAAGGGCAAGAATTAATTCTTGCCTTTTTGCGTACTTATTTTTAGGTGATAAAAATGTACGCAGCTCTGTTGAATAATGTCTTAGTATTAGCTGTTGATGAAGCGCAAAAGCAGCAAAATAAAAATTTAAGTCAAAAATATTTTTGCCCGCATTGTCAAAGAGAAGTGCAGTTGATAATCAAAAAAGAGCGGTCTTATTTTAAGCATCTTGCTCAAGTGACTAATATGTCTGGGGAAAATAAAGAACATGCTCTAAGTAAAGAACTGCTTTATACAGCTCTTAGAAAAACGCATTTTGATGCACAAATGGAAACTAGTTTAGCAAATGGTCAATTGCGTGCTGATATTTTGGCCAGCCCAAAACTCGCTTTTGAAATTCAATGTGCTCCTCTTAATAAATCAGAATTTCGTCACCGCCACTCACTTTACTGGAATTTAGGCATAAAAGATATTTGGATTGTAGGTAAGAGGCACTATTTGGAACAAAATTTAAAAAAGTCGCAACTTATTTTTTTTCGCAATAATCAAGCATGGCGAGATTATTATTTGGAAATTAATCCGCAGCAAGAAATATTGCGCCTTAAATATAACGTGTTACTAGAACCCGTTACGAATAAACTTCATTATCAAATACAGGTTTTTAATTTAAATCCAGTTGGATTAAGAAATTTATGGCACTTTCAGCCAAATTTACAAAAATATCAGGTGAATGCTCAAAAGCAAAAAGAGTACCTGCAATTACAACTTGCGCAAAAAAGTTTAAAAGGCATGCAAATAGCAGAAAAATTATACAAAAAGCGGCAAACCATTGAAGATTTGCCGTCCTGGGTTTTTCAAAATTTTCGCGCTGTTAACACTTGTGATAATGTCACTAAGTATTTAAATCAAACGTAAGTGTCTAATAGGATAGTAATTTTTTTCTTCTTCATTGATACAGCCGTTGCTTTTAAAAAGCTTAACTAGTTTATCATGAGCTAATATTCCTTCCAGCATGATCCCACTGTAATTACCACTTTCATTGAAAATAATTGTAGTCGGAATATTTCTCACATTAAATTTACGAACTAATTTTTTGTCTTGGAAAATTGAATCGTCAATATAGTGAGCAATCCTGCGATCATTTATGCGATTAAAATTTAAGTTAAGATCACTAGCAACTTGTCTGGGCAAATCTGCAGAGTATTTATTAAAGTCTTCGCTCATTGCTCTTTGCAAAGCAACTAAATAAGCGCGTGCCTTTTTGTTACCGTATTCAAGTTTAATTGCATGATAATGACGTAGTGCCTGAAAAGACGCAATGGTATATTGCGGTATATCAGTAATTCTTTGACCAGCTTTTTTTCTTCTAATGATGTCTTCTTTAATAACTTTAGCATTTATTACGGGAACAAAATGGTAAGAAGAATTAATATTGAGTTCATCAATTGCATCTTTAATTAATGTCTCTGTGTTGTAGCAATAAATGCCAACAGGATTCACAAAGAGAAAAATCTCAAACATGATCAGGCTCCTCCAAAACTGATTATTATGTACAACTCTATCAAATACCTATCCTTTGAACAAAAAACATACCTTCTCTATCCTATTTTAACACGATGAATGTAAGCGCGTGCAATTTTTGCTCGATTGGTATTGCTTTTGGTTTGAGTAAAACCATATTTTTTCTTTAGCTTATCCAAAACTACGCTAATTGTTTGAGGGTTAGTATTTTCTATTTCAAGTTCAAAATCTTCATAGCCATCGGGATAGGTACTGTCATCAAAGGTCAGTTCACAATTTTCAGGACCATTTGCAAGTATGCGGTGCGTTTTACTATAGGTTTGCAAGTCTAGTTGCAGATTATGGTCAAAGTGCTGGTTTAGATATTTACCAGCGCTGTATTTAAAGGTAATGTGCTGATTGTTAAGACCATTTTGAACATAATCTTGGGCTTCTTTTAGCGAAAGCTTATCATTTATTTCAATCGCTTCATGAAATTTGTTTTGCAACGGATTTTGATGAGGCACTTTGAGCGTTTGTTCAGCCCGATCAGAGAAAATACGAATACGACAACTGATTCTACTTTTTTTGAGTAATCTATTGTTGGTATCAAAGTAATAATTTTCTTGGTTAAAACTTTCTTTTACTGTAAAATCACTACACAGCTTTTGGAAAATTTCTTGTGGTAAAAGTATTTTTGCTTCTATCTCGGTATTTTCTGCCATTAGTACTTACTCCATTCTTTTTATAAATATAAAAAGTGTCTATAAAGTATTTTGTACACTTCACTACAAAAATTCAAAATTTAACTCTGAAAAAAATAAATAAATCGAGTAGGTATTCAGCAAATTATTATTCTAATAAGATTTCTGATAGAAATGCTATAAGAGTACATATTTGCTAAAATTAATAAATTTATCATAATCTTAAAAGGTTGATTGTGCAAGGAATAAATCCTATGGCTAAAGAAGTTTGAGGGTTGTGTATAGCTCAAAAAGGGCAAGAATGCTTAAACAAGGTAATCCTATGAAATTGCTATCATATATTTTATGTTAAAATGGATATGCTGTTGAGAAAGGAATTATTTCTATGAATTTTGATTGGGATAATTTTTTATGGCCTTATGATGAGGCCGTGCGAGAATTAAAGGTGAAGTTTCGTTCTTTGAGACAAAGTTTTTTGACTCAAGGGGAACATTCACCGATCGAATTTGTGGTCGGCAGAGTTAAAACTGTTGATTCAATTAAAGAAAAAATGCAAAGGCGTGTTATCAGTCCGGATGTGATTGAGACTGACATGCAGGATATAGCAGGGATACGAATAGTTTGTCAATTTGTAGATGATATATATAAAGTAGTAGACTTAATCCATGAGCGGGATGATATGGAAGTGATTGAAGAACGAGATTATGTTCAAAATGCTAAGCCTTCTGGTTATCGTTCTTACCATATGGTGATTTCATATACTGTCTATTTACCTACTGGATCAAAAAAATTGTTGGCAGAAATACAAATTAGAACTTTGGCAATGAATTTTTGGGCAACTGTCGAGCATACTTTAAATTATAAGTACCAAGGCTCTTACCCCAAAGATATTTCCCAAAGGCTAAAATCCACTGCAGAAACAGCCTATAAACTTGATGAAGAAATGTCTTTAATTAAAGATGAAGTGCAAGAGGCTCAGAAGGTTTTTACCAAAAACAAGGGTAAGGAAAAATAATGAGAATTACAATTGCCCATAACACTAATCAAGAAACTTTAAAAGTGGTAGCGCATTTGCGGAAATTATTAGAAACGAAAAAAGGGGTAGTTTTTGATGCCAAATACCCTGATGTGGTTATTACTGTTGGCGGTGATGGGACCCTAATTAATGCTTTTCATCGTTATGAAAATCAAATAAGCTCAATTCGTTTTATTGGCATTCATACTGGTCATCTCGGTTTTTATACTGACTGGCAAGGCCCTGATGTTGATAAGATGGTGGATGCACTGTTTTTACGAGAACCAGAATCGGCCGCTTATCCTTTGCTTGATGTAAATTTACTGACTGAAGCTGGCGAAAAAAAGCACTTTTTGGCATTAAATGAATCTGCAGTCAAACGGATATCCCATACACTTGAAGCCAAGGTTTATATAGATAACCAGCTGTTCGAAAATTTTCGGGGTGATGGTCTATGTATTTCCACGCCGACTGGGTCAACCGGCTATAACAAGTCAATTGGCGGGGCGGTGATCCATCCTCGGTTAAAAGCGCTGCAAATGGCTGAAATAGCTTCTATCAATAATCGTATTTTTAGAACGCTATCTTCACCCATTGTACTTGCGCCAGAGCAGTGGATTACAGTAGTGCCCAAGGCTGATCATTTTGTCATGACTATAGATGGGCGCCGCATCAATGTCCGTAATGCTAAGAGAATTGATTATCGTATTTCTAGCAAAGAAATACATTTTGATCGTTTTGGACATACTCATTTTTGGTCACGGGTTCAGAGTGCCTTTATTGGAGATGAAGATGACAGTATTTAAAGTTTTGGTACAAGATAAAGCCCCCAAAAAATTAGGGGCTTTTTTATTGAAAAATGGTTTTTCAAAAAGAGCTGTCAATAATGCCAAAAACGCTGGCGGTTTATTGCTGGTCAATCACAAAAGAAGATATACAAATTATCTTTTACATACAGGTGATGAAGTTATTTTCGTGCCGGGCAAAGAAAAGGATAATCCCTGGCTGGTCCCTTCACAAAAACCAGTGGATATTGTTAAAGAAACTGATAATTATTTAGTGGTTAATAAACCGGCTGGTATTTTATCCATACCCTCACGCTATGATGATAATGCAGTTGTTAATCAGGTTTTAGGCTATTTTGCTCAAAAAAATGAGCGTGGTGTCAAACCGCATGTTGTTACTCGCCTTGATCGCGATACGTCAGGTTTAGTTCTAATTGGTAAAAATGCTATTGCCCATTCACGTTTTAGTCAAATTCCTAAAACAGACTTTGTCAAAAAATATCATGCAATAGTTCACGGTAATTTTACTCAAAATGAACTTGCTGGCATAATTGATCAGCCAATTGGGCGGAAGGGAACTGCAATAGTGCGCTGTATTGACCCTGAAGGTAAGAGAGCCAAAACCGCTTATCAGGTTATTGCACAACGACCTGGTGCCAGTTTAGTTGAATTACGGTTATTTACCGGGCGGACGCATCAGATTCGTCTACACATGCAATATATTGGTCATCCTCTTTTTGGCGACCCCTTTTACGGTATAGAAGATGATTTTAGCCGCCAGGCACTAAGCTGCTTTTATTTAGAATTTCCTGATCCTTTTAATCCTGCCAAAAAAGTACAAATTGCGATCGCAGATGCATCGGATATGATGAAATTGTGGCAGAGTTTTAAAAAATGTTAGTAAAAAAAAGTTGCCTCTATATAGAGACAACTTTTTGTTTTATCAAATTATTCACTGAAAAGTACGCGTGTACCCTCAGGGACAAAAATATCTTTTTGGATAGGGGTGAGACAGCCGTTTTCTGCGTCACGAGTATATAAAGTAGCATTATCTGTATTTTGATTAGTAGCTACCACGTATTTCTCGCCCTCATCCCAGTTAAAGTCACGCGGAAATTCTCCAAAGGTTGAAATCCTTTGCCGTAATTGTAAGGTGTGATCAGCATTAACGGCGAAAACCGTAATAGTATCGTGACCCCGATTCGAAGTATAAATAAATTTGCCATCTCGGCTAATTTTAATTGCTGCTGAACCGTTATGATCAGAAAAATCATCGGGGATTGTTGAATAGGTGGCAATATTTTTAAAATGCCAGTTAGTTTCATCAATTGCTACCAAATTGATCTTGCTTGAAAGCTCTCCCACAACGTAAAAGTAACCACCATCAGGGCTAAAAACGATATGACGGGTCCCAAATCCCGGCTCATTTTGATATTTAGCCAAGTGTTTTAGTTTGTTGTTATTGAAACTATAAAAATCAACACAGTCATTGCCTAAATCACAACTCACTAAGTTGCCTTGAGGGGTTTCGTCAAAAAAGTGCGGGTGAGGGCCATCTGCTTGTTCTGGACAAGGACCAAGTGTGTCAGCTGTGTGTGTTACTGAATCTAAAAAGGTCAAACTACCATCCTGATCGTAAGAAAAGACGGCCAGGACAGCAGTGTGATAATTTGCTGTATAAAGCAGCTTTTTGTTTCTGTTGATCCCGATATAAGCTGGTGATGAACCAGGGGTCAAGTATGAATCTTTTTGCGTATATTGACCATTGACTAATTCAAATGAACTAATACCGCCTTTATCCCCAGCATTGTTAATAGTAAAGATGAATTTGTCATCTTGTACGAAATAAGTTGGTCCACCAACCTTAATTACTTCTTTAGCAGGCCCTATTTGCATTTCCAGGCCATCTGCTTTTTTAAGCGGCAATTCATAGATTCCTGTGGCCTTTTTTTTGGTATACCCGCCAATTAATAATTTCATGTTTGAAAAGCCTCCAATTTAATTTATAATTGTTCCAATAATTAGTATAGCATGACATGCAATTGTAAAAATTTTGAACAGCTCAACATATATAAAAAGTGTTAAAGTATGTTGTCAGTTATATTAGTTACTATCAACAAAAAAATATGAATTTAAGAGGTATGTCGAAAATGGATGAAAATAAAATTCGGGAGCTTTATGCCAAGAATGATATTTCTGAAGTTTATACTAATCTTCACTCATCTTCTGCAGGTCTGACCTCTGCAGAAGCAACCGCAAGATTAGAAAAATACGGTCGTAACGAAATTAAAAAGTCGCAAGAAGAATCAGAATGGAAAGCATTTTTTAAAAATTTCATCAGTATGATGGCAATTTTATTATGGATTTCTGGTTTAGTTGCTATGTTTAGCGGAACAATAGAGCTGGGAATTGCAATCTGGCTGGTTAATATTATTAACGGTCTCTTTAGTTTCTGGCAGGAGAGAGCAGCTAAGAGAGCCACAGATGCTTTGAATAATATGTTACCGACCTATGTTCAGGCCATACGTGACGGCAAAAAAATACAGATTGATGCTAAGGAATTAGTTCCGGGTGATGTTTTCATTCTACAAGCTGGTAATGCTATTCCAGCTGATGCCAGACTAATCACTGCTAATTCCATGCAGGTAGATCAAAGTGCTTTAAATGGTGAATCTGTTCCAGAATCTAAGACAACGGATTATGCTCCTGGAGAAGGCAGCTATGCGGAGACCGACTTGGTCTACTCCGGTACAACTGTTGGGTCTGGGACAGCACGTGCAATTGCTTTTGCCACGGGAATGAATACTGAATTTGGTAAAATTGCTCAGTTAACACAAAAGCAGAATAAGGTAGATAGTCCTTTGACTCAGGAACTCAACCGCTTAACTAAACAGTTATCCTTGATTGCTGTTTCGATTGGTATCGTCTTTTTGATCGCTGCCATTTTCTTTGTTAAATATCCGTTTGCTAAAGCATTTATTTTTGCTTTAGGGATGATTGTTGCGTTTATCCCAGAAGGATTATTGCCAACTGTTACTTTAAGTTTGGCTCAAGGGGTTAAGCGCATGGCTAAAAAGCATGCCATAGTTAAGGAATTAAACTCTGTTGAAACTCTGGGAGAAACTACGGTTATTTGTTCTGATAAAACTGGAACTTTAACTCAAAACCAAATGACTATCCACTATTTGTGGACTCTTAAAAATGAGTATAGAGTTACTGGTAATGGTTATGTGAATAACGGGCAAATTGAACTAAACGATAAACAGCTTTGGTACGAAGAAAACCCAGATTTACATAAACTGGTACAAATTGCATCTTTAGATAATGATACTGCTGTTCAGCCAAGTAAAGTAAGGGGTGGAAAGCCCAAGATCTTGGGAACGCCTACCGAGGCCTCTTTAATTATCATGGCTGAAAAAGCCGGCTTTGATCGGCAAAAGGTTTTGGTCAAATACCCCCGCTTACGTGAGTTACCGTTTGATTCTAACAGAAAGCGGATGTCTACTATTCATCGCTGGAATGATCACCAATATATTATTTTTACTAAAGGCTCATTCAGTGATGTGATCAAACAATGTGATCAAGTTCAGGTTGACGGTAAAATTCGGGAAATGACCCGTGATGATAAGAAACGTGCTCAACAATATAATGCTGAATATGCTGCTAAAGGATTAAGAAGTATGGCGATGGCTTATAGAATTGTTGACAAAGTAGATACCGATGTCACTAAGTTAACCATCGAGTCAGCTGAACAGCACCTAGTGTTTGTTGGACTTACCACTATGAGCGACCCACCACGTCCAGAGATATACAATGCAGTCAAACGTTGCCATGAAGCAAAAATCAAAATCATTATGGTTACGGGTGATTCGAAATTAACTGCAAAATCTGTTGCGGTGCAGATTGGTCTAACTTCTGATAAAGCTCGGGTTATTTCTGGTGACGAACTAGAGTCTATGAGCGATGCTGATTTACGTGAGGCCTTAAAAGGCGAAGTTATTTTTGCCAGAGTTGCACCTGAACAAAAATACAAAGTTGTTAAAACATTGCAGGAGAATGGCGAAATCGTCGCGTCTACCGGTGACGGAGTTAATGATGCTCCTGCATTAAAACAAGCGGATATTGGTATTGCAATGGGTTTGTCGGGTACTGATGTTGCTAAAGATGCGGCCAATATTATCCTAACAGATGATAACTTTGCTTCGATTGTAGCCGCAATCGAAGAAGGTAGAGCCGTTTATAGTAATATTCGCAAATTTTTGACCTATATTTTAACTTCAAATGTACCTGAGGCCTTTCCTTCAATCTTGTTCCTGTTTTCAGGAGGTGCAATACCACTGCCAATGACTGTTATGCAGATTCTAACAGTCGATTTAGGAACGGATATGCTTCCAGCATTGGGATTAGGAGAAGAAGCAGTTGATCCCGATGTTATGAAACAAGCACCGCGGCAGCGCAACGAACACTTGCTTAATAGAAGCGTCATTATCAAGGCATTTTTATGGTATGGTTTGATTTCCAGCGCGATTTCAGTCGGAGCTTATTTCTTCGTCAATTTTCAAAATGGATGGCCACAAAATCCGTTAGCCGCTAGCGGCCAAGTTTACATGCGTGCTACTACTATGGTATTAGGGGCAATCATTTTTACGCAAATCGCTAACGTATTGAACTGTAGAACAAACAAGGTTTCACTTTTCAAAAAAGGCTTGTTTAGTAATAAGAGTATTTGGTTTGGGATCCTTTTCGAAATTCTTTTATTCTTTTTATTAACGGTTACTCCAGGGCTGCAACAGTTATTTAATACCACTAGATTATTACCTGTTGACTGGATATTCCTATTTTGTTTACCAGTACCGCTGGTCATAATTGATGAAATAAAGAAATGGCTTTTATATCATCAAAAATAAAGAAGTCACAAAGAAAACCGCTTATATATTAGTTAAGCGGTTTTTGTTATGCTAAAATTAGAGCTTAAGGAGAGCAAAAAATGAAGTGGACAGCAACTATTACAAAAATTGGTAAACAAGCTATTGAACCTAAGGGTAATATGGTGATTTTATTTGGCGAAAATGTTACTCCAGAACTGGTAGACGTTTCCGTTATTCAAAAATTTGATCCTCAAACCCCTTTAGCTAGTTTTATTATGAAAAAAGGCGACACAATTACAATTGATGGTCAAACCTATGTGGCCGATTTTGTCGGTGCCATGGTTACCAGTGATATGCGCGCTTTGGGTCATGTCACATTATTTTTTAATCAGAAAAAGTCTAAAAATCCTTTAGCAAATGCCGTATATTTCACAATAGAGGATAAGCAGACAATGCCTGAATTTAAAATTGGCGATGATATTGTATATGAACACATTTGATTAGGATGATTTGATGGACTACGAGAAAAAACATAAAAAGAGAACCATCTTTCAAAAATGGTTTTTAAATAACAGATTTAGTATTGCTTTACTAAATATTTTGTTGTTCTTCCTTGTAATTTGGTTATTCAACAAAATTTCATTTGTTCTGAACCCGGCAAAAGTTTTCGTGAGTGCAATTTTACCACCATTGATGCTGGCTTTAATTCAATTTTATATTATGAACCCGCTGGTAGACATTTTAGAGCGGAAATTTAAGGTGCCGAGACTGATTACAATCTTGGGACTATTTATTCTAGTGGCAATTTTATTGGTTTGGATTGTGAATACTTTACTACCAATAGTTCAAAGTCAAATTAATTCTTTAATTGTACATTGGCCGCATATTTGGAAAGATGCGACCAACGCTGTGCAGGATGCACTAAGTAATCCACAGCTTCATAGTGTGAAGGGCAACATTAACGATGCTATTAATCGTGCACAAGATATGCTCTTTAAGTCAGGTCATGAGGCAGTCAATGCGGCGTTAAGCAACATTTCGTCAGCAATTAGTGTAGTGACTATTATCGTTATGACTTTACTTACAGCACCCTTTATTCTGTTTTTTATGTTAAAAGATGCTCATAACTTGCGCCCATACTTAATGCAATTTGCTCCAAAGCGCTGGCAAAAAAGTTTCGGTGAACTTCTTTACGATATTAATACTGCACTGGCATCTTATATTAGGGGACAGCTTACTGTTGCCTTTTGGGTCGGAGTCATGTTTGCCATTGGTTACAGTATTATTGGCCTGCCGTACGGCATTGCCCTTGCAGTTTTAAGCGGTATTCTTAACCTTATTCCATATTTTGGTACTTTTATTTCCTTTATACCTGTAATCGTGATTGCTATCATGCTTTCTGTACCAATGGTAATTAAAGTTTTGGTTGTTTTTGCAATCGAACAGACCATTGAATCAAGGGTTATTAGTCCTTTGGTAATGGGAAACAAGATGGAGATGCACCCGGTAACCACTATTTTATTATTAATAGGTTCAAGTTCTGTTTGGGGACTTTGGGGCGTCATCTTTGGTATCCCAATTTATGCTATTTTAAAAATCATTATTTTACGTGTGTATAATTACTATCGTAAAGTTTCACAAGTTTTTAGAGAAGATGAGGTCGAAGAAACTGTACCAGTGATTTCTGATAACGACAAAAGTGTCAACGGAGATCAAGCTGAAAAAAAGTCTAAAAAATAAATTCGGTTTTTAGTGAATTTTTGGTTAAGGAGAAGAAAGAGATTGACAAATCACGTAGTTTTATATGAACCACTAATGCCTGCAAATACAGGTAATATTGCCCGAACATGTGCTGGAACTAATACTGTTCTTGACCTGATTGAGCCCCTTGGGTTTCAAATTGATAATAAAAAGATGAAACGGGCCGGACTAGACTACTGGGATAAAGTAGATGTTCGGCTACATGATGATCTTAACGCTTTTTTAAATCAACTTGGCCCCAATGATGAAATGTACCTTATTTCCAAGTTTTCATCTAAAAATTACGCGCAAGTTGATTATACTGATCCCGCAAAAAATTATTATTTTGTATTTGGCAAAGAAACTACTGGTTTACCAGAAACGTTTATGCGAGAATATTATGAACGCAATTTGCGCATCCCGATGTCCAATAATATTCGTTGCTATAATCTAGCTAATTCAGTGGCAATTGTTTTACTTGAAGCTTTGCGGCAGCAAGGTTTTCCTAATTTGGAAACTTCTCATCATTATGAAAATGATAAGTTGAAGGACAGCTATAATCGCCCTGAACGCTATGAACGCAATTTAGGAGGAAAATAAGATGGATTTTGAAAAAGAAACTCCTGTTTTGGTTAAAAATTTCCATTATGACATTAATGAAGAACCTGAAGTCAAGGATCAGGTGAACTTTGGTCTTAAAAAAGTCGAAAAGCAAAATGAAGATGGTACAACTGACGCTGGTGTAGATGGCAGTTATTTTGACGTTACCGTTGTTTTCGATGTTGCACCAGCACCAGGAGAATTTGCAGTTAGTGGCATGATTAGTCAGATTGTCAAAATAAAAGATTATTTTGGCGATGGGAGCGATCTCGGCAAGGCTGATTACCAGCTTCTTAGCCGTCCCCTAGTTGAATACATTGAAACTTTAACTTATGAAGTTACTCAGATTACTCTTGATAAACCAGTTAATTTGAACTTCAAAGCTAATTTTTAAGTTGTGAACTGGTAAGATCATGCCTAGAAAGAAAAGGAGAAAAAATACCAAAGTCGCCAACAAGAAACAGACCAATGGGCTCATGTGGGCAATTATTGGACTTGCTCAAATTATTATTGCTGTCTTAGCTTTTGCTAAATTTGGAATGTTAGGAAAGCAAATTGCCAATGTGTTTCGGCTCTTTTTTGGCGATTCTTATTTACTTGCCGCTGGAATTTGCATTATTTTTGGTTTGGTGATGCTTATTTATAACAAGCCAATGCATTTTAAATTTAAGCGCAGCTGTGGCCTATTTTTAGCTATTTTAGGTTTTTTGCTGATTCAAAGTAGCCTCTTTTTTGAACATGAATTGGTAAATAATGCTTTTATGAATGCTTTTTGGCATGAAATGGCAGCAGAGTTTAGCAGAATAGCAGTGACTAAATCTGTGGGCGGCGGCATAATTGGAGCATTGTGCTATCAAATATTTTATCCGCTGCTGGGGCATATTGGTTTAAGAATTATCGCCATTTTGCTAATTCCTAGTGGCATCTTGATGTTTTTTGACGTTAAATTTGCTACGCTGATCAAGAAATTTCAATCCTTCAGCCAACTTTTTATAAACAAGAATAAAGCAGCTGGTTCTAAGATAAAAGACAAGTACAGTTTATTAAAGGAAAAACAGGAACAAAAAAAAGAGCAGGAAAATGCACGCAATTTGCGTGATCCGCTTTCTGATAATTCAACAATTTTTCCCGACGTAGAAGACTTTTCAGTTGATGATGTTCCAACTGAAAATAGTACTGCTGCAACTGGCGTAAATGATTTTGATTCCGGCAGTGCTGAATTTGATGATGTCCCTGAACATGAGCCAGTAGAGCCGCAGATACAAGTTGCCAGCCAAAATAATATTGCTAAGAAGCAAACTCATCAGGAACCGTTAAAAAATGCTACTAAATTACCACGCTCTCATTCATTTATTGCAGAAGATCAAAAACTTAAGCAGGATTTAGAAGCTGTTGATCATGGCGAATTTAATAAAGAGCAAGAAGTAAGTGCAGATTACCAAAAGCCACCGCTAAACTTGCTCGACAATGTGAGAAATATTGATCAAAGTACTGATAAAGCTCTTATTCGTCAAAATACGCAAACTTTACAATCAACATTTAAGAGTTTTGGCGTCAAGGTAATTATCAAAAGGGCAATTTTAGGTCCAACAATTACGCGTTATGAGGTTCAGCCTGCGGTTGGTGTCAAGGTTAGTCGTATAGTCAATTTAGCTGACGATTTGGCACTGGCCTTGGCCGCCAAAGATATTAGAATAGAAGCACCTATACCAGGTAAGCCCTATATTGGTATAGAAGTGCCAAACAAAAATACTTCAGTGGTGGCATTTAAAGATGTTATGCAAAGTCAAGACAGGAAGGCTAAAAAGGATCCAATGCAGGTGCCTTTAGGTAAAGACGTAAGTGGTCAGACCATTTCTGCTGATTTGACTAAAATGCCCCATCTTTTAATTGCCGGCTCGACCGGATCAGGAAAATCCGTAGCCATAAATACCATTTTAACCAGCATTTTGATGAAGGCATTACCAGATCAGGTCAAACTGATTTTAATTGACCCTAAAATGGTTGAACTTTCTGTTTACAATGGGGTGCCCCATTTATTAATTCCGGTTGTGACGGATGCCAAACTTGCGGCAAATGCACTAAGTAAAGCTGTCAAAGAAATGGAACGCCGTTATAAGCTTTTTGCAGCTGGTGGCGCCCGTAATATGAGCGAATATAATGAAAAAGTGCAGCTTAATAATCAAGATAAGTCAAAGCCGGCTATGAAACCTCTACCTTATATTTTGGTTGTAGTTGACGAACTTAGTGACTTAATGATGGTTGGTGGTCGTGATGTTGAAGGTGCTATTGTACGTTTAGGGCAAATGGCTCGTGCTGCCGGTATTCACATGATTTTGGCAACGCAAAGGCCAAGTGTGGACGTCATTACCGGATTGATTAAAGCAAATGTCCCTTCACGTATCTCTTTTGCAGTTTCAAGTGGAATTGATTCACGAACTATTTTGGATCAAACTGGTGCTGAAAAATTGCTGGGCAGAGGAGATATGCTCTATATGCCTGTTGGTGCTTCAAAGCCTGAACGTATTCAAGGGGCGTTTGTTTCTTCTCATGAAGTTGAAAATGTAATTTCATGGGTCAAAAAGCAGCAAAAGCCGGAGTATGACAAAGGAATGATTCCGCAAAAGGGTCAAGAAACCTCTGAAAATAAAGAAGAAGAACCTGAAGATGAATTTTATGATCAAGCCGTTGACCTGGTCAGACGGCAGCAAACTGCCAGTGTCTCTCTTTTACAAAGGAGATTCCGTATTGGCTATAACCGTGCTGCCAGAATAGTCGATGCTATGGAAGAAAAGGGCGTAGTAGGTCCATCTGAAGGCTCTAAACCACGTCAAGTATTGTTACCACCTAAAAAAGAAGGCGAACAGGACTAATTTTTAAGAAAGTTTATTGACTCGTTTTAATAGTTCAAATTTACAAAAAAATAATGGTAAAATAAAATCGAATATGAATGCATAACTGATTTTGTTCTATAATGACAGACATTTACTGCTGTGCGGTCATCTTCAAAATCTGAATTCATAAAAATAAGTTTAAAAGGAATGTTGTAATTGCAACGAGCGATAGTATTTGGTGCAACTGGTGGGATCGGTCAGGCAATATGCACAGACTTGGCCAGTGCTGGTTGGTCACTTTATGTCCATTGCAGTCAAAATTGGCAAAAAGCCTGCACAATAGCTCAAAAATTAAGTCGTAAATATCCCCAGCAGGATTTTATTCCTGTCAAACTTAATTTTCTGGCTAAAAATGACGAATTAAAAGAATTTGTTAACGGGCTTTTACCAGTTAATGCCGCTGTTTTTGCTCAGGGTATTACAGATTATAACTTTGTCAGCAGTCAATCTTTGACGAGAGTTGATGAAATTTTACAAGTCAATTTGACTGTGCCGGTTAAATTAATTGGGCTGCTTGAGCCAGCTTTGATTAAAAATGATTATAGTCGAATTGTATTTCTGGGCTCTGTTTATGGTGGCTCTGGAAGTGCTATGGAGGCAGTTTATAGTACTTCCAAAGCTGGGCTTGCTCGTTTTGCACAAGCTTATGCCCGTGAAGTCGCTTCAGCTAATTTAACTGTTAATGTCGTTGCCCCGGGAGCTGTGAATACTGCAATGAATTCAATGCTCGCTCCTGAAGCAATGGAAGAAGTTAAAGGCGAAATACCAGCTGGCAGGTTAGCTGAAGGCAAAGATATTTCTTATTGGGTTAAAACGCTACTTGATGCCCAATCCAGCTATTTAACTGGGCAGACAATTTACGTCAGCGGCGGCTGGCTTATTTAAATATAAAAATAATATTGAGTATATGTTATACTCAAAGAGTAAATTATAGATTTAAAGAGGTAACTATGGCAGATATCGGAGATAAATTACGCAGTGCCAGAGAGGCAAAGGGACTTTCAATTGAAGATATTGAAAAAGCAACCAAGATTCAAGGCAGATATCTGACGGCAATTGAGCAAAATGATTTTGATAAACTTCCTGGTGATTTTTACGTAAGAGCTTTTATCAGGCAATATGCTCAAATAGTTGGATTAGACGGCAAAAAGCTTTTAAGTGAATATCATGATGATATTCCTAAATCTGAGCCAGATGAGTTTGTTGAAGATTCAATTGATAATAAAAGCGAAGAAGTTAGCAAGACAACCAATAGTAAGAAAAAGATCTGGCAAGATTACCTTCCGCGGATTATCGTTGGGTTAGGAATTGTTGTCGTTATTCTAGTCTGCTATGTTGTCTATGCCCATTTTTCATCCAGTCGCAATGACAATAATAATGCTGCTAACGATGTAACAGTTTCTTCTGATAATGGCAAACGTCATCATAAGACTAAAAAAGTTAAAAAGAAGACTGTTAAAATTAAAGAATTAGCTACAAATCAATATCAGATTACTGGTTTAAAAAATAATCGTAATTTAGTTGTGCGTGCTGGTAATCAGGCAACTACTGTTTCAATAGCAATGAACGGAGTTAACCAAAGTAGTCAAACTTTGACTGCGGGTCAAAAGCACACGTTGAGAATTCCTGAAACAGCACAAACAGTGGTTGTGACTTTTAGTAACGCGCTAAGTACGTCTATTACAATTTGTGGCAGAAAAGTACCATATAACGCTCAAAGTTCAAATCTTGCTTTAACTTTCTATATTGGTAAGAGAACTAATAGTCAAACTAACCAAACTCAGCAGAATCAAAATAATTCTGGTACCACAAATCATAATTCTGAACATAATAGTTCAACTAACCAAAATCAAGAACATAATCAGTCTACTACCAACCATAATAACGGCAGCAGCACTAATAATTCTGGTTCAACAAGTGGTCAACAAAACAATCAAACTAACCAAAATAACCAGAATAATAATCAATCAAATCACGAAAATAATCAGACGAATAACAACCAAAATACCAATACTCATAGCGGTCATTCTGGAAATAATTCATCTGATGGAAATGATCGTAATGAATAGTTATTATAGTGGGAGGAAAAGTTAAGAATGAATTTGCCTAATAAGTTGACGGTTTTTAGAATTTTGCTAATACCAGTCTTTATGTTAATTGTTATTTTCGGTGGTAATGCCAGTTTTCAATTTGCTGGGAAAACTATCTACTGGAAATTAATTATTGCTGCTATTGTTTTTGCAGTTGCTTCAGCAACTGATTGGTTTGATGGTCACATTGCCAGATCACGCAATTTGGTTACTAATTTCGGTAAATTTGCTGATCCGCTGGCAGACAAAATGCTTACCATGACAGCTTTTATCATGTTAATTTCCTTGAAATTAGCTCCAGCATGGGTAATAGCTATTATTGTTTGTCGCGAATTGGCTGTTACTGGCTTACGACTGATATTGGCAGAAAACAAAGGGCAAGTTATGGCAGCTGCTATGCCCGGTAAAATAAAAACTACTTGCCAAATGTTATCCATCATTTTTCTATTAATTGGTGATATCTATAATATTGGTACAATCTTGCTTTACATAGCTTTGATCTTTACTATTTACTCTGGTTGGGATTATTTCCACAGCTCATGGGATGTTTTTGAAGGCTCCATGTAAATTAAGTAAAAATTAAATATTAAAAAAACACTAACCATGTTAGTGTTTTTTTGCATGAATTCAGGATCATACTCTGCTGTTAAGATGAAAGGTGATTGCTTAAGCGTAATTTAATTGTTAGGATTAAATTAAAAGAATATTGAAGAAGGGGGAAATTTTATGGTAGAAAAAATACCAGTGGTTGAATTTAAGGATGTGTCCAAAATATATCCTAAGATGAAGAATCCAGCTGTTAATCATATTAGTTTTGAAATTGATCAGGGTGATTTTTGCTGCCTGATTGGCACCTCTGGTTCAGGAAAGACTACTTTGATGCGAATGATCAATCGCATGAACAGTGTAACTAAAGGTGAAGTACTTGTTAACGGAAAAAATGTCAAAAGTTTTAATCCCGTCAATTTAAGACGTCACATTGGTTATGTGATTCAAAATAATGGCCTAATGCCACATATGACGATCAAAGAAAACATCGTTCTAGTTCCTAAATTGTTGAAGTGGCCTAAAGAAAAGTTGAATGACGAGGCTAAAAAATTAATTAAAATGGCTGAATTACCAGAATCATATTTGGATCGTTATCCAACTGAACTTTCTGGTGGGCAGCAACAAAGAATTGGTGTAGTTCGTGCACTAGCAGCTAATCAAAATTTAATCTTAATGGATGAGCCTTTTGGAGCTTTGGATCCTATAACGCGGGAAAGTTTGCAAAATTTGGTGCAAAGCTTGCAAATGCAATTAGGCAAAACAATTGTTTTTGTAACTCATGATATGGATGAAGCTTTAAAGTTAGCTACTAAGGTAGTTGTATTACACGATGGAGAGCTGGTACAAGTAGGAACACCAGATCAAATATTGCATCATCCGGCAAATGAATATGTCAAAAGCTTAATTGGTAAAGAACGTTTATCAGAAGCAAAATACGAAACTGTTAAAGTCAAAAACGTGATGTTAACTAATCCGACAAAAATTGATTTGGGTGCTTCACTGTCTGATGCTTTGACAATGATGAAAGAAAATCGTGTGGACACTCTTTTAGTAGTAGATCATGATGATCATTTAAAGGGCTATATTTCAATTGATGATCTTCAACGTAACTATTCCCCAACAAATAGTGTTAGTGATATTTTAATAACCAAACTAAGTACAGTAGGACCTGAAGAATATTTGCGTGATAACTTCAGTCGCATTATGAGTCGGAACAAGAGTTATATACCTGTCATTAATTCAGATAAAAAATTAGTTGGTATTGTGACCCGCTCAAGTTTAGTTAACGTAGTTTATGAAAAGATATGGGGAGATAAAAGCCCATTAAAACAGCAATCAGAAAAAGAGGCGAAATAATATGTCTGCCTTTTTTGTACAACATGGTTCGGAACTATTAGTCAAAACGTGGCAGCAAATATACATTTCTGCCATTTCTTTAGCTTTGGGAATAATTGTTGCTATTCCCTTAAGTATTATTTTAATGAAATTTCCGCGAGTAGCTAAAATAGTAATTGCTATTGCTAGTATGTTACAAACCATTCCGGCTTTGGCACTTCTGGCAATGATGATTCCTTTCTTTGGCGTAGGGCGCTTGCCAGCAATAATAGCACTTTTTTTGTATAGTCTAATGCCTATTTTACGTAATACTTATGTTGGTCTCACCGGGGTAAATCAAGATACGATAGATTCTGCCCGAGGTTTAGGTATGACTAATATGCAATTAATTTTAAAAGTTGATATTCCTTTAGCAATGCCTGTCATTATGGCGGGAATCAGACTCTCTGCTATTTATGTTATTGCATGGGCTACTCTTGCTTCATATATTGGAGCAGGTGGTTTGGGCGACTTTATTTTTAACGGACTTAGTCTATATCAAACTGACCTAATTTTTGGGGGTACTATTCCTGTAATTATTTTAGCCCTGTTAACAGATTATCTATTAGGTAAACTTGAACGTAAACTAACGCCAAAGGGAATATAGGGAGGTGCTAATCATGAAAAGATATTTGCAAAAAATATTAGTGATGATTACTGCCTTTTTAATAATGATAACCACGAGTGCATGTGGATTACCCGGTCTTTCCGATAGTGAAGGCAGTCAAGAAAATATCAGAATAACGGCACTTACTACTACTGAATCTCAAGTTATGGCCAATATCATTGCGCAACTTATTGAACACGAAACATCATATAAAACCTCAATAGTTAATAATTTGGGCTCTGCACCAATGCAGCATCAAGCTTTATATCGTCATGATGCTGATATACAAGCTGCCGCTTACGATGGTGGCGAACTAACTGCCAATCTATTGTTACCGGCAATTAAAGATTCTCAAAAAGCAAATAACACTGTCAGACGGGAAGTAAAGAAAAGATGGGATCAAACTTATTTACACACCTATGGCTTTGCAAATAATTATGCTTTTATGGTGAGAGCCAAAGACCAAAAGAAATATCACCTTTACAAAATTTCTGATTTAAAAAAGGTCAAAGATAAGTTTTCTGTTGGTATAGCTTCTGAGTGGATCAATGCTCCCGGTGTGGGTTATCCTGCATTTCAAACGGCCTATGGCATTACTTTTACTAAAGCTCATCCTATGAATATTGGCTTGGTATATTCTGCTTTAAAGAGCGGCAAAATGGATGTCATCTTGGGTTATTCTACGGATGGCCGCATCGACAGTTATCACCTGCACTTATTAAAAGATGATAAACATTTCTTTCCCCCATATAATTGTGGCATGTTAATTAATAATTATATATTAAGGCAGCACCCTGAATTAAAACCAATACTGAAACGCTTGGTTGGAAATGTAAGTGTGCATGATATTCGTAAAATGAATTACCAAGTAGATGATAAACTGCTTGAACCAGCTACTGTAGCTCACCAGTTCTTGGTAAAGCATAATTACTTTAGGGGGGAGAAATAATGTCTCATTTATCTTTATGGCAACAATTTATTTATTATTACGCCCATAATGGCAGTTACGTATTAACACAATTTAATCGCACTTTTTTAATTTCAATTTACGGTGTTCTATTTGCTGCGGTGATCGGTATTCCTGTGGGAATTTTTATCTCTCGTAATGGTCATTTAGGTGATTTTGTGGTTGGAATTGCCAACTTTATCCAAACCATTCCTTCCCTTGCTCTCTTATCTATTGTCATGATTGGTTTAGGGTTAGGCGTTATGACTGTTATTGTCACTGTAACGCTTTATTCACTTTTGCCCATAATTAAAAACACTTATACTGGCATGAGTAACGTCAACAAAAACGTCATTGATTCAGGAAAAGGAATGGGCATGACTAAGTTTCAGTTACTTTATATGGTGCGCTTGCCTTTATCGATGTCTGTGATAATAGCCGGTTTAAAAAATGCGCTGGTAATTGCTATTGGTATTACATCAATTGGCTCATTTGTCGGTGCTGGCGGATTAGGTGACATCATTATTCGTGGTACTAATGCCACTAATGGTAGTGCAATTATATTAGCTGGTGCTCTCCCTACAGCCTTGATGGCGATTTTAGCTGACATTATTTTGAATTTTCTCCAAAAACTGTTACAACCAAAAGGGTTAAAGAAAATAAATTAAAAAAAGGCCGAAAATTTTGCGTAATTATTATTGTGAATAAAAATATTAAACATTTGTTCGCTTTTTCCTTGCAAATATACACTAAAGCAAAGTATAATTATTAGGTACTAAAATAATGAAACTAATTAGAGGAGGACAAAGTCTTGGCCAAAGATGAAAAACAGGCCGCATTGGAAAATGCGCTTAAGAAAATTGAGAAAAATTTTGGTAAAGGCGCCGTTATGCGAATGGGCGATAAGGCCGATACTAAGATTTCGACTATTCCCTCAGGCTCGCTTGCTCTTGATGCAGCCTTGGGTGTTGGCGGCTATCCCCGGGGTAGAATTGTAGAAATATATGGACCAGAGTCTTCTGGTAAAACTACTGTTGCGCTACATGCAGTAGCTGAAGTGCAAAAAAGAGGCGGAACTGCTGCCTATATTGATGCTGAAAATGCCATGGATCCGGCATATGCCGAAGCTTTAGGCGTTGATGTTGACTCACTAATCTTATCTCAACCCAATACTGGTGAAGAAGGATTGCAAATTGCTGATACTTTAATTACAAGTGGCGCAATTGATATTTTAGTTGTTGATTCGGTTGCAGCACTTGTACCTCAAGCCGAAATTGACGGAGAAATGGGCGATAGCCATGTTGGTCTGCAAGCTCGTTTGATGAGCCAAGCCCTCCGTAAACTTTCTGGTAATATCAATAAGACTAAAACTATTGCAATCTTCATTAACCAAATTCGTGAAAAAGTCGGCATTATGTTTGGTAATCCTGAAACTACCCCTGGTGGTCGTGCGCTTAAGTTCTACGCAACTATTCGCTTGGAGATTAGAAGAGCCGAAAAGATTAAGCAAACTGGTGGAGAAATCACCGGTAACCGTGTGAAAATTAAAGTTGTCAAAAATAAGGTTGCTCCACCTTTTAAAGTTGCTGAAGTTGATATGATGTACGGCAAAGGTATCTCTCAAAGTGGTGAACTTCTTGATATGGCAGCCGACAAAGACATTATCGCAAAGGCTGGTTCATGGTATTCATATAACGATGAACGAATTGGACAAGGGCGCGAAAACGCTAAAAAGTATCTGGAAGATAATCCGGAAGTTTATGATGAAGTGCAGAAACAGGTTCGTCAGGCCTACGGTATTGACGAGGAATCAGTTGCTGAGCGCGAAGACCCAGAAAAAATAAAAGAGAAGAAAGCTAAAAACGCTGCAAATACAGAAAGGGAAGCTTCTGCTAAAAAAGAAGCCGACAGCAAAAGCAATTAGTTTTGAAGAAATAGACCTTGACTTGTGAAAACAAGTTAAGGTTTTTTCTTGTCGTTTGACATAATCCCCGTGGTTCTTTATCATTAATATTGTGTGAATAATCTAAAAAAATAAAAAAAGGCGATAGAAATCATGACAAGTAAATTTTTGATTCCCGTCGCGATTGCTATTATTTCAATTATATTAGGCATAGTTATTGGGTATGTTATCCGTAAAAGTGCTTGGGAGAAAAAAGCTCGGAACGCCCAAAACGATGCCGATCATATTTTAAGCGAAGCTAAAGCACGAGTTGATGCTGCAAAAGCTGAAGTCAATGCACAGAAGCAAGCGGCTGATGCTATAAAACAAAGTGCACAAAACACAAAGAAAGAAAAAATTCTTGAAGCTCAAGAGCAAATTCAGGATTACCGACAAAAAGTTGAAGATGAATTAAACGATAAGCGTGATACGATTGCGCGTGATCAAAATCGTTTAACACAAAGAGAGGATACTCTCGATCATAAGAACTCTTTGCTAAAAGAAAAAGAGGACGATTTAGCTAAAAAAGACGAACAGCTAGAAAAAAAGCAAACTGAATTAACCACTAAATTACAAAAAGCTGATGAATTAGTTGAACAGACTACGCAAAAGCTTTATGAAGTAGCCCATTTAGACAAGGAACAGGCTAAAAAGCTGGTTCTAAATCAATTAGCAGATGAGCTAGTTAAAGAGCGGGCTGAAATGATTAGCAACAGCAATGAAGAAGTAAAAGCGAAGGCTGATCATTATGCTCGTAAAATAATTATTGATGCTATTCAAAGCAGCTCAGCTGATACAGTAGCTGAAACCACAGTATCAGTGGTAGATTTACCTAATGAAGAAATGAAGGGTCGAATTATTGGTCGTGAAGGACGCAATATTAGATCATTTGAAGCACTCACAGGAGTAGATTTAATAATTGATGATACTCCTAAAGTTGTAACTCTAAGCGGTTTTGATGCGATTAGGCGTGAAATTGCTAAAAGGGCAATGGAACGCCTGATTAAAGACGGGCGAATTCATCCGGCTAGAATTGAAGAGACAGTTGATAAGGCTCGTAAAGAAGTTAATGATGACATTTACGAAGCGGGCGAAAGCGCTCTAATGGAGTTAGGGATTCATAAAATGAATCCTGAGTTGGTTAAAATATTGGGTAGGCTCAAATACCGGACATCTTATGGTCAAAATGTATTGGGACACTCAATTGAAGTTGCAAAGTTAGCTGGAACAATGGCTGCGGAGCTTGGATTAAATGAAAAATTAGCGGTTCGCGCGGGATTATTACACGATATTGGAAAAGCAGTCGACCATGATATTGAAGGTTCACACGTAGAAATAGGTGTGGAATTGACAAGAAAATATCATGAGCCGGATGTGGTTGTTAATGCAATTGCGGCGCATCACGGGGATGTGCCTAAGTTATCATTTATTGCTGAATTGGTAGTGGCAGCAGATACGATTTCTTCTGCAAGACCCGGTGCCAGAAGTGAAAGTTTGGAGAATTACATTAGAAGACTGACTGACCTTGAGCAAATAGCAAATAGGTATGATGGAGTTAAACAGGCATACGCTATTCAAGCTGGGCGAGAAGTGCGGGTGATGGTTGAACCCGATAAGATTTCAGACGATCGCATTACAGTTTTAGCACGTGATATTCGTAATCAGATTGAAAAAGAACTTGATTACCCAGGTAATATTAAAATAACAGTTATTCGTGAAAAACGTGCTGTATCAATTGCAAAATAAAGAAAGAGGATTGAACCTAAAGAATTCAATCCTTTTTAGTTGTAATTTGTGCATTTTTATTCCACCCTGTATAATTAAGACAACTATAAATGAAAGTAGCCGACCATGTTTAAAATTATTGTTGAATTATTCTTTTTGGTGATTATCCAAGCAGCGATTACGCCTTTTATTAGAAGATTAGCTTTTGTATTAGGTGCAGTTGACATTCCCAACAAAAGAAGGGTAAACAAAAAACCAATGCCGACTTTAGGCGGATTGGGTATTTTTGTGACTTTTAATATTGGTGCTTTTATTCTCTTACGTGATCAATTTCCCACACACGAGGCGTTCAGTATCCTTCTAGGTTCTAGCGTAATCGTTCTAACTGGTATAATCGACGATATCATGGAATTGAAGCCAAGACAAAAAATGCTGGGCATCTTTATTGGCGCCTTAGTCATTTATTTTCTTGCCGGCATCAAAATGAATGTTCTCAATCTGCCATTTTTAAATAAACAAATAAATTTAGGTTGGTGGAGTTTACCAATTACTATTTTTTGGATATTGGCCCTAACTAATGCAGTTGACCTCATTGACGGTCTTGATGGCCTGGCAGACGGCGTTTCAATGATTTCACTGATAACGATGGGAATTGTCGGCTATTTCTTCTTGCATACGGGGCAGCTCTATATTCCAATCGGTTGTTTTATGCTGGCAGCCTGTTTACTTGGGTTTTTACCATATAACTTTCATCCGGCAAAAATATTTTTAGGTGACACTGGTGCACTATATATTGGGTTTATGATTGCGGTTTTTTCGCTTAAAGGTTTGAAAAACGTCACCTTTATCTCGTTATTAGTACCTGTCACTATTTTAGGCGTGCCGATCACAGATACTATTTACGCCATGATACGCCGCAAATTAAATAATCGGCCCGTCTCCCAAGCAGATAAGCACCATTTACACCACCAATTAATGAAAATGGGTTTGACACACAGGCAAACTGTTTTAACCATTTACGCGTTGTCACTTATTTTTTCATTTATTTCCCTCTTATTCTTGCTGTCACCAATGTGGGGGATGTGGGTCCTAATTGCTGGTCTGGCTGTTGCTCTAGAATTTTTCGTGGAGTCAATTGGACTGCTGGGGGAAAAATATAAACCGCTGATGAATTTGACGCAAAAATTAATCAATTCCCGGAGTAAGAAAGACCCCACTGTGGAAGTTTGGCACCTTGGGCAAGATAAGCCTGAACAGTTAAAAAAGAAAAAGAAAGATTAAGTTTAAACGGATTCACAAATACTTGTGGGTCTTTTTTTATTGGTCGTGATAATTGAAATTAGCAATGTCAATTTCGTTATACCTTTTGGGCACCAGTTCAAAATTTACTTTGCCAGCTAGCAGATTGTTTAAGTCATTTTTAAGCTGCTCTAATTTATTTTCATCAATAAAGAGCGTAATGGCTACCTTGACGCCATATTCTATTTGATCAATAAAAATTTGATTTTGATTTAAATAGTACTGGATCTCATCAAAATTTTTATAATCCACCTTAAATTTAAGGCCTTGTTGCTGAACACGTTTAATCACGCCTATAGCTTCCGCAGCTTTTGTCACACTGTTGGAATAAGCGCGAATTAACCCTCCGGCTCCTAATTTAATTCCGCCAAAATACCGGGTAACAACAACGGTAACATTTTTAAGTTTCATCAATTGCAATGCTTTTAATTCTGGTACGCCAGCTGTTCCTGAGGGCTCACCGTTGTCACTAGCTTTGACTTGATCATCATTAAGCCCGATTGTATAAGCAAAGGTATTATGAGTGGCATCACGGTATTTTTGCGAAATAGTAGCAATTGCCTGATCTGCTTCTTCAACCGTTTGCGTTCGAACTAGAGTGGCAATAAAGCGACTTTTCTTGATGATTATTTCATGTGTGCCGTTTTGTTTGATAGTTAAGTAATTTTGCTGTTCTTTCAAAAGATTTTTCTCCTTTTTTGCGTATTTAATAATTGGAGGACAGAAATGGAAAATATCTCTCACCTTGCTGGTCGTCAATGGCTTAGCAGTCAAATGGATTGTAGCATAAAGGAAGGCTTAACTAAAACTAGGGCAATCAAGCACGGTCACTGCTTACGTTGCGGGGCAAGGGTTTATGCCAAATTACCCAATGGCAAAAAGTATTGCAGGGCTTGTATTGGTTTAGGAAGAATAGTCGCAGATGATTTCTTAATACGCAATGAACAAACAATTAAGTTTCCTGCAAAAGAAAATGGGGGGTTGACTTGGAAAGGTAAGCTGACTAATTCACAGACAAGAATAGCACGCAATTTAATTCGTAATTATATTGCTAAAAAAGATTCACTTGTTCATGCTGTAACTGGTGCCGGTAAGACAGAAATGTTATTTCCACTAGTAGCTTATAGTTTAAAAAACGGTGAAAGGTGCTGTATTGCCACTCCCCGCATTGACGTTGTTAGTGAACTCTATCCTCGTTTTAAAGCTGCTTTTGGTGAGATAAAAATTGGTAAGTATCACGGGCGGGAATATCAAGAGCCTGAAGCAGACCAATTAACACTTTGTACAACACACCAATTACTAAAATACTTTCATGCCTTTGATTTATTAATAATTGATGAGTCAGATTCTTTTCCTTACGTTAACAACTCTATGCTTCATTTTGCCGCCCAAAATGCCATTAAGCTTACTGGTAAAAGGGTATTTCTCACTGCTACGCCTACCGGTGATTTATTATCTTCTGTTAAAGCAGGAAAGATCCACCTTTTAAAATTAAAAAGACGCTTTCATGGTCAGCCCTTACCCGTACCAAGGGAAAAATTGTTTTTACGTCCTTTTTTGCGTGACCAAAAAATTAACTCCCGCCTGACAGCTGAGATTATTAAAGTCATTCAAGCGGGTCACCCATTACTCCTTTTTGTTCCGAGAATTAATCAGATTGGGCCTTATATTGCCGCACTCAAAAAAATACCCGAGCTTGCTGAAATTAAAATTGCCGGTGTACATGCAAATGACGCTGAAAGAATTGCCAAAGTCGACCAATTTAGAAGTGGGCAAATACAATTATTAGTTACTACTACAATTTTAGAACGCGGGGTAACTTTTAATCATGTGTGGGTTATTGTTGTGCAGGCAGATGATAAAATTTATACTTCTTCAAGTTTAGTACAAATTGCGGGTAGAGTAGGACGCGCTAAAAATGATCCCGAGGGTCTAGTGCTGTTTTGTTATCAAAAATACACCTCTTGTATTCGCACTGCCATGAAGCAAATTCGCGGGATGAATCAATGACCAAGTGCTTATTATGCGGGCGATATTATACTGCAAAATTATCATTTACCAGCCTGTTTTCTATTAGCAAATGTCAGGAGGGCGGCATTTGTCCGAACTGCCTGTCAAAGTTCGATCCAGTGCCTGCTCAGCATTGCCCTATTTGTTATGGCAAAGCAGAAAATAATGAATTGTGTCTAGATTGCAGAAACTGGCGCCAGCTTTATGGGAATGATTTGTTAAGCAATCAGTCTTTATATTTATATAACGCGGCTTTTCATGACCTAATGGTGAATTATAAACGATATGGTGACTATTATTTGTCTTATGTTTTGCAAACTCTCTGTTCAAATCAACTGAATAAAATAAAAGCTGACCTTTATATTCCTATTCCTACTTCTTCTGAACATATTGCTAAAAGACAATTTGATACCATCAGTGCTATTTACGATAATCTGGTTCCGCTGACGCATATGCTGAGTAAGATCTCCGGATTTGGAGCTCAAGGAGAAAAAAATCGTCTGGAAAGATTAGCAAGTAAACAAACTTTTTTTGTTAAGGAAAACTTTAAAGTTGATAGGAAAAGTTACCGGGTTCTTTTATTAGATGATATCTATACTACAGGCAGAACACTTTACCACGCGCGTGACGCTTTGAAAAAAGTTCTGCCCAATGCAAAAATTAGTAGTTTTACCTTATGCAGATAGAATAAAATTGTTCAGCGCTTTCATGTTTTGTTATAATTTTGCTATAATAAAGGTAACATAAGACTGCATAAGCAGTTGAAAGGAGAATCTCAAATGTTAAAGTATAATGTTCGTGGTGAAAATATTGAGGTAACTGATGCTTTAAGAAGTTATGTTGAAAAGCGCCTTAAGAAATTGGAAAAATATTTCGATTTAAATCAGGATATGATTGCCCATGTAAATTTGAAGGTTTATCGTGATCATAAGGCTAAAGTTGAGGTTACCATACCACTACCATACTTAGTATTGAGAGCTGAAGAAACAACTGACGATATGTACCGGAGCATTGACTTTGTTTCTGAAAAATTAGAAAGACAAATCAGAAAGTACAAGACCCGTGTAAATCGTAAGAGTCGTGAAAAAGGTTTTAATGATTTCTTCGTTGAGAGCGCTGAAGAAAGTTCAAAAGATAAAGAGAATAACGAATTTACAATTGTACGTAATAAGCAAATAGGTTTAAAACCTATGAGCCCAGAAGAAGCTATTTTACAAATGAACATGCTTGAGCATGATTTCTTTGTTTTCCAAGATGGTGAAACTAACGGCACCAGTGTGGTTTATCGCAGAAATGATGGTCGTTACGGTTTGATTGAAACAAAATAAAAATAATATAATTCAAGCAAGGGCCCCGCATTTAGTGTGAGGTCTTTGTTTTGTTTATTTTTAATTTAGCGCTAATCATGGTAAAATTATCTTGTGTTTTTATACTTTAACTACATATAAGGATCGATTAAATGGTAAACATTTTAAAGAAACTATACAATAACGATAAAAGAGAACTGAAAAAATTTGAAAAAATTGCTAGTAAAGTGGAAAGTCATGCTGAAGAGTATGGCAAACTTTCAGATGAGGAATTACAGGCAAAAACACCTGAATTTCGTGACCGTTTGCAAAACGGTGAAAGCCTAGATTCACTTTTGCCAGAGGCTTTTGCAGTTGCTCGAGAAGGTGCTAAACGAGTATTAGGGTTATATCCTTTTCACGTTCAAGTGCTAGGTGGTATTGCCTTACACTATGGTAACATTGCCGAAATGATGACCGGTGAAGGTAAGACGTTAACTGCGACTATGCCTGTGTATTTAAATGCCTTAACTGGCAAGGGCGTTCATGTTGTTACCGTCAACGAATACTTGTCGAGTCGTGATGCTGAGGAAATGGGTCAACTATATAAGTGGCTCGGTTTAACTGTTGGTCTTAACTTGAATGCCATGTCACCTGATGAAAAAAGAGAAGCCTACAGCTGTGATGTAACTTATTCCACCAACTCTGAACTCGGCTTTGATTATTTGCGTGACAATATGGTTGTTTACAAAGAGCAAATGGTTCAACGTGAACTTAACTATGCTATCATCGATGAGGTTGACTCAATTTTGATTGATGAAGCCAGAACGCCATTAATTATTTCAGGTGAAGCTGAACAGGCAAACGGTGATTACATCCGTGCTGATCGTTTTGTTAAAACTCTTAAAGAAGATAAGAGTGACGATGATGCAGATGATGATAAAGATTATGGTGACTATAAAATTGACTGGCCGACTAAAACCATTTCTTTAACTAGGACAGGTATTCAAAAAGCCTGTGACCATTTCGGCCTTAAAAATCTTTACGATGTTGAAAATCAAAAATTGGTTCACCATATTGATCAAGCTTTGCGCGCAAATTATATTATGCTCAAAGATATTGATTATGTGGTCCAAGATGGCGAAGTCTTAATCGTTGATTCTTTCACTGGGCGTGTTATGCAGGGTCGGCGTTATTCTGACGGATTGCACCAGGCTATTGAAGCTAAAGAAGGCGTAAAAATTCAGGAAGAATCTAAGACGCAAGCCACAATTACTTACCAGAATTTCTTTAGAATGTACAAAAAGCTGGCGGGAATGACCGGTACTGCTAAAACTGAAGAAGAAGAATTTCGTGAAATTTACAATATGCAGGTAATTACTATCCCAACTAACCGTCCACTAATTAGAAAGGATAATCCTGATATTCTTTACCCGACTTTGTCATCGAAATTTGCGGCAGTCGTTAATGAAATTAAGGAACGTCATAGTAATGGTCAACCAGTTCTAGTTGGTACCGTTGCGGTTGAAAGCTCTGAAAGACTAAGTAAATTGCTGGACAAAGAAGGAATTCCACACGCTGTTTTAAATGCTAAAAATCACGCTAAAGAAGCTCAAATTATTATGAATGCGGGACAACGTGGTGCGGTTACTATTGCCACCAACATGGCTGGTCGTGGTACTGACATCAAATTGGGGCCTGGTGTCAAAGAATTAGGCGGACTTTCAGTTATTGGTACTGAGCGTCATGAATCACGTAGAATTGATAATCAATTGCGTGGTCGATCTGGTCGTCAGGGTGATCCCGGTGTTACACGTTTTTACCTTTCACTTGAAGATGATCTGATGAAACGTTTCGGTGGCGACAGAGTTAAAGACTTCCTTGACCGTTTGTCTGATAACGATGATGATAAGGTAATCGAGAGCCGCTTAATTACAAGGCAAGTTGAATCAGCGCAAAAACGGGTTGAAGGAAATAACTATGATACTCGTAAACAAACACTGCAATACGATGATGTTATGCGTATTCAACGTGAAATTATTTACGGTGAACGGATGCAGGTTATTGGAGAAGAGAAGTCTCTTAAAGATGTACTAATTCCGATGATCCGCCGCACTATCAATAGCCAAGTGGATATGTTTACACAGGGCGATCGCAGTAAATGGCGACTTGATTCCTTACGGGACTTCATCTCATCCAGTTTGACCAATGAAGAAGAAACTGATGCAATTGACTTCAAGACAATAACGGTTCCTGATTTGAAGCAGAAACTGTATGATATCGTTGAAGCAAATTATGAAGAAAAAGAAGAAATTTTAGCTGATCCTTCAGACATGCTTGAGTTTGAAAAAGTAGTTATTTTACGAGTCGTAGACGACCGCTGGACTGATCATATAGATGCTATGGATCAATTGCGCCAATCAATTAGTTTACGGGGATATGGTCAGTTGAATCCACTGGTTGAATATCAAGATTCAGGCTACAACATGTTTGAAGAAATGATTTCAAATATTGAGTTTGACGTAACTCGCTTATTTATGAAAGCTGAAATTAGACAAAATCTTAGTCGTTAATAATTAAGATGGAAGAGAAAGCAGCTGCTTTCTCTTTTTTACTGAAAATTTATGGGATAAAGGAGTTCATGCAACTAATGGAATTAAGCGAAATTCAAAATGATTTAGATAATTTAAAAAAGCGATTAGATCGCTTTAGGGGGTCTCTTTGACTTAGATTCTATTAATGAAAATATCATTGTAAATGAAAATAAAATGCAGGAACCATCGTTTTGGGATGATCAAGAAAAAGCGCAAAGTTTAATTAGCGCAACCAATTTATTAAAGGAAAAACGCGATTCTTTTATTAAATTGCAGACTGACTATCAAAATGAAATAACAGCAGTTGAATTACTGCGAGAAGAACCAGATAAAGATTTGCAAGATGAAGTAGAAACTGATTTGCAAAAATTACAATCTGAATTTCACAATTACGAATTAGATTTGCTCTTGTCGGGCAAGTATGATAGTCATAATGCCTTGATCGAAATTCACCCAGGTGCTGGTGGCACTGAAGCGATGGACTGGGGACAAATGCTGTTAAGAATGTATCAGCGCTATGCGGATATTTGCGGTTTTAAGTTTGAAATAAATAATTATGAACCTGGCGAAGAAGCAGGCCTTAAAAGCGTCAGCGCTAAAGTTAGTGGTAAGAATGCGTATGGCTTAATGAAGTCTGAAAACGGTGTTCACCGCTTAGTAAGAATTTCACCATTTGATTCTGCTAAAAGAAGGCACACATCCTTTGCATCGGTAGAAGTTATTCCAGAAATTGATGATAGTATTAAAGTTGATATTAATCCCAAGGATTTACGGATTGATGTTTACCGTTCTAGTGGTGCTGGTGGCCAGCACATTAACAAGACTTCAAGTGCTGTAAGAATTACCCACTTGCCCACAGGCTTTGTGACCACATCACAAGCTCAGCGCTCACAACTGCAGAACCGTGAAACTGCCATGAATGAACTGAGAGCAAAGCTGTTTCACTTGGAAGAAGAAAAAAAGCGTCAGCATAAGCAGGCGCTTAAAGGTGATCAAAAAGAAATTGGTTGGGGCTCCCAAATTCGTTCTTATGTTTTTCATCCTTACAATTTGGTTAAAGATTTACGTACAGGCTATGAAACCTCAGATACAAGTGGTGTAATGGATGGCAAGCTGCAACCATTTGTTTATTCATATTTGCAATGGCTTCTGAGCCAGGAGAATCCAGAGTAGGTGATTAAATGAGTTTTTGGGGAATTGTTGGTTTAGTTTTTCTAGCTGTGGTGATTTTAAGTTTTATTTTCGCACTATTTCACATGTTCTTTATGATATTGCCGGCAGCTTTAGTAATTATCGGTATCATTTGGTTGATCAATCATTTTACTAAAAAAGATGATGACAATATGAGTGCTAATTCTAATTTTGATCAATGGCATAATTGGGGTGAAAATAAAGAACCCCGACCAAAACGTAAAAAAGTACGGGATGCTAAAACTAAAGATGTCGACAAGTAAAAAAAGGGGCATTTTAAGATGACAAACGCAGTTAAACTAAAAAATCTAATTCGTGATAATAAAATTGTCCACGTTGTGCAAGGAAAACAATATATTCAAGATAAAGAAATTGTAGTATCTGATATTTATAGACCCGGATTAGAGTTGACAGGCTACTTTGATTTTTATCCGCGCCAGCGTATTCAGTTACTTGGAAGAACTGAAATTTCTTATGCCGCCAGATTAGATCATGATAGTTTGGTCCAAGTGTTTAATAAACTTTGCACACCCGAGACACCGTGTTTCTTTGTTTCCCGTTCATTGCGAGTACCACCAGAATTGGCGCAAGCTGCTGAAGAAGCTAAAATTCCTATCTTGTCTTCACCTGAGTCAACTACTTATGTTTCCAGTATTTTGACTGAATATTTAAGAGAAAGACTGGCTGTGCGCGATACAATTCATGGGGTTTTAATTGAAGTTAAAGGCATGGGCGTCCTGTTAACAGGTGATTCCGGTGTGGGTAAGTCTGAAACGGCATTGGGCTTGATACATCGTGGTCACCGCTTAATTGCCGATGACCGCGTTGATGTCTACCAAAAAGACGTTGAAACAGTCATGGGTGAAGCGCCGGCAATATTAAAGCATTTAATGGAAATTCGCGGTATTGGGATCATTGATGTTATGGATTTGTTCGGAGTTGGTGCGGTTAAAAACCGTGAAAGTATCCAGCTGGTGATCAAACTAGTTAATTGGGACAATCAAGCAAATTATGACCGTTTAGGTTTTGAGGAAAGTAAACGTGATATTTGCAACGTTGAAGTACCTCAAATTACAATCCCTGTAAAAGTCGGTCGCAACATGGAAGATATTATTGAAATCGCCACAATGAATTTTCGGGCAAAAAGAAGTGGTTACAACGCGACTAGGACATTTGACAACAATTTAACCAAATTAATTAAGAAAAATTCTAAAAACGATTCAAAAAAGGAAAGTAATAAATGACATTGACAATCAATCCCGTAGCTTTTAACCTAGGAAATTTAAGTGTCAAATGGTATGGCGTCATTATGGCGCTGGCTATTATTTTAGCCGTGTCAATGGCAATTATTGAAGGACGAAAAAGGCAGATCGAAAGTGACGATTTTGTCGATTTGCTCTTGTGGGCTGTCCCCTTGGGCTATGTTGGTGCACGAATTTATTATGTTATTTTTGAATGGCAATATTATGCGCAGCATCCAGACCAAATAATTGCTATTTGGAATGGGGGCATTGCGATCTATGGCGGTTTACTTGCCGGCTTAGTAGTTCTATTAATTTTTTGCTACAAAAAGATGCTGCCGCCATTTTTGATGCTTGATATTCTTACTCCGGGAGTAATGGCTGCCCAAATTTTGGGTCGTTGGGGTAATTTTATCAATCAGGAAGCCCACGGCGGTCCTACAACTTTGGGTTTTCTCCAAAGTTTACATTTACCGAATTTTATTATTAGTCAAATGAAAATTAATGGGATCTATTACCAGCCAACCTTTTTATATGAATCATTTTTTAACTTAATTGGTTTAATATTAATTTTGGTTCTGAGGCATAAAAAGCATTTGTTTAAACAAGGTGAAATTTTTATGCTTTATCTAGCTTGGTATTCCGTTGTTCGTTTCTTTGTAGAAGGTATGAGAACGGATAGTTTGTATCTTTGGGGATCAATCAGAGTTTCACAGCTCCTTAGCTTGATACTGCTGGTGATTGTCATCGGATTGTTTATTTATCGCAGAAAAGTTGTTAAACCCAAATGGTATCTTGATGGCAGTGGCCTAAAATATCCCTATAATCGAGATTAAATATTAGTATTAGTTGAAAGAGAGTTAACGAATGACAAAAATTGCAGTTTTAGGAGCAGGTTCTTGGGGCACAGTGTTGGGCTCTATGCTGGCTGATAAAGGCTATGACATTGTACTGTATGGTAACAATGAAAAAGTTAATCAGGAAATTAATGAAAGTCATACAAATGAACATTACATGAAAAATTGGCATGTAAATGAGACCGCCACAGCAACGGGTGATTTGAATGAAGCTTTAAGTGGAGCAGAAATTATTTTATTTGTTCTTCCTACTCAAGCAATTCGTAGCGTTGCCCAAAATGTAAGTAAAATCCTAGCACAAAGGAAAGATAAACCACTTATAGTAACTGCTACCAAAGGAATTGAACCGGGTTCTAAAAAGTTAATTTCTGAAATTTTGACTGAGGAAATTTATCCCAATGATGAAGACAAGATTGTAGCGATTTCCGGACCAAGCCATGCCGAGAGTGTGGCGCAAAAAGATTTAACCGCAATCTCTTGTGCTTCAACGAGTATGAAAAACGCTCAAAAAGTTCAGGGATTATTTTCAAATGACTATTTCCGTTTATATACTAATAATGATCTGATAGGCGTTGAAGTTGCGGGAGCTGTTAAGAACGTAATTGCAATTGCAGCCGGTATTCTGGTAGGTAAGCACTATGGAGATGATGCTAAAGCTGCGCTCATGACAAGAGGTTTAGCTGAAATTACCCGTTTGGGTGTGAATTATTTCGGAGCTGATCCTATGACGTTTAGTGGTCTTTCAGGTATAGGTGATTTGATTGTTACTTGTACTTCGGTTAATTCACGTAATTGGCGCTGTGGTAAGCAACTGGGTGAGGGCAAGAGTTTAGACTATGTTTTACAAAATATGGGTCAAGTAGTTGAAGGCGCAACTACTGTCAAAGCAGTGCACGAGCTATGCCAAGAAAAACAGATTGATATGCCGATTAGTGAAGCAATATACCGCGTTTTATACCAAAATGCTGATGTTGATTCTGAAATAGCTCAGATGATGGGTAGAAGTCCTAAACAGGAAATTAGACTTTGAGAGCGATATCGTTGTAATATTACTTACGAAAAATAAGAAAGTGCTGAAGGTGAAATTATGACTAAAAAATACGATGTAATCATTATTGGAGCGGGCCCCGGTGGACTTACAGCCGCTTTGTACGCTTCTCGGGCTAATTTATCCGTTTTGATATTGGATCGAGGTTTGTATGGCGGACAAATGAATAATACGGATGCAATTGATAATTATCCAGGCTTCAGTGAGATTAAGGGTCCTGAACTGGGCGAAAAAATGTATAATTCAATCATGAAATTTGGCGCAAAGTTTGAATATGGTGATGTTCAAACAGTTACGCTAGATGGGGACCAAAAAATAGTCAAAACTGACACTGCCGAATACAGTACACCTGCTCTTATTATCGCTACTGGAGCAGATCATCGTCACTTAAATGTGCCAGGCGAAGATGAATATTCAGGTAAAGGCGTTTCTTACTGTGCTGTTTGTGATGCTGCATTCTTCAGAGACGAAGATATTGCGGTTATTGGCGGTGGCGATTCAGCTATTGAAGAAGGTATTTATTTGGCTCAGAGTGCTAAAACTGTCACGGTTATTCATCGGCGGGACCAATTACGTGCGCAGCCCACATTACAAAAACGGGCTTTTGCCAACTCTAAGATGAATTTTATTTGGAACGGATTAACGCAATCCATTGACGGCGATGGCGACAAAGTTACCGGCGTAACTTATAAAGACAAGGAAACCGGTGCTGAGAAGCATATTAAAGTTCGGGGCGTCTTTATTTATGTTGGTGTCATTCCGCAGACAGCGCCATTTAAGGACTTAGGTATAACAGATGAAAATGGCTGGATTCCTACTGATGAGCACATGAGAACTAAAGTTGACGGTATCTTTGCTTTAGGTGATGTTCGTGCGAAGGATTTACGGCAAATTGCCAATGCTGTGGGTGACGGCAGTATTGCTGGTCAACAAGCATATAATTATTTACAGGATCTGAATGATCGTAAAATTTAAAGATTAAAAAAAGAATTTAGTTAAAACTAAATTCTTTTTTTATTTTTACAGATAGCAATAATGATAAATGCTAGAATAGAGTTTATGTAAACGAATTTATTGCTAGAAAAAGGGGTACATTGCTGAAATGAAGGCAGAAGAAACTTTTCAAGAATGGCAGCAGGCGCACAATCTGCCAGATTATTTACAAGATCAATTGCAAGAACTTGGTAAAAATCCCAAATGGATTAATGATGCATTTGGTCAAGACATTAATTTTGGTACAGCTGGAATGCGCGGCAGGCTCGAGCCGGGAATTAATCGTATTAATATCTATACCATTGGGCGAGTAACAGAAGGCTTGGCACGTTTAATTAATGAAAAAGGCGCAAAAGCGCAAAAAGATGGTGTAGTCATTGCTTATGACTCTCGCTATCATTCACGCGATTTTGCGGAACATGCCGCACGAATATTAGGTGCGCATAATATTCATGTTTACCTATTTGATGATTTACGACCGACGCCTGAATTATCTTTTGCTGTGAGATACCTTCATGCTTCTGCCGGAATTAATATTACTGCTTCTCACAATGCCAAAGAATACAATGGCTACAAAGTCTATGGCCCTGATGGTGCCCAGATGGGACCTGAAGATGCCAGTCGCGTTTTTGCTTATGCTCAAAAAGTAACCGATATTTTTACCGTTAAAACTGCTCCGATTGCACGATTGCGCTCGCAAGGAGTTTTGCAATTGATTGGTGAAGATATTGATGAGGTTTATTTAGCGAAACTAAAAACTGTAAATGTTAATAGTGAACTAATACAAAAAAATGCTCATAATTTAACGATTATTTACTCACCCCTACATGGGACAGGTAAAATGTTATATGATCGGGCTTTTAGACAAAATGGTTTTACAAATGTGTTCCCAGTTCCCAGCCAAGCAATTATTGATCCGGAATTTCCCACGACCATCAAACCCAATCCAGAATACCGTGATGTGTTTGATCCTGGCATCAAACTGGCAAATGAAAAAAATGCTGATCTAATCATTGCTACTGATCCTGATGCAGATCGTATGGGTGCCTGTGTGCGCACAAAAAATGGCGACTTTCAAGTTTTAACAGGGAACCAGATTGCTACGCTCATGATCTATTATCTGCTGGTTAATTTAAAAGATAAGGGGCAATTATCTGCCGATTATGAGCTGATTACTTCGATTGTTTCCAGTAGTATGCCACTTAAAATTGCAAAAGATTTTGGTATCAGAACAAAGTCGGTGTTAACTGGTTTTAAATTTATTGGTGAAGAAATTGACCGTATGAGTAAGATGCACGACGGTAAGTTTTTAATGGGCTTTGAAGAAAGCTATGGTTATCTTTTCAAACCTTTTGCACGTGATAAAGATGCAATGCAAGGCGCTTTAATGTTTGCGGAAGTGGCATCTTATTATGCTGCTAAAAACATGACTGTATTAGACGGCCTTAATGAAATCTGGCAAAAATACGGCACTTCTTATGAAATTACCAAGGCGATTGAAATGCCGGGAATTGACGGGCAAAAGAAAATGACACAATTGATGACTAAATTGCGCTCAGAGAATTTGCAAGAGCTAAATGGGGTCAAAGTCAATAAAATTCAAGACTTTTTAAAACAGCAGGAAATTGTTGGTGATACGGTTAAGCCACTCACAGGTTTACCAAAATCTAATGTATTGAAATACTTTTTGGCTGATGAAACTTGGTTAGCCTTAAGACCATCAGGCACAGAACCAGTAATTAAAGCTTATGTTGGTGTCAATAAACCTAATATTGAGCTTGCACATCAAGCAGCTGAGAATTATCAAAATGCTTTGGCAGAACTGTTAAAATAAAACAAAAAGAGTGCGAAAATATGTTCGAGAGTGTAAAATAGAATACGTCAAATAAGAGTTGGACTTTGTTTGTCCAACTTTTTCTACGAGGAGTCTTTCGATGATTAAACGACAAGAAGAACGTAAATTTGAACTAGTTTCTAAATTCAGTCCAGCGGGTGATCAGCAACAGGCTATTGATAAATTGGCTGCTGGCTTTAAAAAAGGCTATAAGGAGCAAATTCTGGAAGGTGCAACCGGTACGGGCAAAACTTTCACAATGGCGAACATTATTGCTAAATTGAATAAACCTACTTTAGTTATTTCTCACAATAAAACTTTGGTTGGTCAGCTTTATGGCGAATTTAAAGAATTCTTTCCGCATAATGCTGTCGATTATTTTGTTTCCTATTATGATTACTACCAGCCGGAAGCGTATGTGCCCCAATCGGATACATATATTGAAAAGGACTCATCTATCAACGATGAAATTGATCAATTACGTCACCAAGCTACCAGCGATTTGATGGAACGTAATGACGTGATTGTTGTGGCATCTGTTTCGTGTATCTATGGTTTAGGTGATCCTAAGGAATATGCTGCCAGTGTAATCACGGTTCACGAGGGTGAGGAATATAACAGAAATACCTTGCTGCGCGATTTAGTCAATATTCAATACGATCGCAATGATATTGACTTTCAACGTGGTCGTTTTCGCGTTCGCGGAGACGTCGTAGAAGTTTTTCCTGCTGGTAATTCTAATCATGCTTATCGTATTGAATTTTTCGGGGATGAAATTGATAGAATTGTTGAAGTGGACTCACTAACAGGAGAAGTAATTGGTGAAAGAGAAAGTATATCATTATTTCCTGCTACCCACTTTATGACCAATGAAGAACAGATGAGGCGTGCTCTTAAAGCTATTTCACAGGAAATGAAAATTCAAGTGAAAAATTTTGAAGGTCAAGGTAAATTGCTTGAGGCAGAACGTATTAAACAGCGCACTACTTTTGACATGGAAATGATGGGTGAAGTTGGTTACACCAATGGCATCGAGAACTATTCGCGTCATATGGAAGGAAGAAAAGAAGGAGAGCCGCCTTATACCTTATTAGACTTCTTTCCTGATGACTTTTTGATTTTAATTGATGAGTCTCATGCCACTATGCCTGAAATCCGAGCAATGTATAACGGCGACCGCAATCGGAAAAAAACTTTAATTGACTATGGTTTCCGTTTACCTTCTGCGCTTGATAACAGACCATTGAAACTGGCTGAATTTGAAAAGCACGTTAACCAGATTCTATATGTTTCAGCAACCCCAGGAGATTATGAATTAGCACGGACAAATCACAAAGTTGAGCAAATCATCAGACCGACCGGTCTGCTTGACCCTAAAATTGAGGTCAAACCTGTTGAGGGGCAAATTGATGATTTAGTGGCTGAAATCAACAAGCGCATTGAAAGAAATGAACGTGTCTTTGTCACCACTTTAACCAAAAAAATGGCTGAAGACCTAACAGATTATTTGAAAGATCTGGGCATTAAAGTGCAATATTTGCACTCTGACGTGAAGACGCTGGAACGGATGCAAATATTGCGTGATTTGCGTATGGGCAAATACGATGTGCTAATTGGTATTAACCTATTACGTGAAGGTATTGATGTCCCGGAAGTTTCTTTGGTCGCAATTCTTGATGCTGATAAGGAGGGTTTTTTGCGTGCTTACAGACCTTTAGTGCAGACTATGGGTCGCGCTTCCAGAAACGCTGATGGTGCTGTGATCATGTATGCTGACACGATTACTGATTCGATGCGGCAAGCGATTGAAGCAACACAGAGAAGACGTCAATTACAGATCAAGTTTAATAAAGAACATGGTATGAAACCTAAGACCATCGTTAAGCCAATCAGAGATGTCATTTCTGCTACTAAAGTGGCAGATGAAGATGTTCAAAGCGATAGCTTCGCTGATTTGAACTTTGATGAATTAACTGTCAAACAAAAGAGAACCATGATTAAAGACTTACGTAAGCAAATGCAAGAAGCTGCCAAGAAACTGGACTTTGAGGGCGCTGCAACTTTGCGGGATGCAATCATGGAATTGGAGAGTTCAACTAGAAGCCCAATTAAGAAAAAAGGAAAAGCATTAAATGGTAAATGATAAGATTGTTATTCGGGGTGCACGTGAACATAATTTAAAAGATATTAATCTTTCTATCCCTAAGGATAAATTGGTCGTGATTACGGGTTTATCTGGTTCTGGTAAAAGTTCGTTAGCCTTTGACACATTATATGCTGAAGGGCGCAGAAGATACGTTCAGTCCTTATCAAGTTATGCCCGCCAATTTTTAGGACAAATGGATAAACCAGATGTTGATTCGATTGATGGCCTTAATCCTGCAATTTCAATTGATCAAAAAACTACTTCCCATAACCCGCGTTCAACTGTTGGTACTGTTACTGAAATAAACGATTATCTCAGACTTTTGTGGGCGAGAGTAGGTCATCCTGTGTGTCCTAATGATGGTACTCTAATTGAACGTCAATCTGTAGAACAAATGGTTAACCGCATTTTGGCATTGCCTGAAAGAAGCCGTATTCAAATTTTAGCACCGGTAATCAGGTCTAAACGTGGTGCGCACAAAGAAGTATTTAAACGCGTACAACGTGCTGGCTACGTGCGCGTCATCGTTGATGGTGAAATGCACGAGATTGGTGAAAAATTTGATTTAGAAAAAAATAAGCGCCATTCAATCGACATTGTGGTTGATCGTTTGATCGTCAAAGATGGTATCCGCTCGCGACTTTTTGATTCAGTAGAAGCTGCTCTGCGTCTATCAGATGGCTACATGAATGTTGATGTTATTGGCGGCGATTTAATCAGCTTTTCAGAGTATTATGCTTGTCCTAAATGTGGTTTTACCGTGGGAGAGATGGAGCCCAGGCTATTTTCCTTTAATGCACCATTTGGTGCTTGCCCTGACTGTGATGGTTTAGGTGTTAAATTAGCTGTTGATGAAGATTTAGTAGTGCCCGATAAAAGCAAAACTTTAGCTGAAGGAGCAATTGCACCCTGGAAGAATTCCAAGTATTACGGGGAAATGCTAGAGCAGGCATGTAGTGCTTTAAAAATACCACTTGATAAGCCATTTAGTAAACTGACTAAAAAGCAAAGAGAAACAATTTTGCATGGTTCTACTAAGAAAATTAAGTTTCACGTTACTGGTGATTTTGGAGTCAATGATACTACTGCACCCTTTGAAGGTGCTATGGAAAATGTAGAAAGACGTTATTATCATCCCATGTCAAAATTTATGCGGGATGTAATGGGCAAGTACATGACCGAACTCACTTGTTCAACATGTCATGGCAAAAGGTTAAATCGTAAAGCGTTAGCAGTTAAAGTAAACGGTAAGGATATCGCTGAAGCGTCAGAATTGGCAATTAGTCACGCACTGGAATTTTTCACCGATATTAAGTTAGATGAGCAAGAGACTATAATTGCTAAGCCGATTTTAAAAGAAGTACGTGATAGATTAACTTTCTTAAATAGTGTGGGGTTAGACTACCTGACATTGTCACGTTCAGCTAATACCTTATCTGGTGGTGAAGCACAAAGAATAAGGCTTGCGACCCAAATTGGTTCTAATCTTTCAGGAGTAATGTACGTTTTAGATGAGCCTTCAATTGGTTTGCATCAACGCGATAATGACAGGTTGATTGCTGCTTTAAAACGAATGCGTGATTTAGGCAACTCGTTAATTGTCGTTGAACACGATGATGAAACAATGAGACAAGCTGATTATTTAATTGACATGGGACCGGGCGCTGGAACTTATGGCGGAGAAATTATGGCTGCCGGCACTCCAGCAGAAGTTGAGCAGAATGACAAGTCACTGACTGGACAATACATGGCCGGTAAAAAATTTGTCCCCGTACCTTTAAAAAGACGCAAGGGTAATGGTAAAAAGATCATTGTTACAGGTGCAGCCGAGAATAATCTTAAAAATCTTAAGGTTGAATTTCCTTTAGGGAAGTTAATTGTGGTTACAGGAGTTTCCGGTTCTGGTAAATCAACTTTGGTTAACATGATTTTAAAACGGGCTCTAGCCCAAAAAATAAACCGCAACCAAACTAAACCGGGTAAATATAAGACGATCAGCGGTTATCAAAATATCGAAAAAATTATTGATATTGATCAAAGCCCGATCGGGCGTACGCCTCGTAGTAACCCTGCTACTTATACCAGCGTTTTCGATGACATCAGAGCTTTATTTGCTCAAACTAACGAAGCTAAGCTCCGTGGCTACACTAAGGCGCGTTTTTCATTTAACGTTAAGGGTGGACGTTGTGAAGCTTGTCATGGAGATGGCATTATCAAAATTGAAATGAACTTCTTACCGGACGTATATGTTCCTTGTGAAGTTTGTCATGGCAGCCGCTACAACTCTGAAACTTTAGAAGTTTCCTATCGTAAGAAAAATATTGCGCAAGTGCTGGATATGACGATCAGTGAGGCCTGCTCATTTTTTAAGAATATTCCTAAAATTGCGCGCAAATTGCAAACAATTGTTGATGTGGGGCTTGGCTATGTCAAGCTCGGACAGTCAGCTACTACCTTGTCTGGTGGTGAAGCGCAAAGAATGAAACTGGCCGCTGAACTGCAAAAATTGTCAACTGGCAAGAATTTCTATATTCTGGATGAACCAACGACCGGACTACATACTGATGACATCAAGCGACTGCTAGAAGTTCTACAAAGACTAGTTGATCAAGGTAATACGGTTTTAATAATTGAACACAATCTTGACGTGATTAAAAATGCTGATTGGTTAATTGATTTGGGTCCTGAAGGCGGCGAAGGCGGCGGTCAGATTGTTGCTACAGGCACACCCGAACAGGTAGTACAAGTTAAAGAAAGCTATACTGGGCAATACTTGAAGCCAGTGCTTAAGCGGGACACAGCTTTAACAAAAAAGGCCAGCCAAAAAACAGGCAAATAGTATTAATTAATTCTGATAAAGTGTAAAATAAAGCCCAAGGAGGAATAAAAATGGATAATTTTTCTAGTTACAGAGGAAATCGCGGATTTAACTGGGCTGCATTTATCTCTGGTGTGTTAATGATAATTGCAGGGCTCTTTTTATTGCGGCATCCCGGTAAGGCATTACATGCTTTTGTATTGCTCTTTGCCATAGTGTCAATAGTTCAGGGCTTTGTCTGGTTAGTTTTCTACAGTCGTTTTCGGTATTTTATCCCTTCAAGCTGGTTGTCGATTGTGTCAGGAGTTTTAGACATTATTGTTGGTATTTTGTTCCTATATTCCTATGATGCTGGTGGCTTAACCATTGCTTACTTATTTGCATTTTGGTTCTTATTCGACTCAATCTCTGGCATCGTTTTCTCTTGGCACATGCGGGCTGTTTCAACCTTTTTCTTCTGGGTTAATATAATCCTGAATATCCTAGGCTTGTTTATCGCCATTAGTTTGATGTTTAACCCAGCTTTATCAGCATTAACTTTAATTTGGTTAGTTTCTTTCTGGTTACTAATTTTTGGTATTAATGAAATTATTGCTGCATTTGTTAACAGGTAAAAAATAAAAAGTTCTGTTGAACTTTTTTTTTGCCCAAAAAGTAATGGCACACCTGGTATGTTATAATTTTAGTAATAGGAGGTCAGCAAAAATGGCTAAGCATAAAAAGCAATTACTGATTGTGACAGGCATGAGCGGTGCGGGAAAAACGGTCGCTTCTCATGCTTTAGAAGACATGGGCTATTTTGTAGTTGACAATTTGCCTCCATCTCTTTTATCCAGTTTTTGGGATTTAATCGTTAACTCAGATGATTTCACTAAAGTTGCAGTAGTAATTGATCTGCGGGTGAGACGGTTTTATAAAGATTTAGATAATGAAATTAATTCTCTAGAAGATAATGGAACGGTGCAGACCCGGATTGTCTTTTTAGACGCTGCGGATGACACTTTAGTTGCTCGTTATAAAGAGACTAGACGTGTTCCGCCTTTAGCCCAAAATGAGCGTTTATTAGACGGTATTTTAGCAGAAAGACGTATTTTAACCGGAATAAAAAACCGCGCCAATGATATTATTGATACTTCTAATTTAAGTCCAAAAGAATTAAAACAAGAACTGGCTAATAAGTTTAGTGCCAAACACAGGCAGCCGTTTTCAATTGAGGTTCTATCTTTTGGGTTTAAATACGGAATGCCCATTGATGCGGATATTGTAATGGATGTGCGCTTTTTGCCCAATCCCTTTTATATTCCTGAATTGCGACCTTTTACCGGTTTGGATAAAAGGGTATTTAACTATGTGATGGACAAGAAAGAAACGCGTATTTTTTATCAGAAATTTTTAGATCTGATAAAAAGCGCATTACCCGGGTATATCAAAGAGGGTAAGACTAAATTAACTATTGCAATTGGGTGTACCGGTGGGCAACATAGAAGCGTCGCAATTGCACAGCAGCTGGCTAAAGATTTAGCTGAAGACTATACAGTTGATATAACCCATCGTGAAATTAGTCGCTACACTAGAAATAGGTGATAATTAGATGACATATAATGATAAAGTGATTCATGTTACCAGAAGCAGACGACCACAGGTTGTCGTTATTGGTGGAGGTACTGGATTGCCTGTAGTTTTAAACGCGTTAAAAGAACAAAATGCTGAAATATCAGCTATTGTGACTGTTTCTGATGATGGCGGCTCTTCCGGTTCAATTCGCAATTTTATCAACGTAGTTCCCCCTGGTGATATTCGCAATGTTCTGGTTTCTTTAAGTGAAATTTCTCAGGAAGAAAAGGATGTTTTCCAATATCGCTTTGATTCTTCCGACTCATTTTTTTCAGGTCATGCTATCGGCAATTTGATAATTGCTGCTTTAAACGAAATGCACGGTAATATTTTTGACGCTGTTCAAGCACTTTCAAAAATGATGCGGGTTGACGGTCATGTTTACCCTGCCTCCAATGAACCATTGACACTGAATGCGGAATTTGTGGATGGCTCTATTCAAGCTGGTGAAAAGGAAATTACTGACAAGGATAAAAGAATTAAACGAGTTTGGGTTACCAACACTAAGTCAAAGAGTGAACCTGAAGCGGTGCCACCAGTTTTAGCCGCTATAAATAATGCTGATGCGGTAGTTTTAGGGCCTGGTAGTCTATTTACCTCCATCTTGCCTAATCTCATGATCCCCAATTTAGGCGAAGCAGTAAGAAAAACAAGCGCAGAAGTCATTTATATTTGTAATATTATGACGCAAAAAGGTGAAACCGATCATTTTTCAGACTGTGAACATGTTAAGGTAATTAATGAGCATTTGGGCGGACATTATATTAATACCACTTTAGTCAATGGCGCTAAAATTGATATGTCTAAGTTTAACCCTAACGATTATGATGCTTATCTTGAACCTGTTAAGAACGATTATCAGGGCTTGCGGGAGCAGGGGAGCAGAGTCATCACTGCTGACTTCATCGATCAGCGAAGTGGGCTAGTCTTTCACGATGGTAAAAAAGTAGCCAAAGAAATTATTAATCTGGCTTTTGCTGCGATGGCTCGCAGGAAGGACTAAAAATAATGGCAAGCTATGCAAGTAACGTGAAGAAGGAATTAACTTCTTTAAAAATTCATCCTGAACATGCCAAAGCTGAACTGGCAGCTTTTTTGCGTATGAACGGCGTTTTGAATTTTCACGAGCACCAGTTTAGCCTTGACATTACTACTGAAAATCCTGCAATCGCTAGACGAATTTTTTCGTTAATAAAAATCGCTTACAAGGTAGAACCGCAATTAATTGTTTCGCGCAAAATGAAGTTGAAGAAAAATAATCAATATTTAGTGCGATTGCAAAATCATGTCAAAGAAATATTGCAAAATCTGGAAATTCTTACTCCTTCCCTTCACTTAATTACTAGAATACCAAAAAGGATCATAGAGTCACGTGAGGGTGCAATGTCCTATTTACGTGGCGCTTTCTTAGCAAGTGGCAGTGTTAATAATCCTACTACCAGCCGTTATCATTTAGAGATATATTCAGTTTATCAGGATCATAATAATGACTTGTTAACTATTATGAATGAACGATTTCATCTTAATGCCAAGAGCACTCAAAGACGGCGGGGCTATATTGTCTATTTGAAAGAAGCTGAAAAAATCGGTGACTTTTTGCATATTGTTGGCGCTCTAAATGCGATGTTGGCATTTGAGGACTTGCGCATTATGAGAGATATGCGTAATTCAGTCAATCGGCTAGTAAATTGCGACACAGCTAATTTGAAAAAAACAGCCAATGCGGCAGCCAAACAAGTTGAAGACATTGAACTAATAGCACAAAAAATCGGTTTAGAGAATATCCCAGAGAAATTGCAGGGTATAGCCAGATTGCGCTTAGATGAACCTGAACTCTCGCTCAAAGAAATAGCGCAGCAAACTCCGGACGGTCCTATTTCGAAGTCTGGAGCCAATCATCGTTTTAAGAAAATACACGAAATGGCACAAAATTTGAGAAAATAAAAAAGCAACCCATCATTTGGTGGGTTGCTTTTTAAAACACAAATTTTTAAATAATTATTTCTTTTGGTTAACCATTATTTCATCGATTAAACCATAGTCTTTAGCTTGTTCAGCTGTCATGTAGTTGTCCCGTTCAGTATCCTTTTGGATTTTTTCCAAAGGCTGACCAGTAGTTTCATGTAAAATACGGTTAATCTTTTCACGGCTCTTTAAGATTTCATTAGCTGCGATCTGAATATCAGTTTGTTGACCTTGAGCACCACCTAAAGGTTGGTGAATTAAAACAGTGGAGTTAGGTAAAGCAAAGCGTTTACCTTTTGCACCACTGGTTAACAAAATGGAAGCCATTGAGGCTGCCATACCAATGGCAATGGTTGAAACATCTGATTTAATAAAGTTCATGGTATCCATGATTGCCAAACCAGAAGTAATTACTCCACCAGGTGAGTTTATATAAAGTGAAATATCCTTGGTGTTATCTTGAGCATCAAGAAATAATAATTGTGCAATAATCGAGTTAGCCATATCATCGTTAATTTCACCACTAAGCATGATGATACGGTCTTTTAACAAACGTGAATAAATATCGTATGCGCGTTCGCCACGTGCAGTTTGTTCAATAACTGTAGGTACAAGCATCTTTCTACCTCCTAAATATAATTAGCACTCTATCAAGTACAGTGCTAATTAAATCACTTACATTACTTGCTGTCAATGAAAGTGTATTAATTTTGTATTCTTTTTAGTGAAGGTTTTATTATATAATTTAAGTATAAATTTAATTTTTGGAGGATTTATTTTGAAGCTTTATAAGAAGATAGCAACAATTTCACTGACATTAGTTGCCGGTTTATTAGTTTACACCGGTCTATCAACTACATCAGTTGCGGCAGATTCAGATAGCCCTCAGCCGCCAGTTCAAGATGATAATAAGTCATCAAATAACTCAACTGATGCAAATACAGACACGAATACCGATAATGGTAGTACTGATAATACCAACAACTCTGACCAGACGGGTGACGATAATCAGAATACTAAAAAGCCTAAACCAAAGCAAGTGGTTACTGGTTATTCAATGATGACCAAGGTCGCTGGTAACAAAAACTATAAGGTTTGGAAGGAAGTTACTAATGGTAAAGTTAAAACCAAGGTAGCTGACGGCATTAACTTTCGTTACAGCCATATTCAATCAGACCAACTGATTGAAACGAAAAAGTACCGTTATTGGCGCATTTATGTTAACGGGCGAGAAGTAGGTTATGTTAACGAAAATTACTTTGCTAGAAATCAAATAGCAGTGCCTAAGACTATTTCTTTGGTGCGTAATGATTTTTACAGCTTTTCGACTAGAGACGCTATTTCTTATGTAACCAATTATATGGGAACAGTAATTGATAATAGCATGGTCACCGTTTCACGCGAGAGCATTGATTGCTGGACTCCTAAGACATATAAAGTGAAATACACTTATGGCGATGCAACTGCAACTGTTAAGATTACAGTCAGAAAGAGCACCAAGGAAGGTATGGTTGACGCTGATGCAGTAAATGCAGTAACTGCTCAACCCGGTACGAATGACTATCAAGCGTGGAAGACTCACTATGGTTCATCAATAAATTACATTAGCCCTACAGAATATACACCGGAAACCAGCAAACACACTTTGACTAGTGGGGATATGACTTTAAAAACTAAATTCTATCAACCAGTTTTACTGAGTGTTGCTGACCCAACAGACGATAATATAAACCGGGTTGGTCATATACCAGAAGGCGTGACAGTTTCTAATGGCTGGGCTTACACTAGTCTTTTAAGTCATACAAACTTAATGTCTGGTCATATTGTTGGCTACGACTTGAACAAGTTAACTAATCCATACAATGCGCAACATTTGCTAGATATGTCGCAAAAGAAATTCAACAATTATGTTAAACATATCAAAGTAAGTCCGTATATCCCAATTGGTCACGGTCAGGCAATGGGTGCAAGTGATAAATATATTTATGTTTTGAATAATGATAATACTTTGAAAAACACCACTGATTCAGAGGAGTTGTTACAAATCCGTAAAAGTGATTTACAAATTAACAAGATTTGGACAATTAAAGCTTGGGTTGGGGATGAAAAGAATCCCCGCTACTTCCATAATGGTGTGATTGTTTCAGATTATGACATGTACACTGTCTATCACGATACTGAAAACAATTGTTTTGAATATTGGGAATTTACCCGTAAGGGAGATAATTGGTATCCACAATTAGTAGGCAAGACAGATGGCAATTTTGTGAACAATAACGCTCCGATTCAAGGTTTCACATACGATACTAAGAATAAAAACTTTTACCTGGCATTTAACGACTTGATCTTTAAGATTGGTCGTAATGGTAAGTTGAAAGATACTTATTCATTTGATACAGGTCGCGAAATAGAAGGAATGTCAGTTAGCGATAATAAACTATACGTCAATTTGGCTCAAAGAGCTGAGTTGTTAGTAAGCGCGAAAGTCAACTAGATTGATAATTTAACAAGAGCCGTATGGCTCTTGTTTTTACTTTAAAATTTCTAAAAAGCTTCGTGTAAACAAAAGTAAAAGAATATTATTTTGAATATTATTTTATAGATAAATTAAAATGAATTAAACAACATTTATAGGAGTAAAAAACACTTTATTTGGTTGATACCAAGTTTGTAAATAAATTATAAACTACTAATAAAATTCTTCTTTTCTATTTTATTTATATAATGTTCAAAAACCGTTAATTCATTCTTATGATTACTTGTAGCGCTTTTACATCTAATTATATTTAACAAATAAGTCATGACTTATATTTTGTTAAGTTAATAGGGATATAAACTGAATTAGCTACAAATATATTCAATCAATAGGTCATGAAGGCAGTTAATAATCATTTGACTAAAATCGTTTTGGTAGTAAAACATTATGACAAATGTTGAATTATTAAATAGACAAGAATTAATTATTTTCTTAGAGCAATCGTTAAAAGTTGCTCTTTTTCAAGAGCATAAAAGTAAAGATTATGTAAGTTTACTAGGAAAAATCTCATGTAGAGCATACAAAATTCTTATGAGTGACAATGACGAATTGGAACAGATTTATCCGAAAATTGCCGCGAATATTAATCAGGATCATCAGATTTTTGAATATCAAGCGCAATTAAAAGATTTGATTTTAACAAAGCCACCGGAAACTAATATTATACTGGCTTTAGCTATTTCTACCTTGATACTATTTGCTATCGGAATAATGCTGAAGATGTTAGACCGGCTAAATATTCCTTTAATTAAAGGCGTCTGTGCAACTCTAAGTATTTTAATCTTGATTTCTGCTACTGTTGCCTTAATCTTCTTAGTATATAAAATTGTCGTGTTGCTATGGAATTACTTTAAGCGGGCACAAGGGAAACCTAATAATTTAAGAAACAGTATTGAAAAGCCTAGGCAAGCTGCCCTAAAAAAGAAAAAATTGCTTAATGAACTAGATCAAAGAATCAAAAAAGATATCTTTCAATTTGATAACCAAACTCCTGAAGCTAAATCATATCTTTTAGAATGGAGTAAGGAAATGAATGAATTGAGTTTTTTGAGTTTAGCTTGCTATAGTAACTTGTGCAGTATGAATCAGGCCTATCACAAAGCACAAGTAATTGACAGGACGCTTGATAATTGCGTACATAATAAAAATTTCAGTCTGAATTCTACAAGTCAAATTAGCAGCAAAAATGATTCAAAAGATAATAACTTGTCTAAAATTACCTCTCCTGCTTGTCATGATATCTGTCATATGAACCAGAAACTGGCTGACTTAGGCAAAAACGCTAGTAGAAAAATTGATTTGGCAGCTGAATTAGAGCAGAAAAAAGCAAAAGATAGTTTTCCAACCACATAAAAAAAGAGCTTGTCAGCTCTTTTTTTCTTTATCTTGGCATTCTGGACACAGCCCATATATCTCAACATGACTGGAAGATGTGGTGTAACCTGTTTGCTTTTCTGCTTCAATTCTCATATGATTTTCAATCGTGTCAAAGTCAGGGTAGTAAACGTCAGCAATTTTGCCGCAATTTTTACAAATGATGTGAAAGTGCGGTTTGACAAAATAGTCATAATGCAGAGAATCATCGCCATTTTTAATTTCGATTACAATTCCAGCCTCAACCAGCTTATTGAGTGTGTTATAAACCGTTGCCCTGTAAGTTGGTTCAGCACCACTAATAGCATTATAAATGGTTGCAGCAGTTGGATGATTGTGATGCGCCATTAGGTATTCCAAAATCTTTAATCGCGGCTTAGTAGCTTTTAAATGGTGACTTCTAAGCAGTTTTTCAGCATCATCTACAAAATTAGGCAAAATTCTCATCTCCTTCTTGATAAATACAGTTTAACATTTTTGCTAAATAAAAAACCGCCAATTGCTAGGCGGTTTTACGAATATTTAACTGTTACAGCTTATTTAGCTTTGGCTTCTTCACGACGTCTAATTGTTGGCATGATCAAGCCGAGCAGTAATAAAACTACTGGAGTGGCAATATTCAAGCAAAGTGTAAACGGATCGTTAGAATACATCCCCATTAAACAACAAGCAATAGTTACTGCCAAACCCCACACACCAGCTGTGTATGCCAGCCATTGGTGCTTAGTCATCTGATAGTTTTCAAGTCCGGTGTGGAATTTTTCGTGTTGCTTACGTAAAGCTAAGTAAGCAATGAAAACCCAAAGGTAACGCATTGGCATGACAATTGAATTAAGCTTAACTAATTGAGCCATTACAGCTTGAGCGTCAGGCATAATTGCTTGCAGCGCGATAATACCACCAGAAAGAATAACGATCATCCAGATACCATTAATGTAGGCACCATGCTTGTTGACCTTTAATAATTTCTTAGGGATAAAGTCTTTAGCTTCTTTACCACCTAATAACATTCTTAAAGGTGCATCAATACTGATTACCAGAGCAGAAAATTGCCCAATTACGTTACACCAAGCATAGATGTAAAGGAACAATCCGCCTACACCGTAATATTCTCCCAATTTTTGGAAAGCAATGTACGGACCGTTTGAAATGTATTCGTTTAAATTACCATTTACAGTTTTAGGATCGAACATTAATGCTAAAGCAATTGTTCCTAGAATTGCGGAAATCATAACCATTCCGGCTAAGCCCAACATAGCTTTAGGAAAGTTCTTAGACGGATTCTTCAACTTATTAACATACGGCGAAATTTTTTCAGCGCCACCAACAGCGAATACCAGAATTGAAAGGGAAGTGAAATACTTCGTATTGAAATCTGGCATAAAGTTTTGCCAATTCCAGTTAATAGTATAGAAATTAGCGTGTGGGTTGATCATTGGAGCCGCAAACATCATGATAATAAACAAAATTGACATGATGAACATAGAAGTTCCAGCAATAGTTGACAAAGTTTTAATAACTGGAATTCCGCGACTAGCTACCCAGCAAAAGAAGAGAAATACCACTAACGTAGCTAATTGTGTCCAGGCAGTTGGTAAACTGTCGTACCAATTAGTATTGCCAAAAATCCCCCAGGCCATTCCTCTTAAACCGCCTGTGCCTTTACTGGAAATGTAAACCACATGAACTGCCCAGAATGTCCAGCCGGCGTAATAAGCCCATTTGGGCCCAATAGTGGCATTAACCCATGAGGCCACGCCACCTTCAGAATCTTTAAAAACAGATCCTAACTCACCGACCATCAGAGCATAAGGAATAAAGAAAAGCAGGAAAATAATAATCCAACTGAAAATTACCTTGGTGCCGTCAAAATATATGAATCCGTTAACAACATTACCAAAGCTCCACACAATGGAAAAAGCCATGGTAGCAAGAGTTGTCCACATCATCTTTTTAGAATTATTTGGTGTTTCACCCATGAAACTACTCCCTTATTTAAAGATAACAAGTCTATATTTTAGCTTAAATGATTTTAAAAATCTAATGATAAGGTATCTTTTATTTTATAACACAAGTAACTATTGATTTATGCCATAAAAAGTGCAAAACTATTATTATATTATATTTATAGGAAGGTTGAGAGAGTTTAATGGAAAAAAGTTTTAAAAATAAGTTGCTGGTTGCTGGCACGATAGCTGCAGTCGGCTTATTTGTTGGGAGTAATAATTCTTATATTTCTGCTAAAACCTACCACAAGGCTGTCACTAAAATAGCTGGTAATGGTACTTATGCAGTCTATCATAATGCTTCGAAAAAGGGCCCGTCAGGCAAGTTTACTTCAACTAAGTATTTCAAACATGCTCAAATTCAGTCCAAGCAATCAATTGCCACTAAAAAAGGCAAGTTTTGGAAGATAATTGTTGACGGCAAGACTGTCGGCTGGGTTAGTCAAAACTTCTTTGCCAGAAACCAGATTTCTGTCGCAAAGAACGTCAGTCTGGTTCAAAATGATAAATATTCGTTCAACACTAAAGATGCCATTAATTATGTGACTGATAGTGCAGGTACAGCAGTTGATGCAAGCAAGGTCACAGTTTCCAAGTCAAAGATTAGTTCAAATACTCCTGGTAAGACTACAGTTGATTATAGTTACGGCAAGGCTAAAGCTAGCGTAGACGTTACTGTCCGTTCAGATAAAAAAGAAGGTATAGCAAGAGCTGACAAGACACCTAAGAATGGTCCCAAGGAAGTTTCTACTTGGAAGGGCAGTTCAAAATCTTCTTCAAGAAACTGGAACGCGGCACATCACTATACTCCGGAAACCAGATCCAATACTTTTAAAGCAAACGGCTTAACTTTAAAGACTAAACTGTTCCAACCGCGTTTTGTAAGTCTTGATTATCACAAGGCAGGAGACAAGATGGGCCAAGTAGGTGTAATACCAGAAGGAATTACAGTCTATGGTTCTAACTTTACTGTGGCACTCTTTAACTCCAGTAAAGCGCAAAATGGTCACCTAGTTTCTTATGACTTAAAGCATATTAACAAATATAAAGCCCAAAACCTGTCCACTTTAAACTGGTCAACCTTCAAGAAATATGCTTCACATATTAAAGTTAGTCCTTATATTAAATTAGGTCATGGTCAGGCTATCGGTTCATCAGCTAATTACATTTATGTAATTGCCAATAACAATACCTCGAGCAACTCTGACGCTTCAGAAGAAATTTTGCAAATCCGTAAATCAGACATGAAGATCAATCAAATTTGGACTTTCAGAATTTCCAACTATGGTAATCCAAGATATATTCATAATGCTACCTTTGCTGGTGACAACACGATGTATTGCCTGTTCCATAATGGTGGTAACGGCTACTATGAATACTGGAAAGTAACCAGAAATGGTGATACTTGGACTCCTGTAGAAGTAGGAGCTACAAAGGGCAACTTTGTAAGCAACCATTCCCCAGTTCAAGGATTTACCTACGACCAAAAGCACGACCAATTCTACATCGGCTTTAATGATTATATCTTTAAAGTTGATAAAGATGGTACTTACAAGAAGACTCATCGTTTGCATGTTAAACGTGAAATTGAGGGTCTGTCAGCATACGGTAATAAACTTTATGTTGAATTTGCTCAACGGGGAGAGTTGACCGCTGGTAAAACTAACTAATAAAAATTTAAGCAGTTTGAATAATCAAACTGCTTTTTTGCTTATTATATAATCATCATAATTATTTTTTAGCAGTTGAACTGCACTAATAAAACGATAGCAATAATAGCTTTGAAATATTATGTTTGAGTATACTTTAATAAAATACAGCAGTATAAAAGGAGAAAACATGACAGATTTACTAGTAACAAATAAACTTACAAAGAAGTTTAAAGACCAAACTGTACTTGATCGAATAAACATGCATGTCCCAGAAAATAAGGTTTACTGCTTGCTCGGACCTAATGGAGCTGGAAAAACTACGTTGATGAAAATTTTAACGGGAATTGTTTCTGCTACTAGCGGTACTGTCACGTTTGCAGGTCACGAATGGTCCAGGCATGATTTAACTGCTATTGGTTCCTTAATTGAAACTGCGCCACTTTATGGTAATTTAACTGCTTATGAAAACTTGCAGGTGGTTTGTCGCTTAAGAGGAGTAGCAGAAACTGAAATCCAATCAATTTTAACTACTGTGGGTATTGGTAATACAGGAAAAAAGTTAACTAAAAACTTTTCTCTGGGTATGAAAGAAAGGTTGGGTATTGGCTTAGCCCTTGTGGGTAAACCAAAACTGTTAATTTTAGATGAACCTACAAATGGACTTGACCCACTGGGAATTCAGCAATTGCGCAATTTAATTGCCAGTTTAAAAGACAGTGGTATTACAATCATTATTTCCAGCCATATGCTCTCGGAAGTAGAACGATTAGCTGATAATATCGGCATCATTGGCAACGGTCATTTATTATTGGAAAAGCCGCTAGATCACGCAGAAAATCTGGAACAATTATTTAATGATACTTTGACAAAGGCTGGTGCTATTAATGCTTAATACTTTGGCAATTGAAAAAATCAAAACTAAAAGGACATTTATCAGGCAACTGTTGTGGCTTTATCCGTTTTTCATAACAGTGATAGTTTTAGTGCTTTTTGCTCCTACTGGTTACGTTATTCAAAGCGTCATTAATCAATGGAGCATTATTTGGTTGCCATTATTTCTTGCTTTAATTGCTGGGTTGCTTGACCGGCATGAGAAAAATAGCACAGATTATAAGTTGATTTTAAGTTCACCTTGCAATTTGTTTGATTATGAATTAGGCAGAATACTGCATGTCGCTGTTTTAACTTTCATTTCCTCTTTGTTTCTGATTATTTTCATCGCTTTAATGTTTTTGCTATCTGATAGTCAGATCAGCCCAATTTCATGTGTACTTGCTATTTTAGGCATTTGGCTAGTTAATCTGTGGGAAATACCACTTTATATTTGGTTTAGCCGCATTACTAACATGTACGTCACAATTATATTAGCTTTTGCCGGAATCTTTAGCGGTTTAGCCGTCAATAATTATGTCCTTGGTAAAATTTGGCCATTTACCTGGACTGAACTTTTTCCGGTATCGTTAATCAAAATAAACATTAATGGGCTGCCTCTGAAGGCAGGCACCACTGCCCCTAATAATTATTGGACGTTAATAGTGGCTATTTTGTTGTTTGTGTTAGTTAGTTATTTAGCCGCTAATTCATTCAGAAGGCAGGTAGTAAAAAATGCTTAAAAATGTTTTCAGATCGGAAACCATTAAGCTCAAGCGCAGCTTTTTGCTCTATTTTCATTTAGTGGCTTTAATTATTTTTCCGGTATTACTAGGGCTTTATTACGGCAGTAGAAAAAGCGCGGTCACCACGACCACTATGGTAACCATTTTTTATGAATTGTTGGCAATTAGTTCTCCGATAGTTATCAGTATAGTCATTAGCTTAGTTTTCGACCGTGAGGAAAAAGCTGGTCATTGTAAAAATTGGTTAACAATTCCAGGTGCAAGGGGCAAAATTATTCAATTGCAGTTATTTTACTATTGGGTGCTCTATTTTATTGAAATTATTGGTATGAGCCTGCTTTATTTTTTGATTTTGCGTTTTGCTTTTCGGGTAAATGACCTATCATTTATCAAAATTTTCCTCACTAGTTTTATTTTTGCAGTTTTTGGTTTTCTTCAATATGAGATAACACAATGGCTGGTTTTAAAATTTAACGTTGGCGGAGCCATGATTTTAGGGTTCTTTGGTTTAGTTTTTGCGTGTCTGAGCATTACTAATCTTTTTGACTTTATTTGGCCTGTAGTTCCTTGGGCTTGGCAAATGAGACTAATGAGCTTTTGGCTGGCTGGAGTTACTAGCCAAGTACAAAGCTGGACAGCCATGGCAATGGCTGTGCCCATTATTTTAACTTTAGGGTTACCTTTTTTAATTATAAAAAGTTTCAATAATTGGCAAAATTAGATTGGTTTTATAAGAATAAGTAAAATAAGCTACTGCAAATGTTTCTGCAGTGGCTTTTTAGGTGCCAAAAAGTTAATATATACTTAAATAGTAAAACTTTTCTTTAGTTAGCAGTTATTAATTTCGTATTACTAGTGATTTCTGTATTATGATATGCGGCAAAAGAAAGAATTTTTATAAAGGAGAACTTTGTGGTAAAAAAAGATTTTATTGATACTTGTACCTTTTCAAAAAATGAAATGCAATACCTGGCTGATTTAGGTCTAAAAATTAAGGAGGCTATCAACCATGGCTATTACCCTCAGCTTTTAAAAGGCAAAAGCTTAGGTATGATCTTTGATCAAACTTCGACTAGGACTCGTTGTTCTGCTGAAACAGCAATGACGGAACTTGGGGGTCATGCGCTCTATCTGGCTCCCGGACAAATTCAGTTAGGAAAAAATGGTCATGAGGGTTTGGCTGATACTAGTCACGCTTTAGGTGACTTAGTTGATATCATTGGAGTTCGAACTGCTAGTCAAGAAGATATTGTGGAGATTGCCCAAAATTCGCATGCACCTGTAGTTAACTTTATGAGTGATGATGACCATCCTACTCAGGCTTTAGGTGATTTGATTACAATTAAAGAATTTTTACCAGAAGGTAAGAGATTATCTGACATTAAACTGGTTTTTGTGGGGGATGCAACGCAGATTACTATTTCAGCATTATTTTTGTGTGCCAAAATGGGCATGCACTTTGTTCAATATGGTCCAAAATCCAAGTGGATCCCACGAGATATTTATAACAAAGCCAATAAGATTGCTGAAAAAAACGGTGGCTCAATTACATTAAGTGAAGATGAAAGTTCACTTCAAAACGCTGATTTTATTTATACCGATGTTTGGTATGGTTTATATGATCATGAACTTGAAAAAGATGAATACATGAAGACCTTTTATCCTAAATATCAAGTCAATGATGAATTATTGGCAAAAACGGGCAATCCTAATGTCAAATTTATGCATTGCTTGCCGGCGAATAGGGGAGAAGAAGTTTCCGCTGCTGTTCTTGATGGCGAACAATCAATAGCTTGGCAGCAGGCAGCAAATAAAAAGACTGCTATGCGAGCAGTTTTTGTTTATTTGCTTAATTCAAAATTCACTGATATGAGTGATTCAAGTCAAAAGGCCATCAAATATAAATATAAAGAAGAATTAGCTTATTTGCTTGCACAAAGACCATAAAGAAAAGACTAAAAGCTTTTGGCTTTTAGTCTTTTTGTATGCAAAATATTAATTTTTTTCCATTAATCTGATTAACCTAACATAATTTATAACTTGGGTCTTCTCTTTTTTGGTTAACGGTTTTTTATCAATATAAAGATTTTGAATTTCTTCAAAGTTAACCTTTTTTATATTACCGCCGGCAAGCCACATTGGGTCGACTTCTAAAGCTGCTGCGAGAAGCTCAATGCGATTTTGCTTAGGTTTATATTTGCCTTCTAAGTAGTCGTGAATGTTGGACCGCGGTATCCTTGTTCTTCTTGAAAGTTCAGCCTGTGTAATTCCAGATTTTGCAAAAGTGGATTTGAAATTTTCTAAAAATGTTGCCATAAGCGTAAATCACTCAATTCTATACAAAAAATTTTTCTTTCTCTAACTTATTACAAATCAGCCTTCATTTTGTAAAAACGCTTACTTCTAAGTGCGGTAATGAAATCAGAACGATATGCAAAATAAGTCTTTTGTATGCATTATTGCTGTAATGATTTAATAATTATTTTACCAAAATAGGCATTTTTGTTCAAAATTATTTGTAATGAAAACATAACGAGAACCAAAACAGTAAAAAAGGAATTTTGTCAATGTTATTAAAACATTACAATTAAAAATAAATTGTATAAAAATTAAAAATGATTATTACTAAATAAACTTTTATTGACAAGTAAAAAAATGGTTCTTATTTCACCTTTACTTTCAGCGCCTTATTGACAGCGTTTGCATAAATATGGAATTATTGGTTTGCAAGTAATTAATTATTTGTTAGATTCTTAAATTACGTTTTTGAAAATATCTGGGAGGTAGCAATTTGAGAGAAAAAAATAAAATTATTTTACTAACTCACGGTGGTTGGGGAGCCGCACTTAATAAAAGTATGGGTTTACTGGTTGGAAAAACAGAAAATATTATGGATATTGGTTTAACAGCAAATATGACGTTAGATCAATACATGTTAAAAATTGAAAATAGTGTAATGCCAGTCAATAAAAATACTATTGTTTTAACTGATATACCTGGGGGTACGACTAGCAATGTTGCTTTGAGATTAACACAAAAATATCCGTGGACAATTTTGTCTGGCGTTAATGCGCTCATGCTGGTGGAAACAATAATGCACCAAAATGAAGATATTACCGCAGAAATAGTTAAAAAAATTCTTGAAGCTGGGCAGCAAAGTCAGAAAAATTTGAATTTATTATTTAGAAGTGAAGGATAAAAATATGAATGTTGTTTTGTGTAGAGTAGATAGTCGGCTTATTCATGGACAAGTGGTAACGAAATGGGTCGGTCAGTATAACGTTAATAGAATTATCGTAGTCAGTGATCAACTTGAAAAAGATCAATTTATGAGGAGCATATATTTAATGGCTGCTCCGCCAGACGTCAAAGTAGAATGTTTGGGAATTGCTTCATTAAAAAAGGCTCAAGAGGAGGACAAATTAGCAACTGGCAGAATTTTGCTTATTCTTCCCGACATTGCAACCCTTAAAACAATTGTAGATGAAAAAATATATCAAGGAAAAGTACAAATCGGGGGTTTAGGTGGTGGTCCTGATCGTAAAGTTGTTTTTCAAAATATTACTCTAAATGATAGTGACGCCCAAATATTGGAGGAACTGAAAAACCAAGATTGTGAGATTTATTTTCAAACTATCCCGGAGGATGCGCCACAGAGTTTAGAAAAAATCATAGAAAAATATAGGAAGGTGTGATTAAAATGAACAATACGGCTTTGGCTGTTGTAATGGGACTTTATTTTTGGTTTGCCAATTTGAGATTTGGGTACACCTTTTCCGGCATGCTCAAGCAACCTGTTTGTGTTGCTTTAGTTGTTGGACTGATAACAGGACAAATGGCGCAGGCAATGACAATTGGAGCTGGAATACAATTGATGTTTTTAGGGGTTACATCAACTCCTGGTGGTAATGTGCCAAACGATCCTGCTCTAGCAGCTACTATTGCTATTCCAATTGCAGTTACACTTAATATGAATGCACCAGCAGCAGTGGCACTGGCAGTACCTTTTGGTATTTTAGGTGTCTTTCTAGATCAATTGAGAAGAACTATCAATGCTATTTGGATACATATGGCAGATAAAGATGCAGAAAAATTAAATTATAAAGGTATTTATGCAGCAGCCTTCATCTACCCAGCACTTGTTGGTTTTCTCATTAGGTTTCCTGTAGTTTTTGCCGCTAATTACTTTGGTCGCGGAGCTGTTCAGGCTTTAATAACTGCTATTCCCCAATGGCTAATGCATGGTTTTGAAGTGATGGGCTCACTGTTACCAGCATTAGGATTTGCTTTAACTATCAGTGTAATTGGTAAGAAAAAACTTTTGCCATATTTCTTTATAGGGTTTGTAGCTGTTGTATATTTCAAAGCTGAAATAATGGCGGTCGCTATCATCGGTGTATGTATTGCTTATCTTGTAAGAAAGAATGCCAATAAGGAGGAAGCATCATAATGACTCAAACAAAAAAATTATCAAAGAGAGAAGTTAATAAAGCTTTTTGGATTTACCAGTTGGGATGTGAAGAATCAAATTCCTATGAAAGACTCCAAAGCTTAATCTTTTGCGCTTCAATGATACCAGCAATTAAAAAACTATATGCTGACGATAAAGAAGAACAAAAAAAGGCATTAAAACGTCATCTTACCTTTTTTAATACCGAAGGGTCGATAGGTTCTTCGATTCAAGGAATTACTCTGGCGATGGAAGAAGAAAAAGCTAATGGTGCTGATATCTCAGGTTCAGCTATTACTTCTATCAAAACTGGTCTAATGGGACCATTAGCTGGCATTGGAGATTCGGTAATTTGGTCTGCTTTAATGCCAATCATTATTTCGATTTTTATTCCAATGGCAAAATCCGGCAATCCGCTTGGCGGACTTTTACCGCTAATTATTTATACAGCGATCACAATGTATATTAGTTATTTTCTTATTCATAGGTGTTACACTGTTGGCCGTTCTTCGATCATTGATCTGCTTCAAAATGGTTTGATTAAAGAAGTGATCTATGGTGCAAATGTTTTGGGAATGATGATGATGGGTGCTCTTTCTGCTTCTTATGTGACTGTGACCACACCTTTGAAAATTCACGTTCCCGGCGGATCTACTATTGTTCTTCAAACTATTTTGGATAGTATGCTTAAAGGCTTGCTACCGTTAGCAGCTGTTTTATTAATTTATTGGTATATGCAAAAGAAGGGACCACGCTATGGTGTAATTATCGGTACTATCATTGTCATTAGTTTGCTTGGTTCATTTTGCGGAATTCTGTAATCTAAATGGAGGTAGAAATGGATTTTTATCAGAAATTAAATCTTAAAAAAGTAATTAATGCTAGCGGTAAAATGACAATTTTGGGTGTTTCCAAGGTCACAAATGAAAGTATTGCAGCGCAACAATTTGGCGATCAGCATTTTTTTGAAATGACTGATTTAATTGAAAAAAGCGGGAAATATATTGCCGAAATGATTGGAGCAGAAGATGCTCTCATTGTTAATTCAGCTTCGGCGGGAATTGCCCAAGCGGTAGCAGGCATAATTGGCCAAGGGAGTGAATATCATCTTTATCATCCATATACCGAACGGATTATAAAAAGAAATATTATTTTACCTAAGGGACAAAATATTGATTATGGGGCACCTGAAGAAGAAATGATTACACTTGGTGGTGGCCATCCTGTCGAAGCGGGCTATGCTAATACCTGTTCTGATCATAATTTGGAGATCATGATTGATGATAATACAGCTGCCATATTATATGTTAAAAGCCATCATTGTGTGCAAAAGAGTATGTTAACTATCAAAGAAGCACTTAAGGTTGCCCATGAACATAATCTGCCTTTAATTTTGGATGCTGCTGCTGAAGAAGACATTAAAACATACGTTGATTTAGGCGTTGATGTAATTATTTTTAGTGGTGCAAAGGCAATTGCTGGACCGGCATCTGGTTTAATTTTGGGTAAAAAGAAGTATATTAACTGGGCGCGCATGCAAGCTAAAGGTATAGGCCGCGCAATGAAAATAGGAAAAGAGAACATTTTAGGTTTAACCGCTGCTTTTGAAAACTATGTCAAATGCGGCCCGGAAAACGGCGAAAATATGAAAAAAAGACTAAGCCCTTTTATTTCTGCTTTGTCTAAATTGCCCCATGTTTCTGTTACGCAACAAAAAGATCAGGCCGGAAGGGATATTTATCGAGCTGATATGAAAATAGATCCAAGTTTTTCTAAAAATGCGATAACGGTTATTAAGGAATTAAAAGAGCAAGCACCAGTTATCTATACAAGAGAATACCGAGCAAATGAAAATATCATTGAATTTGATATTCGAGCTATAGATAATGCAGAAATGAAAACTATTGTTAAACGCTTGCAGGAGATTTTGAAATGATGAAATTAGAACCAGATTATTATAAAGGAAGAGTGGCATTAAACTGCTTTTAGCAGGTTCAGTGCAAAATGCCAAAGAGATATATGAAGCGGCTCAAGGACACCTAGTTTGTGGTCTTCTAACCAAAAATTACGCCAATACTGAAAGTTGTATTACTGCCATGAAAAAATATCAAAATGCGGTTAATAATGCAATTTCAATTGGATTAGGAGAAGGAGATCCTAATCAAAGCAAAATGGTATGCGAGGTATCTGAGACTGTTCAACCACAGCATGTAAACCAAGTTTTTACTGGTGTTGGTTTTACTAGAGCCTTAATTGGTCAAGATGAAACGGTAATTAATGGGCTTGTCTCACCAACTGGTAAAGTAGGTTATGTCAACGTAGCTACGGGACCATTAAGTTCAAAGGAGAAAGTAGCGACTATTCCAGTAGTAACAGCTATTGCTATGTTAAAAGATATGGGTGGCAGTTCTCTAAAATTTTTCCCTATGCAGGGGTTAAAGCATTTAGAAGAATATGAGTATGTTGTCCGAGCTTGTGCCGATAATAATTTTAGTATTGAACCTACAGGTGGGATCAATTTAGATAACTTTGAGAATATCTTGCAAATAGCGCTTAAAGCGGGTGTAAAAAAGGTTTTGCCTCATGTTTATTCATCGATCATAGATAAGGATTCTGGCTTAACAAGACCAGAAGATGTTAAAAAACTATTTGAAATTGTGAAAAGTAACTTAGACTAAGGAAACTAGCAAATAAAAAAGAGAAATTTTTGAAATTTCTCTTTTTTATATTGCATTCTCTATATCTGCTTTTGTTTTTAAGCCTTCTTGACCCCATAATTCTTTCTTAGAATTATTAATTCTGAAATGGGGGGCGCTAATACTAAAAGCGCCTAATATTTTGTCGTTTTTTAATATTGCAAATCCTAAGCAATATATTCCGTCCTGATTTTCTCCATCATCAATCGCATAGCCTCTTGTTCGCGTTCTTTTTATTTCTGCTAACAGCTCTTTGCGATTGGTAATCGTATTTGCCGTTAAACTTTTTAACGCGGTTTCGTCAAGATATTTTTCAATCTCACTATTTGACATACAAGCCAAAATTGCTTTCCCCATACCTGATGAGTACATGTTCATATGGCCGCCTAATTGCAAATTTAAACGAATGGTGTTTGTACTTTGGGCCCGATCCAATAACGTAATCACATTTTTGTCTTTAATACCTAAGTTAACGGCTTCAGTTGTTCTATCTCTGAGTTCATTAATATAAGGCATTGCTATTTTGTCTAAGCTGAAACTATTTCTAGCCTTTTGTGCGTACTTTAAAAACGTTAATCCCAAATAGTATCTTTTTGGATTACCAAAACAACGCACAAACTCACAATATTCCAATGTATTTAATATTTTGAGAATAGTCGGTTTAGTGATAGTTATATTGTCACTTATTTCTTTTAAAGTTGGTGCCGTTTCGCATTTAGAAATATAATCTAATATTTTCTTTGCTTTAAGCAGAACCGTACCATATAGATGATTTTCGGTCATTAGCTCTCCTTGTTTTTCAAAAAATGTTTGAAAGCCCTTGCATTATTTTTAAAACATCCTACAATATTATTGTAAATAAGAAATGATATTTCTAAATAAGAAATTTGCTGATTTAATATAGGAGGAGTTATAAAATGGTTGAAATTCATGAATCAGAAGAGGAAATTCGTCAACATGAAGAGGAGTTGAAGAATAACTTCGATATGAATAAGTTTAGCCTTAAAAATAAAGTCGCAATTATTACTGGAGGCAACACAGGATTAGGACAAGGCTATGCAATAGCTATGGCTAAAGCTGGGGCCAATATTTTTATCCCGACCTTTAATGAGTTGGAATGGGATAATACACGTTCAATTATTGAAAGTGTGGGACAAAAAGTTGAATTCATGAAGTGTGACCTTACAGTTAAGGGTGAACCTCATAAAGTTATTGAAGAAGCTTTAAACAAAATGGGTCACATTGATATTTTAGTAAATAATGCTGGAATGATCAAACGTAATCCTTTACTAGAATCGAAGGATGAAGACTGGGACAAAGTTATTGCAATCAATTTAAGTGCAGTTTATCACATGTCTTTGGAAGCATGCAAAGTGTTTGCTAAACAGAAGTCGGGTAGGATTATCAATATTGGTTCAATGCTCTCATATCAGGGTGGTAAATTTATTCCTTCCTATACTGCTTCAAAGCATGGTGTAGCAGGTTTAACAAAGTCTTTTGCTTCTGAAATGGGTGCATACAACGTTACAGTTAACGCAATAGCGCCTGGATATATTAAGACTGAAAATACTGCACCAATACGTGCACAAAAAGACAGAAATGATGAAATTTTAGGAAGAATACCAATGGGTCATTGGGCAGAACCATACGAATTAATGGGTCCCGCTGTCTTTCTAGCAAGTGATGCTGCGGCATATGTCAATGGAGCAATTCTACCTGTTGATGGTGGTTATTTGGTTCGTTAATTAGTACTTGCTAAAAATAGGAGACAATTATGACGTTTATAAATTACATAATGTCTCTGGGAGCAAGTGTGATGATGCCAATCATTTTTCTGATACTTGGCTTGTGTATTGGGATGGGTTTTGGCAAATCACTTGTTTCTGGACTTAAAGTCGGAGTTGGTTTTGTCGGGTTAAGTGTGGTTACACAACTTCTTTCTGATAATATTGGTCCTGCTGTAAATGCAATGGTAAAAACTTATCATTTACATCTTTATACGTTGGATATCGGCTGGCCTGCAGCTTCGCAAGTTGCTTTTGCAACTTCTGTCGGCGCGATTATTATTCCTTTAGGCTTGTTAGTGAATATAATTTGTTTACTAATAGGTGCTACTAAGACTTTAAACATTGACCTGTGGAACTATTGGCACTTTGCCTTTATTGGTTCAATAGTCTATTTTGCAACCAACAATTTTTGGTGGGGAATGTTTGCAGCTTGTGTAACTATTATTGTCACGTTAATAGGTGCTGACAGATCGCAAAAAAAAGCAGAAGATTTTTATGGGAAAGATTTAATTGGTATATCCATCCCGCAAGCTTTCTGTGTAAGTTTTATTCCTTATGCTGTCATTGTAAATTGGATAATTGATCGTATTCCCGGTCTCAATAAAATAGATATTGATGCTAATAAAATGAAAGAAAAATTTGGCGTTTTGGGAGATCCAATCGTTTTAGGCATCATTGTGGGTGTTTTAATTGGCATTTTAGCAAGATATTCTCTTGCTAAAATTTTACAACTAGGAGTTATCTTAGCTGCTGTAATGGTTTTGATACCAAGAATAACAAGTCTTTTTATCGAAGGTTTGTCACCAATTGCAAAACGGACCCAAAGCCTAGTTAAAAGTCACTTCAAAGGCAAGGACTTTAATATTGGAATGACGCCTGCTTTAGTCATTGGTCATCCAGTAACACTGGTAACGAGTTTACTTTTAATTCCAATAATTTTATTCTTGTCGGTGATTATTCCTGGTAATCAATTTTTACCGCTTGCCAGTTTATCAGGCTTAATTTACATTTTCCCTTTAGTTCTACCGTATACAAAAGGAAATGTCTTTAAGACTTTGTTAGTTGGTATAGTCAGCTTAGTATTAGGAGTTCTTTCAGCTACAACCTTAGCGGGCATTTTTACTAAAGCAGTTAAAATTGTCCAAGCAAGCTTAATACCAGCAGGAACATCTTCAGTTGCAAGCATTGATTTTGCTTCGAGTCCTCTTGCTTGGTTAGTATACGAAGGGACAGTCAATCTTCCAATCATTGGCGCAATAGCTATTGCAGCTATTGTCATTGGGTTAATGGTATGGAACAGAAATCAAATTAAAAAGGGTTTATAATCACTTAAAAGAAACTAATTGTAGATTTTTAATAGTAAAAGCTACTGATTTTTAGGGCAAATTTGAGCAGTTTATTAATAATCAACAAAAGGAGATTAGTCTAAGATTAGACTATCTCCTTTTTGGTTTTATTATTTAAATATGGGTCCCCTGAGAGTCGAACTCAGATTTTAAGAACCGGAATCTTACGTGCGATCCATTACACTAAGGACCCAAATTGACACAACAACAAGTATAACAGAAAAGAAGTAAAAATTGAATTCTTTTTTCTTACATTAGGAAAACAGGTTAGTTTTTGCATCATCAAGCAAAATTGTTAAGACTTTTTAATGGGCACAATTTTTCTTGAATTATTTTATGGGGGTTGCTATACTATAGGTGTCGATTGAGAAATGGGTAACTTATTTAGCATGAGTTCATGTTTCTCTTATATTTTTAGACAATCTGGGACAGTTAATGACAACAATTGGGTCAAAAAAGTCCCAGAAGAAGGAGAGATATTAATGTACTCGGAATTTCCCGTGCTTGAAGCTCTCGTTCCAGACATCTTAAAAGTTTTTCGGCAAAGATATCTTGTCCTTGAGCAAATTTCTTTTAATGCACCAGTAGGTCGTAGAAGTGTTGCTCAGTGTTTAGGACTTTCTGAAAGAAATGTGCGTACGGAAACAGAATATTTGCGAGATCACGGTTTGATCGAGATCAAAAGTTTCGGCATGTTTATGACAGAGAAGGGCAAAAAAATTTTGCAGGAAGCTGCTCCTCTTATTGATCGCTTGTTTAATGCAGGTAAGACTGAAATTGAGTTGGCCCGCAAGCTTGGTATAGAGCGCACGATTATAGTACCAGGAGATAGTGATTTACAAGAATTAGTTTATGAGAGAATGGGCGAAGAGCTTAATGCGGCTCTTGATTTGCTTTTACCATTAGGGCATTCAATCATTACAGTTTTAGGCGGCGAAGCCCTTGCAAAGTCAACTAGGAACTTGTCTAAAAGTTTAAGCAAAAATCGACAATTGGAATTTGTGCCTGGTCGTGGTGCTTTAGGTGAAAATGTTGCTATTCAAAGTAACACCATTGTGCAAGAAATGGCAGCTGAAACTGGTGGTAGCTATAAAACGTTGTATTTACCAGAGCAGATTTCTTCGGCAGCTTATAAATCTTTAATTCGTGAATCGGCATTTACAGATGTACTTGAAGATATTTCACAGACAGATGTGGTAATTCATGGAATAGGGTTAGCTCACGATATGGCAAGACGCAGAGGATACGATTCGATTCGCTTATCCGAATTGCGTGAAAAAAAAGTAGTCACCGAATGTTTTGGGTGTTTTTTCGATGGCGAAGGGAAGATTGTTGACCGCGTGCCTCAGGTTGGCTTGCAGTTTGAGAATCTTAATAAAATACCCCACATATTTGCCTTTGCTTGTGGCGGCCGCAAGGCTAAAGCAATCAAAGCTTATATGCCTAATGCTCCGCATCAAACCTGGTTAATTACTGATGAGGGAGCCTCAGAGAAGATTTTAAAGGAGAAGTAATTCTCATTTAAAATAAATTGATGTAAACATATCTTACATAGTTCTTAAGGAGGACTTTAGAATATGACAGTTAAAATTGGTATTAACGGCTTTGGCCGTATTGGTCGTTTGGCATTCCGTCGGATCATGGACTTAGGCGAAAAGTCAAAGGATATTGAAGTTGTTGCTATTAACGACTTGACTACTCCAGCACTTTTGGCACATTTGCTAAAATATGACTCAACTCATGGTACTTTTGACCACGAAGTTTCAGCTACAGAAGATTCAATTGTTGTTGATGGTAAGAAATACCGTGTATACGCAGAACCTCAAGCTCAAAACATTCCTTGGGTTAAGAATGACGGTGTTGACTTTGTTCTTGAATGTACTGGTTTCTACACCAGCAAGGCTAAGTCACAAGCTCACCTTGACGCAGGTGCCAAGAGAGTCTTGATTTCAGCTCCTGCTGGCAATGACTTAAAGACTATTGTTTACTCAGTAAACGATGATACTTTAGATGCAGACGACAAGATCGTTTCAGCTGGTTCATGTACTACTAACTCATTAGCACCAATGGTTGATGCTTTGCAAAAAGAATTTGGTATTAAAGTAGCTACTATGACTACTATCCACGCTTACACTTCAACCCAAATGCTTTTGGACGGTCCTGTTCGTGGTGGTAACAAGCGTGCCGCTCGTGCTGCTGCTGTTAACATTATTCCTCACTCAACTGGTGCTGCTAAGGCTATTGGTCTTGTTGTTCCAGAATTGAACGGTAAAGTTAATGGTCACGCACAACGTGTTCCAGTTACTGATGGTTCATTAACTGAATTAGTTTCAATCCTTGACAAGAAAGTTACTGCTGACGAAGTTAACTCAGCATTGAAGAAGTACGAAAGCCCATCATTTGCTTACAACGATGACGAAATCGTTTCAAGTGATGTAGTTGGTATGACTGCTGGTTCAATCTTTGACCCAACTCAAACCATGGTAACTACTGCCGGTGACAATCAATTAGTTAAGACTGTTGCTTGGTACGACAATGAATACTCATTCACTTGCCAAATGGTTCGTACTTTGTTGAAATTTGCTACTCTTTAATCTGTAATATTTGATTACTGTTACGTGGCAAAAGAGAAGGCGGAGGGAAATTCTTCCTTCCGCCTTTTTTTCAAAATTAAAATAATTAAGTTATCGGAGGATATAGATGGCTAAATTAATTGTTTCTGACCTTGATGTAAAAGACAAAAAGGTTTTAGTCCGTGTTGATTTTAACGTGCCAATTAAAGATGGTGTGATAGGCGACGACAACAGAATTGTTGCTGCTCTTCCTACTATTAAATACATCATTGAAAATGGCGGTAAAGCAATTTTGCTTAGTCACTTGGGACGTGTTAAGTCAGATGACGATAAGAAAGAATTGTCTTTAAAACCAGTTGCTGAACGCTTAAGCGAACTCTTAAAGAAACCTGTAACTTTTGTTCCTGCTAATGAAGGCAAAGAAGTTGAAGACGCTGTTGCCAACATGCAAGACGGAGATGTTGCTGTTTTAGAAAATACTCGTTTCCAAGATATTGACAATGATTTTGGCAAACGTGAAAGCAAGAATGATCCTAAGTTAGGCGAATACTGGGCTTCATTAGGTGACATGTATGTTAACGATGCCTTTGGTACTGCTCACAGAAGTCACGCTTCTAACGTTGGTATTGCTGAAGCCATGAAGAAAGATGGTAAGCCTGTTGCTGCTGGTTTCTTAATGGAAAAGGAAATCAAGTTCTTAGGTGATGCTGTTGCTAACCCTGTACACCCATTTGTTACCATCTTAGGTGGTGCTAAGGTTTCAGACAAGATCGATGTTATTACTAACCTCATTCCAAAATCTGACCACATTTTAATTGGTGGTGGTATGGCTTATACTTTCTTAGCTGCTCAAGGCCATGAAATTGGTAAATCTTTATTTGAACCAGATAAAGTTGATCTTGCTAAAAAATTGTTGCAAGACGCTGATGGCAAGATTGTATTACCTGTTGACAACGTTGCAGCAACTGAATTTTCAAACGATGCTGCCCGTAAAGTTGTCGGTGATGATATCCCAGAAAACATGATGGGTCTTGATATCGGTCCTAAGACTGTTGCCAAGTTCAAAGATGTTTTAAAAGATGCCAAGACAGTTGTTTGGAATGGACCAATGGGTGCCTTTGAAATGTCAAACTTTGCTGAAGGTACTCTAGAAGTTGGTAAGGCTCTTGCTGATTTAACTGATGCTACTACTATTATCGGTGGTGGTGACTCAACTGCAGCCGCTAAACAACTTGGTATCGCTCCAAAGATCACCCACATTTCAACTGGTGGTGGTGCTTCTTTGCAATATCTTGAAGGTAAAGAATTACCAGGAATTGCCTGCATTTCAGACAAGTAAACTTTAAGAAAGGACATTATTTACATGCGTACACCAATTATTGCTGGTAACTGGAAATTACATATGAATCCAGAGCAAACAAAGGAATTTGTTGCTGCTGTAAAGGACAAGTTGCCAGAAGCAAGTAAAGTTGAAGCTCTGATTTGTGCCCCAGCCGTTGACCTTGAAAGTTTAGCTCAAGCTGCCGCTGGTTCAAACTTGCGTGTTGGTGCAGAAAATGCTTATTTCGAAGATGAAGGTGCCTTTACTGGCGAAACTTCACCTAAAGTTTTAAAAGAAATGGGCATGAATTACTGCATTATTGGTCACTCTGAACGTCGCGGTTACTTCCACGAAACAGACGAAGACATTAATAAGAAAGCTAAAGCTTTATTTGCTAATGACGTTACTCCAATTATTTGCTGTGGTGAATCACTTGAAACTCGTGAAGCCAACAAACAAGAAGATTGGGTTGTTAGTCAAATCAAGGCTGCACTTGCTGGCTTATCAGCCGATCAAGTTGCTAGTTTAGTTATTGCCTATGAACCAATCTGGGCTATTGGAACCGGTAAGACTGCCAGTTCTGATCAAGCTGAAGAAATGTGCAAGACTATTCGTGATACTGTCAAGGATTTGTATAATGAAGAAGCTGCAGAGAATGTTAGAATTCAATACGGTGGTTCTGTAAATCCAGGCAATGTTAAAGAATTAATGGCTAAACCTGATATTGATGGTGGTTTAGTCGGCGGTGCTTCACTTAAACCTGATTCATTCTTAGAATTAGTAAATTACCAAGATTAATTTTTAACTGTATATAACCAAAAAGTCTCTGATTTTTCAGAGGCTTTTTTGTTTATATATGTTTAATACCGATAACATTACTAAAAATAAACAAGTTACAAGTTGTTAATTATATAGTCATGTATTAAAATTTAATATATTAATTAAACTATTTCATTTAATTAATGATAATCTCGAAAAGAATAATAAAAAATAAGTCAAATTTAAGTTTGTTGTTAAGCACCTTACTTTTATTCTGTATAAATCTTGGATCAACAACTAGAATTTCTCGTTAGAAAATAATAATACATCTGTTGTTGCAAAAAGTTCACGGTATACGATACGTGCCAAATAAAAAGTTAGCTGCACATGTGCCTACTTATGAAATAGTAGCAAAGGGAACGAGAATAAGTCTGCTTTTTTACAATTTCAAATGATTGTAGTTTTGATGGAATATCAAGTAGTAAGTTTATTTTGGCTACTAACCTAAAAGGGAAAAAGCGCATGAGAGTATTGACATATGCACTACCGGTCTCAGATTACATAGGTAAAAAGTACTATACTGTAAAATATGAGAAGGTTTGCTAAAAAATCAGCTTTTATTAACTCAGAAGGGGGAAAAGAAAATTGAATAAACGTGTAAAAAATAGCAAAATAAAGATGCTTATTGCTATAACTATGTCTTTAGCACTTGGATTGTTGGTAGGAAAAGCCAGTGATAGTAGCTTCTTTAATACAAATATGGTTGTTCAGGCAGCTCATGTAAAAGGCAATTTAGGGATACTGACCACACCGAAAAAGATGCGTGGCACCTGGTATGGCAAAGCTTTTGATTTAAACTATAAATCTAAAGTACTTAATAAATTAAGGGTAAAAGCTCATAAAATCGATTCTAATGAATTACATAGACAAGACACTAATGCCAAGGGGATCAAAAATACTAGGCAAACTAGAAATTGGGTAAAGGCTTTTTACCCTGTAACTTTTAAAAAAGACAAAAATATAAAGTATATCTTAATGTTTCCTTGGTTTAGTCCTGCTGCATCAGGTTGGAGCTTGGGTATATATCATTACAAAGGACACCGCGTTTTAATTGAAAGAACCACTTCTTCTTATAGAATAACTAACGTTTATTGGCGCTCAGCTCAGCTAGCTAGAATGCATGGTGGTAAAAAACCAAAGGAGTTAAAAACATACGCTCAATGATAAAAACATTTTAACGAATTTTGATATAGTCGATGCAAATGTCTCTGATTTTTCAGAGGCTTTTTTGTTTAATATTTTTACTATCACTTGCTTTTATCATAGTGCGTGTCCATAATAGAATGAAATAATTCCAATAGGGGAGGCAAATACTATGAAATTACGTAAAACACTTACTTGGTCAGTTGTTGTAGCTGCTTTAGCTGCAGCAAGCGGAATTAGTGTTAATCAAACAAATTTGGTTCAAGCGGCTACTTCAAAAAAAGCCCAAAATACTGTCAACAAAACCAAATATGGCTTTAAGAGAGACTTTATTTTTCCTAAATCTTGGCAAGTCAAATGGTATAGTAATACTCATGATAAGTTAAGTAAAATGACCATTAAAAAGAATGGTTTCATAACACCTTGGACCGGCGAGTATGTTGAATTGGTTTCAGCAGGTAAAGTAAAGGGCACAAATAAGTACTTGTGGCAAATGCCTCAAAGTTGGTTTACCAAGCATGATAAAATCTTCAAACATTTGGGTCGAGTAACAACTAATAAGATTAACAACAAAAAATGGACTGTCTATAGTCCAATAGATGAAAACAATATTGAAATTGGTTTCGCTTTTAGATTAAAGAACGAAAAAAATGCTGGTAAAACCCAAAAAGTATTATTTGAGGCTAATCCCAAAACTGGTGAAGTTATTGACCAGTTCTTCCCTTCAGCGAAATTAGCTAAGAAATATCAACACTACAATTTTAAAGGTGAAACATACGCACCTTCATTTAATCAATATCAAGAAAAGTAAATACATCTGATTTAGAATAGAACTAATTCTCAGCTTGAGAATTAGTTTTTTTATACTAAATTGAATTACTTTGAAGGACTGGCTAGTTTATAATTATTCCTATAATGAATAAAATATTTTTTTACAGGAGAGAAAAAATGGCCAAAAAATTTATTACCATGTTTGCACTAGCAAGTTTGGCAATGTCTATGACAGTGCCAGTTGGAAGTATTCAACCAAAAACTGTGCAAGCTGCGCAAATAACCAAAAGCAAATATGGGTTTGATAAACAATTTAAATTTCCTAAAATTTGGCGAGGAAAATGGTATAGCAACAACAATTTCACTCCCAATCCCATGAATATTCATACATCTGCAATCAATCTACCGTTAACCAATGAATATATTAAAGTAATTAAAGTCGGGATGGTCAAGGGTACAAAGAAATATCCTTGGGAAATGTCTTCGGCCTGGCAAGAGAAAAATCAGAACGTTTTAGCAAAATATTTACGAGCATCGAGTAAAAAATTGCGTGGGAGTAAATGGATTGTACTAAGTCCAGTACAGGAAAAAACAACTAAAAATGGGAATGCTTTCACAGTTAAGACTGAAAAAATAGCCGGTAAAAAGTATAAAGTGTTATTTCAAAGTAATCCAGAAGACGGGTTAGTAACCAATCAATTTTTTAAAACAAAATCTTTAACTGATAAATATAGTGCTTATGAATTTAAAAATATGAAATATAGTAAAGTTAACCCACGTTAATTATCAAGCTGCAATCTTAAATATTATGATTGCAGCTTTTAATTTTTAAAAAGGAGAAAAAGTGAAACTATTAGTAACAGGAGATAGCATTATTGCGCGTAACGAAGGCTTATCAAAGCCACGCATCAATGTTGAACTGTAGCAAAAAGTACTGGAATTAAAATTAATCAATACTGCTGTGCCTGGTATCAATTCTGGAGCCCTTTATTCATTATTACCCCAGTTAGTACTTAAGATTGACCGTTGTGACAAGTTGCTTTTGCTTCTAGGTACTAACGATATTGCACAGCATAAACAAGCTCCCCGAAGCCAATTTAAAATTAATATGGGTTTGATCATTTCTAGTGTGATTTGTTCATATTATCCGCAAAATATAATTTTGGTTTCACCACCGGCTGTAGGTAAAAATAAGCAAAAAAAGAGAACTAACCAAGAAATCGCATTTTATACTTCTGACTTAATAAAATTGGTAACTACATATAAATTGCAATTTATCAGTCTTTTTCAGGCCATGATTGCTTAAGGCAATTTAACAACTCTTTGTAAAGGGCAATTAGATGACGGCTCACATTTTGGTGCAAAGGGATACCTACTGTTAGCCAACCTGATTGTAGAAAGGTTGGCAATTAACAGTCGGTAAAACTAGAGCAGCTGTTGACATATTTTCTCTTTTTGCTATGATAAAAATTAAAATTTAATTAAATGTATATTGTTGTTAAGGAGGGCCAAAATGTCTCAATATCTGAAAAAACATGCACTTGCAGTTATAGCAGCTTGTCTACTATTATTAGTAAATTCAGTATTGCAAGTTTTGGCTGCTACTAAAATGGCTGTCTTGGCAAATTACTTAATTGCCGGAAAAATTAGTCCCTTTGTTGACATGCTTATATTTATTTTCTTACTTTGGTTTCTGACCTTTATCATTTCTTTTCTCGAAAAATATATTCAAGAAACTGTGACACAAGACATTCTCAGTGATATTCGCAATGATATAGTCACTAGTCTAATTGAACTTCCGCAAAATAAATTTAAACAAAATCCGGTTGACTATTATGAATCATATCTGCAAAATGACGTCAATCTAATCCATAAAGAAGGACTGGATACTTTTTTTCTCATCGTCCGTTTTAGCGGTAATGCTATTTTTGCTTTAGTAGCACTATATCTTTATAGTTACATTTTATTTATTGTAGCAATCATGCTCGTGATTTTAATCGTCTTAGTGCCACGTTTATGTAAAAAATTTTTGACTACTGGTGTAACCGCGATTTCGCAAGCTAATGAGCAGTTCTTAAAATACACGAGTAGTGGTTTACACGGCTACGATACCCTTTATGCCTTTAATGTTTTACCTGAAATTAAAAAGCTGGTAGCAGCGGGGTCACAAGCATTAAAGCAGGCAAATGTTCATAACACTGTCAGAAGATCTACTGTTGATATTGTCACCGGAGTAATTAATATCGGCAGTCAACTACTGATTTTAGGCGTTACTGGTTGGCTGCATTTTAAAGGCGTACTCACTGCAGGCGCAATTTTAGCAACCGCCGAATTAGGGACTAAAGTTTTTGATTCCGCTGGCATAATTAACCGCTACTTTGCCCAATTACTCTCTACTTCAAGCATTTTTGCCAAGTTTAATAATTTAAAGCAAGCGCTAAAAACTACTAGTCCTAAATTTCTTGCAGCTGCTTTTCCGTTAGAGTTTAAAACGCTTGAATTTAAAAATGTTTCTTTTTCTTATCCGAATGCCAAAGAACAAGTACTGCATGACTTTTCTTTTGTTTTTGAAAAGGGCGCTTTTTACAAATTAAACGGGATTTCTGGACGGGGAAAATCCACATTACTGAAATTGGCTACAGGGCAACTCATTCCTACCAAGGGGGAAATTCTTTTAAATGGTGTCAATATTGCCACTATCCCTCGTAACGTAATAAATTCAATAATTATCTATATGCCGCAGACAGTTACAATGTTTCCGCGCTCCATTGATTATAATATTTTGCTGGGGCGTAATTATGATAAGGCAAGTCTGAATAAGGTAAAACAAGATTTTGAAATTGATGAAAATTGGCAATATGATTCTTTATCAGGTGGGCAAACTCAACGTGTTGCTTTAGCTAGGCTGATAGATACAAAAGGCAAGTTAATTTTACTTGATGAAAGTTTTTCCAGTATTGATCTGAAAACGGCACAAGATTTATTGCAAAAATTACTTAAGCGAATAGAAACTGTAATAGTAGTTTCTCATCGTGATGAAGAAGTAGCCAATTTTCCTTTTAAAGATTTGTCATTGAATTAAAAAACGTTAGGAGCTAGATGAAATTTCATCTGGCTGCTAACGTTTTTAGTTGAAATTAACATTATACTTTCTGCCGATTGGAGGAAAAGTAGGTAATCTTAAAGGTGTCGTATGCCATTGAGTGAAAAGTGTGGCACATAATAGAATAAAGGGCACATCTTCTGGACGCTCAATATCACAAATTAGCACAACACCTTCATTGCGAATGACGGTTTCAACAGTGGCAACTTTTTTGATGCCAAACAAAAACTTATAACTTCCTTTTTTGATACTACCCGAAACAATATAGTTTAATCTGGTGATATAGAAAAGGTTGGCTATTTTATTATTAAGTCTTTTGACTTTAACTAATGAGTGGTTTACAACATCAATTGTATATGACGAAATGATGCCACCGCCATCTGTATATAGACGACCTATTTCTTCATTGTTAATTTTTTTCAAATAAAGGGTATGATTAGGATTATCTAAATTGCCTTGAATGATATATTGAATTTTTCCATTGTCATTTGCGACAGGAATTTGACCATATTCCTGCTTTTGAGTTAATTCCAATAAGTAGCGCATTTAAGCACCTCTATTCTTCAGCGTTATTTTTGATAAATTTCTTTAAAATATAAGCAACTCCATTATCATCATTAGATTTTGTTTTGACTTGGGCTAATTTTTTGATAGCGGGTACCGCATTTGCCATTGCAACACCGACTCCGGCATCTCTAATCATACTAGCATCATTGAGGTTATCGCCAATTGCAGCTACTTCTTCTTTTTTAAAACCTTTTTTCCTGGCATAATCTAAAAGTGCAGGTCCTTTTTGCGCTTTAATATCATTGATCTCAATGTTAGCCGCCGCGCTCGAAGTTACCGCAACTCCCCCTAATGACATAATTTCCTTTTTGGCACTGGAAAAAGCGGCAGGTCCGTGAGCATCAAACGAGATGATTTTCATAATCTCCGTTTTGGGATCAGCGAGTAGCTGGTCAAAATCATCCACCAAAGTCATACTTAACATGGCGTTGCTGCCAGCTGCTGTTGCTACCGCCTTTTTGAAAGTCACTCCCGGATTAAGCGACATTAAAGAACGCGCTAAATTAACTACACGTTTACTAATATCATTTGAATATATTTTATCAGCTGTAACCAATTCAAAATACAGCTGATTTTTAAGTAAAATATGTGCAACTAATTTTGCTTTTTCATTTGGTAATTGATGCTTAACTTGTAATTGCTCATTTGCATCATAGACCAAAGCACCATTAATATTAATGAAACCAGTTTTGAGGCCGTATTCACGCATATTTTTGCGTGACTGTTGCGGTGAGCGGCCTGTTGCCACTAAGAATTCGATTCCATTTTTTTGGGCCAATTTAATTGCAGCAGCATTTTCTTCTGAAATAGTCATGTTGCTGTTAAAAAGGGTACCGTCTAAATCGCAAGCTACTAATTTAATCACAGCTTACTTACTCCTCCTATATAGGTCATTTTCTTATCTACCATATTATCATATATGAAGAAGTTATTACTTTTATATTTTGAGATAATAAAAAGAATTAAAAAGTAGCAAAATCTCCCACATTGATAATTAATTTCATGATACCATAAAAGTTAGTGAAAGAGAGGATGTTGTGGTAATGAAAAAGTTTATTGGTAATGACTGGGATGAAATTCTGGCTCCTGTTTTTGCAAGTGATCAATATCAGCAGCTGCATGAATTTTTAAAAAAAGAATATGCGACTAAAAGAATTTTCCCTGACATGTACCATATTTTTACTGCTTTTAAGTTAACTTCGTTTGCAGATACCAAAGTTGTTATATTAGGACAGGATCCTTACCATAACCCTGGGCAGGCTACAGGTATGAGTTTTTCGGTTATGCCGGGTGTCAAGTTGCCGCCATCTTTGCAAAATATTTATAAGGAACTGTATGATGACGTCGGCTGCCGACCGGTTAATCACGGTTATTTAAAAAAATGGGCTGATCAGGGTGTCTTACTTTTAAATGCGGTTCTCACAGTTCCTTACGGACATGCTAATGGTCATCAAGGAAAAGGCTGGGAAGAAGTAACGGATGCCGCAATTAAGGCTTTAAGTGATCGGGGTAAAGTAGTTTTCATACTTTGGGGACGTTACGCCCAAAATAAAATCGTTTTAATTGACCAAGACAAAAATTTTGTGATTAAATCAGCTCATCCAAGTCCTTATTCAGCTGATAGAGGATTTTTTGGCTCAAGACCTTTTTCCCGTTGTAATGCGGCTTTGAAAGAATTTGGTGAAGTTCCAATTGATTGGCAGTTACCAGCCAAAGTTACGCAGACAGATTTAGCATAGAAAAGAACTAGATTATATGAGTGTTTTTGATTTATTAAAAAATAAAGTCCAAAATTCTAATAAAACTTATCAAATTGTTTTCCCTGAAGGAAATGATTTGCGTGTTTTAAAGGCAGCCAGTAAATTGTCGCTGGCTGATATCGTTAAACCAATTTTATTAGGTGAGCCTGAAGAAATTAAGGCTTTAATCACAAAAGAAAATCTTGAATTTTCGCAGTTAGAAATCATTGATCCACTTCACTACGAAAAGCAAAAAAATATGGTGCAGAAATTCATTGACGCACGCAGAAAAGACATTGCAAAAAGTGAAGCAGAAAAGGCACTGGAAGACCATAATTATTTTGGGACGATGCTGGTCAAAATAGGTCAAGCTGACGGCATGGTTTCTGGTGCTACTCATTCAACTGCTGCCACTGTCCGCCCAGCCTTGCAGTTGATTCATACTGCAGCTGGTATGAACAGGGTATCTGGCAGTTTTATCATGGAACGTGCAAAAGAAAAATATATTTTTGCTGATTGTGCAATTAATATTGATCCTGATAGTGAAACATTAGCGGAAATTGCTTACCAGTCTGTTCAAACAGCACGAATGATTGATATTGACCCTAAAGTAGCATTTTTAAGTTTTTCAACTAACGGTTCTGCTAAAGGTGAAATGGTCACCAAAGTCAGAGAAGCTGCAACAATTTTTCATCAGCAACATCCAGAAATTGTTTCTGATGGTGAACTGCAATTCGATGCCGCGTTTGTCCCAGATGTAGCAGCCAGCAAAGCTCCTGCATCTGCATTAAAGGGTCAAGCTAATATTTTTATATTTCCTGAATTGCAATCTGGCAATATTTCTTATAAGATTACCCAACGCTTGGCAAACTTTACTGCCATTGGCCCCATCTTGCAGGGGCTGCAAAAACCAGTGAATGATCTTTCTCGCGGAGCAAATACTCAAGATATATATCATATTGCAATTTTGACTGCTGCACAGGCATTACTAAGGGATGAACAAAATGAAGGTTAATGTTAATTCCGCACGTGAAATGCAGAATATTGGTGCTGCAATTGCTGATACAGCACAGGTGCATGACTTGTTGCTGCTAAACGGTGATCTGGGAGCGGGAAAAACCACTCTAACTCAAGGTATTGGTTCCGCTTTAGGAATTAAGCGGCCTGTTAAAAGTCCCACTTTTACGATAGTCAGAGAATATCCTGAGGCCAGATTGCCTTTATTTCATATGGATTTTTATAGACTTGAAAATGATGATTTATCTTCAATTGATTTAAATGGCTATTTAACAGAGCCGGGTTTAGTGGTAATCGAATGGCCAGAAGTAGTTCAGGCACAATTACCCCAGGAATTCTTACAAATTACTATTAAACGTGTTGACGATAGCTGGGATTCTACTAAACGGATAATTGAATTTGAGCCGCAAGGACAGAGAAATAAAGCTTGGGCTGAACAAATTTTAACTTTAATTGAAAAGAAAAAGTAGAGCTTTATGCTCTACTTTTTTTAGATTAAATTTGGTAAACCAGGTTTTTAAGTGTTTCATCGCCAAATTGTTTATTTTGTGCTATTAAAATACCCGCACAGGCCTCACTATCACTTAAAGCATTGTGGTGGTGCCATAATTCAACGTTTAATGCTTTTGCAACGGTATCGAGTTTATGATTAGGTAGATTTGGTTCAAGTAACTTACTCGATTGTAGAGTATCAAGTACAAAGTAATGTGGTTCTGCAATATCATAACGGGCTAAACTTTGATGCATGACGTTGGTGTCAAAGCGGGCGTTATGAGCTGTCACTAACATTCCGGGTTGAAACAAAGCTTTAATTCTGGGCCAAACTTCTGACATTGTCGGTGCATCTTGTACGTCTTCGGCAGTAATATCATGAATTTGAATATTCCTTGCGTCAAAAGGCATCTGCGGATTGATTACAGTGTAGAAACGGTCAACAATGACATTATTTCGTACCATTACTAACGCCAAAGAACAAGCGCTTTCTGGATGACGATTGGCAGTTTCAAAATCCATCGCTATAAAATTCATTTTTTCTCCTTTAAAACTTAATTTTAGTATAACATATGATGAAGCTGGTTTCGTAATGCGGTAAAATAGTAAAAGATTATATAAAGGGGATTTTTGTTTTGAAATTAACAGATTTAGCAAAAGAAGGTATTGAAATAAGAAGGCAAGTTCCACTAAGTAAGTACACCTTCACCAAAACAGGTGGACCAGCGGAATTTTTGGCTTTTCCCCAAAACGAAACTGAACTTAAAAAGTTGGTTGTGACTACCTATAATAATAAAATTCCCTTAACGATAATAGGTAATGCTTCTAACTTAATAATCCGGGATGGTGGCATTTCTGGCTTGGTAATAATTTTAACAAACATGAATCAAATTAAGGTTCAAAAAACCAAAGTTATTGCTCAAGCGGGTGCCACAATTGTTGATACTGCATTTACTGCAGCTGGAAGCTGTCTTAGTGGTTTGGAATTTGCGGCGGGTATACCAGGAAGCGTTGGCGGAGCTGTATTTATGAATGCTGGTGCTTATGGGGGTGAAACATGTAACACAATTGAGAATGTCAAAGTCTTGACGCGTTCAGGGGAAATTAAAAACTATAGTAGAAAAGACATGAAATTCTCTTATCGTCATTCGTTAGTCCAGGAAACTGGCGATATTGTTCTTGAAGCTACTTTTGCCTTAAAAAATGATGTTAAAAGTCGCATTTTAGCAGACATGAATTACCTCAATGCCTTGCGTAAGTACAAACAGCCTTTGGAATATCCTTCATGCGGTAGTGTTTTTAAACGACCAGCAGGTCACTATGTGGGGCCAATGATTATTCAGGCTGGCTTGCAAGGCAAACAAATTGGGGGTGCCCAGGATTCAACTAAACACGCCGGCTTTATTGTTAATAAAGGCAATGCAACTGCGACTGATTATCTTGACTTAATTCATTTAATTCAAAAAAGAATCAAGTCACAATTTGGTCTTGATTTGCACACAGAGGTTAGAATTATTGGTAAGCCGAAAGATTGAATTGATACTGAAATTTTGTTTATTTAATAGGGAAAGGAGTATTTATGCAGACTAGCGGTATACACATTTTTACTTGGGCAAACTTATCAACAATTCTTGATGTGCTGATAATCTGGTTTGTAGTCTATCACTTGGTTATCTTAATTAGAGGAACCAAAGCAGTTCAACTAGCTAAGGGCATTGTTTTAATTTTTATTGTGAGAATTATTGCTGGAATACTGCAATTGCATACAACCACTTGGCTGATTGACCAAATTGTTTCTTGGTCTGTGGTTGGCATTATAGTGATTTTTCAGCCGGAAATTAGACGCGGGCTTGAACATTTAGGTCGTCTGCCTATTTTTGGTGGTCGTGAAGAGAGTGCTCGTGATGAATCAATCAAATTTATTAATGAACTGGACAAAGCTATTCAGTACATGTCAAAGAGACGAATTGGTGCGCTAATCACTGTGCAACAGGAAACGGGTTTGGAAGATTACATTGAAACTGGAATTAAACTTAATGCTGATGTCACAGGAGAATTGCTTATCAACATTTTTATTCCTAATACTCCGTTACATGACGGTGCTGTAATTATTAACAAGGATCACAAAATTGCGGTAGCTGCAGCTTACTTGCCTTTGTCTGATAACAGCATGATTCCTAAACGGTTAGGAACACGTCATAGAGCTGCAGTTGGAATTTCAGAAGTAACTGATGCGATCACGATTGTAGTTTCAGAAGAAACGGGTGGTGTGACAATAACTCGTAATGGGCGCTTTTTAGTGGACATGACACGTGATGAATATCTGAAATATCTTAAAGCAGAATTGGTACCTAAGAAAAATAGCAATGATAAATGGTATCAAAAAATCCTGCGGAAACTGTGGAAATGGGGTGCTGACCGATGAAAGAATTTTGGAAAAAATCTTGGTTTATCAGACTCGTTTCACTCTTAATAGCCGTTTTACTGGTTATTTATGTTAATTCCACTCAAGAAGGCTTTTTATCTCAAGGGCAAACTGAAAAAACTAAGCAAACTGCTAATAAAACTCAAACCATTAAAGTACCTTTGCAGGTTTCTGTTGATACGGATAAATATTATGTAGTTGGTTATCCAGAAAAGGTAAGTGTGACATTAGAAGGATCCGCTGCTCTGGTAACTTCGACTATAAATACGCAAAATTTTCGTGCTTATATTGATTTAACCAAAAAAAGTATTGGTATGCACAATGTCAAAATTCACGTTAATGGCATTAATAAACAAATTTCTTATTCTATTAACCCGCGGAGTGTAGAAGTTGATATTCAGCGTAGAAAGTCTACGACAATGCCTGTACAGGTAGAGTATAATAAAGGTGCTGTTGCTCAAGGTTATCAACTAGGTCATGCGAGTGTTTACCCACAACAGGTTGAGGTAACAGGAGCGCGGTCTGAAGTCGATCAAATTGATCAAATAATAGCCAAAGTAGTTTTGCCAAATAATATTGATCATACCTTTGAAAGACAAGTCAACCTGGTTGCTGAAGACCATAAGGGTAGGCAGTTAAATGTCATTATTGATCCAGCAACAGCTAAAGTTTCAATACCGATTACAATATCTAAAAAGTCAGTTAAAATGAAACTTGAACCTGAACATGAAAAATTGGATAGAATCTATTCTCTTTCATTAAAACATAATTACGTTACGCTATATGGTAACAAGGATGCTCTGGCTAAGATCAAACACCTCAAGGTTCCAGTTGATTTAGCTTCTGTTACAAGTTCGACTACCAAAACTGTAACTCTTAATCTACCAGATGGAGTAGTTAAAGCTAATCCTAACCAGGTTGAAGTTGAAATAAAAGTGGAAAAAGCAAACAATTCTAGAAATAAAAATAATTAATTAGAAAGGTTGTTTAGTAATGTTGAAATATTTTGGCACAGATGGTGTACGCGGGGTGGCTAATCAAGAACTGTCACCTGAAATGGCTTTTAAGTTAGGTCGTGATGGTGGTTATGTCCTAACCAAAAACAAAACTAAAGAAGAACAGGCAAAAGTATTGGTCTCACGTGATACCAGAATATCTGGTCAAATGTTGGAGTATGCCTTAATATCTGGACTGTTGTCAGTCGGAATTGAGGTTTTAGAGGTGGGAGTGATAACTACACCTGGTTTATCATATTTAGTTCGCGCTCAAGGTGCCGACGCAGGTGTACAAATTTCAGCTTCACATAATCCAGTTGAAGATAATGGTATCAAGTTCTTTGGTAGTGACGGTTTGAAATTATCCGATGAGATGGAAGAAGAAATTGAAAAACTAATAGATGCATCAGAGGATAAATTACCTCGACCGTCTGCTAAAGGGCTTGGGTCCGTTACAGATTTTCATGAAGGCAGTGCTAAATATTTACAATTTATCGAAAATACTATTCCAGAAGAACTTGATGGTATTAAAGTGGTCATTGATGGTGCAAACGGCGCAGCTAGCCGCCTTATTTCTCGTTTATTTGCTGATTGCGGGGTAGATTTTACCACCATTGCTACTCACCCTAACGGCTTGAATATCAATGATCACGTTGGCGCAACCCATACTAAAAGATTACAGGAAGAAGTAGTTAAACAGCAGGCTCAACTTGGCTTGGCTTTTGACGGTGATGCCGATCGCTGTATTGCTGTGGATGAGAATGGCAATGAAGTCGATGGTGATCATATCATGTATATTTTGGGCAGCTACATGGAAGATGGCGGCCGCTTGAAAAAGGATACAATTGTTACCACAGTAATGAGTAATCTTGGCTTTACTAAAGCTTTATCAAGACGCGGCATCAAAAATGTACGTACTCAGGTAGGAGACCGTTACGTATCAGAAGAAATGCGGGCAAACGGCTTTAACCTGGGCGGTGAACAATCTGGTCACGTAATTATGAGCGATTATCATAATACTGGTGATGGGATGCTGACCGGACTGCATTTAATGTTGGTAATGAAGAGAACTGGTAAAACTTTGTCGGAATTGTTAACCGATTTTAAGGAATATCCGCAATGCTTGGTTAACGTACCAGTTAAGGATAAAAAGAACTGGAAAGAACACCAACCAATTTTAGACGTGATAAAAGAAGTTGAAAAAGAGATGGGTGATGAAGGGCGCATTTTAGTTCGTCCATCCGGTACCCAGTCCTTATTGCGAGTCATGGCTGAAGGACCAACTCAAGAAGAAACGGATGCCTATGTCAAGAGAATTACTGATGTAGTGGAAAAAGAAATGGGCGTTTAAAGGTTAAAAATTCAAATTTAAAAAGCAGGCAAATTAATTTTGCCTGCTTTTTGTGTTAATGATAGTTGTTTCACAATATAGTATAGACCAATTATGAAAAATATTACTTGACCAATTACAATATAAAGGCTAATATTCCATACGTGACTTAAATATATAAATTAGCCCAAAAATATAAAATTTAACTAGACCAAAGGAGATACACATGTGTGGAATTGTCGGAATAATTGGAAAATCAGCTAGAGAAATAGTTTTAAATGGCTTGTCTAAATTGGAGTATCGAGGATATGACTCAGCAGGAATATACCTTAATGATTTGGCAGGAAAAGAATTTTTAACTAAAACCACTGGTCGTATTCAGGATTTAAAAAATAAAATGAAACCTGATGAACAGGGCCAAGTCGGTATCGGACATACACGCTGGGCTACTCATGGTAAACCAACTGAGGCAAACGCCCATCCCCAATTTGATGAAACTAAGCGTTTCTATTTGGTTCACAATGGTGTTATTGAAAATTACCAAGATTTAAGAAAAAAATATCTCAATAATGCGTCATTCAAGTCTGATACGGATACGGAAGTGATTGTTCAATTAATTAGTAAAATTGCACGAGAAAAAAACGTCGATGCTTTGACTGCTCTCAAAGAAGTTTTGACTATGATCAAGGGGTCCTATGCTCTTTTGTTAGTTGATAACCAGCATCCAGATCATATTTATATTGCCAAAAACAAGTCACCACTACTATTGGGACTGGGTGCAGACTTTAACGTTATTGCTTCTGATGCTCTTTCCGTATTAGACCAAACAAAAACTTTTGTTGACTTACATGACGGCGAAGTGGGTGATATTACCAAAAATGGTTACCAAATTGAAACTATTAGTGGCGCGCAAGTTACAAGGGAACCTTATCAATTAAATGTTGCTGAAGACGCTGCTTCTAAGGGTACTTATGATTTTTACATGTTGAAAGAGATATGTGAACAGCCAGGTGTTTTAAGGCATTTAGATCAATTTTATCTTGATCAAAATGGCAAGCCAAAAGTTAGTGCGGCAATAATTGATGCTTTGGCAAAGGCTGATAAATTATATATTTTTGCTGCCGGCACGAGCTATCATGCCGGTTTAGTGGGAAAACTACTTTTTGAAAAATTAACCAAAATTCCCACTGAAGTCGGATTTGCATCAGAGGCTGGCTATCATTTTCCAATGATGTCACAACATCCCTTCTTTATCTTTTTGTCGCAATCTGGTGAAACCGCCGATTCGAGAGTGGTGCTTCAAGAGGCAATTAAGCGCAATATTCCGAGTTTGACTTTAACTAACGTCCCAGAATCTACTTTAGCTCGTGAAGCTAATTATTCAATGGCGCTTGAAGCCGGTCCAGAAATCGCTGTTGCTTCAACTAAAGCATATACCGCGCAAGTAGCTGTTCAAGCGGTAATTGCCAAAGCTTTAGGTGAAAAAATGGGCGATGATGCTGCTGCGGCATTCAAACTCAAGCAGAATTTAGCCTTGGCTGCAGAAGGAATCGAACAGGTAGTTTCCAATCAGGAAAAGATAGAGCAGCTGGCACAAAAAGATTTAATACCATCCCGCAATGCATTTTATATTGGTCGTGGCATTGATTATCCGGTAGCGTTAGAAGCAGCACTTAAGCTCAAAGAAGTTTCATACATTCAAACTGAAGGCTTTGCAGCAGCTGAATTGAAGCATGGCACCATTTCTTTAATTGAAAAAGGAACTCCTGTTATTGCCTTGATTAATGACCCACTAACTGCTGATCTGATGCGGGGTAATATTCAGGAAGTAGTTGCACGAGGAGCAAACGTTATTACTATTGTCAATAAATCATTAGCGCAAACAGGTGACGATATTATTTTGCCTGAAGTAGACTACTTCTTATCACCATTAGTTACGGTTGTAGTGACACAGCTTTTGGCTTATTTTGCGGCTAAAGACAAGGGTCTGGATGTTGATAAGCCACGTAATTTGGCAAAAAGTGTGACTGTTGAGTAAAATAAACTGCCAATTTCATTTGTGATCTAGATAAAACCCTATTTAAACAGAATATTTCTTGAAAAAGTCGTAAGTAATTACGACTTTTTGTATAATAAAGAAGATAATGAAGAAATGTGGGAGGAAATTATTTTGTCAATTAAGTTAATTGCGGTTGACCTAGATGGTACTTTACTGACGAGTACCAAACAAATCTTACCTGAAACAGAAAAACTTCTTAAACAAGCTGATAGTCAGGGAATAAAAGTAGTTTTAGCAAGCGGCAGACCATTATCCGGAGTTATGCCTTTTAACCAACAATTAGGCTTGATGGGTAAAAAGCAATACGACATCGTGTTTAATGGTGCAGTTATACAGGATCTTGCAGGTAACGTCTTGATGAATGAAGAAATGAATTACCGGGATTTCACTAATATGCGCCGCCTGCAGCGTTTGGCCCATGTGAATCTTCATTTTGAAACGCCTGAATGTTATTGGACTTGTGATCGTGATATAGGTGTTAATTTAGCCGACAGTGCCACCAATACTAATAATGTAATCAAGGTCCGCAAAGCTGAGGAAATTCCTCAGGATTTTGCTTTTAATAAAGTAGGCCTTAGTGTTCTAAGTGATGTTAAAGAAGTAGATAAACTGTGGGAAAATATTCCCCAATGGGCATTTGCCAAATATGACGTGGTCCGCAGCTTTTCAACGATAGTTGAAATTAATATTAAAGATGCTTCAAAAGGCAATGCTTTGATGGAACTGGCGGACAGGTTAAAGATCAGGCCGGATCAAGTAATGGTTTTTGGCGATCAGGGCAATGACATCTCAATGTTTAGTAATCCAGATTTTAAAAAGATTGCTATGGGCAATGCGATTGAAATGATTAAAGAAAACGCCGATTTTGTGACCGACGATAATGATCATGACGGAATTGCCAAAGCACTAAAAAAATTTGTTCTGTAGTAAAATAAAGTTGAGTTGATTATTATGGTAGAAAAAAATAGAGAACATAATATTTCCGAAGCTGAATGGGAAGTTATGAGAATAGTGTGGACGTTGGGCGAAATACACACTGGCGAGATCATTAAACAGCTCCAAGCCAAAAAGAATTGGTCTGAATCGACTATTAAGACTCTAATGGGTCGCTTAGTCAAAAAAGGACTGCTAAAAACGCGTAAAGATGGCCGCCGTTTTGTTTATTCGGCCACGGTTACTCAGATTGAAATGATGATCGAAGTAACTAAAGAGATGATGAACCACATGTGTGATATGCACAAAGGTCAAGTCTTGATCGCTATTCTCAATGATATGCCTCTTTCTGAAGGTGATATTAACAAGATCGAAGGAGAACTTGCTCATAAAAAGGAGCATGCTCCCAAGATGATTAAGTGTAACTGCTTAGCTTCGGGACAACACGACTGTTAGATTGATGTTAATTTGACTGTGGAGGCTAGGTTAATGAAAAAAATTGCTAATATATTGCTACGTCTGATTTTTACTGCGGCAGTTTGTATTTCAGGCTTTTTAGTTATGGAAGCACCGATAACTCTGAATGTCAAAAATGTACGGACAATGGCGCAAACGGTGATTAAGAAAAGTGTTAATAACACGGGTGACTCCAGACTGATTGGCACATTAAAGTTGGCAAAAGACTTTGGTGTAGAAGACAAGATTTTAGAACAGCTACCTAAAAAATATCATTATGACTTGTCTTATGTCAGTTTGTATGACTTAAGCGCAAGTTACCAAGCAAATGGCGAAGTAACAGCGAAAAATCTTTCCTTCCCAGAAAATAATGACGTTCAAAAAACTGTCAGTAAATTAATGTTAAATAGAATTAATGATGGACTTGATAAAAATAGCAACAAAGTAAATCGCGCAATTAATATTTTTCATTATTTCTTCTTTGCAGCAATACTATTATTCATTTTAGCAGCACTACTGATACTTTTCGGTAAATATTGGGCTGCCATCATTTTACTGATTTCTACTGTAGGTTCTTTTGGTGCATTACAGTTTTTTGCTAATCAAGTGGTTCAATGGCTTGAAAGTAATACTGCCCGTGGTTTTACCATAATTACGTCACCGATTTTATGGACTGGGTTAGCTATTGGAATAATAACTGCTATAATTTGGCCTTTAGTTTTGAGACTTACCAAAAAAGAATGACAAATATATGAAGCACAAATCAAGCATTGATTCAAGGTCAGTTTGAATCAATGCTTTTTATGGTGGTATTTATGCTTTTAAAAACCATTTTAAATAATAAAATATATGCTAAAATTGGTAAGGATAGTTAAAATGTGAGAATAAAAGGTAAAATAATGTATTATTTTTTAGATAGTAAATTAGATGCAAATAGTTCAGGAATAGAACACGCAGAAGTTAAAAGGCTAAAGTTGTTTAAACGTAATCATGTCAAAGCGAAAATAACGACGAGTGAATTTAACCGTTTTGGTCATCGTAATTTGGCTTTTTATGGGTTGGACGATGATGATTACGTTAATATGTTTGACTTTTTTGCCGGAACCGTTAATTATGCTAGTCGTATTGTCACACTAAAAGACTTGCCCATTCCAGGCTTTAACCAGGTGAAGAAAATTACTAATGGTTATGAAGTATATGAAGACAATCGTAAAACCATGACCATTAATATGTTCCCTAATGGCAGCGTAGATACGATTATATATTATAATGGCGATGTTCACCGTATCAAAGAGGATTTTTATGATACACGTGGTTTTAAGAGTCTGACCCAGATTTTTGATACAGCTGATGACCATTTGGTCTACGAATTATTTTTCCGTCCGAACAATACTATTTATTATGAGATTTCTTACGAAAAAAGGCCAACTTATTACCCAGCAACTAACATTCAGTTAACAGATGTTCATGGAGTTGTTCATTCGCTAATGAATAGCGGTCAGGCATTCACCATTATGCTTGACCAATTAAATGAGCAGGATGGGGCTGAAAAATCCACGTTTATTTCTGACCGCAGCAATATCACTAACGTACCCATGATTAACATGAAAACACCGGCTAGAAAAATTGAGCATTTTCATAATATTCATTTTAGGGATTACTGGGATCCAAGTTCTCCACTGACTTACAATTCTATTTCCAACAATGAATTATTAAGCAAGACTGATTTAGTTATTACGCCAGGAAAACATCAGGCAGATGACATGCGTAAAAGGTTGAGAACGCAGGTGCCGATAGTTTCAATACCAGTTGGAATAGTTCCTGATGAGCAGCTACAGGCAGAACATATTCCAATGAGTGAACGGACTAAAGGAAAAATAATAATCATAGCCAGATTATTTTATGAAAAGCGTATCGACGATGCGATCAAAGCCTTTAATCAGGCTTATCAAAAAAATGATTCTTTAACATTGGATATTTATGGTTATGGCGACGGTAACGATAATTTTAAAGAAGAAAAAATGCTAAAGAAATTGGTGCAGGATCTTGGATTAGAAAATGTTATTCATTTTATGGGTTATACGCAAGATATGGATTCTGTGTATGATAATGCGCAGCTTTCAGTTCTTTCTTCACGGTATGAAGGAGCACCACTTTCAATAGTTGAAGCCCAATCACACGGTGTGCCCGTAATCGCTTATGATATTAACTATGGTCCTGCAGATCTGATTGCAGATGGGCAAAGCGGCTTTATTGTTCCTAGTGGTCATATTGATGAATTAGCAGCCAAAATTACTGAATTTTTTACTAGTCCTAAATTACGCAGAAAATTGAATGAGGGAGCGTATGAAAATGCCAAACGCTCGTCCAGTGAGAATGTTTGGCGTTACTGGCAAAAATATGTGATTGATACAGATAAGTAAGTATTTTAAAAAATTGGC
>NZ_KQ034046.1:677795-781510 GCF_000970855.1 Lactobacillus helsingborgensis
GCCAAAAAATTACTCACCTTGAATTCCAAGGTGAGTTTTTCTTTCTTTTAAAATTGATTGCATTTCAAAAAAATGTGAGTTACTATGGTTATTTAGTTAGCTTGCTAACTAAATTTTAGGAGGAATTTGAATGCAAAGAAAATTAGATGCAAAACTAATTTGTTCAATTTTTGCAGCTGGATTAATGTCTTTTTCAGGTGTGTTAATTGAAACTGCAGGAAACGTTACATTTCCTGTTTTAATGAATGATTTTCACGTCAATATGGCAACAGTACAATGGATGACAACAGGCTACTTACTGGTTGCTTCCATCATTATGCCGCTATCCGCGTACTTGAAAAGGAATTTTAGTTCACGTAAGCTTTTTGTAACCGCGGCAGTCTTATTCATTTGTGGTTTATTAATTGATGCTGTTGCAAATCAATTTATCTTTTTGGTTCTTGGTCGTGTTATTCAGGGAGCAGGAGCCGGTATAGCAATTCCATTAATGTTCAATATTATTTTGGAAAGAACACCGTTAGATAAGATAGGTTTACTCATGGGAATAGGAACAATGATCACAGCTGTGGCGCCCGCTTTAGGACCCACATTTGGTGGTTTAGTCGTTAACACTTTAGGTTGGCGCTATATCTTTATTTTCATTATTCCCGTCATGATCATTTCTTTAATCATGGGTCTAACATCTATTACTGGTGAAACTGGACAAGTTAAACACACGAAACTCGATGTAGTTGGCTTTATAAGTATTGCTTTAACTTTTATCGGATTAATTTTTGCTTTTAGTAACTTGTCAACTATTTTACAGAAACCATTAATGTTTATTAGCCCTTTAGTTATCGGTATTATCAGCCTTATGGTTTTTATTAAGCACTCACTTAATACATCCAACCCTTTAATTAATATTCGTGTCTTTAAGAAGACTAAATTTACGCAAGGTATTACAGCTTATTTTATATTTCAAGTAAATACTTTGGGTCTGTCCTTTATTCTGCCAAATTATGTGCAAATTGTTAACCACTCCACTGCAATGACAGCAGGTCTATTACTGCTCACTGGGGGACTTGTAGGAGCAATTATGTCACCTATTAGTGGTAGACTCCTTGATAACTATGGTGCACAAAAGCCAATTATGACTGGGGCAGTTTTTGAAATTATTGGTGGCCTACTATACTGCATTTTTGCTTCTTCACTCACTTCTGGTAAAATAATTTTGTTTTATGCTATTACAATGTTAGGGATCGGACTAGTTATGGGTGATACGATGACAGCTTCGATTGGCCAATTGGCAGAAAGTGAAAATACAGATGGTAACGGCTTGTTCAATATGGCACAGCAATTTGCAGGTGCTGTGGGAACTGCAATTATTTCCGCAATTATGCAGTTTGTTGAACAAACGAGCAGCCAAACTTCTGTTACAGGAAAATATATTGCTGCTGCTCAAGTTGGCTTTATTTTTATTCTAATGATTGTTCTTATTGGTGTATACTTACTGTATGCGGCAACGAAACCAGTAAAAACAAAGGAATAAAATAATGAACAGACTCGGATTGGCCTTGCAGCGTGTACAAAATACTTTTAATCGTAATGCCGATTATTATGCTAGAAAAATTGGCTTGACGGGTACACAGATGCTGATTATTGAATATTTAGCTTCATTTGCGCAGAATAAGTCAATTTATCAAAAAGATATTGAGCATGAATTTAACATCAGGAAATCGACTGCTACTAATGTTTTACGTTTAATGGAAAACAAAGGCTTGATCTATAAGAAAGTAGATCAACGTGATACACGACTAAAGGCAATTCTACTGACTGATAAAGCGATTAAACTCGAAGGAAAAATAACTAATTATTTTATTAGCTCTGAAAATAGTTATGCTGCAATACTTGGGGCAGACACAAAAAAAGAACTAATTGAAAACTTGCAAAAATTAAATAAAGCAATTTCAGAAAATTAGTTGAAACATAAAAAAACTAGTTATTGGATTAAACCAATAACTAGTTTTTTTTAATTATCTTTCATAATTGGGTGCATTCTTAGTAATTTGGACGTCATGAGGATGAGACTCACGTAATCCAGCATTAGTAATTTTAACAAATTGAGCATTTTCACGCAGATCGTTTATTGTAGCAGCGCCTACATAACCCATACCTGAACGCAGTCCACCTATAATTTGGAAGACAATATCAGAAACATCGCCTTTGTATTCTACTCGAGCTTCAACACCTTCAGGCACTAATTTATTAGCCTCATTAACACCACCTTGGAAATAGCGGTCAGAAGAACCATGCGCTTGTGCCATTGCACCAACCGAGCCCATACCACGATATGTCTTATATTTACGACCATTGCTCTCAAAAATTTCTCCGGGAGCTTCGGTAGTGCCTGAAAGCATACTACCTAGCATAACAGCGTTGCCGCCAGCAGCTAATGCTTTAACAATATCACCTGAATATTTCATGCCACCGTCAGCAATAATTGGTTTATCGTATTCCCGTGCAGCTGTAGCCGCGTCATAGATGGCAGTAATCTGCGGTACGCCAACACCGGCTACTACGCGGGTTGTGCAGATAGAGCCGGGGCCAATACCCACTTTCACGATATCCACACCAGCATCAAAAAGTGCTCTGGTAGCATCGCCTGTGGCAACATTACCAGCAATTAACGTAATATTAGGAAAATGATCGCGAATTTCTTTAATTTTGCGCAAGACTCCAGCGGAATGACCATGGGCAGTATCAATTACGATCGCATCTGCACCTTTTTCAAGGAGCGCTTCGGCTCTTTCGAAGGTATCGCTAGTAACACCAATGGCTGCCGCTACTAGTAGTCTATTGTCGTCATCAACTGCAGCTTTAGTAATGTTAGCGGGAACAACAACATTTTTAACATTGGCAACTTCACCAGCTTGGGCACTAATCGACATATTTTTGTGAATAACGCCCAGACCACCTTGTAGTGCAATGGCAATAGCCATTGCACCCTCGGTGACAGTATCCATGCCGGCACTTATTAGAGGGATGTTAAGCTTAAGATTTGGTGCCAATTGTGTGTGTAAATTAACTTCATTTGGCAAAACGTGACTTTCTGCTGGAATTAATAACACATCATCAAAAGTTAAACCCTCTTTAACAAATTTGGTTGTCCAATTTGACATTTAATGCACACTCCTTTTTGAAAAATAATAGATAAATTGATTACACTTTACTAGTGATTTAGTTCCGGGTCAAGTCGAAAATTGTTTTTTTTCAAAAAAAGCTTCAAAAATTTTTGCAATTTAATACGAACAATTAATTATTTATTAAAAATTATGTATGTGATTAATTAGAGATAAAAATATTTAAGCTTTAAAATATAGGGCTAATATTTGTAAGTAAAAAATAAAGTTCGGCTATTATAACTAGGTAAGAAAATACTGGGATAATTCACTTAAAGTAAAACTTATACTTAGAAAGAAAATAGCTAATACTTACTGCGAAATAAAAATAAGTAAAAATAGCGCATTGTAATTACTTGGAAAAAACATTAAATATAATTTAAAAATAACGGAAGACATGGTAAAATTTACCTAGTGTTGCTGATTTAAAATCTTTTTTAAAAGTTTAAATTAATGACATTTCCTAATTAAGTATTATGATTTATGTTCAAACAAAAGCAATTTTATTGAAAAAATTCTTGAAATTGCTTTTTTGTGCTAACTATTTATCCATAAAGAGGTAAATCATGGGTAAGAATGCAATTGAAGTACATAATCTTTCCAAAGAATATGTTATTAATAGCAGGGGAGAAAACTGGGCAGCAGTGGCTAAGAATATTTTTAAGCCACAAAAGTCTGTAGTTAAAGCCGTACAGTCGCTCAATTTTGAAATTAAGAGTGGAGAAAAAGTGGGCTTTATTGGCAAAAATGGTGCTGGGAAAACTACGACGATTAAGATGCTAACTGGTACCTTGTTTCCTTCATCTGGTTACTGTAAAGTGAACGGCTATAATCCGGTTGAAAGGACTAACGATTTTAAAAAATCAATTTCAGTGGTAATGGGCAACAGATCGCAACTTTTTCCAGATCTAACCCCGCGGGATTATTTAGAGTTGCTCCAGACCATGTACGACATTCCTGAAAGTGTTTTTGCGAAAACCGTCGCCAACTTAGCGCGTATTCTCAATGTTACTGAAAAACTAGATCTGCAGACTAGGAAATTATCTTTAGGTGAACGCATGAAAATTGAATTTTTAGCAGGGGTAGCCACTAGGCCTAAAGTGCTTTTCCTAGATGAGCCAACAATCGGTTTAGATGTCATAGCCAAAAGGGATATTCGCAAGTTTTTAGTATCATTAAACAAAGAGGAAAACCTAACGGTTTTTCTAACCTCTCATGACATGGAAGATATTGCCAGTATTTGTGATCATTTGATTATTGTTGACCGCGGGAAAATAATCTGGGACGGTCAAAAACAGGAGCTATTAAATAAATTTAGCAATAATAAATATATTAGCTTTATAAAATCTGAGTCTTTTAATGAAACTAATATCAAAGCTAAAATAATTGATCAAGATGATGTCACAACTACAATTAAAGTTCCTGCACAAAAAGTTGATCATGTGATAGCACAATTAGCTCAAAACAACCAAGGCACAGATTATCAAATAAACGATCTCAAACTGGAAGATATTATCTTGGAATTGTTTGCTGAGGAAAATTAAAATGCTAAAAACATATTTATCTATCGGCAAAATTTCTCTGAAGTCGATCTTGGCTAATAAAAGCAGTGTGGTGATTTTGCTTTTGCAAGCACTTGTGCCTAGTCTAGTCATGTTTTATTTATGGTCTCTAATTTTAGATCAGGGACAAACAATTGGTGGCTTTAGCAAAAATCAGATTGTGATCTACTATATAGGTGTCAATTTTATTAATTCATTTGTATGGTACGCAGTAGATTGGGAACTAAATGATGATATTCATTCAGGAGAACTGTCTAATATCATTCATCGACCCATAGCAATTGAAAAGTATTACTTCGCTAAAATGCTTGGTGATCGACTGGCAAATTTGCTTTTACTTTTGCCAATTCTTGTAATTGGTTTCTTGTACATTCTGTTAAATAATTTGTTGCATGTTTCGCTAATGGTTTTGGTCGAATTTGCTGTTAGCATAGTATTATCTGCAATTTTGTGGTTTTTATTTTCATATATCGTTGGTAGTGTGGCTTATTGGTTTGATAATCTCTTTTTTGTTTTACTTGTGAAAGAGGTAGTGGTGAACCTACTTGCTGGTTTTTACTTTCCGCTGGAAATTTTACCGTCCTTTTTAGTAAAAATAACTAAGTGTTTGCCATTTCAGTATTTTAGCTCTTTTCCGATTGATACTCTGGTCAAAGGCTTTTCCTTAGCAAATTGGGGTAAAAATACCTTGGTAGAGCTTATTTGGGCAGCTGTATTTTATCTGATGGTGCAAATAGTTAATAAGAAAGGGCTTCAGAGATATTCTGATGTAATGGGTTAAACGATGAGAAATAAACTTAAGTTAATCAGGTCTTTGGTAAAAATTGCTCTTTTGGAAACTGTGAGTTTCAGATTAGACACACTCTTTGGTATTATTTCATCAGTTCTGTGGTTAGGTATTCCCATTGCTTTTTTTAAGGTGATTTATTTAAGCGTTGACACAATTGGCGGCTGGACATACAAAGAATGTTTATTGCTCGTTGGTGTTTACACTATGCTTGATGGCTTTTTAATGGCTTTCTTGGTTAAATCCATGCCCAAAATGGAAAATGATATTAGGGAGGGAACACTTGATTCCGTCCTGTTAAAACCAATCAATACTAAATTATATTATTTCTTTAGTGCTATTGAGTTTACGCAGCTGGTAAACTCCTTCTTAGGCTTAGTCGTAATTATTTATGCTTGTCAAAATATCAAGATCACATTAGTGCAATTACTTTGTTTTATATTTTCATGTATCTGTGGGTGCATTCTTTACTATTCATTATGGTATTTATGGACGATTTCGGCTTTTTGGTTTCCTACTAATTTTGGCAGGAACGATTTGTTTTTAAGTATGATCCAAATGAGCAGATATCCAGCCAGTATTTACCGCGGAGTAGGCAATATTATTTTTAATTTTATTCTTCCTTTTGGCCTGGTAGCTTGTCCTGCAACAATAATTTTGTTGCAGGCTCAAGATTGGCAACTTTTGTTATTACAATTATTAATGGCAATTATCTTTATTTTTTTGGATCACGTTGTTTGGAATTTGGGCTTGAAAAAATATAATGGTGCCGGCAGATAGACCACGTAGTTATTTTTTTATTTGCTAAAAGCTTGCGTAGCGGCAGGTAATTTCTTTAAAATGGTCTATTAGTTTTAATAAAAAGGTTTGGGGATTAAATAGAAAATGAAAGATGAAGTACTCTCAATTAATTTAGCAAGTGCAACAGTAAAACAAGCGCAATATAACTTAGATCGGCATGGACTTTCGGTACCCGCTTTTTTGCAATTAATGCTGTCATTAGCTGCAGAAGACAATATAAAGCTGGAACATGTATTAAATGAAGAAAAAGATTTGGCAAAATGGTTGCAGAGCCTCAATGCTGATTAGATAGTTTTTTCTTCACTGACAAAAGCCAGTGCTTTTTTTGAGCATTAATGTTTACAATTGTAAATTAACCATCTATACTAATTATAGTTTACAGATGTAGACACTAACTTAAAGAAGAAAAAAGGAGAAATTATCATGGATAAAATCATTATTTTAGCTTTAGGACTTGCACTCATTGCTTTTATTGCATGGTGGTTCTTCGGCAAACATGATGTGGCGGCAGCAAATGCGCAAGTTAATGCCAATCAACAAAGTGTTGACATTGAAGTCAAGGGTGGATATTCACCTGAAAGAGTTGTTTTAAAAAAGGGCATACCAGCTACTTTAAACTTTAAGAGGACAGACTCATCCAATTGTCTGGACCATGTTGTCTTTTCTGATTTTGGTATTAATCAAAAGCTGCCTCAAGGTAAAGTAGAACAAATTAAAATAGATACTTCCAAGCCTGGTGAATATGACTGGGAATGCAGTATGAATATGTTTCATGGCAAAGTGATTGTTAAATAAGCGTAGGTAAAGAAATGAAGATAACAACACGCTTTTGGACGTCACTGATACTTTCATTGCCAATGCTGCTGGAAATGATCATTCACCCGTTTACAGGTTGGATGCTGCCAGGCGGCAAATGGACCATGCTGATTTTTACTACAATTATTATGCTCATTTCTGCAGGGCCGTTTGTTTCCAGTGCATGGTCGGCTTTTAAGAAACATCATTCTAATATGGATACACTGGTAGCCTTAGGAACTTCAATTACTTATGTTTATAGCATTTATGCGATGTTTACGGGCAAACCGGTTTTCTTTGAAAGTGCTGCTTTTGTAATTACCTTTGTTTTACTCGGCCAGGTCTTGGAAGAAAAAATGCGTGCTACAGCTTCAGATGCAATGGGCAAACTATTAAACTTGGGTGCTAAGGATGCCTTAGTTAAGCGTGGCAATGAATTTGTCAGTATTCCAATAACTAAAGTTGTTAAGGGCGACTTGATACAAGTTATGCCTGGGCAAAAAGTTCCTGTCGACGGTAAGATAGTTTCGGGAAATTCAAATATTGATGAGTCAATGGTTACGGGTGAAAGTTTACCAGTTAAAAAAGCCCAAGGAGATCAGGTAATTGGTGCGACGATTAATCAAACTGGATCTTTTGTGATGGAAGCACAAAAGGTAGGCAATGATACTATGTTGGCCCAAATTATTGATATTGTGAAAAAGGCGCAAAATAGTCATGCACCAATTCAAAAGTTGACTGACAAAGTTGCAAATATCTTTGTTCCTACCGTCTTAATTATTGCTATCGTGACTTTTCTGGTTTGGTTTATTATTCTAGGCAAAAATGTCGCTACTGCTTTAGTTTTTGCGGTAGCAGTGATGGTGATTGCCTGTCCTTGTGCCTTAGGTTTGGCTACACCCACCGCTTTAATGGTGGGCACGGGCCGTGGTGCTAAAATGGGCATTTTAATCAAAAACGGAGAAATTTTAGAAGCTGCGAATAATATAGATACCATTGTTTTTGATAAAACCGGTACTATTACTAAGGGAAAGCCCCAAGTAACAGATATTGTAGGTGATCAAAAAAGCGTTTTACAACTTGCTGCTAGTTTGGAAAAACTTTCTGAGCACCCTCTTGCACCCGCCATTTTGGCTGCTGCGAAAAAAGAAGATATTACTCTGAAACCAGTAGCAAACTTTACTGTAATTGAAGGGCAGGGCGTAAGTGGCACTGTTTCTGGCAGTAAAATTTTAGTTGGGAGTCCAAAAAATCAGAGTGAAATTGAGTTTTCTGCGGAGTTTAAGACTGAAATTATAAAATTGCAAAATGAGGCAAAGACTGTAATAGCGGTTGCTCAAGATGAAAGAGTAATTGGCCTAATTGCAATTCAAGATGCTCCCAAAGAAAATGCTAAACAGGCAATAAGTGACTTGCACCAATTAGGGTTGAAAACCGTAATGCTGACAGGTGATAATCAGCAGGTAGCTGATGCAATAGCTGGGCAAGTTGGTATTGATCAAGTAATAGCTGAAGTTTTACCGGTTGATAAAGCAGATGCTATTAAAAACCTGCAGAAAAAGCATCATGTGGCTTTTGTGGGTGATGGCATCAATGATGCGCCGGCTTTGACCCAAGCAGATGTTGGTATTGCCATGGGTTCCGGTACCGATGTCGCAATAGATGCAGGTGGTATTGTGCTAATTAAAAACGATCTTGAAGACGTTGTGCGGGCTTTGAAGCTTAGCCGTAAGACTTTTAACAGGATAAAGTTAAATCTGTTTTGGGCTTTCATTTATAACGTTTTAGGTATACCGGTTGCAGCTGGTGTGTTTGCTGGCGTTGGTCTTACTCTTAGTCCAGAAATAGCTGGCCTAGCTATGGCATTTAGTTCACTATCAGTTGTAATTAGTTCAGTTTTATTAGGCAAAGCTAAAATATAGGATTTAAAAAAAGGGCGGTTGAAAATATTCAACCGCTCTTTTTTACTGTGTAAGCCTTAATAATGATGTTTTCCTTTAGCTAAAACAGGCTTGATTTGAAAAATATAAGCTATAATGCCAATTATAAGCCAAATGAAGGTAATAAATACACTATAAGTTAGGTTAGCATCACCTGTTTTGATATAAGTAACTGGTTCTGAAAAGGGGAATAAAAAAGAAATTGCTTTTAACCAATCAGGATAAGCTGAAATTACAACTAGCACTCCTGAGACTAATTCGGCTATACTACTGATAATATTCTCTAAAAAATAGGGATCATTCATTTGCCAGGAAATAGCCCAAGATACAAAACCTAAAGCGCAACCATAAAGACATAAAAGTGGCAGCATGAGTAAAGCTCGTCCAATAATGACTAAGGGCGCACCTACTAAGTACAAGAGAAAAAGGTTAATTAGTGCTAAAGTGCTGCCTATAATAAGGGCAACAATGCACTTAGTAAGCCAATATCTGAAACTGAAAGGTTTTTTGGCAATTAATTCAAAGTCAATTCTTAAATTAGCATCGTTAATCACAGCTGAACAAAATGTTTCAAGAGTAAGTACAGCTGCAGATATTGCAATTGAACTAAGTGCAACTCCCCAATCAAATTGATTAGAATATTGCATATTGATTAATACTAACAGGGCCAAACTAATCATTGGTGTAATGAAAAAGTAAGTCAGTTTTGTCCGCCAATTATTCAGAAATGAAAGGCCCGAGAACTGTGTAGCAAACATTAGATAATTTTCAGAGCTCCTTTCCTTCTTACCAGGTCGTTAATTTTTCTGACAATAACCACAATTAATACAATCCAAAGAAGTAAACTGCAGAAATAAGAAGACCAGTTGAGACTTTTATTATGGGATAAAGCAGCAATTGGTGCCGTGATTGGAATAAACCATTGTGATACGTTGGTTAATGGCTCTAAAACGGTATCATTGCCGAATAATCCTGCTAATAATAATATGGGGGTTCCGATTAAGCTCTCATAGACCATTGCATTTGGTGACAGGGTTAGAAAAGATGAAATTAAGATGCCCATTACTGCACAACCGACCCACATTAGCAAAATTAATAAAATAATGTAAAGAGAAACTGTACCAGTAGCTGCTCCTAAAATTTTTGCCAGAATAAATGCAATCGGAAACGAAAACAGGCCATAGCTGGATGCAGGCAAAAGCAAGGTAATTAACGAAGCTCTTTCATCATACTGGCTGTTTAATAAATATGGCAGCGTTCCTTTGTAACGTTCAAAACTGATGCAACCGGCAACGGTTGTACAAGAAGTCCACATTCCAAAAATACCGCTTTGGAGCCATATTTGTGTATTATCCAAATTATGTGTAGCGTACGCCATAATATATTGCATTAAAAAAATAGAAGTAGTACTTGTAATTGTCAACCAGACAAAATATTGATCTGAAAGATAGTCTTTAACATGAAAGAGGAAAAGACGAATAAAACGCATTTTTATTTCCTCCTTAATTTAGGCGCTAAAGCTAAGTAGGCTTCTTCTAAATTTTTAGGTTTTTGGTTTATTTCTTTTTCAGCTAAGCCAAAAACAGCATTAATGGTGCCGGTAAAAAATACTTTTCCTGCACCTAAAATAACTACCCGTTTAGCCAATTTTTCAACTTCGGACATAGTATGACTGGTTAATAAAATACTAATACCCGACTCAGACAGATTTTTAATTGTATTCTGCACACTCTGTGCAATTTCAACATCAAGACCACTTGTGGGTTCATCCAAGAGCAATAGATTAGGATTATTGAGCAAAGAGCGTGCTATATGCAGTCTTTGCGTCATTCCTTTAGAAAATTCTCCCACTTTTTTATTGGCAACATTCAGAAGGTCAACAATTGACAGAACACGTTCGATTTCTTTATTCTGCTTGCGGAAGGGAACCTTAGCCAAGTCCGCAAAAAATTGTAAATTTTGCTTGGCTGTAGCGTTACGGTAAAAACCTAAATCACCACCAAAAGAAACGCCAATGTTTGGTCTCTTTCGTGCAGTGGTAATATCTTGACCATTCAAAATCACACGGCCGGAAGTAGGAATTAAATAACCGCCAATGATTGAGACAATAGTAGTTTTTCCAGCACCATTAGGACCTAAAAGCGCCAGTATCTCTCCTTGGTCAATTGTAAAAGAAACATCATCTAAAGCTTGAAATTCCTGCTTTTTATCCTTATAGGTTTCTTTTAAATGTTTAACTTGTAAAATATTATTCAATTTTTTCTCCAATATTAATTTGTAGTAACTTTATCATTTAAAAAGGAAGGATGATAAATATTTCGTATACAGGTTAATTTGAAGATCTTTTCATGAACATTAAATCTAATAAAATAATTATAGCATAATTTTAGTTTAATTTAATATTTTTATAAAGAAATAAAAATAATGCTCTTGGTCAAAAGAGCATTACAATTTAATCCACTGACTTTAAAGCTTCCAGCATGTCCAAATTCTTAAGTTTTCTATTCACGATAAAGCCTAAAACAATAGTGATTATGCCGATAACTCCCAGTGGCCAAAGAAAACTAGACGTTGATAATGCCGGATTAAACATGACATTATCAGGTGGAACAACATAAAGAATGTAGCGATAGAGCAAATCACCAGTCAAATAGCCTACCAAAATACCAATTACTGTTAACAAAATGGTTTCACGGTAGATATACATGGTAACTTCATTATTATAGAAACCCAAAACTTTAATAGTTGAAAGCTCACGTATTCTTTCAGCAATGTTGATATTAGTTAAATTATATTGGATAACGATTGCTAGCAGACCTGCAACTACTATTAAAACAAGCATAATCAAGTTTAAAGATTGCACTACAACGTCTAATTCTTGGCTAACTGCTGTATTTTGGACAACTCCTGCCACGCCGTTTAGTGCCATAAATTGTGCGGCCATTTTTCTCGTGTTCTTGCGACTCGAATTCTTTAAATTAACCAGATAGGCATTAGATTTGAAATTACGTTTAAAGACTCGCTGGTATTCTGTTTTGTTCATGAAAACAAAATGCCCCATATACATCTCTGTGATACCAGCTACTTTCATTTTTCTGACGTGGTTATCTTTATCTGTGATTGAGATATAGCCGCCTTCACTCACATTAAGCAGGGTAGAAAGGCGCTCAGAAATGATTACGCCTTTATTACTTAAATGAAGGGTCTGTTTTGTTTTGCGGTTATTTAAATGAACATAATCCTTTAAGACTTTGCCGGAAGAAGGTGCAATTAACGTGATATCTTGAGTGTCACCAGTTTTGCCGGCAGTTTTAGACAAAGACTCATAATAAATAGGGGTTTCCGACTTAATGCTGCCAGCTTGTAATTTCTTACTTAAACTTTTTTCTTGCTGATCTGAAATGCCAGGTTTTTCTGCCACAATCATGTTGTAGTGAATAAGATCTTTGAATTGCCTGTTATTCATATTAGTGATCGAATTTTTAACTGCAAATCCGGCAAATAGCATTGTAGCGGCACCACAAACGCCAAAAATTGTCATTAACATGCGCTTCTTATACCTAAAAATGTTACGTGCAGTAACCTTATGGGTAAAGCTAAGATGGTTCCAAATAAAAGGAATTTTTTCCAGTAGAATTGTAGAACCGGCTGCTGGCGGCTTTGGCAATAGCAGTGCAGCTGGTTTTTCCCTAAATTCATTCTTAGCAGTCAAGTAAGCAGGTAAAACTGAACTGATCCAGGATAATAAAAGCGCGATTAAACTAATTTGCCAATGAAAGTGTAATTCGATTGGTGGGATCGTGATAGATTTATAATAGGCATGATAAACAATCTGGGGCATCAAAGTATGACCTAAATAAACGCCCAAAATAGTCCCGATAGTACCGGAAATAAAGCCGTAAGCAATAAATTTATTGATAATGACATAATCGTCATAGCCCAACGCTTTCATTGTACCGGAGTTAATTCTTTCCTCATCAATAAAGCGGTTCATGGTGGTAAAGGTAACGAGAGCAGCAACAAAGTAGAGAAAAATCGGGAACACTTTAGCCAGATCTTCTACCACTTGTGCAACAGTTGTGTACACTAGATTTCCTTCACCACCCGGAACTTCACGCCTGTTATATACGCTATAATTTGGTAGCTCTAGCTTTTTTAACTTACTCTTTATATTATTGATCTTATTTTTACCAGCTGTTATTTTCTTGGTGGCAACGGCCGATTGATGAGAAAATTGCCTTTTTTCTTGCTGCAGCTTTTGTTCGCCTGCAGCAATTTCTTGTTGAGCTTGTTCAAGCTGCATTCTGGCAGTGGCTGGTAAATTTGTACCTGCGTTTTTTACCTGTGCTATTTGTGTATTTAGTTTAGCCTTCTGGGTTGCTAACTGTTTTTCAGCTGCATTAATTTGTTGATTTGCATCTTTTATTTTTTGCTCGGCACGTTGGATTTTCTTTTCCTGAGGAGCTAATTTTTCTTGCGCAGAATTTAAAATTCTTTGTTTTCTTTGATGAGCACTATTTTTAAGAACGTTTTGCAAATCTTTTTTATGTTTTTTGACATTACTGGTGTAAGTTTTACCGTATGAATCAAGTCCGCGTAAATCTTTATATCTTAAATTGGCAGTGGTGTAAACTGTATGGTCAAATGCCTTGGGGCTAACTACAGCATATCCTTTAAGTTCACCTGTACCACTATTACTTTGGCCTAAATTAACGTTGGATAAAATTTGGCTTGAGCGCACGAAACCTGTGATCTTAAAGCTTTTACGTTTTAGTAATGTGGTCCCTAAAATATTTTTCTTTTCAGTGAAACTGATTTTTTGCCCAATTTTGTAGCGGGAAGAATAGTGATCGGCCAAAGCAATTTCATTTTGCTTGGCAGGTAAATAACCTTGGCGCACTTCATATTTACCTACTAATTTTGGCTCTGAAAAAATGCGAAAACTTTCATGGCTATGTTTGATAACCGTATCTGTCATATAGCCAAATTCAACGTCTTGCAGACCCTTAGTTTGCTTAATTTTTTGAGTATCCTTGTGATCCAGACCATAGTTGCAAATAACAGTTAAATCAGCCGTATTTAATTTTTGCGCATAATGATTCCCAGTATCACGCATGTCGGGACCAGTGACCATCAAGCCCACTAGGGCAAATGCACCAATCATCATCAAGCCCATGATTGATATGAATTGCCCCTTAGTATGTTTAATTGACCGCCAAAAATCTTTTAAAATTACGTTATTCATGATCAAACCTTTTCTACCATTTTATATTAGCGACATCTTCTGGATGCTGGTTTGTATCAATCTGGGTAACTTGACCGTCATGAAAATGGATCACACGATTAGCTAGGGGAGCTAAAGCACTGTTGTGCGTAACTATTACGACTGTTGTTTTGTTATTGTGGCTCATGTTAATGATGGTCTGTAAAACGCTCTTACCAGTCTGATAATCAAGGGCTCCGGTTGGTTCATCACAAAGCAAAATTTTAGGATTCTTCGCAATTGCACGAGCAATCGCTACTCTTTGTTGCTCGCCACCGGAAAGTTCAGCTGGGAAATTATTAATCCGGTTTTTAAGTCCAACATCAATCAGTGTTTCTACAGGGTCAAGTGCGTCAGGAACTATTTCTGATGCTAGTTCAACATTTTCTCTTGCCGTCAAATTTTGAATAAGATTATAAAATTGAAACACAAAACCGATGTCGCTGCGCCGATAACCAGTTAGTTCGCGCTTATTATATTTAGCAATATTTTTACCATCAATTATTACATCACCAGAGGTATTGTTATCCATTCCGCCTAGGATATTTAAAATAGTAGATTTTCCCGCACCGGAGGCACCTAAAATGATGGCTAATTCACCTTTTTCAACAGTAAAACTTACATCGTTGTTGGCTAATATTTCAGTATCACCAGTTTGATAACGTTTATAGTTGTGTCGTACATCAATATAACTCATGAAAACAGGTCCTTATTAAATCTTTTTCTTCTTTATAGTTATTTTAGTCTAGGTAGCTTTCTAATACTTGCAAAACGCCCATATCATTATTAGAAGGTGCTTCGTATTTAGCAATTTTTTTAAGTTCCTCATGACCATTTTTCATAGCATAACTAAATCCTGCCAGTTCAATCATTTCACGATCATTAAGCCCATCCCCAAAAGCAATTAATTCAGAAGGCTTAACATTGAAATAACGCAAAAAATATTTAATGCCTTGCCCTTTATTAACTCTGCTGGGCATTACATCAATATTATTAAAGCCACTGGTTGTACAATGAATTCTTTCAGCATTTGTTTGGTTAAACTTTCTTTCCAGCTCGCGAGCAAGTTCCGCCGAACATTCAAGAGTTAATTTGGTCAAGCTATCGCTGGTAGGAATATCTACCAAGCTGCCAATTTCATCCACATCGGGATAAAAATAATGCATAGAATTTTTAAAATAACGTGGAGCTTTCTTACTGATATATGATTTGTTCAGACCACTTGCAGCAATCCGAATTTGCGGATAATTATTTTGAATAAAACTAATAAGCTTTATGCCAGTTTTATAAGTAAAAACATGCCGTACAATAATTTTATTATCTTTGGTCAAAATTGAACCGTTATCAGCCACTATGTCGATCCGATCCAAAAAATCATAAAAATCCTGCCGTAAACGCGATAGGGGTCTGCCACTTGAAACAATAAAATGAACGTGGTTTTGCCGTAATTTAGTTAGGACTTTTTCGAATCTTTGATGATCGAAATTTTTTTCATCATTTTCAAATGTGCCATCCATATCAACAGCTACTGCTTTAAAAGGAATATTATTCATTGAACTCTCCTTAACTTGTTATTCTAATACTATTATATAGTAGAAACTTTAATATTTTAACTGGTCCACTTGAATTAACGACCAGTATTTTTATTTTTAGAAGCTAAAGAAAAACCTGCGAAACCAAAATGATTTCGCAGGCTGATAAACTACAATATTTATTTATTAATTTGTACAGGCTTTTTTCTACCAACAAGCCAGCATAAGAGAATTGCCAAAACTGTTTCTAAGACAATCAAAGCAATATTCATTCCGATTTTAACTTGTCCCAAGCTAACTGCTGCATTATTGAATAAAGAATTCTTTTCACCCAGATAGAGATCAAATATGATTGAACCAATTATGAGGACAAACATTACGCTCCATTGTCTGCGACTAAACGCAATGCCATATTCTTCTTCACGGCGTCTAATACTTGGCAAAATTACTCCCAGCCCAATTAAGACAATAATAGCAATGATATTGATGATTAATTCATACCACCAATAACCACTGAATTTTTTAATATCTTGTGGTGCAATACCTAAAATAGTGGCTGCGGCAGTAACTATTAATAAGAACAGACCAGCTAAATATGCCAATTTGTCATTCTTGATAAAGACATAGTCTGAAGTAAATTTGGCGGAATTCTTTCTAATTTGCATGAAAGAGAAGAAGATCCAGCAAGTAACTCCCGGTGAAATAATACCATTCAGGTTTAACAGCCAATTGAAGATATCATTCATATCTGGTAAAAAGATTCCTAAAAGCATAATGAAAGCTGAAAGAGAAACGGTTAAAACGTAGCCGTTAATCGGCAGACCGTTTTTGTCTTTTTTCTGTAAGAATTTAGGCATGTACTTGTCGCCAGTATCTGAAATTAACATTCTGGTCATTGCGTCAAGTAATACGGCTAACAATGCGGCGTTATAAAAGACAGAAGTCCACGCCCAAACATAAAGTAAAGTTTTGCCCATACCATATTGGTGTCCTACCATGTCAAAAACGTAATAGGCGCCATTCATCTTTAAGTCGTTTGGAATGTGATAACTATTAAAATAAATTCCCAGTGCAAATGAACCAAAAACTGTCAGAAAAATAGTCATGATTGCTAAGGCAACCATTGCTTTAGGAAAATCAGATTTTGGTTTTTTCATTTTCGTAACGTAAGGAGCTACCAGCTCACAACCATTTAAAGCATAAATAAGCATTGCAATGGTAGTCCAGTAATGCATATCAAACTTGGGAATCAGTGTGCGCCAAGTGAATGGCTGCGTTGCCATATGTCCACCAGACTTTGCTAAACCGACGAAAGCCAAGAAAACAAACATTAAGGTCATGATCAACATTAAGCCACCGCCAATAGTTGACAATACTTCCATTGAATGTGAAAAGTAATGCTCGATGATGATAAAAATGATGAACATGGCAAATGTCATTAAAGCAAATTTAGTGTTAGAAATTTGACTCTGAAACTTTTCAGAACCCGTTAAAGCCCAGCCAATATCAACTATAATTTCGTTAGCTGAATCAACAGCATAAGGAATAGAGGCAGCCCAATAAGTCCAGGCTGTAAAGTAGCCCAAAAATTCCCCGTTGGTTCCACGAACCCAAGATGAAAGACCGCCGCCTTCACTGTTAAAAACGGAACCAAGTTGACCTACCATTAATGAATAGGGGATGACATAGAATAAACACATGATAACCCATGAGGTAACAACCGGCATTCCTTGGTTTTGAAAGTTGTACATGATATCGTCTAAGCCGATCACAGTACAAAAGGCCATGAGTGTTAATATTGGCCAAGAAATATATTTTTTATTTGAATTTATTTCCTCCACTAAAGTTCTCTCCTTTGAAAATTAACTAATGTTTTTATTTTACTAATTAAATAAAAAGTTGACTAGTAGCAAAGTAAACTATTTTAAAGAAAACGAATTCAGAAAAATTTTAAAAATTTGTTGGGGATGATTGCTAGTATTGAAATTTATAGCTTCATGCGGTAAGATAATATCGTTAATACGCTATCAAAAGAAAGAAGGATTCTTAAATGTCAGGACATTCAAAATGGCATAATATTCAAGGCCGCAAGAATGCGCAAGACGCAAAGAGGGGTAAAATTTTCCAAAAATTATCTCGTGAAATTTATATGGCTGCAAAGAATGGTGGTCCTGACCCTTCCGGAAATCCTAATTTGCGTATGGTAATGGATAAGGCCCATGCAAATAACATGCCTAAATCTAATATTGATCGTGCCATTAAAAAGGCTGAAGGAAATTCAGACGAGCATTATGATGAAATTACTTATGAAGGCTATGCTCCAGGTGGTGTAGCAATATTTGTTGAAGCATTAACCGATAACAAAAATCGAACTGCTTCCGCAGTCAGAGTTGCATTTACTCGTAACGGTGGCTCATTAGGCGCAACTGGTTCTGTTGCCTATATGTTTAATCGTCGTGGTTATATCGTGATAGACCGTTCTACCACTGATGCTGATGAAGACCAGATGTTGCTTGATGTAATGGATGCAGGTGGCGATGACTTGCAAACAAGCGATGATGCTTACGAAATTTACACCGATCCCAAACAATTTGCACAAGTACGTGATGCGCTTGAAAAGGACGGATATAAGCTGGCTAATGCTGAGCTGACGATGATTCCTGCAAATACAACACCTGTTCCAGATGATAAAAAAGAACAATTTGATCATTTGGTAGATGCTCTCGAAGATGATGAAGATGTTCAAAATGTATATACAGCGGCAGCTGAGGAAGATTAAATAAAATCTTATTTGATTAGTTCTCTAGAATTGATTAGTCAATTCTAGAGAATTTTTTTACTTAATTTTTGGAAGTTTTTGTTTTTTCCGCACGATCTTCTTCCATAATAAAGCGAAGCATGTTGACATATTTTTCAGGAACGTGTTGACCTTCATATAATAACTGGGCATTTTTATCAGCTATATCTAGGCAGTCTTTTTTATTACTGCTTTCTTCTTGACCTAATAAATAATCAGTAGAAACATGCAATTGTCGAGCTACTTTGGTCAAAGATTGCGTGGAGGGTTTGATAGTTTTCCACCTATAAATACTATTTTCACCAATTTGAGCTTTTCTAGCAAGTTCTTTAATAGACATGCCATGTTTTTTAGCGGTAACAAAAATACGCGAATATACATTCATTTAAATTCTTCCTTAAAAAAGTATCACAAATGATTGCTTCAATTCTTGACCGCTATCAAATATGGTAATATAATAAAACCATCCACATAGTGGTCGGCACGATTTTTATCATCGTGTTAACTAATTTAGCAGTCTGCGTTCAACATCGACTACTTTTTTATATACTTATATAGTATCACTTGTGGTAGTAGAAAAAGCAATATTAAATATTGTAATAAAAAGGAACGGGAGGTCAGTAGTAGCCTAAATAAGATATGTTAAATTAAAATGTTCATATTTAATAATATCTGGGCCAAATAAAAAATTTTTAATAGTTTTTACTTCTTTGTTAATGATATATACAAAGAGACAAAATAGCAATAAAAAATGTTTTATTGCAATGTATTGATTAGCAATCACAACTAATGAATTTTTACATATTCTTTTTACCTAGCATATAATTTTTGAATTGTAACAATTCTAATAGTTGGCTTAAGCTGTAATCAAGTTTATTTGATTACAACTTAGATTGCTAATCAATATTTTATCAAAAAATATTATATATGTATTTATTATAGCTAAAATTAATCAGTCTCTTTTTTATAATACTTATAACAGTAGATAATAAGGTGAAAATTTGAGAATAAAAAGACATTAAGATGTTATTTTCAGTTAAAACTAATAATAAAAAGTAGACTTTTAAAGATTAATAAATAATTTGCTATGAGGATGAATTAAAAGTTGGGAATAACTTTATTTCACTCTTGATAATGCTTAAATAGTGCTTTTAATAAAAAATTATATGCGAAATGCAGTACCTAATATTATTATGCGAAATTGATAATTGAGACTGCAAAAATAGACTTGAACCTGACAGAGTTTCTTTCCTTAACTAAGTAAAAGCTAATAGTAATTTTAATTTGAGAATAAAAATTATTACTTTTTGGCTTAATTATGCTTACCTCTAAAATTATTAAATAGAAAAGGGAGTGATGCCAATAAGTTCCAACCTTAAATATCAACTCATTATCTGTGAAGATCTAATTTTATTATTCTTAGTGTTTATTCATATAATAAAAATTTTTCTATCTAAATAAGTATGTTTTTAAAATCGCAGTAAGAATCGGTATTTAATGGATTAAAGCAACACGAAAGTGTTGCTTTTTGTATGAAATAAAAAATAGAAATTGAGCTGCTGAATATATAATAATTTGTGTTAGCCCCAAAAACATTTTAATTTTAGAAAAATCTTTTGTTTTTTTGCGTAATTATCAGTGTCAGCAAAAAGAAGGGGGCATTTATGAGGATTAAAGACGCTGTCAATAATTTAATTGAGGAAGCAATAACTAAGCATGCAAGTGATATTTTCTTTTTATTGCGAGAAAATAATTTACTAGTCAATTTACGCACAATGAAAGGGATAACAAAGCAGACCCAATATTCAGTAAATGAAGGAAAGGAATTAATCAATTTTTTAAAGTTTGCCGCGCAAATGGATATTGCTGAACATCGTAGACCACAAGTAGGTGCTTTTGAGTATGAATTTCAAGCTAAAACTTACTTTCTTCGCTTATCAAGTATTGGAGACTTTAACGACTGCGAGTCCTTAGTTATTAGAATTATCTATCAAATTGATAGGAGTAGGTACTTTTTTAACAGCCAGATTGACCAGTTGAAAGCTTTAACTGAAAAAAGGGGACTGCTAATTACCAGTGGTCCGACAGGATCAGGTAAAACTACAACAATGTATAACTTGGCCAAAATAGCTGGTCAAAATAAAGTAGTAATGACAATTGAAGATCCGGTGGAAATTCATGAAGCAAGCTTTATCCAAACTCAAGTGAACTTAACTGCGGATATTACTTACTCTAGACTACTCGAAGCAGCATTAAGGCATAGACCTGATATTTTGATTATAGGTGAAATTAGGAATGCTATCACGGCAAGATTAGCTGTTGATGCTGCATTAAGCGGTCATCTTGTTTTAGCTACGGTTCATGCTAAGAGTACTTTGCAAACAATTTCAAGACTTGAAAGTTTAAATATCAGCACTGCAGATCTGTTTAACTGTCTGACGGGCGTTAGTTATCAACGGCTTTTACCGACCACCGACGGCTTTTCCTGCTTAATGGATATTGCTAGTGGTCCAGAACTTCAGGCAGACATCAATATGGCTAAGAGAGGCAATTATGTCAATTGGCACCAGAATTTAACCCAGCTGCAAAAGAGAGGAAAAATTAGTGCGCAAGTATGTAACCAATATCAGGAAGGATAAGTTAAATAATAAAGAACGGTTAGAATTTCTGGAATATCTTCAAAACAGTTTGGCAAACGGTTTTTCACTAAATGCCAGTCTGGAAATGATGCCGATAATATGGCCAAAACGCAAAGATTTATTTGAGCAGTTGAATAAGCAGATTCAAGCAGGTAAAAAGTTAAGTACCGAAATGTTAAATTTGGGCTTTTCCAAAACAATTGCGACACAGATTGAATTATCTCTAGAACAGGGAAATTTGATTGATTGCTTGACACAAATTGCAACGTTAAATCGTTTGAAAAATGAGCAAGTAAAGAAATTAAAATCTGAAATGACTTATCCATTTGTTTTAGTAATGATGATGATTTTTCTGTTGCTATTTATGCAAACTTTTGTATCTAATCAATTTGCCGAAACAGAAGAGCATACAGGGGACATCATGCTTTTATTATTACTAATATTATGCATGATTATACTTTATTTTATGAGTAAAATAATGCTTTTATTAAAAAGACAGGATTATAGTGCTTTAGTTAAGCTTTCGCACTTTCTTCTTGTTGGTCCTCTAATCAAAATATACGTGAAATATATTTTGATTTATGACGTAGGACTACTATTGGCTAGTGGCTTTTCTCTGCAAAAAATCTGTGATTATGCTGTTTCACAACTTGAGGGTTCTTTGCAACATCATGTTGGATTAAAAGTAAGTAAACAGCTGGCTAAAGGAATGAGTCCAACTGAAATCATTAAAAAGGAGCAATTTTTACCAAATGAACTAATTTTGTTAATAGAAGCAGGTTCAACGAAAGAGGATTTAAGCAAAAGATTTTTGCTGTTAGGTAGGGCGCTTTTTAATGATTTAGCACAGGACATTGAGAAGTTGATTGTTAACGTGCAACCAGTTTGTTTCATTTTGATTGGCTTATGTATTGTTGGCATGTATTTAAAACTATTACTACCAATTTATGCCATGATGCAATCAATTTAAGATATTGAATTAGGAGTAAATAATGAAAAAGAAAAAAAGACGTAATTTTTTATGTTTAAATTCCCAAAATAGGCAAGTACCGGGTTTTACCCTGATCGAAATGGTAGTAGTTGTTGCGATAATAGTTATGTTGCTAATTATCATAGCACCCAATTTGACCAAGCAAAAAGATAGCGCCAACGCGAAAACAAACGATGCTTTTAAAACGACTTTGCAAACACAAGCTACTTTATATGAAGATGATAAGGATCGTGAAGGTAAGGAAATTACTTTCCAAAATATGTTTGAAGATGGATATCTAACTAAAAAGCAATTTGCAAAATCAAAAAATTATACCGTAACAAATGGTGTGGTTAAAAAGAATGAATAAATATAAAGTTAAAGGGTTTACCCTAGTTGAAATGGTAATCACTTTAACTATTGTGGTCAGCCTAGTAATGCTGGGAACTATTGAAATCAAGCGGTATCGAGAAAAAATGATTTTAACTAATACCGCTCAAGAAGTTAAGAGTTCGGTTGAACAAGCGGCTCGAATAGCCACGATTCGCCATGAAGCTGCCTATATTCGTTATTATCCGGGTTCAAAAAACATCAGGATAACTAGTAAGGGTTATTTACGCAAAATAAAAATCAATCCTCACATTGAAATATATAATCTATCAGGGTTGGCAATATCAGCTACCGGTTCTATGCCACCACATACAATTACGATTAGTGACCACAAAAATAGTAAAAGAATAAAATTACAAATGACATGGGGTAGAGCAGTTGCGGATTAATAAAAAAGTAAAGGGCTTTTTTATAGCGGAAAGCATGGTAGCCCTTATGATTGCCTTAATGGGTGTTACTACCTTAGCTTTAATTGTGGGCGAAAGCCGTCAAATTGAACAAAATATTGAGCATAAAACTGATTTTACTTATGCCTGGCATGTGATGCGCAAAAATAACTTAAAAAAGATAGTTGTACACGATCATGTTTATTATCTTACTGGAAAAATGAGAGTTTATGATGAAACTAATGAGAAGACATATCAAATTAGAAAATAAAGGTTTTTTGCTTGCCGAGGCTTTATTTTATGTTTTTGCCACTTTATTAGTAGTATTAATACTGCAGAATTTACTAAAAAGTACTACTTTAGCAAATAAAATAAATCATAAAACCGATGACGTGGTATTTTCGTATGTGCAATTCAATCGCTTTATAAAAAAGCAAAAGTTCAAGTATTGTTTCACCAAGCCCGCTGAATCTACGTTCAAAAAAGCGGATTTTGAGGTAATAAGCCAAAATAATGAACCCAAAATATATTCTATCAATTTTTACAAAAATATGATTAGGGTTATTACCCCTGAAGGTGGACATATGCCTTTGTTAATTAATCTTTCCCATGCCTCATTTTTTACTAAAGATGAGCAGATTAAAATTAAAGTGACTGAAAGAGATGGCAGGCAATCCGAAATATATTTAAAGTTTGATCCCAAACCGAAGAAAGAAAAGCGCAATGAAAAAAAGAAAAATGTTGAAAGCTAGTGCTTTATTAAGTAGTGTGCTGGTGTTAACTACTTGTCTAATATTTTTGCAATTTTATCAAGAAATATATCGAAATAGTATGGAAAATGATTTTTTATTAATTGAATACCTACTTAATAATTGATTTCCTTGCTCTTAGGACCGTATTTCTATTAAAATATTTTAGAGATAAGGGGAATAAAAATGTATAAAATTGAAAATATATTTAATAGTTTCTTGGACTGCGTTCAATGTTTACAGAAAGCGCTGAACGTATCTTTTGGGGATGCTCTGACAGAAACTTTTGATAATCTTGAAAATGGGCAGATTAAAGTTGAACTAGGGGCACCTGATAAAGAAACAGTCAAACAACTTAGTCAAAAATATGCCAAATTGAATTATGACAAACTGTCAAATAATACCAAATTACAAATATTCACTTATTTGACATTAAAAGCAGTTACTGAAGATGATCTTGATGCCAATCAAATGCCAACTCCACCAGCTATTTCTACTATAATTGCTATGTTTGTGCAAAAACTGGTACCTAAAGAGAAATTGGTAATTGCTGATCCTGCTATTGGCACAGGTAATTTATTGTTTTCTGTAATTCAGCAGCTAAAAAGCGCTAACCATTCAAAAACTAATTTTGAATTATATGGTATTGATAATGACGAAGAAATGCTGAGTTTAGCTGATATTGCAGCACATTTAAATAACATTGATATTGAAATGTTTTGCCAAGATGCACTAACTCCTTGGCTGTTTAAGAGCCCTAATGTTGTTATTAGTGACTTACCCGTTGGCTATTATCCTATTGATAAAAATGCTGCTAATTTTGCTACCAAATCGGAAAATGGTCACTCGTTTGCTCATCTTTTATTTATTGAACAGATTATTAAAAATCTTCAAGAAGGAGGCTTTGCTTTTCTTGTTGTACCAAAAGCAATTTTATCTGGAAAAGGTGGCAGTGACTTTATGCCATGGCTAACAGAGAAGGTTTTTCTGCGCGCAATAGTTGAACTTCCTGACAGTGCTTTTCAAAATAAATTTAATCAAAAAGCAATTTTAATTTTACAAAATCATGGCAAAAATATCGGAAATAGTGAAGTATTTCTCACAAAGTTGGACTCGTTTAAAAACGAAGATGACCTAATAAAGCTTAATGTTAAACTAAATGAGTGGTATACTAAAAACATTAATTGATTTGTGAAATAAATTTAAAGTGATATTTATGGAGGAATTACATATATGAAAAAAGTTTTAGCAATCAACTCAGGCAGTTCTTCATTTAAATATAAGTTGTTTGCTTTACCTGAAGAAAAAGTTTTAGCAGAAGGTATTGCTGACAGAGTAGGTATTGACGGCTCTTCTTTTGAAATTGAACTGGCAAATGGTGAAAAACACAGTGAAGATGTGGCAATTCCAGATCAAGAAACTGCAGTTAACTTGTTACTGAAAGCTTTAAAACAGTACCATGTGGTTGAAGATATTAATGAGATTGTAGGTGTAGGTCATAGAATAGTCGCTGGTGGTGAAGATTTTACTGACTCTGCGTTAATTGACAAAGAAAAACTACAAAAAATTTATGATTTAAAGGAGTATGCCCCACTTCATAATCCTGCCGAAGGAAAAGGAATTGAGGCCTTTATGAAGCTTTTGCCTGGTGTACCCGAAGTCGGCGTTTTTGACACTTCATTTCACCAAACTTTAGATCCAGTTCACTATATGTATTCAATTCCTTATCATTATTATGAAAAATATGGTGTGCGTAAATATGGTGCCCATGGGACATCGGTTCGCTACATTGTGGGTCGAGCAGCAGAAATGCTCGGTAAAGATGCCAAAGATTTAAAATTAATTGTTTGTCATTTGGGTTCTGGTGCTTCAATTACCGCTGTAAAAGGAGGCAAGTCCTACGATACTTCAATGGGCTTTACACCACTTGCCGGTATCACCATGGGAACCCGTTCAGGTGATGTTGATCCATCAGTTTTGCAATATATCATGAATAAAGATCATATTGATATTAATGAAATGATTGAGATTCTCAATGATAAATCCGGCTTATTAGGTATTTCTGAGATTTCTTCAGATATGCGTGACCTAGAAAACAATTCTGATAAAAAAGCTGACCTTGCACGTGCTATTTTTGTTAACCGTGTAAGACAATATATTGGTGCCTACATGGTTGAAATGAAGGGTGCAGATGCTATTATTTTCACAGCTGGAGTTGGAGAACACGATTCAGATATTCGTGAAAATGTGATGAAATCATTTGAATTTATTGGGTTAAAGCCAGATTTAGAAGCTAACAAGACTAATGGAGAGAAATTTATTACCAAACCAGATTCTAAAATTAAAGCTTTAGTTATTCCAACTGATGAAGAATTAATGATAGAACGTGATGTAGTTCGTTTGGCTCATTTGAATTAGTTTAAAACATAATTATTTTAAGCCGTTAAGAAAACTTCTTAACGGCTTTTTTATTTATAATAGTTTAACTGGCGATTAATAGTTGTGACAGAATGAACCGAAAGTAGAATGCAAAACGGCTTTTTTTCTTTTGTCCTGAATTTAAGCATTTATTTGTTTTTAAGCTGAGCCAATATATTATGACGACAATTGCACTTTAAAGCGGTTTTGGGTGAAAATTCTTTAATATTAGTCAATATACCTATATTATGCTATAATTGTTTTTACCCAAAGCGGGGGTGTTTTGGGATTCGACAGGCGTAGATTCGCATTGACTGCGGTTCGTAGGTCACGTCTACGTAAAAACGTCACAGTTTTATAACTGCAAATAAAGAAAATTCTTACGCATTAGCTTCCTAATTTAGGCGCATGTGTTGCTTGTTTTCGGATCACTCACGTCTGAATTCAAGTATCAACTTAGTGAGTTACGTTTAACTACCTCATCTGAATAGTTAAAAAGAGTCATTCCAGGTTAGCTAGTCCATACTAGCCCTGTTATATGGCGTTTTGGACTAGTGAAGTTCAAATAATATAACTATGATCGTAGATGTCAGTGACGGAATGCGTTTGGACAGGGGTTCAATTCCCCTCACCTCCATAAAATTAGTGCTGAAAATATTCATTTGATAATATTTTATTAAAAGCACGGACTAAAAAAGGACTAAATAATTCTTAGAGCGAGAACTGTTTGGCTCTTTTTTATTTTCTTAGCATTTTATCTTTATAAATTTAATTTTATATTTATATAATCTTAAATTATGAGTGGTCGCTGAAATGTTCGCCAACTTTATATTTAGCTATTTATGTTAGTTATAGAAATGTTTCTATTAAGGGAATAATAAATATTTTTGTTATAAACTAGCTATAAATCTAGTATTTAATAAAATATATCAATAAAACCCTATGAATAAAGCATTCATAGGGTTTTTATACGGCATTTGTACAGTGAAAATAGGTTGAAGAATATAAATAAGTTATATTTTTAAATTACTAAGATACAAATTTAAATGTTTAAGTTAATTCTTAGTATAAAATATGAAGAAGTTTAAAAGAAAAAAGTATACTTAGCTAATTAAGTATACTTTATTTTAGAATATGAAACTACTTTATTAAAAAAACTATCCTTTAGGTGGGTATGGATCATGTCCATGACTATCACGACTTTGAATTTTACCATCCTTACCATGGATAAATAATTCAGAGTTTTGATTTGTTGCAATTTTTCGCCCAATTTTAACAGCTTCCGCTTTAGTATCAGTATTTTGGGTTGACTTGGTGTTTCCCTCACCTTTAACGCTCCAGCCACCATTTTTGCTGTTAGGAACTACATGTTGATTTTTCCCATGTTCTTTATTGCTCATTAATTTCACCTCCTTTTACTATATACAACTATATAATATCATATATATAGTTATATATAAAAATATAAAATTAATAAAGTGTTTTTGTTAAATATAAGATCTATGATTAATATAATAAAAGTTATATAAGACTAACTGGTAGTATTAAGATAATAACGTTTTATTAGCGTTAAATATTATTGTTGGAAACAAAAATTGGTCGAATAACAAAGAAATTACAATGAAAAATTTATCACAGAAAAACAAATTACTTTTAGGCTATGCTATTTCGGGAATAGGAGATCAATTCTACACCTTTGCAATTCCGCTTTTAATGCTTTCTAGAACTCATTCATCAGTTATCATGGGACTTTTAACGGCAGTTGAATATTTGCCAACGGCGCTCTTTGGATTGACGATTGGACCGCTTTTTGACATCTATTCCCGCAAGAAAATTATGTTATTGTCATTAGTCATGCAAATGATTCTGATTATTATTGCCCCGTTTTTAGTAATAAAAAACTTTTCTATATATTGGCTTTTATTAGTAGTATTTCTGCTAGGCACATTTGATTTAATTACTTGGACTGGATATCAAATATTCATAGCTGAATCAGTTAAAAAAGAAGAACTATCATCTGTTTCTGGTCAAGTTGGTTTGATTTCTTCTTTACAAAAAACTTTTGGTCCTGGCATCGCTGCTATAGTCATTAATTTAATTAATTATATCGGTGGTTTTTTACTCGATGCTCTAAGCTTTGGCTATTTGACTTATGTTGTTAAGGGCTATGAGCCATTACATAGGGAAAATAAGTTATTGAAAAAGAGCAATTCGTTTATTAAAAGTGCTAAGAAGGGAATTTCTTTTTTATTTACTCATCACAACATTAAATGGTTAATTGCCAGTTTCTTTGTCGCTAATGTGGGTTTTCAAGCGGTTTTGCCTATGTTAACTTTTTTATTAAAGCAAAAAATGCAGGTTTCCGTTAATCTCGTTAGTATCTTTTTCACAGTCGCCGCTGTCGCCAGTATTATTGGCAATTCTGTCTATTTAAAAATAAATAAAAATCTGAAATTAGGTACGCAAATGCTGATGATCGCTTTACTGATAATGATTGGCTTTATAGTTATGCTTAATGTTCAGTCATATCTACTAGTTACTTTTGGTTATGCTTTAGTTTCGTTTGGTAGTGTCTGGTCACAAGCTAACTTTTTTACTGTAATTCAAGCAGAGACTCCAGACCGGTATAAAGGCACAATCACATCAATTTCAACTTCGTTAACTAGAATTATTGGACCGATTATGTCGTTAATTAGCGGTTTTCTCATTAAGGCGGAGGTACATGCAATATTTATTGTTGCGGCTATCTGTATGTTCGGTTCCATATTGATTACTGTATTCAGCGGTTTAAGCAAATTAGGCAAGTTGGAATAGTAAATATTTAATCATTGCCAAAAACGCGGTAGCAGAAATTAATTTATCATCATTAGAACTTGCTAATCAGTTGCACGTTCCAAAATATTGGCGAGAGCCGGATTTTTATAAATAGCCACCACGTCATATTTCAGTTCAGGCAGTTGAGGTAAAAAGCAGAGACAATCATCATATTTTTTTGGTATTGATAATTCTCGCGGATAAATTGCCAGACCATGATTTAAAACAACATTCGATATTGCTGCGTCGAAACTGTCTAGATAAATGATTTGAGAGTAGTCAATGTGCATGTTACGCAGAATTATTTTGATTTTTGATTGCACGTCATTACTATCTGTAGCAGTCCATTTTTGTAAAAAAAGGGGCTGCCTTTTAATAGTCTTTTTGCTTATATTGCCATTTTTAGTTAAAGAACTCTGATTAAGTAAAATGCTAAAATTGGCTGTTCCAATTTTTTTAACGTGAATATCTTTAATTTTGCTTACCGCCGTTGAAAAACCAATCAGGACGTCATAATTTCCTGCATCCAACTTTGTAAAGCTTGTCGCAAAATTCTCTGTATCTAATTGTAATTGTAATTTGGGGTTAGATGTTAACAAAGATTGTGCTAATTTGACTGTCCAAAAGCCAAATCCATGCAGATAATGAATTTTTAGGATACTAAAAGAATTATTTAACTGGGTTATTTTTTCACCAAATTCGTAATAGGTATTTAAAAGAGGGATGGCGCAGTGATAGAGATTGCTACCTGCTAAAGTTACTTTAAAATGGGAGGTCGAACGGTCAATTAGCTGCACTCCAAGTTGTTTTTCCAAATTTTTAATAGCGTTGCTAATCGCGGTTTGAGAAACAAAATTTCTTTTGGCAGCCGGGGTAAATCCTTGAGTTTCAACTACATCAACAAAATATTTGTATGCTAACAGGCTGTATTTCATCATGCATCATCCTTTTCTTTATAACTTTAACTAATAAGTTATCACCATTATATGTTAGCGCTTACTAAAAAGCGAGGGTAAAATTGAGTTGTAACAACAGTTACCTATACTATTAGTTTTATGGCTAAAAGGAGAAAGTATAATGGCTGAAAAATATATTTTAGCGATTGATGAAGGTACTACTAGTACACGAGCAATTATTTTGGATCATGCAGGTAAAAAAGTAATTGACTCACGTAAAGAGTTTAATCAGTATTTTCCTAAACCAGGCTGGGTAGAACACGATGCCAATGAAATTTGGAATTCAGTGTTATCTACAATTGCCAACTCGTTTATTAATTCTGGGGTTAAACCAAATCAAATTGCGGCTATTGGTATCACCAATCAACGTGAAACCACTGTAATTTGGGATAAGAAAACAGGCTTGCCAATTTATCATGCGATTGTATGGCAATCGCGTCAGACGTCTGATATTGCCGATAAAATAATTGCTGACGGCTATTCTGATATGATTCATGAAAAGACTGGTCTGATTCCAGATGCTTATTTCTCTGCAACCAAAATTCGCTGGATTCTTGACCATGTTCCAGGGGCTCAAGAAAGAGCAGAAAATGGTGAATTGCTATTTGGTACTATTGACTCTTGGTTGGTTTGGAAGTTAACCGGCGGCAAAGTTCATGTCACTGATTACACTAATGCCAGCCGGACAATGTTATTTAACATTACCAAACTGGATTGGGATGATGAAATTCTCAAGTTATTGAACATTCCAAGAAAAATTTTGCCGGAAATTCGTTCTAACTCCGAAATATACGGTACTACAGCAGAATATCATTTTTATGGTAGTCAGGTTCCAATTGCCGGTATGGCTGGTGACCAGCAATCAGCTTTATTTGGTCAATTGGCTTTTGAACCAGGAATGGTCAAAAACACTTATGGTACCGGTGCGTTTACTGTGATGAACACTGGTGAAAAACCAAAATTCTCGGCTAATAACTTGTTGACTACTGTGGCTTATGGCATCAATGGCAAAGTAAATTATGCTTTGGAAGGTAGTATTTATGTTGCTGGTTCGGCTATTCAATGGTTACGTGATCAATTAGGTATTATTGATGATGCCCCGCAATCAGAAGAAGCAGCAAAGCGCTCAAAGGATAATAACGAAGTCTTTGTAGTTCCTGCGTTCACAGGTTTAGGTGCTCCATACTGGGATTCAAACGTCCGTGGTTCTGTCTTTGGTTTAACTAGAGGTACCACAAGGGATGACTTTACTAAGGCAACTTTGCAATCCTTAGCTTACGAAAGTCGTGACGTCATTGACACTATGCACGAAGATACCAAAATTAAAATTCCTAAGTTGAAAGTTGACGGTGGTGCTGCTAATAACGATTATCTGATGCAATTCCAAGCTGATATATTGGGCATCAAGATTGAACGTGCTGCTAACCTAGAAACAACGGCGATGGGTGCTGCTTTCCTTGCAGGATTAGCTATTGGCTTCTGGAAAGATGTCGATGAGATTAAGAAGATCCAAAAGGTAGGTAAGACTTTTGAACCGCAAATGAGCAGTGCAGAAAGAGATCACTTATATGAAGGCTGGAAAGCTGCTGTTAAGGCTGCTCAAAGCTTTTCTTACAAACCATTTCAAAAGTAATTACTTTTATTAGAGAGAAAGAGGCTGAATCATGGCGTTCTCAATTAAAACGAGACAAGAAGAAATTGAACGTTTAAAGAATGAAAAATTAGATTTACTGGTTATTGGTGGCGGCATTACCGGTGCTGGCGTTGCTTTGCAAGCTAGTGCAGCTAAAATGAAAACCGGCTTGATTGACATGCAGGATTTTGGTGGAGGTACTTCTTCTCGTTCTACCAGATTAGTACATGGTGGTATTCGCTATCTTAAAACTTTTGATGTTCAAGTGGTTTCCGACACTGTTAAAGAACGTGCAGTTATCCAGCACATTGCGCCACATATGACACAGCCAGACCCGATGATTTTGCCAATTTATGATGAACCCGGCACCACATTTACTATGTTTTCAGTCAAAGTGGCTATGGATTTATATGATCATCTAGCTGGCATTGAAGGAGATTCGCCTTTAATCAAATATGCTAACTACATGATGGATAAAGAAGAAACTTTAAAGCGTGAACCACAATTAAATAGTGAGAATCTGCAAGGTGCGGGTGTTTATTTAGACTATCAAAACAATGACTCAAGGCTGGTTGTTGAAAACGTTAAAAAGGCACATGATTTAGGTTGTTTGGCTGTTAGTCGCTTGAAGTGCATCAGAATTTTACATAACGACCAAATGCAAGCAAATGGTGTGCGCGTTCACGACAATTTAACCGGTGAAGAATTTGAAATACACGCAGATGTAATTATCAATACTTCTGGTCCTTGGTCTGATTTGGTACGTCAAGAAGATAAAGAGGTTTACAAGAAACCACGTTTGCGTCCAACTAAAGGTGTGCACCTTGTAGTAGACCAATCACGCCTGACGGTGCCACAACCAACTTATTTTGGTTCAGGCACGGCAGACGGTCGTATGATTTTCACAATTCCAAGAGAAGGTAAAACTTACTTTGGTACTACAGATACCGACTTTACCGGTGATTACGCTCATCCAACTGTTGAACAAAGCGATGTAGATTACTTGTTAAACATTATTAATAAAAAGTATCCTGCAGCCCATTTGACAATTGATGATATTGAAGCCAGTTGGGCAGGAGTTCGTCCTTTAATTGAAGTAGAGGTTGAAGGAAACGAAGCAGCTGATGCTGCTACTGGAGCCAGTGTTTCTGACAGTACCTCGGCTCCGTCTGCTGTATCACGTGGTAGTTCACTAACTGAAGCTGAAGACGGTTTAATTACATTAGCTGGTGGTAAATTGACAGACTACCGCATTATGGCTAATGGAGCAATGAAGAAAATACAGCAGAAATTGCATGATAAGTTTTCTAAGAACTTCACTTTGCAAGATTCTGCTGAAATTAAAGTTGCTGGTGGTGATTTTGATTCTGATCATGCAGAAGAAGAACTGGCACGGATTGCTAAAGATGGTGTTGCTGCTGGTTTAGCTTCTGAAGACGCAACTGAAATCGCTAATCTTTTTGGTTCTCAAGCAGAGCAAATATACGAATATGCACAAAAGATTAAGCCAGCAGATGGTTTAAGTTTAGGCGAAACAGCTGCACTGGATTATTCATTAAACGAAGAAATGACTTTGACTCCAGTTGATTATCTTTTACGTCGCACTTACCATATCTTGTTCAAGAGTGACACCTTGAGCCAAGTTAAAGATGGTGTAGTAAAGCATATGTCTGATTACTATGGCTGGGATAAGGCATTAAAAGAGCAATATATAAATGACTTAGACCATGAAATTGCAGAGTCACGACTGGAGGGATTAAAGAGTAAAAATAAATAGAAATAAAATTGTCGAGTAGTAAATTGTTTCCCCAAAAAGCTCAGCAGAATTCTTTCTGCTGGGCTTTTTTTCTTGTGTTTTAAAAACTCATATTAAAATAAAACAAATTAAATAATCTCTTTATTTTGTATTGGAAATTACTTTTAAAATAATAACTTTTGTTTTCATATTTGAAAAAATAGTTTTAAATTTGCACTTTAAAAGATTACACTAATAGTGAGGTGAATTATGATGGAACCAATATTTTTAACGCCATACTTTAGACCTAAGATTTGGGGTGGGCGCAAATTAAAAACTATTTTTAATTATGATATTCCAGATGGTCAAGTCGGTGAAGCTTGGGTTATTTCTGGGTATAAGGATGACGCTTCAACTGTCACTAGCGGTCAATTCAAGGGACAAAGCTTACGGCAAGTTTATCAAGAAAATCCAGAGCTTTTTGGCAATCCTAAAAGTAAAGAATTTCCTTTACTGGTTAAATTCTTGGATGCCAATGACAACTTATCTGTGCAAGTTCATCCTGATGACGATTATGCCCGCAGAGTAGAGAATGACAGCGGCAAGACCGAAAGTTGGTATGTCTTACAGGCTGACCCTGGTTCGTATTTGATTTATGGTCATACCGCTAAAACTCGCGCTGAATTGGCAGAAATGATCGAAAAAGGGGAATGGGATAAGCTATTGCGTAAAGTCCCAGTCAAAGCTGGAGATTTCTTTTACGTTCCGTCAGGTACAATTCATGCACTTACAAAAGGAATATTAGTAATTGAAACTCAGCAATCAAGTGATGTAACCTATAGACTATATGATTATGACCGAGTTGACCAAAAAACAGGCCAGAAACGGGAATTACATACACAAAAGTCAATTGATATTACTCAGGTTCCTCATGTTGATCCCCAACTTAAGATCAAGACTAAACATGAACAGGATGCTATTATCAAAACTTTAGTTGAGCCACCAATTTCACCTCATTTTTATTTGTGGCAAATAGACCTTAATGGCCAATGGCAAACTGGCTTAAAGAGTCACCCATACTTATTAGTCACAATCATTAATGGTTCGGGTAAACTCGAATTTGCAAATAAGACTTACGATTTAGCATTAGGAACAAATTTGATTATTCCTAATGAAATAAAGAATTTTAAGTTTGAAGGTAATATGAAAATAGTTATTTCAACACCAGGAAACGAGAATTAAATCTATCAGAGAAAGGAAAAAGTATGATTTATATCGCATGTGGTGCAATTATGTTAGTAATTGGACTGCTATGGCTAATCTCGCCTGCAAAAAGACAAATTCCATTTTACGGGTATCATTCATACTTGGCCCAAGTCAATAAAAACAGTTTCAAGTTTGCTCAAAAAAGAGCAAGTTTAAATTTTATTGCTTTTGGTTTAATTCAATTATTGTTGGGTATTGGAATACATTTATTTAAATGGGATCGTTATTTTTTACTTTGGCTGCTGACATTTTATCTTTTCATTATCTTTCCAATCATGGCTACGGAAAAAGCCTTAAAAAGCTACTTAAAAAACCGTCATGAATTGCCGGCAGATTATATAGATCCTGACAAAGTAAAAAGGGAGAGAACAAAAGGATTTAGGGACCGAAAATGAAACTGAAAATTTTAATGGTCGAGGATGATCAGTCAGTTGCAGAAATGATGGGAATGTTCTTTGAAAAAGAAGGTTGGACCATGGATGTAGCTACTGATGGGGAACAAGCCGTTAAAATGTTTGCCAAAAATCCTGACCAGTATGATTTGATCACGTTAGACCTCAATCTACCTAAAAAAGATGGCATACAAGTTGCTAAAGACGTATGTGCGATTTCACCACAAATTCCAATTATTATGTTAACTGCTCGCAGTAGTGAGGAGGAACAGATTCAGGGATTTAATGCTGGTGCAGATGATTATGTATCAAAGCCTTTTAGTCCTTTAGCTTTAATTGCTCGTATCAAGGCGCTGCAACGCAGAATTAGAATTGATGATCATAAAGAACAATCAAAAGAAACTAAAGAAGCCGAAAAATTCGATGTCGAAACAGCTCATACCCAAATTTCTAAGAGCAGACGTGAAGTATTATATGACGGAAAATACGTTCAAAACATTACACCAAAAGAATTCGATTTACTATATACTATGGCTCAAAAACCTAAACAGGTATTTTCCCGTGAACAATTGTTAGAAGCTGTCTGGGGCTATGATTATTATGGTGAAGACCGGACAGTTGATGCTCATATCAAAAAGTTGCGTCAAAAATTGGAAACCGTGGGTGCAGATGTTATCCAAACTGTTTGGGGCGTTGGCTATAAATTTGATGATTCGTAGGTTTTTATTATGAAGTTGATTTATCAGCACATGCTTAGTTTTTTACTAATCATTCTTACTACGGTATCAATAATTGGCTTTTCAGAAATTAATAACGTCACTAAGCAATCTTATGCCCATAATTATCAGAGAATGGAAGATTTTGCTTCTGCTCTAGGAACTTTGGCTGCTAGTGAAGAAAAGAATGGCTCAGCAATGCTTAACCCCAAGTTTTTGCATAGACTGCAGTTTGTCCTTCACAGCGATAAAGTGTATTTTAGCGTTTTTAATACGCGGGGCAAACAGATTTATCCCAAAAGAAATAACAAGATTAAACTTTCTGACAAGCACTTTGCACAAGTAAAGCGTGGAAAAAAGCTGCATATCAAAAACAACAATGAAATAATTTCGCAATTAGGTCATACTAAAGACACCTGTACTGGAGTGCTTTTGCCTTGGCGTGATCAGGGTAAATTTATTGGTGCAATTTGGCTGGGAGTTCGGGTGTCAACCGTTGAACGACCAATAAGAAGTGCCAAACAAAATTTGTTCAGTGCGTTGGTGACTGCATTAATAGTTGGCTTAATTTTAAGTTTTATCTTGTCGTTTTATGCAACTAATAGGATTAAAAATTTGTCTCAAGCTACTCAAAAAGTTGCTGCAGGAGATTTTGACGTACAGGCTAATTACAGTGGTAATGATGAAATAACTCAGCTTGCTGATAACTTTAACCAAATGGTGCGCGCATTAAAGAAATCAAATCAAGAAGTTAAGGCACAAGAAAAACGACGGGATCAGTTTATGGCTGATGCTGCTCATGAAATGCGGACACCGTTAACTACAATCAACGGTATTTTGGAAGGGCTGCAATATGATGCAATTCCGGATAAAGCCAAGCCAAAGTCTATTGCTTTAATGAGCAGGGAAACAAAAAGGCTTATTCGTCTTGTTAACGAAAACCTGGATTATGAAAAGATACGTAATAATCAAATAGATTTAATTAAAACCAAGTTTAATGCTAGAAAAGTATTAGACGATGTTACAATGCAGCTTAAACATAATGCTGCTAAGGCAAATGATAAAATTATTATTTCAGTACCTATAGATTTGCCAATTTATGCCGATAGAGACCGCTTTACCCAAATTATGGTCAATTTAATTCAAAACGCTATTCAGTTTACCACTGACGGCAGAATTGAGATTACTGGTTATCGGGCTGCCCATGCCACCATCATTAGCGTTAAAGATAATGGTATTGGCATGAGTCATGAGCAACTTAAGTATATATTTGAAAGATATTTTAAGGCGGATCCATCGCGCACGCGCTCGGGTAAAGGCGAATATGGTTTAGGCTTATCAATTGTTTCTTCTTTAATTAAGCAGCATGGCGGCAAAATTCACGTTCAGTCTAAGTCAAATCAAGGTGCTTTATTTACCATAATTTTATTTGATAAAGGCTATGAACAATATCTTGATAACTAATGCAGTTCGAATAAAATTCTGCTTGCAATTAAAAAGGCTAATATATCATCAGTTTAGGATGATTTATTAGCCTTTTGTGTATGTATTATTTATTTTTCTAATTCATTGTCAGTGGTGGTTTCATGCCAGACTTTAGCAGCAGCTGGAATTGAACCTAGATTAGTTACATTATCCTTATCGACTACTATAAGGTTATTGGGTCCCTTTGCCAAATTATTGAAACTGTCCAGACTTTGATTTTTAAAGTAGCCGTCGCTTGCTTTTGCGAGACTTGACTGCAATTGGTTGATCCGATAAGCTTCAGCATCGGCTTCTGTTTTGACCGCCTCAGCTTTGGCTTTAGCTGTCGCGATCAATGCTTCGTTTTTAGCCTTAGTCGTTAACTCAATATTTTTAGCTTCACCCTCGGCTTTTTCAATAGCAGCAATTTTTTCTCTATCAGCTGTTAATTGCTTATCCATTGCTTTTTGTATTTCAGTGCTGGGCAATAGTTCATCAATATTGACGCGGACGACCCGAATGCCGTAAATATCAGTGAGATCACCTATTGCTTCTGATAGTTGCGAGTTAATGCTGCTGGTGGAACCTAACGCATCATTTAAGTCCATCCGACCAATAATATCCCGTAAATGCCCTCTGATTAATTCAACCATTGATTTAACGGAGTCGGTATTGTTGTAAAAATATTTGTATGAATCAGTCACCAAGTAGTTTAGGGTCAAGCTGGTAGTAATTTCTGCATTATCTTTGGTAATAATAGAATATTTGGAAATTTCCGCCGGAAACATGGCTAGAGAAACTTTACGTAGTCTTTGAATTACCGGGATAATAAGAACTAATCCAGCTTTAACAGTTCTTGAGTATTTGCCCAAAGTTTCAATTAAGCCCTCGTTGTTTTGCGGGACTACTCTACAGCATGCCAACACTATACATATGATTATCATGATTAAAAATAAGTATTTCATGAAAGTCCTCCAAAAAAATAATATTTTATTCTATATTTATTAATTATAGGACTTTTTATGATTTTTACTAGACTTGTTTTCTTTTTCCGTTAGGTGATTACCAGATACAGATTCTGGAATCGTTGTAATCTCATATTCTCGTCCTTTTAACTCAGCTGCATCTGTTTTGTAAAGACTGGTAGTTGATCTGCGGTGCTTGGTTATTAAAGCAGTAGACTTATTTTTTAAACGGTATCTGAGATTTTCCATTTGAATATAATTGGTTAAATAGTCAAATTCACTAGGATCAACCGGCTTGAATCCCTTTGGAGTATAGAAGCGGAGCAGATTATGGTTATTCAATAAATCGGAATATTTCAGCGACTGTTTTCCTTCTTTTGCTAATTTGGTGATTTCGTATTTTTCCTTCGCGGTAAAATTAATAATCTCTTTACCGCTTTTACGGTCATAAACAACACCCTTAAGCCCCTTGCCGCCAATAATGACGTATTTTTGACTAACAATAGTCCCATTTCTAAAAACCAACCATGGGCGGTATTTTGGCGCTAAAAGATCGCTGCCAAATTGAATATAATTCTTGTTGGATATTCCTAAAAGATGCAGCAGAGTTGGTAAGACATCAATTTCTCCTGCAACTTCATGCTTAATTTTTCCTTTCAAATTGGGCGAATAGATCATGAAAGGTACGCGCTGCATTTGCACGTTATTATAGCTGTTCCAGGTGTCAGAGCTTTCTCCAACAATTGGCGCGAGAGTTTCATTTTCAGAATTAGTCAGGCCATAGTGGTCGCCATAAATTACTACCATGGTATTTTTAATTAATCCCGATTTTTTTAAATAAGTGAAAAATTCACGAATTGCCTGATCAAGATAATGGGCAGTTTCAAAATAATTATTAATGGACTTATCCGCTGTATCGCTGGTTTTAAAATTTGGATCCAGATCTTCTTCATCCATATCAAAAGGGGTGTGGTTAGTTACGGTGATAAATTTTGTATAAAAGGGCTGCTGCATTCTTTCTAAGTACTTAATACTCTCTGCAAACATGACCTTGTCTTTGATACCATAACCAATATGGTCATTTTTATCATGGCTGAAGTAGTTCTGGTCAAAGAAATAATTATAACCCATGTTTTTGTAAACATCATCACGGTTCCAAAAAGAACCTACATTGCCGTGAAAGACAGCAGAAGTATATTTACCATGTTGCCGTAAAATTTGTGGTGCAGCCTGAAAAGTATTGGAACTGCCCATTGCAGTAAACAAAGAACCATCCGAAATGCCGTAAGTCCCTGTTTCCAGCATATTTTCGGCATCACTGGTGCGGCCAATACCGACTTGATGGTAGAAATTAGCAAAGCCTAAAGTATGTTTATCATGGTAGATGGAATTAAGAAAAGGCGTAACTTCTTTACCGTTAATCTTGAGATCAATTAAAAATTGTTGGAAACTTTCCAGATGGATCACGATTACGTTTTTACCCTTGGCCTTACCAAAATATTGCGGATTTACTGGCAATTTATTCTTTCTAGTGTAAGTCAGGATTTTATTTAAATCGGCAGTATTCGCATTCTTGTTTACTTGTTCTGTTTGTTCATTTTTTATGCCGTCATAAACGGTATAAGTATCAATTCCCAGATACTTTACGATATATGACCGGTCAAAAGTAGTACCTAAAAGTCGCGGTCTGGATGACTCAGCCATAAAAATATTAAGGACTAAAACAAAGGCCCCAACAGAAGTTACGGCAAATGGTGTCAGCAAGCCATAGGATTTTTGGTCAATTTTTATTTTGTGCGCTAGTAGTAGTCCCGTTATTACAATTAAATCCAGCCATAATAAAATATCTGACGGCTGGAGCAGAGCGACAGCACTCTTTCCCAATCCCGGCGCTACTTTACCAGCATTATTAATTGTTTTTACAGTAATAAAATCTGAGAATTGCCGGTAATACAAAATATTGGCAAATAACAGACCTGAATTTGCGACGTCAAGTAAGAGCATAGCGCAGTATGAAACTATTGGTTTAGAAAAATAAAGTCCAATACTAATTAACAAAATTGCGCTGCCAATGGGGCTAATCCACATGATGATGTGTTGATATGGATCTGAAATACCCAGGTTAAAATCATGATACGCAGCAAAAATGTATTTTAGAGTAAATAAAAAAACTAAAAGGCAAAAAAAGCCTGTACGAGTCTGAATGAAATTAGTCAGATTTTTTTTATTCAAAATAAAAACTCTCCCTTATCTGACTATTTTAAAAGTTTCTGGGGTTTTAGACAATCTTTTTCGTATTGTTAGTCCTTTTTTAAGAATTAATTGACCAAGATTGAGTATAATTTAAATGAACGCTATTTTAGGAATTGAATGAGAATGATATTTTTAGGATCACTATATAACCTGCTTTCGCAACTTTACGCTACTAAAATTAATCATTTTGCTTTGATTAAGCTGATAATGTTGGCACTTGACAAAACGATTTTTTATTTTTTGTTTTTCATGGTAATCCGTTTGATCTGGCTAATGACTATTAGAAGTAGGCGGACAATCAAGTCAGAAGCAGCAGTATGGTTATTTGCTTTTTACTTAATCTTAGTATTAATGTTGACCACATTTCGCAATACTTATTTCCCGTGGAATTTGACTTTTAACTTGCACAGACCACTTAGTGAAATCAATTTTGTATTTTTAAAAGAAACCTGGAAGATGTACCATGCGCAAAGTCGGTTAGATTTTGTCTACAATTCCTTTGGTAATGTCCTATGTTTCGTTCCGTTTGGCTTTTTATCACCCTTTGTTTTTGCGAAAAAACAAACTTTTGGTCGGGTACTGCTTGCGGGGCTGATATTTTCGTTATTTATAGAAACAATGCAATTTTTGCTTGAAACTGGTGTTAGCGATATTGATGATGTCTTTTTCAATAGTTGCGGGGCAGCGATTGGCTACTTCTTGTATTGGGTTGTCATGCTAATTAGAAGAAAGTCTAAAACTATTTAAAAGCACTGGTAATTGCAAATTAAGATTGCTAAAATATTCTTGTGAAATAAATATTTAATTCAGTAAGGAGAGCGTATTTTATGAGTTTAATAAAATTTGATAGCACTAAATTAACGCCGTTTGTCCACGAAAATGAACTAAGTGAAATGCAGGCTATGGTTAATGCTGCTGATAGTGAACTAAAAAACGGTACTGGTGCAGGTAGCGATTTCCTAGGATGGGTTAACTTACCAGTTGATTATGATAAAGATGAGTTTGCCAGAATAAAAAAGGCAGCAAAGAAGATTCAAAGTGATTCTGAAGTTCTAGTTTGTATCGGTATCGGCGGCTCTTATTTAGGCGCTCAAGCCGCCATTGAATTTTTAAATGGTGCTTTTTATGGCAGAGGCAAAGATAAGCATACTACTGTTGTATTTTGTGGTAATTCTTTGTCAGGTTCATACCTACATGATTTGATTGAATGGCTTGGAGACAAGGATTTCAGTGTTAATGTTATTTCTAAATCTGGTACTACTACAGAGCCAGCCGTTGCTTTCCGTATTTTTAAAGATAAATTAGTTAAAAAATATGGTGCTGCAGAAGCTAAAACCAGAATTTTTGCTACCACTGATCGCGCCAAAGGTGCATTGAAGACTGAAGCAGACGCCGAGGGTTACGAAGAATTTGTTGTGCCAGATGATATTGGTGGCCGCTACAGCGTTTTATCAGCTGTTGGTCTTTTGCCAATCGCAGTTTCTGGAGCAGATATTGACCAATTAATGAAGGGTGCTGCGGATGCCAGAGCAGATTATAGCTCTACAGACTTAAGTGAAGCTACTCCTTATCAATATGCTGCTTTACGTAACATACTTTACCGCAAGGGTTACACGACAGAAATTGTGGAGAACTACGAACCAACATTGAGAATGTTTAGTGAATGGTGCAAACAATTAATGGGCGAATCCGAAGGTAAAGACGGTAAGGGTATTTGGCCTGCAAGTGCCAACTTCACTACTGACCTTCACTCATTAGGTCAATACATTCAAGAAGGTTTGCGTAATCTGTTTGAAACTGTCATTAGGGTTGAAAATCCTGCAAATGATGTGGAAATACCAGCTGATGATCGTAATTTAGACCAATTGAATTTCTTGTCAGGCAAGACCTTGAACTACGTTAACGAACATGCGTATGAGGGCGTAGTTTTAGCTCATACTGATGGTGGCGTTCCGGTTATGACAGTCAATATTCCTGATCAGACTGAACACACTTTGGGTTACTTAATTTACTTCTTTGAATTAGCTATTGCAATTTCTGGTTATCTTAATGGTATCAACCCATTTAGCCAACCAGGCGTTGAGGCTTATAAGCGTAACATGTTTGGCTTATTGAACAAGCCCGGCTATGAAGAATTACATGATGATCTTGTAGCTCGCTTTAAAGAAGAAAAATAATTAGATAATTGCTAATTTCATGAATTAATACTATTATTATATGGAACCTATTATTGATAAAATTAGTTAGTATTATTCATCCTGTACATTTTAAATTATTGATGTCATACCAATTATGGAAAGGGTAAAAGTTTAGGCTTTTAACCCTTTTTTATTAAGGAGAGAAATATGGAAGCAAAAAGAGAAACGCCAAAGCGGGTACTGGCTATAATCAGTTGTGCTTTAATGGCATTTGTGTCGATTTTGACTGAGACCAGTTTAAACGTCACTTTTCCTACACTAATGAAGCAGTTCCATATTAGTTTAGGTCTGGTGCAATGGACTACAACAGGTTACTTATTAACAATTTCTGTAATAATGGTGTCAAGTTCGTATTTAAATGACCGCTTTTCAGCTAGACAGCTGTTTTTGACCGCTGCCGTGGCTTTTATCGCGGGCTCAATAGTTGCGGGGCTTGCTCCTAATTTTTGGGTATTACTTGCTGGACGCATAATTTCATCTGTGGGAGCCGGTCTGTCAATTCCGTTAATGTTTAACATGGTCGTAGAATTGATGCCGCAGGAAAAATGGGGCTTTTACATGGGGCTTACTGGTTTAGTAATTATTTTAGCTCCATCTTTAGGACCTACATTTGGTGGCACTGTGGTTTACTACTTCGGCTGGCCTTTAATATTTGAAATTGTGGCTGTCATTGCTGTAATTATCATGGTTCTGGGCTTGTTCGTCGTTGAACAATATCATGAAAAAAAGCATCCCAGTTTTGATTGGTTAAACTATATTGTGATTGCCAGTGCTATGATTATTTTTAATTTAGGTTTTAATCGTATTAGCAATGGTTTTACAGATTGGGGTTTTTGGTTAAGCATGGTCGTGGTTGCGCTTTTGCTATACGTATTTATCAAATTGTCGCGATCAAGTAAAAAGAAATTGATTAACTTAGACATATTTAAAAATAAGCCCTTTATTTTTGCCATGATTTCTTATCTGCTTTTGCAGTTTATTAATATTGGTACCAGCTTTGCAATTCCCAATTATGTTCAAATTGTTAATCACGCCACTTCTTTAATTGGGGGACTAGTTTTGCTTCCCGGCTGCATTATCAGTGGTCTATTGAACCCTTGGTTTGGGCATGTTTACGATAAAAAGGGGCCACGGTTGCCACTTCTAACCGGAACAGTCTTTTGTCTAACGGCTTGTCTGCTTTTTGCCATTTTTAGCTTGAAAATCAGTACGCTAATGGTCGGCGTTTTTTATGGCATTATGATTATTGGCAGGCAAATGGCCTTTAATAATACCATGGCAGAAGCGTCCAAATTGCAGCCAGAAGAATTACATACAGATGCCACAGCGGTTTTTCAGACTGGACAGCAATATGCTGGTTCAATGGGGACAACCGTCATGGCTGCCATCATTTCTTCTTGGCAAAAAAGACCAGGCAATTATGCTGCACTGACAGCACAAGGTAGTCAAGAAGCGTTCTTGTTTTTAACTTTTGTTAGTGTAATTATCTTGCTCAGCTACTTAAATTTATTTAGACTTGAGAAAAAAATGAACATCAATTAAAGTCAAAAATTGCAGCAACCTAGTTATCTAGGTTGCTTTTTTTTTAGCTGAAATTAAATATAATTAGAAAATATTAAGTTTTTTGTGTACTTTTTTAAATAAAATGATAAAATACTTAATAATTAAATTTAAGGAGGAAACAATAATGCGACGAATTTCACTTCACCATATTTTGATTTTGTCCCCAATTATTTTGCGGACAAAGCGTACCTAGAAAAATCTGAATTTTAAGGAGTATGAAATATGGCTGATTCAACCAATTCTAATAAACTAACAGTAAAAACTTTTCTTAATAAAATACTAGCTGGGACGGCAACAGGAATTATAGTGGGTTTAATTCCCAATGCCGTACTCAGTGCAATTTTGAAATTATTTGGGCAAAACCCAGTAGCAACATCATTAAACCAAGCTTTGCTAATTTTCCAGTGTGCAACACCATTGCTCATTGGCGCCTTGATTGCTATTCAATTTAAAATGGTGCCTTTGGACGTGGCTATTGTAGGAGCCGCAGCTTATGTTGGCTCCGGCGTGACCAAGTTTGTGCCGCAGATCGTAAATCCAGCTACAAAAGCTCAGGGTGTATTTGTTTCTGCAGGAACCGGTGATTTGATTAATACGATGATTACTGCCGGTCTGGCTGTGGGGCTTTTGCTACTAGTGGGTCAGCATTTTGGTTCGATTAAAATCGTTGCCGCACCAATTTTAATTGGTGGTGGAGCCGGTTGGATCGGCATGCTAATTTTGCCTTATGTTAGCAAGATTACGACTTGGTTAGGTACAGTTATCAACTCTTTCACAAATTTACAGCCTATCTTTATGTGCATCTTAATTTCTTGCATGTTTGCAGTGTTGATTATTTCCCCGATTTCAACAGTTGCAATTGGTATGGCTATTCAATTAAATGGCATTTCAGCTGGTGCGGCGGCAATGGGAGTAGCTGCCACCACATTGGTTTTGGTAGTGCATTCGTGGCGGACTAATAAGTCGGGTGTGACCATTGCTATTGCATTAGGTGCAATGAAGATGATGATGCCCAATCTTTTCAGACATCCAATTATTCTCCTGCCGACATTAATTACTGCTGTCGTTTCAGCTATTCCGGTGGCCCTATTCCATGTTAGCGGTATGCCAGCTTCAGCAGGCTTTGGTCTTGTCGGTCTAGTTGGGCCGCTAGCTTCTTTAGACGCTGGAAAAGCCAGCATTAATTTTGTATTGGCGCTAGTGGTCTGGATTGTAATTCCTGTAGTAGTTGCACTTATCTGCCGTTTTCTTTTTGAAAAAATATTCCATGTTTACGATGAAAAAGTAGCCTTTGCATATTTAGGCGAATAGTTCTTATTAAATATCTGTCATTACACTTACATCAATTTATTTAAAATAAAAACCCGTGAAAAAACCTTTCAGGGCTATGGAGTGCTCCATAATAGTTGGCCATTAATCTGACTATTAGGAGCACTTTTTAATGACTAAGTATTTGATTATTTTGAAAGTTGCAGTAGCTTGTAAGTATCTAGCAGGCTGAAACTTTTTGAAGCCGAACGAAAACATAACTTTATGCCACTTAATTGATACTTCTGATTTAATTTAGCTAAGTTTTTTGAACCTCATCTTTGCCAATGACAAAGAACAGCTGTCAGATGTTTACGGCAGGTGATGTGCTTGCCACCTTATTTTTAACGAAACCAATTTGCGCGCCCGTTAAGTTGTGAGTCTTAAGACCTAGTTCTGCGATATTTTTCTTTCAAAAAATCTTTAAACTGTCTTGCTTTGTTCTTCATTTTAACTTAATGTAAAAAGTAAATTATTGTTAAATTACATGAAAAAACTGTCTATTTCACAGAAGTTATAACACGAATAAAAAGGTAGCCCAAATGCACGAAAAAATTATCCAAATGTTGCGTCAGAATAATGGTTTTCGAGATTGGAATATGGTCTTGCAGAATTTTAGATCTGGTGAATTCAAATTAAAAATTGCTGGTCATATCGACAGCGAGCCTATTTATGAATTTTTCAATACTTATTCTGATAATTTTGTACTAAACAGCAGCTCAATCACAATTTCTGTTCAACCTGTAAAATCATACATTCCGTTTCATATTCATAATTATGTTGAAATAAAAATTCCTTTGGTAGGTAATTGTGTGGTGGTAACAGAACATGAGCGGATTAAGGTGAAACAAGATAACATGATTTTTATCGGTATCAAAACCCCTCACAAGGTAGAGCCGATTGATGAGAAAGGAGTAGTTTTAAACATCGCACTCCATACTTCCGCTTTTTCCTTAAATCTGCTCGATTTTTTACAGTCTAAGGGCAATGGCATATCTATTTCTAGTTTGCTTTTTTCCTTACTATCCGATGAAGATCACGGTGAAGGCCGTTACAGTTTGTTTGAGATTGATCACGACCCTAAAATTACTGCAATTATCTACGATATTATTGACGAATATTATGCTGATAAAATTCAAGCGGACCAGATTATTAAATTAGAAATGTTGACGCTGTTTTCTTTATTGATAAGAAAAGCATATTACCGTCAACCGCCAGTGACTGGTGCGAAAAGTAAAAACAATAATTTATTGTCGTTACTTCTTTACATTGAAAAGAATTATTCCGAGATCAAGTTAGAAGAAATGGCACAACATTTTGGCTTTAATCCCAACTACTTGTCGGATCATTTAAAAAATGAAACCGGTTTGTCATTTATCAAGTTAGTGCAACTGCAAAGAGTGAATGTAGCTGCTAAATATCTAAAGTACACCAAGGTTTCAATTGAAAAAATTGCTACCAGAGTAGGATATGAAAATGCGTCCTATTTTTATAAAATTTTTAAGCATTATTTTGGTATTTCTCCGGCAAAATACCGTTCTAACGCGAGATGAGAAGGTGCAATAAATTATGGTAAAATAATTGCTTGGTATGAAGAAATGCCTCAATAATAGTTTTTATTTTTACCAGAAAGTAATTGCTGGGAATGGAAAAGTCGTGACTTAGAAAAAGATTGATGAGTAATCTTTAATTGTAAAAGGTTATTTTGTAAAAACTTTTCTGAATAATATTTAAATCGCGTCAAAGAGTACTTGCGGTAATCCAATTAATTTTTAAATAATAAAAGAACTTTAAATTTCTGTACTTAAAGTTCTTTTTTATAGTTGCAAATGCAATTAAATTACATAACAAATAAAAAATGGTAAAATGCTTTCAGCGAAAAAAATATTTTTAAAAAAGTTAATTAATGCTTACGAATGTAAACATTTTTATATAATAACATTTATTGTAGATAATTTTGGTAAAACAACTTTTAAGTGATTAAATAACTAAAAATAGCCCCAATTTTTGTCTAAAAAAAGGTATAATTTGAAATGAATTGAAGGGAGTTTTTTTACAAATGATGTGTGATAATTTGTTTTTTAAAATTTTGTGGGTAGTCGTTTACGCTATTACCGCTTATTATACCTTTACCGGCAATATGATGATGGGGATGTACTGGATGGCAGGCGGTATGCTGGCTCAAGCAGTAGTTGACCTTGTCTATCATTTTTGGCCAAATCGTAAAAAGTGCTAAACAAGGTTTAAATTTTAATAGCGCAAGTTTATTAAGGATTAATTTTTAACTCAGTGGGTAAAGAATTGTCCTTTTTTGTTTTCCTTGATAATAAAAACCCCGAAACTTATCCAGTTTCGAGGTTTTGTTCTTAGCAAATTTAATTCTTAGCAACATTCACTTTGCGGATATAGCGATTTTTGCCAATGTGGTAGAAAGTCTTCTTCTTAATGCGGTAAGTTTTACCGTTGATTTTTACAATCGCGCCTTTCTTGAGCTTCTTCTTCGAAACCCGCTTGCCTTTGTGGGTGTACTGGTACGATGCTTTACGTAATTTTACAAAACGTGACTTAGATTTGCGCTTTGCCGGAGTAACTGTGGTAGAACCACTATTGCTATTAGATGAATTGCTAGAGTTACCAGAGTTTGAATTGCCACTTACGAGGTGACCAGTCTTCTTGTAGTTAGCAACAGCATCATTAATCTCTTTAGTTAAAGCATCAACACTTTCTTGAGTTGCACCCATGCCATGAGCAGCATCATAACGCTGATTAATGCTGTCACCCCATTTATTATCAGCAACTGACATGTGTTCCCAATTATATGTATTTTTAACATATTGCCCATAAGCATGGTCTAATGCATCAGTGTTTGCAACAGGAACATCAGGATTACTATTATCTACAGGGTGAAAATCACTAGATTTTAAGTCTGTATAATCTGATGTATTTTGAACTAAAACCACATTATCTGCTGGATAGTCAATTTCCTGCCAATCTTCATAATTAACATAAGCCTCAGCAATCTCACCGCCACCAACGTCTTGTAATAGCTGATTGCCGGGAATGCCACCAATAACAAGTGTCAAATAAAATGGACGACCGTGCATTGAAATAGGTGGCTTAGCATCGTCACTAAGTTCACGTACTACTTTAGTACCAGCAGGATATACTCTACCTGATGGCCCTTTTAAAGCATACTTTAAAGTACCATATTGGAGCCAAACTTTGGTTCCTTGGTGGTTGGCTGAAACGGTTTGAACATTGTCAAAGTTGAAGACTGCTGTCATTGGCGCAGCCAGACTTAAAGCGGCAATTGTCGCAAAGATTATGCGTTTATTCTTCTTCATTTTTTCACTCCTTATAACAAAAAAACTATTGCTTTACTGGCAGAACTGATATCAACGAACTGGGAGTAAAATTCTGTCTTCTTCTACCAGTATACTACAAGCTAATTTTGAAAAGGAGTGCCAACTTCAGCTGTAATGCGATTAAACTATTTTTTTATTGATCGTTTTCTTTTAAAAAACTCTGAATAATTCTTTCTCTCATAGTTAGAAAGACCTGATTATGACCAGTAGGGTGAATACGATTGGTTAAAAGAATTAGACCAGACTTTTTTACACGGTCAAGAAGCATAAGAACACCAGTGAAGCCTGTATGCAGAATTAGGGGGTAATGCAACTGAGGGTCAAAGCGCAAGTCCCAGCCCCATGAGCGCGGTTTGACGCCCGCCGGATTTTTATTATCGAATAACATTGCGACAAGTTCTTGACTGAAGGGCAGAATTTGTTTATCCAAGCCCAAGTAACCTTTACTTAATTTAACCAAGTCATTCATTGTGGAGAAAAGTCCTGCTGAACCGCAATCACTGCCAAGCTGGCGTGCTTTAGGATCGTGCGGCTCACCCTGCAAAACTTTCCCTTGGTAAACAGCAGTGGGCACACATAAGTCCTTAGGGGGATTGAATGTCGTGTTTTCCAAACCAGAAGGCTCGATTATTAATTTTTGACCAACTTCTTGAACTGGCTGCCCAAATATTTTTTTAACAACCAACCCCAACAAGATAAAATTCGTATCGGCATAGCGCATTTTATGTTCAAACTCGTCTGTGACAGGTAAATGAATGATGGCATTGATTAATTCGTCGTGGGATAATTGATCACGCTTTTCAATCCAGCCACGGATTCCGCTGGTGTGGGTAAGCAGATGAAAAAGGCGGACACGTTCATCTTTAAATTCGGGAATAAAGTCGTGCAGTGGTTCAGTAAAATTGAGCTGTCCATCTTGATATAATTTAAGCAAAATATTTTCAGTAATAATTACTTTGGTCAGACTGGCTAAATCATAAATAGCAAACGGGCTAAGTTGCGTAACTGTCGGATAGGTACTTGCAAAGCCGACGGTTGAAGTGAAAACTTGGTCATTTTTAAAAAAAGCATAGTTTACGCCCGGTACAATGCGTTCCGTAACCATTGATTCAATTAAATTTTGGGTGTTTGAGTAGTCAATCATAAAATCTGTCTTTCAGTTAATATTTCTAATTATATTATATCTAACTAAATGACATTTATTATCTTTTCACGCAGTTTGATACAAAAAACTTGAAAGCCAGTCAGCATTCAAGTTTTTAAATATTACTACTATTTTTATTTAGGGATTTTTTCGTTTAATTGCTCAACCATTCTACGAGAAAAGAACATGGTGGCAAGCCAGATTATGAAGTAGACTACGCAGTAGTTGAGGGTGTAACCCAAAAAAATTGTGAGATTAAAAGGCATTCCCGCAAGGATAGACAGGGGCGTCACCAAGATATAGGTAATGAGAAAATGACTAAATGTTTGGCGGGTAATGCTCCATCTTTCTTGTTCAAAAATTACGGTGCTACCACCATAAATCGCACCCATTAGTGCCCAAATAATCATGGAGACAAAAGTTGCCTGCACCGGATTAGCAAATAAACTGACAAAATTTTCAATAGATGGGGTAAATTGTGGCAAGTTGTTTACTTGACAAAATATAAGTGCAAAAATTAGCCCGATAGTCACTCCGATCGGTGCAGAGATAAGAGAACGGCTAATTAAAGATTTGAGATTTTTCATGATAAATACTCCTTTTTGATTTTTTGCATATAACGGCGGGAAGTGTAAGTCATTTTGCCGTTTTTGAGAATAACTTGATAAATTCCCGTTTTGTGCCAGTGCAAATTCTTGAATGTAGCTGAAATTAACAATTTCTGAACTGGATATTTGCACAAAAAGTTGTCTTGGCAGCAAAAGCTTAACTTCATAAAGACGTTGCTTTATTCGGTACACATATTGCTCAGTTTCACAGACGACTTCCTTTTTTTTGTGTATGAATTGAAATAATTTCGTGAAAAGCAATAATCTTTTTCCGTCCGGATTTAAAACCGATGAGAATTTGCTCATTTAAAAAGCGGTCCAAATTATCACGCAGATTAGTGCTGTTCTCATTAATTTGGGGTGTATTGACTGTCACGAACAATTCTCGCAAGTGAGAAATTGCTTTTTGATTTACTAACATGGCTTAGTTTCCTTTCCTTAGCATTTAAGATAGCAAGGGAGCATCATTTTGTGAACAAAATTTGTGTAACTGGTCGTTTTTCTATGATAACTGGAAGTAGGGGGATAAAGCTAAATACAGCAGGCTTTAGCGTCTTTATTCAATCAGAATTGCTAAGAGGTTAGCAAAATCTTTCTTTTAGAGTAAAAAGCACTTGACATCGGACCCCGCTTCAAGCATAATAATTACTGTTGATTTTGCCCGCTGGTCAAATGGTTAAGACGCCACCCTCTCAAGGTGGAGTTACGAGTTCAATTCTCGTGCGGGTGATTTAACACTGGGATATAGCCAAATGGTAAGGCACAGGTTTCTGGTTCCTGCATGTTTCGGTTCGAGCCCGGATATCCCAATAAAAACAGCTCAACGGCAATCGTGGTGGTAGCTAATGCTCATCAGAGCGTTAAGAAAAGCTAGATGAATAATATTCATCTAGCTTTTTTGGTTTTATGAATTAGCCTAAATGGGCTAAAACTTTAATTTTTTAAATTGATCGGTAAGTGGATTAATCTATTAGTGTTTAGCTAAAATAAAATTCTCAAATTCGTTTCAAATTTAAAAGCTATCTCAAAGTGTAAAATTAATGTCTATATACTGATACATGCTTTTTATTAATATGCGAAATATCTTTCTAACTGAAAAATAGCGCAAGTCCAAAAATTAGTATTACTGTTAAGAAACTAAGTGCAGACCAATTAAAAATTTTTTCCTTTTTATCTATTTTCTTTTCTTTTTTATCATCTTTATCAATTTTATCATCTTTTGTTAGATTGATTTTTGAAATCCAAATAAAAAGTATTTCAATAAGTCCCCACAAGGTAAAGCCGAAAACGGAAGCAAGAATTAGAGCTTGACCTAATGAAGCATGTGTACTTCTCATATTCTGGAATAAGTTGCTAAGTAAGTTCATTCCACCGAAAATGGCAAAAGTAATAGCGGTGAAGATACCGAGAATTGCAATGAATTCTGGATAAAGCTCCTTTTTAATATTGTTTTCTGCCTCTATAATATTATTTTTTATATTATTTTTGGCATCTATACTATTATTTTTGACTCTTCGGTCTAGGTCATCCAGTCGTTCCTTAATATTAACCAAATCCCCTTGTTTAGTTATAACACCATAATACCGTTTATATGAAGCAACTACATTATTATAAAGGTCTTGACTTTCAGGATCTGTAAGATCTTTTAATTTTCCCAGGTAAAGTGGTAAGTTATTTTTATTAACTGGCTTTGAATCTGGTTTGTCAAGTTCATCATAGCAATTTTTTAGTATTTCCTTGAATCCTTTATCATTACCAATAACAGTGCTATAAATAAGATTTTGAATATCTAGATCAATGTACTTTAAAGCGATTTCATTACCTTTGAGATTTTCCGCAAGTTCCACTAGGTTAGCGTCCTGCGTATCTGTTTTATATTTACCTGTAAATACAAGATCAACAAAATCCCAGGCTTCCTGTTCAATATTTGTATCTTTATTTTCTTCCGCCTTTTTACTCATTTTCCTCACCTCAAAAATAATTATACATTAATAAATATCATTTTTTTATGAATATTTAGAATAATTGTTTACATATAGTAAAGTAATTAATAAAATTAGTTTTGTCAATTACATTTTTAATTATTGCCCAATTGAGCAAAAAAATATGAACCGTATTTTCTCACTCTCAATCAAGGTTTGCGAGAACAAACAATTAAATTTGCATAGATTACCCAATAAAAAACTAGATGTGCTTTGCTCATCTAGCTTTTTTGTTTATTTTAAATTAGTTTGCGTTTTAGATATCAGCTTATCGTCAGTAAATGAAAAACTGGCACTTGCACCAGCATTCTTAGCTTTAATTCCAGTGAAGTAAACTGCGGTGACATTTTTCTTACCCAAAACCACATTTTCACTCAGTCCGTCAGGTTCACCATAAGCATTGACGATAGTACTGTAAGAACTGCCGTCTTTCAAACTATTAAATGCTTTAAGCGATAGCGTATTGCTGCTGCGAGTCCATTTAAAACCCGAAACTGTCTTAGTGATAGCCTTTTTATGACTGAATTGCACCAAAATAGTAGTGTCATATTTGGTCCAAGAATATGATTTCACCTTAAAACCTTTAACTGCAGTAGATGAAACCGACTCAGGCTGACCCAAAATGCCTTTAACATCTTTAATGGTGCTGCCACTGTTACCTTGTTGCATGACATCACCAACTTTAATCTTGTCGTATGATTTTCTAAAAGAAGTTTTTTGAGTATTAGTCTTCTTTACTTTCTGGCTGCTTTTGGGCTTACTACTGCCAGATTTACTACTATTATCAGAACAGCCAACTAATGATAAGGCAATCATACCAGTTGCTGCCACTGTCAAAATCTTCTTGAACTTTTTCATTACTTCCTCCTGAAGTGCTATTGCCGTAGGTTTAATGTCACTGACGTGGTGGACAAAACAAAAATTAATGTTTGCTCATAGCATTAATGAAATATTTTTGAATTCAAAGCCACATTTCATCATCAATTTATAATCCGGTATAGTTTAATTTTATCCTAGAACCTTATTAAGGTAAATAAGTCAAAAGATCATTTTGGTAAAATTTGGGACGATTAAATTCTCGGCTAGAATAGGTCTAACAGCAGTAATGAAGGGGAGTTTAGCTATTAGTGCCATTTAAATAATTTAAGATAAAATCTAATGAAAAGATAAACAAAAGTTATAATCTGTAAAAATTGGAGCTGATTTTAATTAAAAAGCAGAATATCTTATCGCTGCAGTATCTCTGTAATTAAAGATAGTAGTTTTGCTTTCTGATGAGATAGGCAGGCCAGATCGTATCTAAAAGCTGCTCTGGAAGAAGAATTTGGAAAAAAGTTTGGTTTAACCAAGCTGAAGAAATAACTAATAAGTGTCAGGCTGTTTAAGCAGTCTGGCACTTTTTATTTCAAACAAAATGATAAACAAGAATATTTAGAGTTCACCGCAAAACACAAATTCACTAATGAGCATGACATAAATTGGACTGAATTAGTGATTTAGCAGTATGTGTAAGCGCTTATAATCGAATTGAGCGGAAGGAGGTGAATGAATTGAGCAGCCAGAATAAAGAAATTTTATTAAGAATAGCGAAAGAGGGCACAGTTACTAAAAAAGAGCTTAAGGAACAGTTCGATTTGACGGATAGGCAGGTTAATTATGCTATTGCCAACATCAACAGTTATCTTAAATTGCAGAAGTTACCATTAATTGTCTTAAAAAATAAAACTTATTTTGCCAAGAGAGAACTGGTTAATTATTTTGCCAATCACAAAGAAAAAAATAATTTACGTACTTTTTTACCTGACGAAAGAGTGTGGCTTCTCCTAACACTGATCTTGAGCAGAACCAGTCCACTCTTTCTAAACGATTTTGTTTTTGAATTTCATGTTAGCAAGAACACCGTTTTAGCCGATCTTAAGAGAACCCGTACCCAAATTGCAGACTTAGGATTAAAGATTACTTTTTCCCGTAAAAACGGCTATCGCCTAATAGGACACGAATGGGATAAACGCATGCTGCTGTATAAAGGTATTTTAAAGATTTATACGGCGCTGGGCTTTGATACCTGCCTCCAGCTGTTACCAGACATCAATGATAACTATCCTGCAATTGAAAGCAGCTTGTTGAAAATAGAAGAACAGCTCGGGAAAAAATATACTGATGATGACTTCTTTCTGCTAATTTTGTTTTTAACAGCAGTCACTAATCGGATCAAGCAAAATAAAAATTTGATTGCTAATGAACTGGCTAACGATGAAGAAATTAAGCAAACAGCAGAATATCAGGCCCTCGAACAAACTTTTTTTGATGAATTTTCACTTCAGGAAAAAAGTTTTGTTGCTCTTTTTATTTTAGGGGCAAATGTTAAGCAGCAGCAAAAAATATCCGCTTCTGTGCAAACAAGATTGATTAACGCATTGTGGGAATTTTTGAATGAATTTGAATTAAAGTCATTTATTGTGCTGCCGAATAAAAAGGATCTGTTAAAAAAGCTGATTGATCATTTTAGACCAGCTTATTACCGCATTAAATATAAACTGCCAGATAACAATCCCATGTTTAAGGAGATTATCACTAAATATCACAGCCTATATGAGATTGTGGCGCAGTCAATGACACCTTTAAATAATTTTTTTGGTACTCAAATTTCGCCTGACGAAACTGCTTTTGTGACTATTTTTATTGGAGGTCACCTCCTAGAAAATAAGGTTAATGACCGCAAAAGAAAAATAGGTCGGGCAATACCGGTTTGTCCTAACGGAGTTTCAACCTCAAAAATACTGGAAAATAATCTGCGGGTGGCTTTTCCTGAGTTATCGTTTTATCCAGCTTGCTCAGTGCGTGAATATAAAAATTTTGTTTTGCCTTATGATGTGGTTTTTTCCACGGTGCCGCTTAAGTCAGAAAAAACAGTTTTTGTTATCAATGAAATTCTAAATGAGCACAGTATTACCAAACTAAGAAATGACGTTTTTAAAAAATTGTTGAACTTAAACTTCTCTAATATTGATATTCCCCAAATCATGAAGGTAGTTGCTGACTTTGCTGAAATAAAGGATAAAAAAGGTCTTGAAGACGGTTTGACTAAGCTGCTAATACCGGAAAGCAATTTATTTGACGAGATGTCACAAGAACTGTCAAAGAGCAAACCTTATATTAAGGTCATTTTTACCCACCAGCAATATTCTTGGACGAGGTTAATAGCAAAAATTTCGGAGCCAATGATTAAAAGCAAAATTGTGAGTGACGCTTTCTTCCTAGCTTAGAAAAAAGAGTACCGTGATCAACCCGACTATATTTTGTTAAATAGGCAGATACCACTGTTACATTTGGATCCAGACGTTTATCCCCAACAATTAGGACTGACACTATTGGTTTCCGCAAATCCCGTCAAATACGAGTCAGCCCAAGTCAATGTTGTCGCTCTGTTGACCACACCGAATAAGACAGATCATTTACCTTTACTTTATCAAGTTAAAAATATGGCAAAAGATACGACCTTTATTCATACGCTGTCTCAATCTGCGAATACCAAGGAAGCAGAAAAATTAGTCCAAAAGTTTCTTACCGCTTAAGAAAGGAGCAAATAAGTTTTGCAATTAACCGATTATGTTAAAAAAGATACGATTTTTTTGAATTGCCAAGCTCAAAGTAGGGCAGAACTCTTTTCAAAAGTGTCAGACAAGCTTTTGAATGAGGGTTATGTCAAAAAAGGCTTTTTAGATTTTATTAATCACAGAGAGGATAACTATCCTACGGGGTTGCAGCTGCAAAACTATACTGTAGCAATTCCACACGGCGATCCCCAGTTTATCAACAAGCCCTTTGTAGCTGTTATTACATTGACTAAACCAATTACTATGAGACGCATGGATGATGCGATAATCAAATTACCCGTAGACACACTATTTACGCTCGGTCTCACTAATGGTAGTGATCACCTTGATTTACTTAAAGAAATTATGAAATTACTGCAGACCGATTCGTTTGTGCAGCAAATCAAAAATTGCACAAATAAAGACGAAGTGGAAACAGTAATTCGTGTTGCAGAAAAAAAGAGAAAGGAAAATTCTGATGACTGAAAAATTAAATATTTTAGTTGCTTGTGGCAGTGGGGTAGCGACTTCAACTATTGCTGCAGACGATATTGAAGATGTTTGCCGAGAATATGGGATTACTAATTATGCTATTTCCAAATGCAGCATGACAGAAATGCCCAGTATGAGTCAAAACTATGACATTGTTTTTACCACCAATAATTACCGCGGCAAAATTGACACACCCTTAATGAGCGTCACCGGCTTTATTACTGGGATTAATACTGCAGAACTAAGGCAAAAAGTAGGCGAAAAATTGCTTTCTTTAACAAAGGATAGGGAGTGAAATTATGGAAATACTAGGACAAATTTTTAAGACCATTATTAATATTGGTGCCACAGCTCTGCTGCCAATCATCATTTTCATTCTGGGCATGATTTTTAGAATGAAAATCGGGGATGCAATTAAGTCTGGTTTAACTGTCGGTATCGGATTTATGGGACTTACTTTAGTTGTTAATCTGTTAACTGCTTCGTTAAAACCTGCTGTGGACTATTATTCTAAGTTAGGTACCGGCTACACGATTACTGATATTGGTTGGCCAGCGGTCGGTGCAGCTTCGTGGGTAGCACCTTTTGCCGGTTTGGCAATTCTATTAGGAATAATTATCAATATTGTTTTGGTGCGAACCGGTTTAACAAAAACAATGAACGTCGATATTTGGAATTACATGCACTTCTTAATACCAGGTTCATTAGCTTATGTTTTATTCAATAACTTTTGGATTGGTTTGCTGGTGACGGTGGGCATGTCAGTTATTGCGCTTTTCATTGGTGATAAATTAGCACCAAAATGGCAAAATTACTTCGGTTTAGACGGCACCACCTGCACTACGATTATCTATACTGCCTGGGTTATGCCTTTTGCTTGGCTAATCAATAAATTAATTGATTTTATTCCCGGGCTAAATAAGGTTGATCTGAGTTTAGAGAAAGTAAACAAAAAGTTAGGTGTTTTTGGCGAATCTTCCGTTATCGGCACCATAGTCGGTATTTTACTCGCACTTTTAACCCGCCAAAATTTGGCTCATACAGTTACTATGGCGATTGGAATAGCCAGCGTTATGGTTTTGATGCCAAAAATGGTGGGAGTGTTAATGGAAGGTATTTCTCCAGTTGGCAAAGCGGCACGTTCAACAATGACGAAACAAATGGGTAAAAAGGCTAATTTGAACATTGGGATGGATATTGCTTTAGGCTTAGGCGATCCAGCCACTGAAACTGCCACTGTCATCACCATTCCGCTGGTGATTCTCTGTGCTTTGTTTTTGCCAAATATTAGATTGTTCCCAGTGGGCCTTTTAATGTCAATTATTTATATTTCGGTTGCGGGCACTTTAATGACTAAGGGCAACTTGTTTAGAACTATTTTGATTGGTGTGATTTTCTGTAGCGTAACCCTGTATTTGGAAGCTTATGTTGCCCCCGGCGCAACCAAAATTATTCAAACGGGCGGCGTCCATGTCAGTGGATTGTCATCTGACCTGACACTGTCGGAACCGTGGAATGCACTAATTTACTGGTTAAGTACTATTTTTTAAAAAGATATATGGGGTTATCCAAAATATGAGTGAAATATTACCGTCAATTTTTGGCGCAGATATTCTTAATCTGCAAAAGGAAATTGACATTTTAGAAAGTGAAAACGTTAGGACTTTGCACGTAGACATGATGGATGGCAATTTTGTTTCCAACATTGCTTTTGGTCCTAATCAGGTTCAGGCGCTGAAAGAATACAGCAAGATGAAATTTGATATTCATATGATGCTTGCCCATCCGTTGGCACATTTAGATGATGCAATTGCTACAGGTGCGGAAATGATCTGCGTTCATTATGAATCAACACCGCACATCCATTTTGTTTTACAGCAAATTAAAAAAGCCGGCTGCAAAGCTGGTGTTGCTTTAAGTCCCGGAACGCCGGAGGCAGTATTGAAATACCTCTTAGATGAAATTGACTATGTATTGGTCATGTCGATTAATCCTGGTCAGCCTGGGCAAAGATTTATTCCGCAAACCGTTGACAAGATTAAAAACGTACGGGAAATGGTCAAGGGACGCGACATCAAAATTGAAGTGGATGGTGGAATAAATGATAAATATGCCGCACAGTGTGCTGCTGCAGGAGCAGATATGTTGGTAGTAGGTGGTTATTTATTTAATGGTAACCAAGTGAAACAGCAGCTGCTTAAGCTCAGAAATGCAGTCAAATAGTGATGAAAAGAGAAAAGAAATTGCAAAATTATACATTAAAAATTTTAAACCAGTTGACACATTATGCGGAACAAGAAGATACAGCTGATATTGCTTTAGTTGTGACTGAAATATTGCATGCTAATCATATATTTTTAGCAGGTGCTGGCCGTTCTGGCTTGGCTGTGCGGGGCTTTGGCAATAGGTTATTGCATTTAGGATTTTCAGTTAGCATCGTTGGAGAAATCAGTTCACCCCATTCACAGCCGGGAGATTTATTAATTATCTGTTCCGGCTCCGGAGAAACTACTAGTTTAAAAGCCTTAGCGCAAAAAGCTGCAGCCGCCAAAGTAAAAATCATCTTGTTTTCTACTACTAAGGAATCTACTATTGCGAAACTTGCTAATCATACATTGATTATTCCGGGAAAAACCAAGACAGCGCAAGATAAAACTACTGGTTTTACGCAACCAATGGGCTCGGTATTTGAACAACTATCATTTTTAACTTTTGACGGCATAGTAATGAATTTAATGGATCAGACCGGTGAAACTTCAGTTTCAATGTTCCAAAGACACGCGGATTTTGAGTGAGAGAAAGGATAGATAATATGAAAAAGTTTGACGGACAGGTTGTACTGGTAACAGGCGGCGCTAACGGTATTGGTAAAGGAATAGCAGAAAAGTTTGCCGCAAACGGTGCGAATACGGTCATTGTTGATTATGACAGTGAAAAGGGAAAGCAAATTGCGGCAGAGATAACAAATAAATATCAAAAATCTCTTTTTGTTAAAACGGACGTTTCTAACTATCAGGATTTACAAAACGTTCATGACCAAGTAATGGCTGAATTTGGTAGAATTGACGTCCTTGTACTTGATGCAGGCATTGCCTACGCTGATAAAGTATCCGAAATAACACCGGCAGAATGGCAAAAAGTGCTTAATATCAACTTAAGTGGTTACTTTTACACTGTTAAAGCCTTTTATCAAGAATTTCTGGAGAACAAGGGCAGTATCGTATTTATCAGCTCTGGTTCAGCTCTTAGTGGAACTGGCGGCGGAGTAGCTTATCCTGCTTCAAAAGCCGGCGGAGAAGGACTGATGCGCGGTCTTGCTAAGGAACTGGGACCAAAAGGGGTAACCGTTAATGCTATTGCACCAAGGGTAATTGACTCCGGCTTGTTAAGCGTGCATTATCCTACTAAGGAAAGTTTGGCGCCTTTACTAAAACAAATTGCGGTTAGAAGAATTGGCACTGTTTCGGACGTTGCCAATCTAGCATACTTCTTAGCTAGTCCTGAAAATTCGTATATTCAGGGTCAAACAATTTTGCTTGACGGCAACAGAACGGTCAGATAATTTGGTTTTATAATACCCCCGAATTAAAAAGAGATTTGGGGGTATTATTGTGTCTATATTTTCATACGCTAACTAAAAAGGGGACTACTAAACGCATTTAGTTATAGCAAAAATCTTAGTTAAATTTGCAAATCAATCTGTTAGACTTAATCATTTGTACCAAGTTCATATTTGGCCTAAAATGCAGTCAGTTAGAATTTTTCGTTACTAAAATGATAACTAAATATGCACTTTTTATAATAAGATTACAAAAATGGAGTTAGGTAAATGATTAAATGGCAGGAAGACTGGGCTTATAACAAATATTGGGTAATGGCTCACTCTCAAGCATGTTATGAGCAGATTCGATTGTTAGCTAAAGATAATATGTGGTCAGAACAAAAAGAAACTGAATTTGAGCACTTGTTAGCACAAGCAGCTAGTCAAGCGCCCACTACTAAAACATTAACTAATGCCTATCAGCATGTCTGGGGTTATTTTAAGAAAATTTGTACACCCCAAGAAAAACAAACTTATTTACTCTTGTTGCAAAAATTGACGCCGCAAGACGATGAATTAGGTCCGTTTTTAAGCGGTCTAACCAACAAATATCAAGTTACCTACTTACTAAATTCGCGGTTAATGCAGGAGGCTCAAGCACAATCATGAGATTATGGCACCAAGAATTAATCTGGCAATTGCCCCGGCAACAATTATTAGGGCAACACCGCGAAATTGCTGCTTTACGCGGGCGTGGCTGGGGTAAACCTCATGCCACTGTTAACTATGTTTTTCAATATTCGCCCTATAAACTTTATCAATTTCATTTATTAGTTTTAGCTGAAATGGCAAGGCGCCATTATCATCCAGATGTTAAATGGTTTGATCCATATTATCGCGGACAGTATTGTGCTAGATACGAAAGTTTAGCTGCTATTCCTTGGACAGACCCCATCTACCCAGAGCATGATGCTGCCTATTTAAAAGCTTGTTTAGCTAATTTGCACCAAAAAGGCATTGACTTAAATTAGGTAGGGATAATTAGTTTTAACCATTCAAGTGTTCTAATTAAGTTAAAAAAATATCCGCAAAACATACAACCAGAGTTTTGCGGATATTTTTACTTAAATAATTACATGCCTGCCTTAACGATTTTCTTTTCAGCCATAGTTTTACGTAAAGAAAGCATAGCAGTATAGGTAGATAAAATGTAAACTTTTTTAGTTGGCAAATTGGCAATATTGGCGATTACTTCCTCATTATCTGTGCAGGTAACCATTTTACCGGGGTCAAAGCCGGCGACTTCAAGACGAAAGCCCATGTCATGCCAGCGCTGTCCACCAACCAGAATTTTTTTAATTTGATCGTGATTCAAGTCTTCAAATTGACCGTCCCATATCCAAGAAGTGTCGATGCCGTCAGCGTGATTAGCATTAAGCAGAGCAACTAGGGAATAGTCATCTTTTTCAGTGTTAAGCATGTGCAGTACTTCGTCTAATCCCACCGGATTTTTAACCAAGATCAGATCAATTTCTTTTCCTTCATATTTAATTAACTCTTGTCTACCAAAAATACGTTTATTTCTGGCAAAAGCTTGCGCAATTTCATCTTCGCTTAAGCCAAAGTGACGTGCCACAGAATAAGCTGCCAAAGCATTATAGATGTTATAAGTACCACCAATGTTTATAATGTAGTTTTTGCTACCCATCTGAAACTCAAGTTTATTCGGCGTTTGTTCAATAATCCTGTTAACAGAATATGTTAGCTCCGGTCTGTGGTATTGGCAGTTGGGGCAGAAAAAATCACCCAAGTTAGCGTAGATGCGTTCGTGATAGTGCAAAATATGATCGCATTGAGGACATAAGATACCGTCAGTATTAACGGGAGCCTTCATATCATTTTGCGGATTATCATCTGGCAGTTTAAAGCCGTAATAGATTTTGGGATTAGGCAAATCAACGGAAGAAAAGATACTGGCATCACCATTTGCAATGATGGTTGCTTCAGGTGCTAATTTAATTCCAGCAACAATTTTTTCGTAAGTGGTGTAGATTTCACCGTAGCGATCCATTTGATCGCGAAAAATATTGGTTAAAACAAAAACGCTGGGATGAACCAATTCCGTTACCATTTTGACGTTAGCTTCATCAACTTCCAGTACTGCTATTGGCCTCTTGGCCTTTTTCTTCTTGTGTGCCAAAAAGGCGGTAATGATTCCCTGCTGCATATTGGAGCCGGACGGATTGGTTAAAACGTCGCCGTATTTTTCCCGCAGTGCTGCTACGATTAATGCCGTTGTCATTGTTTTACCATTTGTTCCGGTAACAATAACCGTTTCGTAGCCCTCAGCTAATGTTTTCAAAATTGCAGGATCAATATCCATAGCTAACTTGCCGGGGAAACTAGTTCCGCCTTTAAGTACATTATGTAAAAACCAATAACTCGATTTGCCGGCAACTTTAGCAATTCCAGATTTAAAACTCATATTCTTCCCTCGCTTTAAAATCATTAACAACTATAGCATAGCCACGAACTGAAAACGAGTTTTTAGCGACTATTTAACTGCACTTATTTTATTTTTACATTATACTAGATGAGTTAGGTGAATTTAAATGAAACAAAGGAGCAAGAATGGCACAACTATTTTTTGAGTATGGCACTATGAGCAGTGGCAAAACTTTGGAAATACTGAAAGACGCTCATAATTATGAGGCTCAAGGTCGGAAAATTGTTTTATTAACAAGCGGTATTGATAATCGCAGTGGAGTTGGTACTGTGGCATCAAGGATTGGGTTGCACAGAAAAGCAGTTCCTATAGATCACGACTTTGATATTTTTGCTTATATTAAGGAAGTAAACGAGCAGGAAAAAGCGCGCGGAGATGGTGAAATTGCCTGCGTGTTTGTTGATGAAGCACAATTTTTAGAACGGCATCACGTAGTGGAATGTGCCAAAATAGTTGATGATTTAGGTATTCCGGTAATGACTTTTGGCTTAAAAAATGACTTCCAAAACAATTTATTTGAAGGAACGAAAAACCTGTTGATTTTTGCTGATAAGATTAAAGAAATAAAAACAATTTGCCACTACTGTGGTAGAAAGGCTACAATGAATCAACGGATACATAATGGCAAGCCGGTTTATGAAGGAGAACAGGTACAAATAGGTGGGGATGAAAGCTACTACCCAGTTTGTCGTTTTCATTATTTTCACCCAAGTCAATCAAGATAGAGAGGGATTAATAGAACATGGATAAAATTATGGCGCAGCTTGAAGGTCTTGTTGCTCATTATGATGAACTGCAAGAGATGATGGCCGATCCAGAGGTTATCAATGATACCAAGAGGTATATGGAGGTATCAAAAGAAGAAGCAGATCTGAGAGACGTGGTCCAAAAATACCGCAAGTTCAAGGCTGATAAAAAAGAAATTGCGGATAATAAAGATATTATTGCAAGCGAAAGCGATTCCGATTTGGTAGAAATGGCCAAAGAAGAAAATAATGATTTGGAAGATGAAATCGCCCAACTTGAAGATGAGATTAAGATCTTAATGCTGCCTAAAGACCCTAATGATGATAAAGACATTATTATGGAAATTAGAGGAGCAGCAGGTGGGGATGAAGCTTCCTTATTTGCCGGTGATTTGCTCAGAATGTATGAAAAATACGCGGAAAGACAAAACTGGCAGGTTTCTGTAGTTGATAGCGAACCTACAGAAGTTGGTGGTTATAAGCGGATCGCAATCATGATTACGGGCGATAAGGTTTATTCTAAGCTTAAATATGAAAACGGCGCTCACCGTGTGCAAAGAGTTCCTGTGACCGAATCACAAGGTCGTGTACATACTTCAACAGCAACTGTAGCGGTTATGCCTGAATACGAACAGGTAGACCTTGATTTAGATCCAAAAGATATTCGGGTTGACGTCTACCGCTCAAGTGGTGCCGGTGGGCAGCACATTAACAAAACTTCCAGTGCGGTCCGCATGACGCACCTGCCAACTGGTATCGTTGTCGCAATGCAAGACCAACGTAGTCAACAACAAAACCGTGAAAAAGCGATGCAAATTTTGAAATCACGTGTTTATGATTATTATGAAAGTCAAAACCGTGATCAATATGATGCTAAACGTAAAAATGCTGTCGGAACTGGTGACCGTTCAGAACGGATTAGAACTTATAACTATCCGCAAAACCGTGTTACCGATCACCGTATCGGTTTGACTCTGAATAAACTTGACCGCATAATGAACGGCGAACTTGACGAAATTATTGATGCTTTAATTTTATATAATCAAACTAAGCAATTGGAGGAGCTGGCCGAACAAAATGTCTAAAATTGACACTTTAAAAAGTCTGCGGATATGGGCAGCTGAAACAGCACCAGAAGCGAGACCTGAGGATATTGACTTTTTACTGGCTGAAAGGCTGGAGTTAAATCCGAGCGGGTTCCAATTGAGACAAGATCTGCAGCTTACTCCGGATCAGGTTAAGCAAGCGCAAAAAGACGTCAAAAAGCTGGCTAAGGGAATTTCACCCCAATATATTTTGGGCTACTCGTGGTTTTTAGGCTATAAAATTTTGGTTCAGCGGGGAGTTTTAATTCCGCGCTTTGAAACTGAAGAATTAGTAGAATGGGCCTTAGCAGATTTAACTACTGGTGATAAGGTGCTTGATTTGGGTACTGGCTCAGGCTGCATTACGGTGGCTCTAGCTAAAGAAGCAGCCAAAAAGAATATTACAAAGCTTGATTTATATGCTTCTGACGTTACTGATGCTGCTTTAAGAACGTGTGAGGAAAATTTCTTAATTCATAAAGTTGATGTGACAGTACGCAAAGCAAATATTTTAATTGGTCTGGAAAAATTCGATAAAATCATTTCTAATCCTCCTTATATTAAGGAATCGGAAAAAGATATTATGGATCAAAATGTTCTGCAAAACGAACCGCAAGAGGCACTTTTTGGCGGTCAGAATGGGATCGAATTTTACCAGAAATTTGTCAAACAGGTGCGCGATCACCTCAATACTGGCGGAGAATTTTTCTTGGAATTTGGCTTTAGTGAAAAAGATCAGCTGGCAGAACTATTTGCTCAAGAATTACCTGATTTTACTATTGAGTTTAAAAACGATTTGTCTGGCAAGCCGCGGATGGTTAAAGGGAAGTGGAATAAATAATGGAAACTAAAATTTTTTCACAGAACCAAATTGATGATGCAGTAAAATTACTCGCTCAAGGAGATTTAGTCGCTTTTCCCACTGAAACAGTTTATGGCTTGGGTGCAATTGCTACTAACGAGCAAGCTGTTAAAAATGTTTATGCAGCAAAAGGTCGTCCCAGTGATAATCCGTTAATCGTCACTGTTTCTGATGCCACTATGATGGCCCAATATGCTAAGGAAGTTCCAGAACGTGCGCAAAAATTAATCAAAAAATTTTGGCCCGGTCCATTGACTTTATTACTATACGTTAAGCCTCATAGCTTGCCTAAAGCTGTGACCGGTGGACTTGATACGGTAGCTTTTCGGTGCCCTAATGATGAATTAACGCATGAGCTAATCAGTAAATTAGGCTACCCAATAGTCGGTCCTTCAGCCAACACTTCGACTAAACCAAGTCCCACTACTGCCGAACACGTATATCACGACTTGAAAGGTAAAATTGCAGGTATTATTGACGGCGGGCCAACTGAGGTGGGATTAGAATCGACTATTATTGACTTATCAGTGGCAACTCCTATTGTTTTGCGTCCCGGTGCTATTACGCCTGAAGAATTAAGTGCAGCTTTAGGAGAAAAAGTTTTGATTAATACGGGAAAAGTTGCCGATAAAGATGTACCTAAGGCTCCCGGTATGAAGTACCGGCACTATGCTCCTAGTGCCCCAGTTGTCGTTGTTGATGATCCCAACGATTTTGCTCATCTTAATTTGACTAATGAAACAGGGGTAATGGCATTAAGTAAAATTCTCAATGAGATTGAGTTGCCAGCTGCTAATAAATTTAATTTGGGTGAAAATTTAGCAGATGCTGATCATAATCTTTTTGGAGGATTACGTTACTTTGATGATAAACCTAATATTAAACAAATATTTGTGCAGGGTTTTTCTGGCAGTGAAGATACTTTGGCCTACATGAATAGACTGAATAAAGCCGCTGCTGGTCATCACTATATGCCAAAATAAAAATTTGATAGCAAAGGACTTTAAACCCTTTGCTTTTTTTATTAAAATACTCGTAAACGTAATTATGTTTATAGGAGGAAAAAGATGGGCAAATTTACGGTTTTGAATCATCCGTTAATTCAACACAAGTTAACAATTATTAGGCGTAAGGAAACAAGTTCCAACGAGTTTAGACGCATTGTTGGTGAAATCGGTGGGCTAATGACTTACGAGATTACCAGAGATTTGCCACTAAAAGATGTTGAAATTGAAACACCAATTGGCAAGACCACTCAAAAAGAGATTGCCGGTAAAAAGCTGACTATTGTGCCAATTCTGCGTGCAGGTATTGGTATGCTCAACGGTGTAATGGACATGATTCCATCAGCTAAAGTGGGAGTAATTGGCATGTATCGGGATGAAGAAACTCTTAAGCCGCACGAATATTTCTGCAAGATGCCTAAGGATGTTGCAGAACGTGAATGCTTAGTGGTTGATCCAATGCTTGCAACCGGTGGTTCTGCAAATATGGCAATTGGTGCTTTGAAAAAGCGTGGAGTAAAAGATATTAAGCTTGCAGTTTTGGTTGCCGCACCTGAGGGAGTTAAGGCTATACAAAAAGAAAATCCTGACGTTGATATTTATACAGCAGCAGAAGATGACAAATTATTGCCAAATGGCTACATAACTCCCGGTTTAGGTGATGCTGGCGACCGGTTATTTGGCACTAAATAAATTTTTTTGCGTAAAATAATCGCATAATTCGCTTTCATTTTTCACAAAATTATTGAATGGTGTTAATATTGTATGAGTGTTCGATAATTTGGGCACAAGAAGGGAGGTCACGAAGTATTGGAGAGATCATTTGTGTTTAAATTCTTGGGTCTTAAATTTGATTTAACAGGAATTATAGGCTCAACATTGATGGCAGCTGTGGTTTTGTTCGTTTGCATTTGGCTTTCGCGCAAAGTTGAAATGAAGCCAAATAAAAAGCAAAATGTGTTAGAATATCTGATTGATTTTACTGATGGTATTGTTAAAGACAATGTCAGTGATCCTGATGCCAGAAGGCACCTTTCACTTTATGCTTTTGTTCTGTTTATCTATATTTGGTTTATGAACCAACTGGGACTTTTCTTGGAAGTTAAAGTAGGCGACACTATGATTGTTAAATCACCTACGGCAGACCCAGTGACAACAATGTCATTTGCAATGATGACCTTGCTTCTTTCATTCACTTTTGGAATGCAAAAATTCGGTACTGGTGGCTATTGGCGCAATTATGCCGAACCTGTTAGTTTCCTGTTTCCAATCAATATGATTGAGGAGATCACTAACTTCTTGACATTGTCTTTGCGTTTATATGGTAATATTTACGCTGGTGAAGTGTTATTAACTTTAATAGGAAATAGCTTTGCTCCCAGCTTTGGTGTTACCACTTTGGTTTTAGCAGCACCGTTAGCTATGATCTGGCAAGGATTCTCTGTCTTCATTGGCTCTATCCAGGCATATGTTTTCGTAACTTTATCCATGGTCTATGTCGGAAAAAAGGTTACAAAAGAATAATTTTTTGGAGGTTTAAACATGTCACAAGCTTTTAAATATATCTCAGCAGCTATCGTAGCTGGTATTGCTGCTTTAGCAGCTTCTTGGGGTAACGGTAAAGTTATTACTAAGACAGTTGAGAGCATGGCTCGTCAACCAGAAAGCGCCGGTAACTTAAGATCAACAATGTTCATTGGTGTTGGTCTGATTGAAGCCGTTCCTATTTTGGCGATTGTTGTTGCTTTCCTGATTCTCTTCGTTTAATTTTATTTAAAATAATTTAGGTAAAAGAGAGAAGGGCAGTAAATGACATTTCATAACTTATTTGCAGCCTCAGCAGGTCATATTTATCTAGGCAATACTTTGTGGTACCTGATTGTTTTCGCAATCTTGCTTCTTTTGGTTAAACATTATGCTTGGGGACCAGTTTCCGACATGATGGAAAAAAGGCGCCAAAAGGTAATTAATGATCTTGATTCAGCTGCAGACAATCGCAAAAAGGCCGAAGTTTTGGCTAATGAGCGTGAAGCTGCCTTGAAGAACTCAAGACAAGAAGCAACGCAAATACTTACTGACGCAAAAGCAAATGCGGAAAAAACAAGTTCGCAGATTGTGGCAGAGGCTAATAATAATGCTGCTTCAATTCATGAAAAGGCAAAAGCCGATGCTGCACAAGCAAAAGCTGATGCGTTAGATGAAGCTCGTGCACAAGTTGCAGATATTTCTGTGACGATTGCGGAAAAAGTAATTGCGAAGAATTTATCTGCTGATGACCAAAAAGATTTAGTCGATCAATTCATTAAGGGGCTGAATAAATAATGGCCTTAAGTAAAGCAGAAATTGCTGCACGTTATGGTACTGCACTATTTGATTATGCACAGGATATGGATGCTTTAACAGCTGTTCATGCAGATTTGCAGGAACTGGCAGAAGCCATTTCAAACTATCCTCAGATCCTGAAAGTTTTTAGTGATCCAATTTTTAATAGCGCAGAAAAAGCTCACTCACTTTCTGTGATTGCACAAGGTCTGACTAAGGAAGTTCAAAATTTTTTGAATTTACTGTTAGATTATGACCATTTTTTGGAACTGCCTGCAATCATTGATTGTTTTAATAGTCTATACAATCAAAAAGAAAAAATTGCAACTGGCGTGGCTATTTCAGCCGTTGCACTAGATGAGCAGCAATTACAAAAATTGGGTGCTGGCTATGCCCAAAAATATGGCCTTAAAAAAGTCATCCTTAAAAATGAGGTTGATCAAGGTCTGATTGGCGGCGTAGTTTTAAAAGTTGGTGATTGCGTAATTGATGGTTCAGTCAAAAATAAACTGAATAAGATTCGTGCGCAGTTAATTAATAAAAATTAAAAGAGGTGAAACCATTGAGCATAAAAGCAGAAGAGATTAGCTCTTTAATCAAGCAGCAGCTTGAACACTATGATGATAAGCTCGACATCAATGAAGTCGGAGTTGTAACATACATAGGTGATGGTATCGCCCGGGCTCACGGATTGAACAATGTTTTGGCCAACGAACTATTGGAATTTGATAATGGTTCTTATGGTATAGCACAAAACCTTGAATCAAATGATGTTGGTATCATTATTCTAGGCAATTTTGATGATATTCGTGAAGGTGACCAAGTCAAAAGAACCGGTCAAATTATGCGTGTACCGGTTGGTGATGCACTAATTGGTCGCGTTGTTAACCCATTAGGACAGCCGGTTGATGGACTTGGCGAAATAAAAACGTCTAAGACTCGTCCAATCGAGGCTTCGGCACCGGGTGTTATGGAACGCCAGTCAGTTAATCAACCGCTGCAAACGGGTATCAAGGCTATCGATGCTTTGGTTCCAATTGGTCGCGGTCAACGTGAATTAATTATTGGTGACCGTAAAACTGGTAAGACTAGTTTGGCAATAGATACTATTTTGAACCAAAAGGGCCAAGATGTAATCTGCATCTATGTCTTTATCGGTCAAAAGGAATCAACTGTCAGATCCCAAGTAGAAACTTTAAAACGCTTTGGCGCAATGGATTATACGATTGTTGTTGAAGCCGGACCAAGTGAACCAGCACCAATGCTTTATATAGCACCGTATGCTGGTACGGCAATGGGTGAAGAATTTATGTACAACGGTAAGGACGTTTTAGTGGTCTTTGATGACCTGTCCAAACAAGCCGTTGCTTACCGTGAACTTTCTTTGCTTCTCCGTCGTCCGCCTGGTCGTGAAGCTTATCCTGGTGATGTTTTCTATTTGCACTCACGTCTTCTTGAACGTAGTGCCAAGCTGAGCGATAAACTGGGTGGCGGTTCTATGACTGCCTTACCATTTATTCAGACCGAAGCGGGAGATATCTCAGCTTATATTCCAACCAACGTGATTTCAATTACCGACGGACAAATTTTCTTGCAGAGCGACTTATTCTTTGCGGGAACTCGTCCAGCCATTGATGCGGGTAATTCAGTTTCCCGTGTTGGTGGTAGTGCTCAGATTAAAGCGATGAAGAAGGTAGCTGGTACCTTGCGTACTGACCTTGCCGCTTTCCATGAGCTAGAGAGCTTTGCCCAATTCGGTAGTGACTTGGATCAGGCAACACAAGCAAAATTGAACCGTGGACGCAGAGTTGTGGAAGTATTAAAGCAGCCACTCCACGCACCTATTCCAGTTGAAAAGCAAGTTGTTATACTTTACGCTTTAACTCACGGATATCTAGATTCAGTTCCTGTTGATGACATTGCCAAGTTTGAAAAAGAATTATATGACAATTTCGACAGCAACCATGCTGATCTGCTAAAACATATCCGTGAAACTGGTGAATTGCCGGATGAAAAAGAATTGCAAACAGCAATTGAGAAGTTTGCGGATAGTTTTTCACCAAGTAATAAATAGGAGGTAGCTTTATGCCTGCATCTTTACTTGCGTTGAAGAGAAAAATTGCTTCAGTTAAGCAAACTGGTAAAATCACTGAAGCCATGAGAATGGTTTCCGCGTCAAAGTTGAACCAAACGGAAAAGCGGGATAAAGGCTACACGATTTATAATGATCATGTGCGGCAAACTTTATCGCGTTTAATGAGTGCCGAGGTTGTAAACCACTTGCATAAGGCAAATGTGGCAATCGACAATGAGAGCATTAGCAAAATCGATTACGAAAATGTTTTCGGCTTAGGTATTGTTTCCGATATGGTTCAAGCACGGAAAAAGGTTAATTCCACAGGTTATTTAGTCATCACTGGTGACCGTGGTTTAGTTGGTTCCTATAATAGTGCTGTCATCAAAAACATGATGGGATTATTTGAAGACTCTCGCGCTGAACATAAAGATATCAAAGTTCTGGCTGTAGGGTCTGTTGGGGCTGACTTTTTCAAGAAAAATAATCTGAATGTTGTCTATGAAAATGACAATATTAGTGACGTGCCGACCTTTGATGAAGTTTTACCAATTGTTTCAACTGCGATCAAAATGTATTTGAATGGAGTATATGATGAGTTATATGTTTGTTATACTCACCATATTAACTCTTTGTCATCTGCATTTCGGGTTGAAAAAATGTTGCCAATTGTCGATATTGATATTGGTGTCAAAGAAGCTGAAGCACATAAAGATTTAGAATACGATATCGAGCCAAACGTTAATGCTGTCTTAACTACATTAATTCCTCAATATGCCCGTTCAACTATTTACGGCGCAATTCTGGATGCCAAGACTGCTGAACACGCCAGTTCAATGACTGCGATGCAGAGTGCTACGGATAATGTTGACGATTTGGTTTCGAGTTTAACTACTAAATTAAACCGTGCAAGACAAGCAGAAATCACTACTGAAATTACTGAAATTGTCAGTGGTGCTAATGCTTTGAAATAATTAAGAAAAGGAGGTAGATGTTTTGAGTGAAGGTGAAGTTGTTCAAGTAATCGGCCCTGTTGTCGATGTTAAATTTCCGCTTGACAAAAATCTGCCTGATATCGACAATGCTTTGCGTGTTATCAAATCGGATGATGAATCTATTGTCCTTGAAGTTACGCTGGAGCTTGGCGATGGCGTTTTAAGAACAATAGCCATGGAATCTACCAATGGTCTTAAGCGCGGCATGAAGGTTGAAGATACCGGTGGTCCAATTTCTGTACCTGTTGGTAATGATACTTTGGGGCGCGTCTTTAATGTTTTAGGTGAACCAATTGATAACGGTCCTAAATTTGAAAAAGATCATGCGCGTGAAAGTATTCATAAAAATGCCCCGAAGTACGATGAACTGACTACTAGTCAGGAAATTTTGGAAACAGGTATTAAGGTTATTGACCTGCTTGAACCGTATGTTCGTGGTGGTAAAGTTGGATTATTCGGTGGTGCCGGTGTTGGTAAAACTACGATTATTCAAGAATTAATTCATAATATTGCCCAAGAACATGGTGGTATTTCAGTCTTTACCGGTGTTGGTGAAAGAACACGTGAAGGTAATGATCTTTACTTTGAAATGAAAGCATCTGGTGTTTTAAGTAAAACCGCCATGGTTTTCGGTCAAATGAATGAACCGCCTGGTGCCAGAATGCGTGTTGCTTTAACCGGCTTAACATTAGCTGAATACTTCAGAGATGTTGAAGGTCAAGACGTTTTACTCTTTATTGACAACATTTTCCGGTTTACTCAAGCTGGTTCCGAGGTGTCAGCCTTGCTAGGACGTATGCCTAGTGCCGTTGGTTATCAGCCAACATTGGCGACTGAAATGGGGCAACTACAAGAGCGTATCACTTCTACCAAGAAGGGCTCCATTACTTCAATTCAGGCGGTTTATGTGCCAGCCGATGACTATACTGACCCAGCTCCAGCTACTACTTTTGCTCACTTGGATGCTACGACCAACTTGGAACGTAGCCTAGTTGAACAAGGTATTTATCCGGCTGTTGATCCGTTGCAATCCACTTCTAGTGCTTTAGATCCTGAAATTGTTGGTCAAGAACACTATGAAGTTGCTACTCGGGTACAACATATTTTGCAACGTTATCATGAATTGCAAGATATCATTTCCGTTTTGGGAATGGATGAGTTGTCTGATGAGGAAAAGGTTATTGTTAGCCGTGCTCGTAAAATTCAATTCTTCTTATCACAAAACTTCTTTGTGGCAGAACAGTTTACTGGGGTTCCCGGTTCTTATGTTCCCATCAAAGAAACCATCAAAGGTTTTAAGATGATTTTGGAGGGACACTTAGATGATCTTCCAGAAGATGCTTTCCGTAGTGTCGGCCCAATTGAAGATGTCTTGAAGAAGGCTAAGCAAATGGGTGTAACTCCTAGCGATCCAGAAGCTAAAGCATTATTAGAAAAGTAAGGTGATGTCAAATGGCAGATCCAGAAAAGCTTTTTATGGTAAATATTGTAACTCCTGATGGTCTGATTTTTTCCCACCATTCCAGCATTGTAGAAATGCGAGCAATAGACGGTCAACGCTCGGTCATGTATAATCACTTGCCGATTTTGACCCCACTTGCAATTGGTGAGATTAAGGTTAAGAGAAGCCGTGAAATGAACAATGTGGTCAACCATATTGCAGTTAGTGGCGGTTACTTTGAATTTTCCAATAATGTAGCTACAATTATTGCTGATAGCGCAGAACGTGCCGGTAATATTGATGTGTCTCGAGCTAAGGCTGCTAGGGAACGTGCTCAAAATGCCTTGAAGAAGGCTCAAGCAGAGCATGACCAGAAGTCTCTTGAAAGGGCACAAGTTGCATTAAGAAGGGCAGTAAACAGAATAAGTGTTTACAACTCAGACAAATAGAATTAAAGTTTTAAGCGGATGCACTACTTTGTGTGTCCGCTTTTATTGTGACTTAAGAAAAGTGAGAAAAAATATGTTTCAACTTGGCGTTCATGCCTTAATTAGTATAATAATTTATTTAATTACGATTGGCTTGTCCTTTCAAATTATGAAAAGCGTACGTATTGAAAACATAATTCGTAAGAATAAAGTATTTGAAGCCCAGCTGTTTCTGATTTTTGCGGCTATTGCCTTAGGCTTTCTGGTAGGTAATTTCTTCATTACCTTAATTGACACTTCTATGCAACTGAGCAATTTCTTTTAAGACTTGGTAAAGCGGGTAAAGTCGCCCACAAACTTAAAATCTTTATGGTAAAATATACATTGAATATGATGGAGGATTATCGTGGCACGAGATATAGGAATAGATTTAGGAACAGCTAATGTGCTTATTAACGTTTCCGGTAAGGGAATTGTTTTAAATGAGCCTTCAGTTGTTGCTGTTAATACAAGTACAAATAAAGTGGTAGCTGTTGGAACAGAAGCTTATAAGATGGTAGGACGGACCCCTGGTAACATCAGAGTAATTCGTCCTTTAAAAAATGGCGTGATAGCAGATTTTGATATCACAGAGGCAATGCTGTCCTACTTTATTGAAAAATTAAACGTTAAAGGCTTCATGTCCAAGCCAAATATTTTAATTTGTGCTCCTACAGGAGTAACATCAATTGAACAGAAAGCAATTATTCAGGCTGCTGAAAAGTCTGGTGGAGGCAAAGTCTATCTTGATTTTGAGCCTAAAGTTGCTGCTGTTGGTGCGGGCCTTGATATTTTCAAACCTCAAGGTAACATCGTAATTGATATTGGTGGTGGTACTACCGATATTGCTGTTTTATCAATGGGTGAGATAGTTACGAGTCAATCACTGCGCTATGCCGGGGATCATATGAATCAGGCAGTTGTTTCTTACATTAAGAACAAACATAATTTACTGATAGGTTCTCGCACAGCTGAACAAATTAAAATTGAAATTGGTAGTGCTTTTGAACCAGATAAAAACGAAACTATCACAGTACGTGGTCGTGATGTAGTTGATGGTTTGCCTAAGCAAGCAACAGTGTCTGCTCCTGAAATTCAAGAGGCACTGCACGATGGCTTGATGACTATTATTGCAGCTACCAAAGAAGTTTTAGAAAAAACTCCGCCTGAGCTTTCTGCTGATATTATCGACAGAGGAATTATGCTGACCGGTGGTGGAGCATTGCTTAAGAATATTGATAAGCTAATTTCTTATTACCTCAAGGTGCCTGTGTTAACGGCTGATCATCCACTTGAAGCCGTAGCGCTGGGAACTGGAATTTTGCTCAAGAATATCGAAAAACATCAACGCCACTAGTTTTTGGAGGCCCGATTTGCGAAAAATTTTAATTTATTTAGTTAAAATCTACCAGAAATTTATTTCTCCGGCTTTGCCAAAATCGTGCCGTTATTATCCGACTTGCTCAACTTATATGGTTGACGCTTTAACTAAGTTTGGTCCTATTTTAGGACTAATTATGGGTATTGCTCGAATTTTACGGTGCAATCCTTTTGTGCGCGGCGGTGTTGATCCGGTACCAGATAAATTTACTATATTTCGTAATCCTCATCCAGAAAGATATGAAGATGAAATTATTGCAAAGAAATTTCATCCAAATATGAAGTAGGAGAATTTATGTCAAAAAAACCTGAAAATATTAATGTTGAAATTAACGAAGTCAAAGGCAAGGAAAACCCAACATGGGAAGTAGTTATTCCCCAGAAAAAATCTATTGGTGTAATTGAAAAGTTAAGCGGACGATACCGTGCGACGACTGGCAAAACCAATAGTATCTTGTATGCTAAAAGTTTAGAAAGCATTATTAATGACTTGCTCTCATACTTTGCTTTGCATGAAAAATAATAGGTTGTGATAGTTAATGGTCAAAGTACAAAATAAAACCAATCTTTTTGATCGCATCGCATGGAATATTGTTGTCCCTGTGCTGCTTTTAGCAGCAGTGGGCCTATATTCCATTTATTTTGCGGCAATTGATGACCCTAGTCACATGGGCAGCCCAGTAAGAGCTGTGGCAATGCAGGCTCTCTGGTATATTATTTCATTTACCATCGTGATTTTTGTCATTCAATTTGATGCTGAACAGCTCTACCGGATTGCACCTTATGTATATGGATTAGGAATAGTACTTTTGATTGCGGTTTTGTTCTTTTACAATCGCAGTATAGCTGCAGATGCCGGTGCCAAAAGCTGGTTTAAGCTAGGACCAATTTCTTTTCAACCGTCAGAGGTCATGAAACCGGCATTTATCTTGATGCTGGCGCGGGTTGTCCGTGAACATAATGACAAGTTTACTCATACCATTAAAAACGACTGGATTTTAATTGGGAAAATGCTTGCTTGGTTGCTACCAATTGCCGTACTTTTAAAATTGCAAAATGATTTCGGCACGATGCTTGTCTTTTTCGCTATAGTTGGTGGGGTAATTATTGTTTCAGGAATATCTTGGAAGATAATAACACCAATGTTTATAGTAGTTGCAATTATGGGTGCAATAGTGATTTTTATGGTCACTACACCAGGCGGTCAAGTTATTCTAAGTCATTCTTTTCAACCGTACCAATTTGCTCGTATCATGTCATGGCTGAATCCATCTACGGACACGTCTAAAGCAGCATATCAATTGTGGCAGAGTATGCAAGCGATTGGATCAGGACAGATTTTTGGTAATGGCTTTGGAAATCTAAGTGTTTACGTACCAGTTCGTGGCTCAGATATGGTTTATTCAGTAATTGGTGAATCATTTGGTTTTGTCGGTAGTGTAGCAGTTATTTTGCTTTATCTATACTTGATAGTCCAAATGGTCCGGATAACATTTGATACTAAGAACGCATTTTATTCTTATGTGTCGACCGGCGTAATTATGATGATCCTTTTCCATGTTTTTGAAAATATCGGTATGAGTATTGACCTTTTGCCATTGACCGGTATTCCATTACCATTTATTTCCCAGGGTGGATCAGCCTTAATTGGAAATATGATTGGTATTGGAATGATTTTGTCCATGAAGTTCCATAATAAAGACTACATGTTTAGCCGGGCAGGAGACTTTTAAAATAAATTAATACATAAAAAACAATTCAATTTTTATTGAATTGTTTTTTTATGTAGTTTAATTTTAATTTCCATTTATCATCAAAGTTGGTTTTATAAGCTTAATTTGTATATTAAACATAATATTCAAATACCGGATTAATATTAAATTATACAAAACTTGACAAAAATGACTAAAAAAGTAAAAATGTATACATAAACTGACCTATAGATTAAAAAAGGAAAGGGAAAATAATGACTGTATTAGAAAACTTCATAAATCATCAGGCTGATCCAAAATTACCAGGTTTTCTTTCGAATTCTATCAAAAAAGGATACAGTTCATTTAATGAATTTGTGAAAAGAGAACCTGAATTACAGTTGTACGAGTCACGTAATGTATACGGCTATTTACGTCATATATTTATTGATATTATACTCAAGCGTGATGCTCATAATTCAGGTATTGATCTTAAGGTTAAAACTAGAGAAATTCCCGAAAACGGTTATACTTATTTGGTAATTGAACATAAAAATTGTATAATTACTGTTCACAAGACGAGTTTAAAAAATAGTCTTCCGGCTAAAGCAGTTAATAGAACTATGCGGAGTAAAATTAATAATGGAATTCCGAATATAGATCTACAATTATCATTGTTTGAAAATCCCCCGTTAGAAAAGGAACAGATTAAAACGGGACAAATTTATTTGATGGTTACATATGGTGGATCACATTATAAGCTAGAATATGTAAACTTAGGAATGCCTAATGATGGAGTTACGCGCTGGTTGGATATTAAAAATATTACTAATTCTCTTACTACTACTGAAGATGTAAGTGAAACAGAGCAAGCACAAATTAATTTGGAATTTCAAAATGAAGTAAAACGTATGTTAGAAAGAGAGAAAAAAAATGGAGGTCAAATTTAATCCTAACCAACTTAAAAAAGCCAGACTAATGAGAGGACTTAGCATGACAGAATTGGCTGCTAAATCTTCTCTTTCGCGGGAATCAATCAGTAAGTATGAGTTAGGTGCTACTAAGCCTCGTGGAGAATCAATTTTAAAGCTTGCAAATGCTTTAAAATTTCCAGTTTACTTCTTTGGAAAACCAGATATCGTTATTCCAATGGGTACTGTGTTTTTTAGAAGTCAAGCTGCAAGTACAAACAAGTTAAGGGAAATGCAAAAAATCAGATTAGAATTGGCGGCTCAGAGTTTATTATATATATCTAAATATATCAAACTACCGAAACTGAATATCCCTGAACCATTAAATCTTAAAATTGAAAAAATTACGCCAGAAATAATACAACGTTTAGCTTCGAAAACACGTAAGATGTGGCAGTTAGGAAATGGACCAATTAAAAATCTTACTAATGTTATGGAGGCAAATGGTATTATTATTACTGAAACGACTATGCATAGTGAAAAAATGGATGCCGTTTCTACATGTATAAATGATGTACCGCTTATTGCATTAACAGATAATAATGAATCTGTTATGAGAAGACGCTTCAATTTGGCACATGAATTAGGACACATATTACTACATAATAATGTTGAAAATATTTTTGACCTGAATAACAATAAATATAAGAACTTATTGGAAAAGCAAGCTAATCAATTTGCTTCTTACTTTTTAATTCCTGATGAGTCGTTTATTGACTATTTAGTGTCTGGTAGTATGAATTTTTTTAGGCAAGCTAAATTATACTGGAACGTTTCTATTGCTGCTTTAATATATAAAGCCAATGAATTGCACTTATTATCCGAAAACCAATACATTTATCTGCAAAAGCAAATTTCAAAAAAACATTGGAGGAAACATGAACCTGATGATAATAAGTTACCACAAGAACATCCAAGTATTTTCAAAACTGCTTTAGATATGCTTTTAGATGCAAACTTAGTAACTAAGCAGGATTTAATTTCAGTTTCAGGTTTACCTATCGAAGAACTAGAAGCTATTTTTAGAACGTCTTTCATTGAAGATAACATTAATATGTCAACTAAACCATATTTAAGGTTAGTCAAATAAAAATATGAGCTTTGGATTATAAAAGGTATGAATAACACACAAAAAGAGCATTTCAGATATGAAATGCTCTTTTTTACTTAGTTAGATTTTCATTTGAACGGCAAACCAAAACGTCACAATCTGCTGTTCTGGTTACATATTCAGTTACACTGCCGATCAATATTCGTTCAACGGCATTAAGTCCCGTTGCGCCTAACACAATTAAATCAATTTGGTGCTTTTGCGGAAACTGATGGGCAATAATTGCTTTGGGAGAGCCAAATTCAATTGAGTAATGAACTTCCTTAACCCCAGCTTCTGTAGCTTTATTGTAGTAGTTCTGCAGTTTTTCTTTAGCATCATTAGACACTTGTTCTACCATCTCGGAATCAAAACTAGACACGTTTTGAAAAGATCTAGTATCAATGACATGTAAAATTTCCAAAGCAGCTTCGTTTCGCTTAGCAGCAGCGATAGCTTTTTTGAAAGCTAAATCGGCTTCTTTTGAGCCATCAACTGCAACTTGAATACGGTGATATTGTTTCATCATTAAAAACACCTCTCTTACCACTATTTTACCAAATTTTAGTCCAATTAATCATCCTTTTGATTAAGTAAAAGGCTAAAAATTAAAATAGTAACTGTACTAAGTGCCAAGGTAATGAGGTTAAGATATTCATTAGACTGGAAAGCCAGAAATATTCCTATCAGACTTTCGATAACCAGTAGGATAGCAGTTCCAGTCATAATTGAACTGAAATTAGCAATATTCTTGCTGTTATATATTAGAAAGTGAGTCTTGCGATTATGCCAGAGATAATAGGCAGTTAAAAGCAACACAGCTAAATAAATTATGATAGCAACTTTGATAATCATAAAAACTCCAATAAAAAAAACGGTCAACAGACCGTTTCCTAAAATTCTCAAGAAATCCGAGTCGTCGAAACATAGCAAAACAATGCTTGTTGAACCCGCAGTGTTCAAAAAATGAGAAGTAGCGCAACGAATATGGATCCTATCGCAAAAGATAGTATTCCGATTCGAAAGTTATTTACTATCTCGCATGTCTTATGTTTGACCGGTCAACCTTATACAATTAAGCTAGTCGATCAACTCAGATCAATTATTATACTACTAAGCATGACTTCATTTGTCAAGATAGAGATTTCAAATATCCAAATTCCTTATGATAAAAAATAATTTTTTCTCATACAATTATGGTACTAATTTATTATTTTATAGTTTGTATTTATTTTTTAATAGCAAAATAGATTAAAAAAAAATCGGTATGAAGCGCGTTTTTTATTATTAGTTTTCTTAAAGATAAAAATAAAACAAGTTATTAAATTTTTATGAATATGTTTGAGTATGAAAGTATAGATTTATTTTAAATTTTTTGGTTTGTTATGAAATCTACTTAATTTTTATTCTTTCGAAACCTCTACTAATATCACTAAAAAGTTTTAAAAATAAAGCATAATTTAATGTTTTTAGTAATTATAATACAAATAGTTTTAAAAATTATTATATTATATTTATCAGAAAATTATTCCGGATAAATATTTAAAAGTCAATTTTAATGCTCTTTATTATGTTATTTTTAGCAGAAAAATTAAGAGCTTAATAAAATATTTAGCAAATATATCGTTTTTTCTTTTTTAAAATTTATCAACTTAAATTGTGTAGTTATTTATAAATACAACATTAGTTATATATATTATATTGACATTAATATTTGACTATTCTAGAATAGTATTCGAACATACTAAACATACATACTTTTTTAGGAAGGATAAATATGCTAGGAAAAAATAATTATAATGAGAGACTAAGGAAGATGGAGATGCAGGACAAGCAGGACCACTTCTCAATTCGTAAATTGAGTATTGGTGCTGCTTCTGTTTTGCTGGGTTTTACTTTCTTTGGTTTGAATAGCCAAAGCGTAAAAGCTGATACTATAGATCCATCACAAAATATCACAGAGGAGTCGAACAGGGATAACTCTAATACTGAAACTAAGCAAACAGGTACTAAGGATAAAACCAAGTCAGACGCTGCTGCGTCTAAAAAGAAGAATGAAACGGACTTGTCAACTTTTTCAGGTTTGAGTTCATTCTTAAAAAGCTCAAAGACTGATGAAGTAAAAGATACCAGTTCTAAGGACAAGACTGATACTACTGCTAAAGATAAAACTGATAAGGATAAGCAGGAAACTCCAGATTCAACTGGCAATAGTGCAACTACTCCTGCAACCGGCTCAGATGAAGGCAATCAAGATACCACTACTGATAAAACTCCAACTGACATAACTGGTTCAGATGATCAAAATTCTGATAGCAGTAAGTTGCCGGCTGATGTGACTGGCGATACTACTAATTCAGGTAAAGATACTGATACTACTCAAGATTCAAAAGCTAATGAAGCTAAGAAATTGGCTAATGATACAGCTAACGACGATAAAACTGGTGACACTCCAACTGTCATAAATGGAATAGCACATGTTTATAATTGGAATCAGCTTGTTTATGCTCTTGATAATAAAGAGTGTTTTGATAAAGATAGACAAAACCCTGATGAGACTAAACGTATTTCTGAAATAGATATTATGAATAATATCGTAGCGGATAATAAAGGTGGTCAAAATGGGTTAGACGTATATGGTAGAACTTTATTGATAAAATCTTATGATGCCGATGGTCGTACGAATAAATACAAAATAGACTTTAACGGTTACCACCCTAGAATTAGAGGAAACAGCTCTGAAGTTACTAACTTAACGTATAGTAACCTTGAACTTTGGTGTGCCGATTATTGGGGCATTATCATGACTGACCGTAATAATAGTTCAAGTAAGCCTCATGATGGTAAGGGAGAAAAAATAGGTGTCTCCAATCTAACATTTAATAATATTGACTTCCATGGTTCTCAAATGGTTCACTCTGCTTCGGACACTCATATTACATTTACAGGGACAAATACCGCTGAAACAATCTATACTCCTTATAAAGATGGGGGAGCAAGCAGTGCCAATCACCAACAATTATTTGAATTTGGTGGAAGTGATAATAGTATCGACTTTAAAGGCGACTTTACCGGTGCCACATTTGGTGGTAACGTTATCGAAATGGGGGGCAGTAACTGCTACGTCACAGTCGAAAAAGACGTAACAGTAACCTTAAATCCAAGACTTAATTCTGACGGGAAAACGTTAGGAAATAATCCAGCAGAAAATACTGGTGCAGTCCACGCAATCTATATCTCAGGTACTGGAAAAGTTGACGTTAAAGGTGAATTAAATATTAACGTCGGAATTGAAAAAGGAGATAACGCTTACCAAGGCAAACTTGATGCAAATAGAGCTACAGCCATCAGATTAAATGACAAGGCATCTCAGTTTACTGTTGAAAGTGGTGGCTCGGTTAAAATTACAACAAACGGTGATATTTCAGACTCTAACAGTGGCAACCTGATTTATGACGGTGGTAATTTTACTGTCAAGCCTGATGGAAAATTAAGTATTATCGGTAAACATATGGGTGATTATAAGGGTACTTTGGTTCAAATTGCTGGAGTAGCTAATGTCCAAAACGGTACATTCGAAATCAGACTTGAAGAAGACCCGAACCATCCTTATGATAAAAGCGATCCAACCAGTGCTCAAAATAAGGATGCTCAAATCTTTGGTGCAGGAACTAACCCAATTGTGTTAGTAGACGTTACTGGTAGTGATAGTAAATTGATTGTGAACAACCCACAGTCACTTGTACTTGATTCACATTTAAACACAGCAACAGGCACAAGTATTATTGGTGATAGTAGTGCTGTCACGATTACCAATGTCCGCCAGAAATTAAACTTTTTAGGTAATAGTCTAACTTTGCCACCATTCCATACTTTACAAGTTAGCAAAGATAGCAAAACTAAAAATATTGTAGTTGATAAACTTGTACTACTTAATGGACAAGGTGGTAAGAATGGCGAATATATGTTTACACCTGAGTTGTGGGCGAAAGTTAGTGAATTACCTTACTTTAAAATTCCAGCATTAAAGAACATTAAGACTTTATTAGATGAATTGGCTGCAGAAGGCAACCCAATAAACTATGATACAATTTTCTCAAAAATTATTGATGCTGCTTTCTCTGATCCAAAGAACATTGGATATAATGACATTGCCTTTGGTCCGGCTAATAGTTCTGGATTTTTAGATATTAAGCCTGAAAATGTCACTGCCACAGCAAATGTTGATGCTTCAGGTAAAAAAGATGGTTCCTGGACAATTTCTGGAACTGTAGATGGTTATAAGAGTGATAAAGATGGACCTGATTCAGATCTCAAAAACCCATTTAGAGAGTTTTTGAAGTTGCCTCTTGGCACTAAAGCATATATCATGGCAGAGATAGATTATGGAAAAGGCACTACAACTTTAAGCTTAAATAATAATATCGAAGATCCTCCATATCAATATACAAATAATGGTGATAACGATTTGCCAACTGCTTTTGCTGGTGAAGTTACCAAATCTGAAAATGGTAATTATATATTTAAGGTGAATGTACCTGCTGATGTTGTGGGCAAGATTAATTCCAATACTAAAATCAAACTAACACCTACTGCTAACTTTATTGACTACAATCCACTGGATAAAGACAGTAAAGAACGTCCAGTAATTGTAAGCATCTTAAAAATAGCACAAGATACTGCTGCTAAAAATATCAAATCAAAAGTAAACGCAGCTAATGATTTAGATAATCAATTCCCTAAGTCAGATCCTAAATCTAAAGAACAAGTTGCTCTTGAAACTGCAATTAATAATGCAGCAGAAGTTGCAAAAACTGCACTGGATCCTGGTTACGAGTCTGGGAAATCTGTATATGGTGCGGGAAATGTAAATGAAGTATCTCAGCGTGAAGAAAATGCATTAAAAGATTTACAAACAGCTATGGATGCAGCCCAGAAAGTGGTTAAACAAATTCATGACGCTGAAAAGGCTAAAGAAGAAGCACAAAAAGCTATCACTACTGCAGCTAATAACGCGATTTCGCGTGTAAAGCAGCAATCAGCCTTAACTGATGCGGAAAAAGCACAATACATTGACGCCATTAATAGCGCTGAAAAGGTCGCTCTGGAAAACCCTTCGACTAACAAGAATTCAATTTACAATCCTGCGAATAAGCCAAGCGATATTACAAACATCCAAAATGCATTTGAAAACAAAGTTAATAAAGAAGCAGCAAAAGCCGAAGTTGCTGGCTATACTGAAAACGGCAAGAAAACTTTAGGTGTTTCTTCAGATGAAATTGATGAAGCTTTGTCTGAACAACTTAAGGCTATTGACGATGCTACTGACGTAGTTAAGGCTGAAAATGATGCCAAATCAACCATTTTAGGCAAACTAAAGGCTTCAGCTAAAGCTAAAGTTCAAAAAGACGCTAGAGATGCCAAAACAGGTCTTGGAGTTGAATCCGACAAAAACATTGATAAAGCAGTTAGTGATGCTGAAGCTGACATTGATGGTCACACTGATTTTAATGAAATCAAGAAAGATATGACTAATGGTCAGAACAACGTCTTAAGCAAATATAAGGACGCTGCTAAGAATCAGCTTGCTGAAGTTGCTAAGTCCGATAAAAAGGCACTTGGTGTAGAATCTGACTCTAATATTGACCAAGCTGTTGATAACGCCAATACTTTAATTAGTCAGGCTAGCTCGGTTGAATTAGTTACTGAAGATTTAAACAGTGCTAAGTCCAATATTGCGGACAAGTTCAAGGACTCTGCTAAGAAGCAAGTTCAAGATTATGCCGATGAAGCTAAGAGCAACCTCGGTGTTGACACAGATACTGGTATTGATGCTGCTGCTAAGACGGCTGAAGATGCTATAGATGGTGACACCGCAGCAAGTGCCATTGGTACTGATATTACTAACGGTAAGAATGCTATTTTAGCTGCCTACAAAGACTCTGCAAAGAAGCAACTTGATCAAGCTGAAAAGGATATTGAAAGCAAACTTGAAAACGTCAAGGGCTTGACTGCTGATGATATTGAAAAAGCTAAGAAAGTAGCTAAAGGTCTGCTAACTAATAACGAGAAGACTGGTTACAAGGACAAAGTTGATGCTGCTGAAACTTTTGAAGATGTTAATACTGCCACTAAGGATGGTATTGCTGCTCTAAACAAATTATTGACGGACAAGTCCTCTCTTGGTAACAAGAACGATGCAATCGATGCTATTAATCAAGCAAGAGACAAAGCTATTAATGATATTAATGATAAAACTAAATATCCTAACTTATCTGATGAAGATAGAAATTCATTAATTAACACTATTAAAGATGATGCCACTGAAGGTGTTGACAATGTCAACAAAGATACTGATCCTGCTAAAATCAAAACTGATAAACAGGCGGCAATAGACAAAATTAATAGTGTCACTGCCACTGCTTCAAGCAAAGATTTGGCAGATCTTAAGAATGAGCAAAAATCACAAACTGCAGCTTTACAAGATGCAGCTGCAAAAGCTAAGGAAACTATTGACCAGATTGATAACAAGTATCTTAGCCCAAGTGACAAGCAGTACTACAAAGATTTGATTGATAAGCATGCTGCTTCTGCAACTAATGCCATCAACTCAGCAAGTAACAAAGATGATATTGATACTGCTGAAAAAGACGGTGAAAGCAACATAAATAGTGATCTTGTTTCAGCCCAAGTTGCTGCTGCTAAATCACAAGCAATTGCGGAACTGAATAAGGCAAAGAGTGATGACAAGAAAGCTATTAATGATGTTCATAAGAACGGTACACTTTCTGACGATGACTGGGAGAAAGCTCTTGATGCTATTGACAATGCCTATACCACTGCGATAACTGCTGTATCTAATGACCATACTCCAGCCGATATTGTTACTGACAAGAACACTGGTATCAATGCTATGCAGACAGTTGTTGACAGCGTTTCTGGAAATGCAGAACAGGCCGAATTAGCAAAAACTAAGAATAAAGCGATTGCAGATCTGAAAGATCAAGCTCAAGAACTGCATGACCATATTCAAGCAGACCCTAATTTATCTAACACTGAAAAGAACGATTACCTTGACCAGGTTGCTTCTGCTTTGAATAATGCAGAACAAGCTGTTAGCGCAGCTGATAAGAACACTGTTAATTCAGCACACAATGCAGGTATTGAAGAATTAAATAACATTAGAAATAACGCTGACTTGCAATCTGCTAGAGACAAGGCTCTAACTGATTTACAAAACGAATTCAATACTGATAATGCAGCTATTGACGGCTTAACCAATATTAGTACTGCTGGTAAAACTGGTATTAAGACGGACCTGCAAAATGCGTATAATGAAGCCGTCAACAAGGTTAAAGATCCAACTTCTAATACTATTGCTTTGATTAATTCGACAAGTGATGCTGGCATTACCAATATGGAGAATATTCTGGGTAAGGCCAAGGGCTTAGACCAGACAATAGCTGATGATCAGCAAAAGCTGGAAGACTATGCTCAAAAAGCAATTGACCGGATTAACAGTTCAACTATGTCAGACGCTGATAAAGGAAAAGCCATTAAGGATATTCAAAATGCCCGTGATGATGCTCAAGGAGAAGTTGGCAACAAACTTACCGTTGAAGATGCTAATCAGGCTGAAAAAGATGGTGAAACCAGCATCCAAAAAGCTGAGGCCAAGGCAAATAAGAATGATATGGACAAGGCCAAGGATGCAGCCAAAGCTAGAATTAATGGTGTTAGAGACAAAGCTTTACAAAACTTAAAGGATGTTTATGACGGTTTAACTGTTGATGAGCAGAAGCAAGCTCAGGCTGCATACGATAAGGCTGTCAAAGATATTCCAGCACTTGCTGAACAAGCTGAGTCTGCTATTGATAAATCCTTTGACAAAGGTGCTATCAGTGATTTAACTAACGATGCCATCAATTCAATTAACACAACTGGTGACACAGCTAACGTAGCAATGACTAAGGTTGTCGCTGTACAAGCTGTTAAGGATGCCGCTCAAGCCGCTAAGGATAAATTGACAAACGAAAGAGACAAAACCGGTGTTGATGATGTTGCTAACTTAGGAATTGCTGATATTAATGCGGCAACTACCAGTTCGACAGTACTTGACATCAAAGATAATGCCCTTAACAGTATTAAGAACATTAAAGATTCTGGTACTGGTGATGCAAGTGCTGATGACGCTCTCTGGGATAAAAAGAATGCTGCTAATAAGGAACTTGCTCAAGAACTTGCCGATACTACCGGTGCTATTGACAAACTAACCGACTTAACTGCCGAACAGAAGAAGCAATTTAAAGCTCAGGCTCAGGCTGCTCACGATAGAGCACATATCAGAATTGAAGGTGCTACTGAGGATCAAATCGATTCTGAAAAAGGCCTTGGCAAGACTAATATTGATAAAGCACTAACAGATGCTAAACTGCAAGCTGTTAAGAATGTTGCTAAAGCTGATGTTGACAAGACCGCTGATGATGCCATTGATAAAGTTAATAAGGACGATACTATTAATAAAGATGATAAACAAAATATCATCGATAATATCAACAAAGACCGCGACAAGACTAAAGAAGACATTGATAATGCCGACACACCTGATAAAGTTAATAATGCTAAAAACGATGGTGAAGGAGAAATCAAGGGTCACGTTGATAATGGTACCTCATCAGCTAAAGAGAAACAGACTGCTAAAGATAAGCTTGCTGCTGCCGCTGATAAAATTTATGACCGTTTAAAGAATGACAGGGATAGTGGAAAGCTAGATTATAATCAATATCAAGACCTGAAAGACAAGGTAGATAATGCTGTTGATGCAGCTAATGGAGCCATTTCAAATGCTGATGGTACATCAAACATTAATGGTGCTGAAAGTGATGGTGAAAGTGCCTTAAGCGGAATTAATACCGATATTGATAAAGTAGAAGCAGTTAACACTGCTTTAGGCAAATTATCTGATGCTGTTAACAAAGCTAATGATGCAGCTGACGCTGTCGCTAAAGAGGTAGGTACGACTCCTGAAGAGAAGCGAAAACTTGCTAAAGAAATGAAGGATGCTATCGAAAAACAGCGTGCTGCTGCGGCTAAGAACATCAAAGATGCTCAAAATGCGGCAGATGATCCATTAAATGCCATTAAGACTGCTGGCCAAAAAGGTGTTGATTCCATTACCGGTCTGACTAATGATTACACCGATAAGGTTAACCAGATTAAGACCCTGAAACAAAAAGCCGATGCAGCTAAGGACGATCTTAACAATCTTAAGACAGATGAAAATCACAACCCTGTACTTACTGCAAGTGATGTTGCACAAGGTGAAGCTGATATTGATGATGCTGTGCAAACTGGAATCAGCGATATTTACCAAGCATCTTCTGTAGATGATGCAAAAACAGCTGAACAAAAAGCTGAAGACGCGGTTGAGTTAGCAAAATTACCAACTGAACTTCTCGCAGAAAAGAACAAACAGATTGCTGCTATCAACAAGTATGCTACTGCTGCGGAAGGAGAAATTGATAAATTTACTCAATCCGATCAGAATAAGGATGGTCTACCAGCTGATACTATCGCAGAACTTAAGGCGCAAGTTGAAGCTGCCAAGAAAAAGGCTATTTCTAAGATCAATGCTGTTACTTTAGCAAAAGGTGCAAGCCAAGATGATTTTGACAAAGCCAAAACTAATGTTCAAAATGCCGAAAAAGGTGTTGCTAAAGGTGGCGAAACAGTTGACTTTGGTGAAGCTGGAATTGACAAAGTTAAGAAACTTGCTCAACAAAAAGCCGATATAGTTAAGGCTAAGAATGACGCGATTGCCAAACTTGAGCAGAAACAAGAAGAAGCAAATAATACTATCGAAAACTCAGGTATGTCTGCTGCTGATCAAAAGCCATTGAAGGATCAAGTTCAAGAACTCGTTGATAAAGCTAAGGATCAGATTATTAATATCTCTGACACAGATGATAAGGGTAATATTAAGACTCCTGAGCAGGTAAAAGATGAAGCTGATACAATTATTAACAATACTGTTGATGGTTTCAAAGATCCAGATGACAATAATAAAGTGCCTGGAATTAGCGATATTATTAACAATGCTCAGCTTGAAGGTGCTAAGACAACAGCTGAAAAAACTCTTAATAATAAGCGTGCTCAAGCACATGACGTTATTAACGGTTCACAATTAACTGCAGATCAAAAGCAAAAAGCTAATAAAGCAATCGACGATGCCTTTAATACCGAAAAGTCTGCTATTGATGGTAAGACTAACATTAAGGATGTTCCAACTAATAAGGACGAGATTGGTAAACCAATCGATGCTATCTGGACTAAACCTACTTCTTCTGATGAAAAGAATGAATGGTTCAATGACGAAGAAAATAATGCTTTGTCAGGTACAGATGGTGTAGCTGGTTTAGAAACTGGTTTTAAAGAATTAACTGAAAAGCAAAAGGATGACCCTGATTACAAAGACTATCTCAATGACATTAATAATGCTATTACAGCAATTAAAGATGCTAAGAACATTAAAGACGCCAGTTCTGCTTACGACAAGGGAATGACTTCTCTTAACAAGTTGAATGCCCTTGAACAAGTTAAGGCAGATGCTAATAAGGCTGAGAGTGATATTGATAAGAGTGATTTAAATGATACAGCTAAAGACCGTCTAAAAGGTGACGTTGATAAAATTGTTGAAGATACCAAGGACAAGCTTAACCAGATCGATTCTTCTGTCGGTAACGCGTCAACTAACAAGGACAAGATTGATCAGATTACTCATGATGCTCAAAGCGATATTAGCACCATTAAAGACGACTTCGGTATTGAAGACCAGTCTAATGATGTTGTTAATGCCAACGATGAAATTTCCAAGAACCATAGTGATGCGATTGATACCATTCACAATGAATTTGGTGATGACAGCAAGACGCCTAAGACAGATGATGCGTATGAAAAGAACAAACATGTTCATAGTACAACTGATGAAGGTATCAACTCTGATAAGACCAATGCTGATAAGGAAATTTCTAAAGGCGCAATTGACGATGCAGCTGATATTGCTAAAGATAAAGTCAACCATCTGAAACATGAAGACGGTACCGATTACACTGATGCTGATAAGAATAAGATTAATGAGCAGATTGATAAAGATGCTAAAGATGCCAAGGATAAGATCGATAAAGCTGACAAAGTAACTGATATTGATAATATTCGTAATAACGGTATCCACCAAATCCATCAGGATTGCTCTGACCCAGCTACAATTGATAATATTTTGCATGGTAATAGCAACAATGGTAATAACGGTGGTGGCGGAGTTGTCGCTCCTATTCAACCAGCAACGCCAGCTAAGAACCCAACTACTAACACCTCTGACAAGGATAAACTTAATGGAACCAATGTTGATTTGAGCAATGCTTCAGATGTAACTTTGATGCACAACGCATATCTTTATGATGAAACTGGTAAACGTGCTAATAAAGTAACGCTTGGAGTTGGCTCAGTCTTGACTACTTACGGCACTAAGACCATCAACGGCAAGGATTACTACCTTCTTGTAGATAAGGGTGCTAACAACAAGAAATATTATGTTGCTGTTGGTAATGTTGTAGCGGCTACTCGAAAACTGAAGCATAACGCATATATTTACAATCAATTTGGCAAACGGGTAAAGAATACTGGCGTATTCAAGAAGGGCAAGCTGATTAAGACCTTCGGTAATGCGGTCAAGATTCGTGGCAAGAAGTACTTCATCATTGACAAGAACCGCTTCGTTAAAGCTGCCAACTTTGCTAAAGGAGTTGTTACTGTAAGCACAGCCAAAGTTGAAGTAGTTCCAACAAGTGCGGTTGCTGAAAAACCAAAAACTATTGTTGAAAAGACTTTAATGCATAATGCTTACCTGTATGATCAAAATGGTACTCGTGCTAATAAGTTGATCTTCCAGGCAGGTTCTAAAGTCGGAACTGTTGGCAAGAAGACAGTCAACGGCAAGGTTTGTTACGAACTTCCAGATGGTATGTTTATTGCAGCCGGCAATATTGATGCCAAGAAGTTGAAGTTAAAGCACAATGCCTATGTATACAACCAATACGGTCATCGTGCAAACAAGAAAGTGCTGAAGAAACGTAAGTCAGTTAAGACTTATGGTAATTCAGTCAAGATAAACGGCAAGAGATATTTCATTACTGCAAAAGGACGTTTTGTTAAGAAAGCCAACTTTTAAATTGAAATAGCTTAAATAAAGTGTCGCGAATTGTTAAAAACAACAATTCGTGGCACTTTTTTTTGCATTTTTTTAATTTTTATAAATAAATAGTATATAAATATAATTTTATATATTATTTATTAAAACGATAGATTTAATTTTAAAAAATTAAGCTATTAAAGGGTTTGCATAAATAGTTGAATATAGTAAATAATATTTAAAATCACGTATAGTATATATAAATATATGAAGATATAAAGTAATGAAAATATTTCTTATATACATAAAAATATTACTAATTTCCGTTTTTTTATAAATTATTAATGTTATTTTATATCAGAATAAACCTTATATTTATAGATAAATTAAGATATTTTAAAGTTATTTAAAAAAACTAAATTTTTATTTTTTATCTATATGTTATTTAAGACTAGTTTATAATGAATACTATATTGACACAAAATACACCTAGCATTAAAATATTGCTATAAATAGTATTTTTGAGAAAGGATTATTTTATGCTAGGTAAAAATAATAATAAAGAAAGAATACGTAAAATGGAAATGCAAGCAAAGCAAGACCACTTCTCAATTCGTAAATTGACAATTGGTGCTGCTTCTGTCTTGCTCGGTTTTACTTTCTTTGGCTTGAATAGTCAGACCGCTAAGGCTGATACTGTTGATCCTGCAAAGGAAGAAATTAATACTAAAACTAATGAGTCTCAGACTGAGCTTGATCAAACAGCAGATAAAGCCCAAACTCCAAGTGAAAACAAGCAAAGTAACTCAACGAAAAAGGATGCAGACTTAACTACATTTTCTGGTCTGAGTTCTTTTTTAAAGAGTACCGATACTAAGAAACCAACTACTGCAGGAAAAGATTCTACAGACAAAACTGAGGATTCAAAGACTGATGATCCAAAAGATAAGGACAAGGATAAGGGTAATACTGTTGACGACAGTTCAAAAACCCCTGATCAGGATCAAAGTAATGCTAAGGATCCAGCTAAAACTGATGATGACACAAATCAGGATACATCAGAAACGAATGATCCTGAAAAAACTGATTCTCAGGATCCTGAATTAGTTGATAAAGATGCAAAAAAGGATACTACTGCTAGTGAAGTTAAGCAAGTCACAAATTGGGATGGTTTTACAGATGCTTTACTAGATGCAAATGTAAGCGAAATTCGTATCATGAATGATATTGCTGCCCCAGATGGTGGTGGACGTAAGTCCATTGGTAAAGTTCCCGGAAGAAAGTTGCGCATCATATCCGATGGGGATACGCGACATTTAATTGATTTTAAACGAAACCACCCTGAAATTATTCAGCGTAATTCCTTTGACGTAACTTTTGAAAATGTTGCAATGAAAAGCACAGATTATTATGGTGTATTTGATACTGGTGGGCTAAATAATAATCAATATGCCAACATTACCTTTATAAATACAACATTTGAAGGTTCTCAGTTAATTTATTCTGGTCGGAACACTCACATCTTCTTTCGTGGTGATAACGTAATAAGAACGGTTAAAGGAAATTCTGACGGTGACAACCAGCAGTTATTCCAGTTTACTGGTCCAAATTGTAGTGTTGAATTTGTAGACGGTACATTCACAGGCTCTACTTTTGGCGGCAGCGTGATTGAAATGGAAAGCGATAATGACGTTGTTACAGTTCATCAAGGTGCCATTGTTAATTTGACGCCCTTATTAGAGTATGATGGTTCTCATGGTTCAAATGGTGAATGGGGGAGACCATTTACTGTTATTGCTATTACCGGTAGTGGCACCGTAAACGTTGCCGGCGAACTGAATATTAATATGACTGATAACTCAAAGGCAAATCCATATAAAGGAACTCGCAATGACAATAAATGTAGAGCCATATATTTACGGAATTCTAAATCTAGCTTCAATATTGAAACCAATGGTACAGTGAATATTACCACTAATGGTAACATCAGTGACGCAAATGGTGGTGGCTACCTTATTTATGATGGTGGTAATTTTAACATTAAACCTAAGGGTACCTTATATGTCAAAGGTCAGGACATGGGTGACTATAGCGGAACTTTAGTCTTGGTTAAGGGTAAAGCTGATGTTGAAAACGGTGCTTTTAATATTGTTCTTGATGGTTCTCCCGCTTCTACTAGCATTGGTAACGGGACTGGTGCAGGTAACGGTGATGTTACTTTAGTAGATGTTCAGGGTGGTACCTTAATTGTTAATAACCCTACTTCACTAGTTTTGAATGCGCAGGCTAACACGGGTAAAAATACCAGTATCGTTGGTGAGAATAATATTACTATAACAAACGTACGGCAACAATTTGATCTTACTAGTTTAAACATTGGACTTGGCAAACTTACTTTACCGCCATTCCATGTTTTAAATGTAAGAAAACAAAGAAAAGGTTCCATAGTTGTAGACAAACTTGAGCTATTGAATGGTAAAACGCAGCTAAATGTTGATAAATTAAATGAATTAAAAGCTAAGATAGCACTTGCTGGTATTGATTTTGAAAAGTTACCAGGAGATGTGCAAGAATCTTTAAATGAAACTGCAGCCAGCAATAAAACTTTTGACGATCTTTTTATTGATATTATTCAAAGAGCATTCAACAATAGCGAAAACTTTGGCTATAATAATATTGCCTTTATTCCTGCCAACCCAAGTGGTTTTATGGACATTGACACCAGTAAAGTCACTGTCACTAGAAATGACGATGGTTCAAACACTATTACGGGTGCTGCAGGTAGTGTAATAAATTATAGCCCTGATATAGATGGTCCGGATGATCCTAAAGGCAATCCGCAAAAGTTTAAAAATCCATTTAGTTTGATTATGCCGGTGGCTACCAAGGCTTATATTGTTGCCAATATTGTTGATGATAAAAATAAGAAAACTATCTGGGCAGATGATTCTATAGCAAATCCATACCAGAATACGGTTGACAATGCCAAAAATGATACTCACAACCCTTCACTTAATCCTCTGCCAAAATTTTACGCTGCTGTTGTCAATGATGATGGTTCATTTACCATTAATATTCCGGCAGATAAAACCATTAAATTTAATAAAAATTATAGTATTGAGTTGTCTCCGAGTGCTAACTTCATTGGATATGATCCGACTGATACCAGTAAGCCTGTCAGAGTAGGTTTGGATATTCTGACATTGAGTGAAGCTCGCGATCAAGCTGCCCAGGCTATTAATGATGCAATTAACACTGCTAAAAATAATAAGCCTAATAATTTGACGGATGAGCAAAATAAAGCATTTAATGATGCAATGACTCAAGCTGCTGCTGCAGCTTCAAAGACCATCAATAGTGCTAACAAGGAAACATCTGTTTACTCCTCTGATGCAAATACGATTTCGATTGTAAACAAGCGTCGGGATGCTGCTTTAAAGATTATTGATGATGCAATTAAAGCTGCTAATGGTTCAGCTCAAATTGAAACTAATAAAACTAATGCCATTAATGAGTTGAATAATGAGGCAAGTAAACAATCTGGATATTATCCTTCACAAACTCAGGCAATTAATCAAGCGCGAGATAAGGCAATTGACCAGGTTAAGGCTGCACAAAATAACGATGATGTTGCTAGTGCTAGAGACGAGGGAATAAAGGCAATCGATCAAGTTGCTCTTGACTATAAGGCTTCTATCAAATCTGATCTTAATAAGCAGATTAAACAGGTAAAAACTGATATAGCAGAAACTGCAAAAGATTCTAACTTAAGCGACACTGAAAAAGAAGAGGTTAACAGCTTAGTTGATAGACTTAAGCGTCCAGAAGCAATTGCTGCAGATCAAGGTGACATTGATAAGGATTCTGATGAAAATTCAGTTAAAGGTCACCAAAAAGAAGCTCAAGATACGATTGATGCTCTTAAGAACACTATCAGTGCAATTAAAAAATTGCAAGATGCCGCTAAAGATGAAATTTCTAAGCACAGCGACAAAACGACTGATATTCAAAATTCTTTAAATGATGCTGTACATAAAGTCATCAATGGCGATGACCCTGACGGCTCAGAAGGTCTTGAAGCGATCAAACAGGTATATGCAGATCAAGAAGCTGCCAATATTAATAAAGCAGCTGAAGCAGCCAAAAAGAGAGTGCAGAAATCAGGACTTGCAGCAGCAGATCAAGCAGATTACTTAAATGCAATCGATAATGCTGCTAAAGTTGCAACTGCTAAACCTGGCGCCCCAGGCTATGATGCAAGCAAATCTATTTACGGTACGTCAGATGGTACGGCTATAAAGGAAAGAGAAGCTATAGCACAGACAGCTTTTGATAAAGCTGCAGCAAAGGCTGAAGTTGAAGGTTTTGCTGTTACTAACCAAAATGATTTATCAGTTAACTCAAATAGCGATATTGCAAAAGCAATTAGTGATGGGTTGGCAAATATTGATAAGGCAGCGGACTCTAGCGCAGTAGCAACTGCAGAAGATACTGCTAAAAAGAATGTGCTTAAAGCAATTTCTAAGCAGAAATTAGCTGATGTCGAAGCTGATGTTGAAAATCAAATCAGCAACATTTCCGGCTTGACCGCTCAAAATATTGACGATGCCAAGAAGCAGGCCCAGAAGATTTTAAGCAATAATACCAATCCACTAGGATATACTCAAAGGGTTGATCAAGCTGACTCGCTTACAACAATTGACGGAGCCAGAAATGACGGTATCACTGCTCTGAACAATCTGTTGACTAAGCAGCAAGAGTTAGGTAAGCGTAACAATCAGGTAAGTGACGCTGCTGCACAGATAAGGAAAAAACAACAAGAAGCAAATGATGCTATTAACAATACGCAAAACTTAAGTGATAAAGATAAAAAGTCATACCTTGATCAAATTAAGAAGGTTGCTGACGACAGTATTAACGGTTTAAGTAATATTGACACTGCAAAGATAGATGATGCTGTGACAACAGCCAAAGGTAAAATTGACAGTATAGTTGCTGATGCTCAGAATAAGGGCGATAGTGTAATCAAGGATGCCCGGGCAAAAGCATCACAAGCAATTGACGAGGCGGCAAAGGCTGCCAAGCAAAAGATTGAAAGCATACCTGACAGTCAACTTAGTCAATCAAACAAGAAACACTATGAAGATTTGATCGATCAAGATGCGCAAGCCGCTAAAGATAAGATTGCTGCTGCTCAAGATGAAGACACTGTTAAATCAGCTACTCAAGATGGTGCAAACAATATTACCAGAGACTTAAACGACGCGCAGGTTTCTGCAGCACGCGCTAAAGCAATTTCTGATTTGCAAACCGCCAAGAATAAAGCCCGAGAGACCATTTCTGCAGCACATGACAATAATGGCCCGCTTAAAGACAAGGACTGGATGGATAAATTAAACCAGATTGACAATGCCTATGACCAAGCTGTTCAAGCAGTAACAGGTGACCTTAATGTTTCAGATATTAATGATGATGCAGATAAAGGCAAAAAGAATATTCAAAGCATTGTTGACAGTATCTCGGATGACGAAGCAACAAAAGATTTGGTAGCAAAGCGTGATGATGCTGTTAAAAAATTAAGACAGGCTCGCGATAATGCGAATACTCAAATAACTACTGATCCTAATTTAAGTGTTACCGAAAAGAACGATTACTATAACCAAATCTCAAATGCCTTCAATAATGCTCAATCGGCTATTCAGTCAGCAGGTAAAGAAGACGATATCGATGACGCTCTTACAAATGGTACGAGGAAACTGACTGAGATTCAGGAAGCTGCAAACTTGCAGTCTGCCAAAGATCAAGCTCTAAATGACTTGCTTACTGAGAGAAGCAAAATTAGAGAGCAAATTGGCAATATGGATCAAGTTACAAGTGCCAATAAGAACGATTTACGGGCTCAAGTTGAAGAACAATACAATCAAGCAGTCAAGAACATTAATTCTGCAAGTACATCTTCTATTCAACAAGTTACTCAATATGCCCAACAAGGCAAAGCTGCTATTGATAATGTAATCAGTGATCTGAACATTAATAAAGTTCTTAACAAACAAAAACTTGATGAGTATGCTCAAAAAGCAATAGATCGCATTAGCAATGCAACAGATATTGCTCAGACAGTGAAGGACTCCACTATTGCCGGAATCAAAGCTGCTCGTGATGAGGCGAAGGCTAATGTCGATAAGGTCGATAAGCAAGAAGGTATCCCAGCTTCTAATCTTGCAGAACAAAATGGTGAACTGGCAATTGATGCGGCAGAAGCAAAAGGTAACGGTCTTGAAGGCTACAAGGAAAGTGCCATAAATCAAATTTCTACTGCTGCAGATGACGCTACTTCCCGTTTGACTGAAATTTATAATGGTCTTAGTGAAAGTGAACAAACAGCTGCTAAGGACGCATTTGATAACGCTATTAATACTATTCAGCAAAGTTCAAGCGATGCAATTGATAGTATTAGGAACGCAACTAATAAAGACCAGGTAGAAAAAACTACTAAAGATGCAATAGCTGCTATTAACAAGGCAGAAACAAGTGCTGACTTGGCTGCAGCCAAAGCTACCGCAATAACTGCAATTAAAGAAACGGGTGCTAAAGCAAATACCCAACTCACAAACCAAAAAGATAAGGATGCAGTCAAAGCTGTTACCGATCTTGGTGAGAAAGATATAAACGCAGCAAGTGATATTGCTACAGTTAATAAGATTAAAGGCAATACTATCCAAAGCATACAAAATATCCTTGATATTGCTTCTGCTTCTAATGCAGATGAAATAAGAGATCAACGTAATCAAGCAATTGATGAACTTGACCAAGCGCTTAATGGCGGCGGAAATTATGTTGGAGTCACTAATCAAATTGATAGCTTAACTGATCTAAGTACTGACGAAAAGAATAAGTTTAAGAACCAGGCTCAAGAAGCGCATGATCGTGCTGTAGCCAAGGTTGATGGTGCCACTGCTGACCAGATAGATACGGAAAAGAATACTGGATTAGTGGACATTAACAAGGCACTATCTGATGCTAAATTGCAAGCAGCTAAAAACAAGGCTAAGTCTGACTTGGACCAAGCAGCAATTGATGCTGGTAAAATAGATCCAACTGACCAAGATGCTATTAACAACGAACGTGATAAGGCTAAAGACAAAATAGATCAATCAGATACTATTGACAAAGTTAATAAAGCTAAAGAAGAAGGCCAAAGTGCTATTACGGGTATAGAGCAGACAGGTAAGGATGCTCAACTTGCAAATGATAAAGCTGCAGCTAAAAATGATCTGAAAAGTGCTGCAGACAAACTGCAACAACGGATTGATCAAGATTTAGCCGATAAGAAACTGGGTCAAGACCAATATGATAAGCTAAAAGACAAAATTGATCAGGCTCGTTCAGATGGTGAAACTAGGATAAACTCGGCCACTGATAAAGGTAGTTTGTCTAATGCCCAGAACCAGAACAAAAATGATCTAAGTCAAATCGGCGCTGAAATTGGTAAAGAAGAATCACTGACAAATGCGTTAACTCAGTTGCAAGATGCCGTCAATGAGGCTTCTGCTACAGCAGACGAGATCGCTAAGGATGATCCAAATCTGGCTGATCAAATGAGAGATCAGATCAAAGCTGAACGCGATAAAGCTGCGCAAAACATTCAAAGTGCTAAAAATGATGTAAACGATCCTAACAACGCTATGAATCAGGCCGCACAAGATGGGGTTTCAGCAATTACTGGTTTAACTGATCGCTTTGCAGCTAAGAATGAAGCTATTAACAAGTTGAAGCAGCATGCTCAAACTGCAAAGAACGGCTTGCAGAGTGATCATCTTGATGCTAATGAAATTAGCCAAGGCGAAAAAGATATCAATAACGCTCTGCAAGGCGCTATCAGCAACATATATGGCGCCAAAGATAGTGACAATTTAGCTGATATTGAAAAGGCCGGCGAAAAGGCCATCAATCAAGCTAAATTGCCGAGTGATTTGCTAGCTGAAAAGAACAAGCAGATTGCTGCTATTGATGATTATGTCAAAGGAAAAGGTGATATCAGTTCAGTTGCCTCTAGTTTAAGTGATGAGCAAAAGGCTGATTTGCAAAAGCAACTTGATGAAGTTGTGCAAAGTACCAAGGACAAAATCGGCAAAGTTACCTTACCTGAGAATGCAACTGCATCTGACTTGGAGGCAGCAAAGAATAAGCTGTCTAATATCGAAAAAGGTGTTCCAGAAAATAATGAGCCAATTAACTTCGGTGAAGCCGGTGTAGATAAGATCTACGATATAGCTAAGAATAAACAGGATATCTACGAAGCTAAGCAAGATGCTATCAAAGAGCTGCAAAATATTAAGGATGAAGCTGATAAAAAGATTGAAGATTCTGGTTTATCATCAGCTGATCAAGATACAGAAAAGCAAAAAGTACAGGATATCTTTGACAAGAGTAAGACAGAAATAAATGATATTCCTGTCAAAGGAGAGGATGGTACTACCGATAGAACTGCTGATGAAGTCAAAAACGATGCTCAAGCTATAATTGATAAGGCCAAGAACGGCTACAAAGATCCTTCAACTGGAAAAGATGTTCCTGGTATTTCAAATATTATTGACCAAGCAGATCTTGCCGGAGCTAAAACCAAGGCAGAAGGCGATTTGAAAGACAAGCAGAATCAGGCTCATGATATTATTAATAAGTCGCAGTTAACTGATTCTGAAAAGAAGGAAGCTATTAAGGCTATTGATGATGCTTATGATACTGAAAAAGCAAAAATTGAAGCTATTAAAGATGTTGACAATGTTCCAAAAGATAAAGATCACGTTGGAACTAGCATTGATCAGATTTGGCAAAATTCTTCTGAATGGGTTGTTAAAGATAAGCATGATGCTGTAAATGGCACTAATGGTTTGCAAAATGAATATGACAAATTAACTAGTAAGCAAAAAGCTAATCCAGACTATCAGGACTATATCAATGATATTATTGCTGGTCTTGCCGATATTAATAAAGCTGACAATATTCCGGATATCAGTTCTGCCTACGATAAAGGCATTACAGCTTTGAATAAACTTAAAGCTAAGGAAGAAATTAAAAATGCTGCTGACAAGGCCAAAACTGAGATTAACAATAATAAAGATTTAGACGATAAAACTAAGCAAGATTATATTGATAAAGTTGATCAGCACGTTACAGAAAGTAATAATGCAGTTGATCAAGTTAATGCACCTAGTGATGATCCTGCTGGTAAGAAGACTAATATTGATAAAGTAGTTGACACGGCTAAAAACGATATCCAAGTTGAGGTTAACAAGACAAATCAAATTAGCAAAAACAAGGCTGATCAGGAAATTGCTGATAAAGCAAAAGAGGCTATTGATAAGATTCATAAAGAATTTGGTGATGATGCTGATACTTCTTCAATCCAAAATGCTTTTGACAAAAACAAACACACTGAAGGCAATTCTTATGATGAGATTCAAAAGAATAAACTTGAAGCGGAAAAGGAAATTGCCAAAGGTGCCGTTGATGATGCTGCTAAGAACGCTAAAAAGGATGTTGACAATAATAAGGGCAAACACCAAGATGGCACTGACTTAACTGACGGTGAAAAGCAAAAGGTTAAGGATGAGATCGACCGTCAAAAAGATAATGCCAAAGATAAAATTGATCAATCAAATAGCAGTGATGATATAGACAAGCATCGTGATGACGGGATAGATACTATTCATCAAGATAGTTCTGATCCGACAACAATTGATAAGGTTATTCAAAGCGGAAATAATAATGGTAGTGGTTCAGGTACTGGCGGTGGTTCTACAGTAACTCCTGTAACTGATCCAAATAAGAAACCTGACGATAATGCCAACAACAATAAAGATGACGGTAAGAATAATGGTTCAGATGTTGATTTAAACAATTCTTCTGCAGTCGAATTGCTGCATAATGCCTACCTGTACGACGAAACCGGCAAACGGGCTAATCGGATTACTCTAGGTGTTGGTTCAATCCTGACTATCTACGGCACTAAGACGATAAATGGTAAAGAATACTACGTCTTAGTTGATCAAGGTGCCAAGAATAAGATGTACTATGTAGCTGTAGGTAATGCACAGGCTACTAAGCAAAAATTGACTCACAATGCGTATGTTTATAACCAGCTGGGCAAGCGGGTTAAGAAGGCAGGCGTTTACAAGAAGGGTCAGACGTTGAATACTTACGGCGATGCCGTTAAGATCCGCGGTAAGAGATACTTTACTATTGGCAAGAATCGCTTTGTCAAAGCAGCAAATGTTAAGTTGCTAACTGCTGCAAAATCAGCAAACGAAGAAGTTTCGCCAACAAATGTCAATACTGTTGCGAAACCTGTTCAAACAGTAGCTAAGAGCTTAAAGCATAATGCTTACCTTTATAATGAAAATGGCGGACGTGCAAATAAGTTGATCTTTACTGCAGGTTCCGTAGTTGAGACTACTGGCAAAAAGAAGATCAATGGTCGGACATACTATGCTTTACCTGATGGATTATATATAGCCAGTGGCAATATTGATGCCAAGAAGTTAAAGTTGAAGCATAATGCTTACACATACAACAAGTATGGTCATCGCGTAGGTAAGACAGTGCTGAAGAAACGTAAGTCAGTTAAAACTTATGGCAATTCAGTCAAAATTGGTCATAAAAAGTACTACACGTTAAGTAAAGGGAGGTTCGTTAAGAAAGCAAACTTTTAAATAACTAGAGTTTTAAAACATAAAGCTTAAATATCATGAAAGAAGTGTCACATTTGTGGCACTTCTTTTGTATTTTCGAATCAAAAATAATAAAAATCTTAATAAGGACTACAATTAGTTATTTTTAAAAGAGACGTGGTTTCCTCTTTTTCTGTAAAATCTAGTTAAAAAGCGTATAAGTCAAACAGACAAAAATGATATAAACAAGTCAGACAAAATTATGTTTACCTAATTAATCGTGTTAAATAAATTACAAGCATATTCATGTATACACAGCAAAACGGTATTATGTATATTATATATGAATATTATTTCTTAACTAAATAGAGCTTATAAATCATATATAAAGTGTGTATAATAAAATGTAATTATTGTTATTTTAATCAAAAAATATGTTTATAAAACTGCATTAAGTCATAAAATATAGTTATTTAATAAACCGAAACTTTAAATTTAATTACCTATTTTAGTGCATAATAATGTTACTAAATTGACAGTAAAAATAATAGGACTTAAAATTAATATGTAATCATAATTTTGAGGAAGGATTATTATGCTAGGTAAAAATAATAATAAGGAAAGAATACGTAAAATGGAAATGCAGGCAAAGCAAGACCACTTCTCAATTCGTAAATTGACCATTGGTGCTGCTTCTGTCTTGCTCGGTTTTACTTTCTTTGGCTTAAGCAATCAAACAGTTAAAGCTGATACAGTTGATCCGGCAAATGAAGAAGTAAATTCTCAAAAAAATGAGAATGAAACAACTAAAACAGAACAAACAAAGGGTACCGCAAAAACTGTAACTACAGAAGAGCAGTCAAGTCAAAATGATGAAAAGCACGATTTAAGCACTTTTTCTGGCTTAAGTTCGTTTTTAAGAGATAGTGGCAGTGATTCAAAAGCTAGTCACAGTTTATCAACTGGTCAGGAAAAATCAGAAAAGACACCCACCGCGTCAAAAAACAATTCGGATCAAGGTTCTGGTCAAAGTCAACAAACTAATGATGCTTCATCCCCTAAAGGAGATACAACAAAGCCTGTTGATTCAACTGCTGTAGTAGCGGAAGATTCAAATGCTGCTGAAAACACAGAAATAAATACTAGGGATGTTGGTGTAGCACAGGTCCATAACTTTACTGAACTTATAGCTGCATTTCAGAACGAATCTATTTCAGAAATTGACGTCATGAACGATATTACTGACGGACCAGAGAATGGATCACAAGCATACTACTTCTATGGCAGGAAAATGCTGATTAAATCCGCCGGCAATGGTAATACCAGATTCAAGGTGGATTTGAAAGGTAACCACCTCCAATTAAATAGTGGCAGTACGCAGGATTTAGATATAACGTACGATAACCTTGATTTATGGAGTGCCGATATCTGGGGCGTCATCATGACTGATGATTACAACAAGGACGGGCATTTTTCAAAAGTAACGTTTAATAATGTTAATTTCCATGGTTCGCAAATGGTTCACTGTGGTAACAATACTAAAATTTACTTTACAGGAACTAACTATGGTGAAGTGACTCATACACCATATCCTGGCATTACAATCTCAAGTGGTGATGTTCAACAATTATTTGAATTTACAGGTTCAAACAACTCAATTGATTTTAGCGGTACTTTTACCGGTAAAACCGTCGGTGGTAACGTATTAGAAATGGCTGGGAGCAACAATGTTGTTAATATTGGCAAGGATGCCAAGGTAACACTTGCTCCTCGAATCTATGTTCCTAATAATAACTTAGGCTCTAACGCTGCTGAACATACTGGGCTTCCTTTGGCCATCGCCATGTTAGGTAATAATGAAGCCGTCAACGTTGATGGTGAGCTGAATATTATTACTGGTAGCGATCACTATAATGGCACAAATGACAACGATCAATCCAGTGCAATCCTGATTAATGATGGCAACTCTGTTTTTAATATTAATAGTGATGCGAAAGTCAATATTACTACTAACGGTGATATAGCTAATAACTGGGGCAATAGAAA